>CAYYTH010000005.1:0-127467 GCA_964474665.1 uncultured Aestuariivirga sp.
CTCGACCCGGGCATCCTTTTCCCCGCCACCAAGAAAGGATGGCCGGGTCGAGCCCGGCCAAGGTGAGACGAGAGAACTGGCGCCGCGCCTTATTCGAACAGGCTCGACACGCTCTCTTCGCGGTTGGTGCGGCCTATGGCCTCGCCGATCAGCGGCGCGATGGGGATCGTCCGGATGTTCCTCGCGACCTTCACGGCCTCGGTCGGCTGGATCGAGTCGGTGATCACAAGTTCCTTGAGCTTCGAATTGGTGATGCGCGAGACGGCTCCGCCCGAGAGCACACCATGGGTGATGTAGGCCGTCACGTCCTTTGCACCCTGGGCCAGCAGCGCCTCCGCAGCGTTGACCAGCGTACCGCCCGAGTCGACGATATCGTCAATGAGGATGCAGGACTTGCCCTTAACGTCGCCGATAATGTTCATCACTTCCGACTCACCCGCGCGCTCGCGGCGCTTGTCGACGATAGCGAGCGGCGTGTCGAGGCGCTTGGCCAGCGCCCGGGCGCGCACCACGCCGCCCACGTCGGGCGAGACGACGACGGTATTCGCGACATCGAGGTGGCTCTTGATGTCGCGCACCATGACGGGGCCGGCGAAGAGATTGTCTGTCGGGATGTCGAAGAAGCCCTGGATCTGGCCAGCGTGCAGATCCATGGTCAGCACGCGGTCAGCTCCCGCACGGGTGATGAGGTTCGCCACGAGCTTGGCTGAGATCGGGGTGCGCGGACCTGGCTTGCGGTCCTGCCGGGCATAACCAAAATACGGGATCACAGCGGTCACGCGCTTTGCGGACGACCGCTTCAGCGCATCGATGATGATCAACAGTTCCATCAGGTGGTCGTTGGCGGGGAAGGAGGTCGATTGCACCACGAACATGTCCTGGCCGCGGACATTCTCCTGAATCTCGACGAAGACTTCCATGTCGTTGAACCGCTTGACCACTGCCTTGGTCATGGGCGTGTTCAGGTAGGAACATATGCCCTCGGCGAGTGGCCGGTTGCTGTTGCCTGCCACGATCTTCATCATGCCCGAAATCCCCTGATCCGCCCCGGTTGCGAGGCTCTATAACAACCGCGTGACGCCATGCAAAGAGGCATTTCGCTCATGCAACCATAGCGCCCGCTTATGGGGATAACCGGGCCTCAGCGGTAACGCTTGACCACATCGAAGATGCCGGTCGCGGCGGCTTCCGCAACGGCGGTCGCAGCTCCGCCCCAGCCCGCGTCCAGAGACCCCGTCGGCACGTCGTTCGCCTGCTTCACGTCGCCCAGCACCTTGCCGTCGGGCGTCTTCACCAGCCAGCGGAGCGCCACAGACTGCGTCTTCGCATCCTTGCCGGAGAGCTTGACCCGGCCCTCGATGGTGAGGGCATCCGCCTGCGGCTTGCTCACCACCGGCCAGCCGGCTTCGGACAGCGTCTTGCGCATGGCCGATGTCAGTTCGGCATCCCCCGGCCCCGGCGATCCCTTCACCGGCAGAACCGCGACGGCCCGGATCGGCTGCTGGTCGGCCTTCGCCGTGGCGGGAACGGCAGTGGCCTGTTTCACCGGCTTCTTGGCAGGCGCCTCGCCCGGATCGGTTTCGGCGGAAGCCAAGACCGGCGCGCCGGTGTCATCGGTGGCGGGGGGCTCGGCAGCGCGGCCATCATCCGACACGGTGACCTGCGGCATCAACTGCTCGCCCGGAATAGGGGACACCGCGGCGACCCAGGGCGCGATCTCCTCGTGTTCGACCACCTGGTCGGCATGAGCGAGCTGCGTTGTGCCGATCTCGGCAAGGCCGGGGCCATGAACCGTCTCGAAATCGATCTGGCGTCCAGCATCCGCACCGGCCCTCGCGAAGAGTTCCGGCGGTGGCGAGGTGAGTTGGGTGAGGCGCGCCGCATAACCCATGGCGGCGAGCTTCTGGGCCATCATGTCCGCCGTGCGGCGGGCCACGCGGTCCAGCACTTCGGGCGTGACAGCGCCCCAGGGATCAGCGCCGGCATAGACGCCGGCATTGTCCTCGCCGCTCAGCGTATCGATCAGCACGCCGTCGGCATCGCGGAATTGCCATTCATAGACGACCCGCACACCGGCATTGCCCGGCATGGCACGAATCGAGCCGCCGAGGCTGAAGACGCCCGACTGGAAGCTGCCCTCGACAAAACCAATGTCATGCTGGCCGCCCGCACTCGCGAGTGACTGTTTCAGCGTCGAGAGCTTGCCCGGGGGAATGCCGGAGATCTGCTGGAAGGCGATGGGCGGAACGGTCTTGCCCTTAGGGCCGGCACCGGGCGTGGAACCGGACTCGCTCAGCAGCGATCCTGCTGAGCAACCGCTGAGCAACAGCACAAGCGCAAGTGCAAGTACCGTGGCCATAAAGCCCCGGCCCCAGTCACCCCCGCGGATCGCGCCCGATGCTGCCATGGCCTACCGAATTATCATCCCCAGCGGCGCCTTCGATACCGGCTCCGGCCGCTTTTCCCCAATGATATAGGTGCGGCCGAGGCAATAGGCCGCCCCTGCCTCGGAATTCATCAGGATCATGTGGGCGAAGAACACCATGCCGGGTCGTATCACCACCGGATTGTCCTTGTAGAACATGGGGCTATCCATCCAGGAGGGGGTAAACTTCGCGCCCAGCGAATAGCCGCAGGCATTGAGCCGGTGGTTCTTCATGCCGTGCGCGTCCATCACCGCGGCATGGGCGGCGAAAACGTCGCCAGCCGTGCGGCCCGGAACCAGCTGCTCCTCGACCGCCCCCAGCGCCTCGCGGCAGGCTTCGTCCATGGCAAGGTGCTGCTTCGACGGCTTGCCGATGATGAGGGTACGCATGAAGGCAGCATGATAGTGGCGGTAGACACCGGCCCATTCGAGGGTCAGCTGGTCCTTCTTTGACAGCTTACGGCGGCCGGACTTGTAGCGGCAGAGAAGTGCGTCCTTGCCGGAGCCGATGATGAACTCGTTGGCCGGGTAATCGCCACCGCCGGCGAAGACGGCAGCCTGCTGCGCGGCGAGGATCTCGCCCTCGTCCGCACCGGCCTTGGTCTTGCGCACTGCGGCCTTCAGCGCCGCGTCACCGAGTTCGCCCGCCTTGCGAACGTAACGAAGCTCGGCAGGCGACTTCACCACGCGGATCATGTTCACGAGGTCACTCGCATCGCTGAGCTTCGCGAAGCCGTCGAGGGCGGCATCGACCTGCTTGCCGTTGGCGTGGGTCAGGCCGTAGGACTGGTTCTCGACGCCGAGCCGCTTGCCCTTGGCACCGAGGCTCTGCAGCATGTCGCGGAGCTGTGTGGCGGGCTTGGCACCGGCCGCATCGGTCCAGATGCGGATGTCGCCGATGATCGAGGTGTGCTGCGCCTGGCGCAGGTCGGCCGAGCGGGTGAGCAGCGCGAGCTTGCCATCCGCACCGAGGTAAAGGCACTGGAAGAAGCAGAAGCCGAAGGTGTCGTAACCCGTGAGATAGTACATCGACTCCTGCTGGAACATCAGCAAGCCATCGAGGCCCTGCTTCTGCATGGCGGCGATGGTCGCCTTGATGCGGCGGTCGTATTCGTTGCGTTCGAAATGGAGTCCCATGGTCCGTCCCTAGGTGAGTGCAATGGCCGAGATGAGACGGCCATAGTCGTTTTCGTTGCGATGGGTGGCGCGGCGATAGCTGAAGAAGCGCTGCTCGTCACTGAAGGTGCAGAGCGACAGGTTGACGACGATGCCGACACCCTCGCGGCGCAGGCGGTCCTCCAGATAGCCGGGAAGATCGAACATGTAGTGCCCGGCGCGCGATGACGGCGTGAACCAGCGGGCGTTGGCGGCATCTGTCTCGATGAAGCGGCCCGGAAATTCGGGGCCCACTTCATAGGCGGCCTTCGAAATCATCGGGCCGATCACCGCAGTGATGTTCCGGCGGTCGGCGCCCTGCTCTTCCATGACGTCGAGCGTTCGCGCAGTGACACCGGTGAGTGCACCTTTCCAGCCGGCATGCGCCGCGCCGATCACCTTCGCGGCAGGATCGGCAAACAAGACCGGACCACAGTCGGCGGTGAGCACGCCGAGGCCTAAGCCCGGCGTCCTGGTCACCAGCGCATCGACCCGCGGGCGCTCCTCCCCCTGCCAGGGGCCGGAGACGACCGCAACGTCGGGGCTGTGGACCTGCCAGGCGGAGAGCAAGCATTCCGGCGCGACACCGAGCCGGCCCGCCACCACCGCGCGATTGCGCATGACGCTTGCCTTGTCGTCACCCGAGCCCATGCCGCAGTTGAGCGATGAGAAGAGGCCCGTGGAATGGCCACCCTCGCGGGTGAAGAACCCGTGGGAGATACCGTCGAAAGCAAGTGCGTCAGAAGCGATCATGCGTCATCCGAAGGGATAGGGCGTGGGCATGCCCGGCGAAGTGGCGCAGAGCAGCTTGAACAGGTTACCCATTTGCGCTTCATCCGCAAGCCGCGCCATCTGGCGCTGCAGGACGGCGCGGGTTGCGGCATCGGCCTTGCCGGCAAGCTGGGCAAAGCGCTGCTCGAGCCCCATGGCAAGTAGGAAGTCGCGCTGCGTCATGGCGCGGTGCGCCGTGGCACCGCCTTCGCCCAGGGCATGGGCCAGCTTCTCGAAATCGACGTGCGAAGTGAGGTCGGCCTCGCCCGGCGTTTCGGTAATGGGCACAAACCGATGGGCGCGCATCGCCTGCAGCGTGTCGCCCGCGGCGGTGTGGAGGTGACCGTAGTCGATGATGAGAACGGCCCCCTGATGCGCGGCAAGGCGCTGGCCGATGTGGCGGCCGATCTCGTCGCGCGCGGGCGCGAATTCCATGACATCGCCATCCTTGCCCATGCTGCCCGGCACGATGCCGCCCACGCCGATTGAGAGCCTGCCATCTGTAAGCCCCACCACCCGCTCGCGCCACACGCCGTCGCGGCGCTCGAACTGGCGAATGGGAATGGCATCGAGGAACTCGTTGGCGATGAGGATCATTGGACCCTGCGGCACGTCCTCCAGCCGGTCATGCCAGCTGGCCCCCTCGCCCAGGGCCGCGCGTTGCCTCTGGCGCAGCACCGGGCTGGTCTCGACGAGATGCACGCTGGCCGCCGCGGCGAAGGCGGGGGCCGCCTTGCGCACTGTGCGCAGCACGTCGGCCATCAACGTGCCGCGGCCCGGGCCGAGTTCGACGAGGTTGAAGCTGTCCGGCTGCCCCATGGCACCCCAGACGCCCACCGCCCAGACACCGATGAGCTCGCCGAAGACCTGGGACACCTCTGGTGCCGTGATGAAGTCCCCCCGGTCGCCCAGCGGATCACGCGTGATGTAATAGCCATGGCGCGGGTGGCCGAGGCAGAGCCCCATGTAGCGGTCGATCCGGAGCGGGCCCTCGGCGGCGATCAGGTCGGTGAGGAAGGTTTCAAGCGGGTTCATGGCGGGACCGGAGGAGCAGCCAGACGCCGACCGCGCAGAGGGGAAGCGACAGGATCATACCCATGGTGAGGAAGCCGCCGAAATAGCCGAGGAAGGCGTCGGGCTCGCGGAAGCACTCCGCGAAAATGCGGGACAGGCCATAGACCAGCGCGAAAATACCGGATGCCCGCCCCGGATGCTGCAGCGCACCATAATGATGGGTGGCAATCCGAACAGCGAGGAACAGGACGAGCCCCTCGAGCACCGCCTCATAGAGCTGGCTGGGGTGGCGGGGGACCTGCAACTGGTCATGGGGGAAGACGATGCCCCAGGCCACCTCCGTGGGGCGACCCCAAAGCTCGCCGTTGATGAAATTGGCCAGCCGGCCCAGCCCCAGCCCGACCGGCACCGAGGCGGCCCCTAGATCCAGCATGCGGTCGAGGCTGCAGCCGATCGACCGGCCATAAAGCAGGCAGGCCACGACCACGCCGAGAAAGCCCCCATGGAAGGACATGCCGCCATCCCACATCTTCACGATCTCGAGCGGGTGGGCGAGGTAAAACAGGGGCTTGTAGAACAGCACATAGCCGAGCCGCCCGCCCAGAACCACGCCGACAACGGACCAGATGAAGAAGTCGTCGACCTGCTGGACCGTCATGGAGGGCTTCCGGCCGCCCCACAGCCGGGGGTTCGACACCAGCCGCTTCATGTACCAGGAAGCGAAGACCAGCCCGACGATATAGGCCACCGCATACCAGCGCACCGCGAAGGGGCCCAACTGGACGATGACGGGGTCGACGTTCGGGAAGGGAATGGCGGCGAAGGTGACGGGCAGATTCATGGCGGCGGACACTGGGCGCTGGGCCCGGCCCCGTCAAGCCGACCCGAGGGCGCGGCGACGCCGCATCTTGAACTCGGGGGCCAAACCCCATAGCTAGGGCTCCTAGAGAGGAATACCGCCATGACCACCACGCAGACCCGCTTCTTCGACGAACTGGCAAAGCTGATGACCAATGCGGCGGGCGCGGCCCAGGGCGTGCGCCGCGAGGTGGACACGCTCGTCCAGTCGCAGATGGAACGCGTGCTCAACAGCATGGAACTTGTGAAGCGCGAGGAGTTCGAGGCCGTGAAGGCCATGGCAGCCCGGGCCCGCGAGGAAAATGAGGCGCTGCATGCGCGCCTTGCGGCGCTGGAGGCGAAGCTCGGCACCAGCGGCGCGTCCGACTCGCGCGCCGATTGAACGGGCGCTGTCTCGAGGGCGGGCAGCCGATCTGACGCCGCTGCGGAAAAAAGTCATTACCCTGTGGAGGAATCACCTCCGCCTGCTCCCCGACTCTTGATGCGACTCAATGTGTTGGGCAGTTTTCCTTCCATGGCTCGGCGGATGATTCGTCAGCCAGCGGAGGAATGACGATGGCCCTCGAGGCCCTTGAACGCGACGAAGAGCTCAGCAATCCGCTCGACCGGGTGGAACGCATCGCCGAGGCCTATGACTGGGCCTTCTCGCGCACCGATGCCCGCGAAGTGACGATGGAAGTGTCGGGCGGCTGGAGCGACATGACGATCTCGCTCAACTGGCGCGACGAATTCGAGATCCTGCATGTAGCGGTGAGCCTCGAGATGAAGGTGCCCGCCACCCGCCGCGACGAGGTGACGAGGCTGCTCGCCCGCATCAACGAGCAGTTGCTTGTCGGCCACTTCGACCTTTGGCACTCAGACGGCAGTCTCATCTTCCGCAACAATCTGCTGCTTTCCGGCAATGCCGAAGCAAATGACGCCCAGTGCGAGGCGCTGATCCGCTTTGCGGTGGACACCTGCGAGCGCTATTTCCCCGCCGTGCAGTTTGTGGTCTGGGCGGGCCAGTCGGCGGAGCAGGCACTGGAGGCCGCAATGATCGATACCTGGGGTGAAGCCTGATGGTGAAGCTCGCCGGAACGCTGGTGCTGGTGGGGGCCGGCAAGATGGGCGGCGCCATGCTGGAAGGCTGGCTCGCCGGCGGGGCGGATCCAGCGCGCATCGTGGCCATGGACCCCTCTCCCCCTCCAGAGATGAGGGAGCTGATCACGCGGCACGACATCCGGCTGAACCCGGAGGTGGCGAGCATCACCGATGCCGAGGTCGTCATCATCGCGGTCAAGCCGCAGATGATGGAAGAGGTGCTGCCGCGAATAGCCCCACTCAAGGCTTCGAAGCCGCTGGTGCTGACCGTCGCCGCGGGCAAGACCATCGCCTCCTATGAGCGACACTTCGGCGCCAATGCCGCTGTGATCCGCACCATCCCCAACACGCCGGCCGCGGTGGGCCGTGGCATCACGGCCATGGCATCCAACGCCAACGTCACCCCCGCCCAGCTGGCGCTGGCCCGCACCCTGCTCGAATCGGTGGGTGAGGTCGTCACCGTCGAGAACGAGGCGATGATCGACATGGTGACGGCGGTGTCGGGGTCGGGGCCGGCCTATGTGTTCTTTCTCACCGAATGCCTGGCGGCGGCGGGCGAGAAGATCGGGCTGCCGAAGGAACTCGCCACCCAGCTGGCGCGGGCCACGGTCGCGGGCGCAGGCGAGCTGATGCGCCAGTCCGGCACCGATGCGGGCGTGCTGCGCCAGAACGTGACCTCGCCCAAGGGCACCACCTATGAGGCGCTGCAGGTGCTGATGGCCGAGGACACCGGCATGAAGCCCTTGTTCGAAAAAGCGGTGGCCGCAGCCCTGCGGCGCTCGCGCGAGCTGGCAAGCTGAGGATCCGATGACGATCACCTACGACGACTTCCAGAAGGTGGACATCCGGGTTGGCACCATCATCGCGGTCGAGGCCTTCCCCGAGGCGCGCAAGCCCGCGTTCAAGCTGCGGATCGACTTCGGGCCTGAAATCGGGGTGAAGAAAACCTCCGCCCAGGTGACGAAGTACTACACGCCCGAGACGCTGATGGGCCGCCAGGTGGCCGCGGTGGTCAATTTTCCGCCGCGCCAGATCGGCAAGTTCATGTCGGAGGTGCTCACCCTGGGTTTCCCCGACGGCGATGGCGACGTGGTGCTGGTTGCCGTGGAGCGGCCGGTGCCGAATGGCGGAAGGCTGTATTGAGGGCCACGCCGCCTGGTTTCATTTCAGGTTCACCTCAGCCGGGTTCGTCTTTGGCATAGCGTATGGTGTCCGGCGAAAGAGATGCAGCGGCCGAAGCGAAGAAAAGTGAAAGCAAGTGACCGAAGCTAGAGCTTCGCGCCCTTCCTTTCGAGTTCCTGCATCAAGGCTTGCACCTGCGCCGCCGGCACCTCTCGCAGGTCGCCGGGTTGCATGTCGCCGAGCGTGAAGGGGCCGTACTGCAACCGGACGAGGCGGTTCACCACACAGCCGAAATAGTCGAAGAGCTTGCGGATCTCGCGGTTCTTTCCCTCGGTCAGCACGCAGCGATACCAGCGGTTGGCGCGGCCCTCCTGGCCATACTCCTCGACGAATTCGGCACCGCGATACTCGACCTCATCAATGGTTATTCCCTGGGCGATGGCGTCGATATTCTCTCGTGTGAGCTGGCCGCGCACCCGCACACGATAGAGCCTGGAGAGCGCATTGTCGGGGCTCATCATGGCCTGCGCCAGGGGTCCATCAGAGGACAGCACCAGAAGGCCTTCGCTGTTCACGTCGAGCCTGCCGACATTCATCACGCGCGGATGCTGATTGGTCCAGAGTGGCGGGTTCAGCGCAGGCAGGTCGAAGATTGTCTTGCGGTTCTTGTGATCGCGATGGGTGACGAGCACGTCGATCGGCTTGTGAAGGAGAAAGAGGCGCGGCAGCGGCTTGGTTTCAGGTGCAACGAGCCGCCCATCGATGAGGACGGTGTCGCCCTCCTCCACCGGTGTCGTGGGCGTCGCCTTGATACCATTCACCGTGACGCGGCCATCGGCCACCAGCCGCTCCGCCTCGCGGCGCGAGCCCGCACCCGCCTTCTGGAGATAGACGTTGAGGCGCATCAGCCGCCCGTGACGGGCGGGAAGAAGGCCACCTCGCGCGCGCCCGCGATCGCGGCATCGAGCGCCACGTGGTTCTGGTCCACTGCGGCGCGCAGCGTACGGCGATCGGCGAGGGCCGCGGCGACAGCCTCATCGCGCGCGCTCAGGTGTTCGATGAGATCAGACACGGTGGCGACGGACGCGGGCACCTCCACCTCCTCCGAACTCTTGCCGGCAATCTGCCGGATGCGGGCGAAATAGAGGATCTTCATCAGTCGACGACGTGGCGGATGCCGGCGCGGAAATAGTCATAGCCGGTGTAGAGCGTGAGCGCCGCTGCGATCCACAGCATGGCGATGCCGGCCTGAGTGGTATAGGGAAGAACCGTGTCGCCCGCGGGTCCCGCGATGAGGAAGCCGATGGCCACCATCTGGACGGCGGTCTTCCACTTGGCGATCTTTGTGACCGGCACCGAGACCTGCAGCTCGCCCAGGTATTCGCGAAGCCCCGAGACCAGCACCTCGCGCGACAGGATGATGATGGCGGCCCAGATGTGCCCGCCCTGCAGGATGCCGTCAGCACAGAGCACGAGCAGCACCACCGCGACCAGCACCTTGTCGGCGATCGGGTCCAGCATGCGGCCGAGCGAGGACTGCTGCTTCCAGCGGCGCGCCAGATAGCCGTCGAAGAAGTCGCTGATGGCGGCCAGCACATAGATTGCGAGCGCCGCCCAGCGGGCGTTGTTGCCGCCCCACAGGAGAAGGCCCGCAACCACCGGCACCGCCGCGATGCGGCCATAGGTGAGAATGTTCGGCAGGTTCCACACCTTCGAATAAGCCACGGTCTTGCCTGTATCCGCCTGATTCATGACGCCTTCATTCTGCACTGTCGTGGAAGTGGTCGTAAATAGCCTGCGCAAGGGCGTGGCTGACGCCTTCCACGGCGGCCAGGTCGGTGACGCTGGCGCGTGACACTGCTTTGGCCGAACCGAAGGCCTGCAGCAAGGCTTTCTTGCGCAGGGGCCCGATGCCCGGAACCTCGTCCAGCGGGTTGACCCCGATGGCTTTCGACCGCCGCGCCCGGTGCGAGCCGATGGCAAAACGATGCGCCTCGTCACGCAGGCGCTGGATGTAATAGAGCACGGGGTCCCTCGCCTCGAGCATGAAGGACGCCCGGCCCGGCACGTAGAAATGCTCGCGGCCGGCATCCCGGTCCGGCCCCTTGGCGACGCCCGCCACGGGCAGGTCCGACAGGCCCAGCTCGTCCAGCACGGCCTTGGCGGCGGAAAGCTGGCCCTGGCCGCCGTCGATCAGCACAAGGTCCGGCCAGGCCTGCACGTCCTTGGCCTGTTCCGCTCCCCGCTCCTCCCCCTCCTCCTTAAGGAGCCTGCTGAAGCGGCGGGTGAGCACCTCGCGCATCATGGCGAAATCGTCCGAGCCGATCTCGTCGGATCGGATGTTGAATTTGCGGTATTGCGACTTGATGAAGCCGTCCGGGCCCGCCACGATCATGCCACCCACCGGGTTCGAACCCTGGATGTGGGAGTTGTCGTAAACCTCGATGCGGCGCGGCACCTCGGGGAGGTCGAAGACGCGCTGCACGCCCTCCAACAGCTTCGCCTGCGACGAGGTCTCGGCCATCTTGCGGCCCAGCGCCTCGCGCGCGTTCGTGACGGCATGTTCGACGAGGGTCTTCTTTTCGCCCCGCTGCGGCACCGCCACCTCGACCTTGCGTCCGGCATGGGTGGAGAGCGCCTCCTCGAGGAGCTCGCGCTCCTCGATGTCATGGGAGAGCAGCACGAGGCCGGGGATCGGCTTGTCGTCATAGAACTGGGCGAGGAACGAGGCCATGATCTCCGCGGCATCGTGGCTCTTGTCGGCCTTCGGGTAATAGGCGCGGTTGCCCCAGTTCTGGAAGGAGCGGAAGAAGAACACCTGGATGCAGGTTTGGCCGCCCTCCTGCGCGAGGCCGAACACATCCGCCTCCTCCACCCCTTGCGGGTTGATGCCTTGCGTCTGCGTGACGAAGCTCATGGCCTGGATGCGGTCGCGGTAGCTCGCTGCACGCTCGAAATCGAGGGCCTCGGCCGCCTCCTCCATCTGCTTCGCGAGTTCGGCCTTCACCGTCTGGCTCTTGCCGTTGAGGAAGGCCTCGGCCTCCTTCGCGAGCTCGCCATAGGCCTCCGGTTCGATGTAGTTCACGCACGGAGCTGCACAGCGCTTGATCTGATAGAGCAGGCAGGGGCGCGTGCGGTTCGCATAGACGCTGTCGGCGCAGGTGCGCAGGAGGAACGCCTTCTGCAGCGTGTTGATGGCGCGGTTCACCGCACCTGCCGAGGCGAAGGGCCCGAAATAGCTGCCCTTGCGGTTGCGGGCACCGCGGTGCTTCACCAGCTGCGCCACGCCATGGTCCCTGGCAATGAGGATATAGGGGAAGGACTTGTCGTCGCGGAGGATGACGTTGAAGCGCGGCTTCAGCTTCTTGATGAGGTTGGCCTCGAGGAGGAGCGCCTCGGCCTCCGTTGCGGTGGTGACGAATTCCATGTTCGCGGTGAGCGAGATCATGGTGGCGATCCGCGCCGTGTGGCCCCAGGCGCGGGTATAGTTCGACACGCGGTTCTTCAGGTTGCGCGCCTTGCCGACATAGATGACGTCGCCCTTGGCGTCATACATGCGATAGACGCCGGGCTTGGCCGGAAGCCGGGTGACGAAGTCCCGGATGAGGTCCGCTCCCCTTGCGTCGGGAACGGGCGACTCGTCGGGCGCCTGGGCGGGTTCGGAAGTCATCGGGTTCTCTTACATCCCTCGCCCACAGATGGGGAAGGCGGAACCCCGCCGCAATGAAAAACCGGCGCCCTGCAGGACGCCGGCTGACGGGGTCAGGCTCCGTCCTGAGGCTCAATCATAGGGGCTGTTGCACTGCTTGCGCTTGCCATTCGAGGCAACATAGGTGTTGGTCTTGGGGTTGTAGGTCTTGTAGCGGCCCTCGCACCACGCCTTGTGGCGGTTGCCGTTTCCGCTGCCGTTGGCGAGCGCCACGACGCCGGCGCCGATCACCGGAACCGTCCACCACGGGCTATTGTAGTACCAGCCACCATAATAGAAGCGGCAGGAGTTGCTCCACGAGCGGCAGCGCGGACCGCGATAGCCATTATAATAGCCCGGACGGTAACGCGGGTGATACCCATGACGATAGACCGGCCGGTTGTAGTGGCCGCCATGATAGCCGCCGCGGCCGCCGGATGTGCGAACATTCACGATCGGCTGTGCCGCTGCCGCGTCCTGGATGCCGGGGTTGATCTGGCCCGGGAAAGCTGATGCCCCGGATGTCTGGAAACCGATCAGGCCGGCGGCAAGCGCCGCGAGCATGACGAAACGAGCCCTGAACATCGCAATCTCCTCCCTTGCTACTGCTCATCCACCAAAGAGCACGCTCAACATGCATTTTCAACTGTCGGTTATCGTGGGCCGGGACGCGCCTGCGGGCGGCAACCTGTCTTGCAAAGGCCGGCGTTTCGCAGGACTGAGCCCAGTAAAGGCAGGCGCCACGGCCTTTTCCGCTGGAATCAGCGCTGGCGCTCGATCTCCACGCCCACGCTGCGGGCATTCTTGATGATGTCCGGCTTCTCCACGCGCACCCGTGCCGCCACGACGCGCTTGTCGCGCAGGCAGGCGGCGGCGATCTTCTCGCACAGCGTCTCAACCAGGTTGATGTGGCCCTCGGCGATGATCTGCTCCACCTTCTTCACCACGATCTCGTAGGACACGACATGGCCGATGTCGTCGTCCTGAGGACCCTCACCCTCCTGTACGGACAGATCGATATTGACGATGATGCGCTGCGGGTCGGTCTTCTCATGCTCATAGATGCCGATCAGCGCCATCAGGTCGAGGTCGCGGACGAAGACGTGGCGAAGGCCAGCGGAGGCGCTTGCCACGTGATGGCTGATCATCGGCTTCTTCATTCATTCACCTCGACGACGTCCGGCGTCTGCCAGACCAGATGCTGCCCACCGTCCAGCGCGATCATCTGCCCCGTCAGCGACGGCTGTGACAATATGAATTTGACGGCGGCGGAAATCTCCTCCGGCGACGTGCCGCGGCCCAGAAGCGTCAATTTCGCCTGCTTGTCGAACTCCGCCTGATCCATGCGGGCAGACGGCAAGGCGGGACCAGGACCGATGGCATTGACACGGATATGGGGCGCAAGCGCCTGGGCCAGCGTGCGCGTGGCGGTCCACAGCCCTGATTTGGAGGTCGTGTAGGAGAAGAACTTCGGGTTCAGCTTCCAGACGCGCTGGTCGATGATCGATATGACGTTGCCCTCCACGCCCTCCGGCAATTGCCGTGCAAAGGCCTGAGAGAGAAACACGGGGGCTCGAAGGTTCGTATCGAGGTGCTCCGCCCAACTCGCCTTGGTGATGGTGCCGACCTCGTCCGGCTCGAACAGCGAGGCATTGTTGATGAGGCAGGTGAGGCCGCCCAAAGCCGCAGAGGCTTCATCGATCAGCCGGTCCGGCACGTCTGCATCCGAGAGGTTGCCCCGCACGATCACCGTGTTGCGGCCCATGTTGCGGATGAAGCCCGCCACTTCCTCGGCCTCCGCGATCGAGCTGTTACAATGGACGGCGACGTCCCAGCCGTCCTCGGCGAAATCGAGCGCCAGCCTGCGCCCGATGCGCTTGGCAGAACCGGTGACGAGAACTGACTTCTTCATGCCGACGGCTTCGGCATGAGAATGACGTAGTGCTTCTTCACCTTCTTCACGGTCTCCCATGTGCCCTTGAAGCCGGCCGGGATGATGAAGGCATCGCCCTTCTTCAAGGTCCAGGACTTGCCCTCCTCGTTGGTGAGGATCGCCTTGCCCTCGATGAAGTGGCAGAACTCCCATTCGGAATAGTCGACCTTCACCTTGCCCGGTGTCGACTCCCAGATGCCGCAATAGAGCCGGTCATCCTCGCCGGTGAAGTGGTTCCACGTCCTGGTGCGGTACTTGCCCTTGATCAGCTTTTCGGCATCGGGCTTGCCCTTCTCGGGCTCAGGCGCATGCTTGCCCTTGCTCTTCATCACCAGAATCTCGGCCATGTCACGTCCCTTTATGTCAGTCGTTTCAGCAGCTCGTCGCGGGTCGGCTGGAAGTCGGAGGCGACCCACCAGTCCTCCAGCCTCGTCAGCATTACGCCAATTTCGGGCCCGGGGCTCATGCCGGCGGCAAGAAGATCGCGCCCCGCCACGGGGAGGCGGGGAATGGGCCAGCGATCAGGCAGTTCCAGCAGGTCACGCCAGCCTGCATCGTCCAGCGGCGCATCCGAGCGCGCCCAGGCGATGTGCACCAGGTCGCGCCAGGCGTCCGCCCCCTGCTGGTAGAGCACGGCGCGCTGCTCTTTCGGCCTCAGGGCGGGTGTGGGCGGCATGAGCGAGGCGATGTCCTCCAGCCGGCGCGCCTCGTGGTTCGACAGCCGCCAGCGCTCCGGCATGGCGAGCGGGTCCCGTGCCAGCACTGAAAGGCGCAGCAGCGGGTCTGGCGGCAGGCGCTCCAGCACGCGCCACTCCTCCGTACACGGAAGAAGATGCCGCAGGACGCCCTTGTCCGCCATCAGCCTCAGCGTCGAGACCGCACCGGGTGCCGCCATGAGCTTGAACATTTCCTGCCGGATGCGCTCCGCCGAGAGCCCGTCGAGCCCCGCCTTGAGGCGGGTGCAGGCAGCAAGCCCCGCTGCATCGGGTGCACCATGGCCATAGCGCGCATGAAAGCGGAAGAAGCGCAGGATGCGCAGGTAATCCTCGGCGATGCGCTGAGCAGGGTCGCCGACGAAGATGACGCGGCGGCCCTCGATGTCCGGCAGGCCGTTGACGAAGTCGTAGATCGTGCCGCGCGCATCGCAAAAAAGCGCGTTCAGGGTGAAGTCGCGGCGCTGGGCATCGGCCTGCCAGTCGTCGGTGAACTTCACCTTGGCCCGGCGGCCGTCGGTCTCGACATCATGGCGCAACGTCGTCACCTCGAAGGGATGGCGATCGACCACCACCGTAACGGTGCCGTGGTCTATGCCGGTGGGATGTACGCCCATGCCCGCGGCGCTGCAGGCTTCCGTCACCTGTTCGGGCGACAGCGTGGTGGCGACATCGACCTCCGTCACCTTTTCGCCCAGCAGCGCATTGCGCACCGCCCCGCCCGCCACGCGCCCCTCACCGCCTGCCGCAGCCAAGACCGCGAACAGGCGCTGCAGCGCTGGCTCGGTGAGCCAGGCTTCAGCGCCAAGGGAGGGAAGCTCGTTCATTGGCTCTCATACATCAGGCGATAGAGGTTGCGGATAATGCCAGCAGTCGCGCCCCAGATGTAGCGCCCCTGCCAGGGCATGGCATAGTAATAACGCGTATGGCCCTGCCAGTCGCGCGAATGGCGCTCATGATGCGCGGGATTCATGAGGAAGGCGAGTGGCACTTCGAAGACATCCTTCACCTCGGCCGCCTGCGGGACCACCGTGAAGCCGGGCCGCAGCAGTGCCACCACCGGCACCACGCGATAGTTGGTCGAGGTGAGATAGCTGTCGAGGAAACCGATAGGCTCGATGAAACCAGGCGAGATGCCGGTCTCCTCTTCCGTCTCGCGCAGTGCGGCGGCGACCGCGTCGGCGTCGCCATCGTCGATGCGCCCGCCGGGAAAGGCGATCTGCCCGGCATGGCGGCGAAGGTGCGGCTGGCGCTCCGTCAGCAGCATGTGCAGGCCCCCATCGCGGGGCACCAGCGGCACCAGTACGGCGGCCGGCTTCGGGTCCTCGTTCTCGGGGATCATGCGCGCCGTGGGGTTCAGGTCGTCGTCGCTGAAGGCGGGCAGGGTTGGTGCCACGGCATGAAGCCGCCGGGAGGCCAGCACCCGGAAGGCCGCCTCGTCGATGCCGCTCACGAGGCGAGCCCGATCTCGGCGGCCCTCTGCATCGGGTAGAAGCGGCCGGACGACCAGATGCCGAACCAGCCCTCCTCCACCACGCCCACCGCGGCGAGATCATAGAACAGCGCCCGGCTGACCAGCGCCTCGAGACCGGCGCGCACCATGACATAGGGCTTGAGGCCGCCCGTTCCCGGTTCCTCGGCGAAGCGCAGCGGGTGGCCGTCGTCCACCGCCACCTCGTCATCGACATTGGTCTCGAAACGGATGACCTGGTCGCGCCCCTCACCTTCGACCCGCATGCGGATCGCCGTGAAGGGCGCATCGTCGACCCGGATCCCGACCTTTTCCACAGGCGTGACAAGATAGTACTTCCCGTCCGCGTCCAGCCGCAGCACGGAGGAGAACAGCTGGACAAGCGGTTTCCGCCCGATCGGCGAGTTCATGTAGAACCAGGTGCCATCCTGGGCGATGCGCATGTCGATGTCGCCGCAGAAGGGCGGGTTCCACAGGTGGACGGGCGGCGGGCCCTTGGCCTTGCGGGCCTCGCCCAGGCCCTTGAGGGGGTTGCTCGCGTCGCGCTGATCCGTGTTCATTTTCGCGTCATTACAAGTGAGTCGGACTGTCTTTCCTGCCTCTTTTAGGCCATTCTCGGTCGGCAAGGATGAAATCAATCGAGCCGGACCCCGGCAGGGCCCGGACCCATACGATAGTGAGTGCCATGGCCAGCATCAACGAAGCGGACCGCCAGATCATTGCCGACCTCGAGGGGGCCGCCGAGCGGCTGGGCAAGGCCCGTGCCGCCATCGGCCGGGTGATCTTCGGTCAGGACGAGGTGATCGAGCAGGTGCTGATCGCCATTCTCGGCGGCGGCCATGCCCTGCTGGTGGGCGCCCCGGGCCTTGCCAAGACCAAGCTCGCCATCACGCTGGGCCGCGTGCTGGGCCTGAACGAGAAGCGCGTGCAGTTCACCCCCGACCTGATGCCGGCCGACATCGTGGGCTCAGAGGTCCTCGACGAGGACGAGACCGGCCGCCGCCAGTTCCGCTTCCTGCAGGGCCCCGTGTTCTGCCAGTTGATGATGGCGGACGAGATCAACCGCGCCTCGCCGCGCACCCAGTCGGCGCTGCTCCAGGCCATGCAGGAGCATCACGTAACGGTCGCAGGCCAGCGCCACGATCTGCCCCGTCCCTTCCACGTGCTCGCCACCCAGAATCCGATCGAGCAGGAAGGCACCTATCCGCTGCCGGAGGCACAGCTCGACCGCTTCCTGGTGCAGATCGAGGTGCCCTACCCTTCGCTTGATGCCGAACGCCGGATGCTCTTCGCCACGACGGGGGCGAGTGAGGCCGAGGCGGAGACGGTGCTGTCCACCACCGAGTTGATGAACGCCCAGCGCCTTACCCGGCTGATCCCGGTGGGTGAACAGGTGGCGGAGGCGATCCTGCGCGTCGTGCGCGCCGCCCGCCCGGGCCCCGAGGCGGATGAATTCGTGAATCGCAATGTTGCATGGGGGCCCTCGCCGCGTGCATCGCAGGCCTTGATGCTCGGGGCCCGCGCGCGCGCCATGCTGCAGGGGCGGCTGTCGCCATCGCTCGATGACGTGCAGGCGCTGATGGGCCCGGTGTTCCGCCACCGCATGGCGCTGAACTTCACGGCCCGCGCCGATGGTCATACCATTGACGGCGCCATCGCGCGCCTCTCCGGCCTCATCGCCTGAGCTGATGTCCAACGCCCCGGCACTCACCCTCGCCGACCGCGCCGCGGCACAGTCGCGTGCGCTGCCGCCGCTTCTCGTCGAAGCGGAGCGCATCGCCGCGACGGTGATCCTCGGCGAGCATGGCCGCAAGCGCGCCGGACCGGGAGAAAGCTTCTGGCAGTATCGTCCCTACAGCTTCGGCGACTCGACCCAGCGCATCGACTGGCACAAGTCGGCCCGCTCCGACCGCGTCTATATCCGCGAGAACGAGTGGGAGGCAGCCAACACGCTGTGGGTCTGGTCCTCGCCCGCCGTCTCCATGACCTTCAGGTCACACCTCGCCCGGGTGACCAAGCGCGAGCGCGCACAGCTCCTCACGCTTGCCATCGCCTCCCTCGCGGTGCGGGCGAATGAGCGGGTGAGCGCGCTGGGCTCGCCCTACGCGCCGGACCACACACGGGCACAGCTGGTAAAGCTCGCCGCCTGGTTCATGACGGCCGAGGGCTCTTCGCTGCCAAGCTTCACGCGCCTGCCGCGCTTCTCCGGCGCAGTTCTCGCGAGCGACTTCTTGGAGACGCCGCAGGAGATCGCGCGTGCCATAACGCCACTGGCCGAGGCCGGCGTGAAGGGCCACCTCGTGCAGGTGGTGGACCCGGCGGAGGAGACACTTCCCTATGCCGGCCGTGTCGAGTTCCAGGAGATGGCCGGGCCCCTGACGTTCCTTTCGTCGAAGACCGAGACGCTGCGCGAGGCCTATGCCGAAAAGCTGGCCGAACACCGCGCGGCGCTCAAGGACCTGTGCCGCCGCATCGGCTGGAGCTTCGTCATCCACCGCACGGATGAACAGCCCACCGGCGCGCTGCTGGCCCTGCATGCGCTGATCGCGGGCGAGGCAGCACGATGAGCTTCCTCAGCGCCCTCACCTTCGCCACGCCACTCGCCCTCGCGGGGCTGCTGCTGCTGCCGGTGATCTGGTGGCTGCTGCGCTTCACCCCGCCGCGGCCCGAGACGGTGCGCTTCCCCGCAATCCGCCTGCTGCTCGGCTTGCGCAACCGCGAGGAACAGCCTGACAAGACGCCGTGGTGGCTGCTGCTGCTGCGGCTGGCGCTGGCCGCCCTCGTCATCATCGGGGTATCGCAGCCGCTTTATGCACCAGGCCGCATCGGAGCGGTCACGAAGACGCCGGTTCTGCTCGTCGTCGACGACAGCTGGGCCGCTGCCAAGGACTGGAACCAGCGCAGCGAAGTGATGGCGGAGATCCTCGACAATGCAGCGGCCGCAGGCGCGCCCGTGACACTGGCCACCACCACGCCGGAACTCCGCCCCCAGGCACTTGAACCGAAGGCGGCCGCCGAGTTGAAATCCCGCGTCGCAGCCATTGCGCCGCGCGCCTTCGACCCCGATCGCATGGGCCTGCTCCAGCGCCTAGAGACTGCTTTCGGCAAGCAGGATGCTCTGCGCGTCATATGGCTCGCCGACGGCATTGACGATGGCAAGGCGAAGGATTTCGCGGCAGGACTGCAGAAACTCGCCAATGGCAGGGCCACGGTGGAGGCCATCCTGCCATCGGGCTCGCAGTTGCCGCTGGCCCTCGCCACACCCGGCTTCGAGGGCGGCCAGATCAGGGTGACCGTGCTGCGCCCGCCCGGCGGCGCGGCGCAGACCGTGCCGGTGGTCGCAACGGCCGGCAATGGCCGCAGCTTCGGCGAGGTCACGGTCAGCATCGCCGCCGGCGCGACTTCCGCCTCCGGTGCCATCGAGCTTCCCGTCGAGTTGCGCAACGAGGTGGGCCGCATCGCCATCAAGGACGAGCGCAACGCCGCAGCCGTGTTCCTGATGGATGACCGCTGGCGCCGCAAGACCGTGGGACTGATGTCCGGCACCACGGCCGAAATGTCGGAGCCGTTGCTCGCCCCGCTCTACTACGTCTCGCGCGCGCTCGACCCCTATGCCCAGGTGAGCCAGCCCGACTCGACTGCGGCTCTTAAGAACTTGCTGGACCAGGGCCTCTCCATGCTGGTGCTGGCCGACATCGGCGTTCTGCCGGGCGATCAGCAGGAGATGATCGCACGCTGGGTGGAAAGCGGCGGCGTGCTGCTGCGCTTCGCCGGCCCGCGCTTTGCGGGCGCGCAGGACAGCCTGGTGCCTGTGACACTGCGCGAGGGCGACCGCTCGCTCGGCAGCGCACTGAGCTGGGAAACGCCCCAGCCCATGCAACCCTTTCCCGAGAAGAGCCCCTTCGCCGGGCTCACACCCGACGCGTCCGTGACGGTGAACCGCCAGGTGCTGGCGGAGCCCGATTCGGACCTGCCCGGCAAGGTCTGGGCAAGCCTCGCCGACGGCACGCCGCTGGTCACCGCGCAGCGTGATGGCAAGGGCCTCGTCGTGCTGTTCCATGTGACCGCGAATGCCGACTGGTCGAACCTGCCGGTGTCAGGGCTCTTCGTTGAGATGCTGCGGCGCGTGCTGGACCTTGCACCCGCCGCCGGCAGCGGCGCGAAGAACGCCGCCACCGCGCCCGATGCCCAGGCCTACGCCCCCTTCCTAGCGCTCGACGGCTTCGGCGACCTGACCAGCCCCTCGCCCGACGTGCAGCCCATTCCCGCGGCGCAGATCGACAAGGCGAGCGCCACCGCCGCAACACCGCCCGGCCTCTACCGGCGCGGCGAACAGGAGCGTTCCATCAACATCACCCGCAGCGGCACAGCGCTGGCCGCCATTGCCGACCTTCCCGCCGGCATCGCGCAGCGCGCGCTGGCGCCCATGCCCGCACTTCCCCTGGCGCCCTATGCCTTCGCTCTCGCCATGCTGGCCTTCCTGGCCGATTGCTGTGCGGCCCTGTTCCTGGGCGGCGGGATGAACCGGCTGCGGCAACGCCGTGCCACCGTCACCGGCATGCTGGCGCTGGCTCTCGTCGCCGCGTGGCAGCCCGTTCCGGCACGCGCCCAGTCGGCCGATGACTTCGCCATGAAGAACGCGCTTGAGACGCGGCTCGCTTACGTGAAGACGGGTGACGCGGACATCGACGGCATCAGCGAGGAAGGCCTCAAGGGCCTCGGCCAGATGCTGCAGGAACGCACCTCGGTCAACACCGGGGATCCGGTGGGCGTCAGCATCGAGCATGATGAACTCGTGTTCTTTCCGCTGCTCTACTGGCCGGTGCGCGCGGAAGCGACGGTGCCGTCCGACGCCGCGCTGGCGAAGATGGACGCCTACATGAAGGGTGGCGGGACGATCTTCTTCGACCTCCGCGAAGACGGTGCGGGCACGGATGCGCTGAGCGGCGGTGCCACGGCGGCGTCCGAGGCACTGCGCCGAATCCTCGCCAAGCTGGACATTCCGCCGCTCGAACCGGTGCCGCCATCGCATGTGCTGACGAAGAGCTTCTATCTCCTGGACCGGTTCCCCGGCCGCTATGACGGCGGCAAGCTGTGGGTGGAGCGCTCTGACGGCGAAGGTGCCGTCTCGGGCAACACCGATGGCGTAAGCGGCCTGATCATCGGGTCCAACGACTATGCTGCGGCCTGGGCGATGGACATCAATGGCGACCCTCTCTACGCCTCGGTCCCCGGCACCGACCGCCAGCGTGAATTCGCCATGCGCACCGGCATCAACATCGTGATGTATGCCCTGACCGGTAACTACAAGGCCGACCAGGTGCATGTGCCCGATCTTCTCGACAGGCTGGGCCAGTGATGGACTGGAGCGTGTCCTTCGAGCCCTTCCTGCCCTGGCCGCTGATCGCGGCAGCGGGCGCCGTGGGACTGGCACTGCTTGCGGCGCTGGCAATCGGCCGTTCACGTGGCACGCTGCTGCGTGCCCTGTCCTTCGTACTGCTGCTCGCGGCACTGGCCAACCCGGTGATCCGGAGCGAGGAGCGTGAACCATTGCCGGATATCGCGGTTGCCGTGGTGGACCGCTCGCTCAGCCAGCAGAATGGCGAGCGTGCCCGGCGCACGGACGAGGCGCTCGAGGCGATGAAGCAGGCCGTCGCGCGGCTGCCGAACACGGAACTGCGCACCGTCGACGTCAAGTCGGCGGCCAGCGGCGAGGACGAAGGAACGCGCGCCTTCGAGGTCCTGAACCGCGCCCTCGCCGACATTCCGCCCGATCGCTTCGCGGGCGCCGTGATGATTACCGACGGTCAGGTGCATGACGCGCCGGCGGATGCGACGAAGAACGGCATCGGCGGCCCGCTGCACGGGCTCATCACCGGCTCCAAGTCGGAGAAGGACCGCCAGATCACCATCGAGAAGGCACCGCGCTTCGGCATGGTCGGTCAGGAACAGACCATCACCTTCCGCCTCGACGAGGCGAACGGTCCGGGCCAGCCGGTCCCCGTCACGGTGACGATCGGCGGCGGCACCCCGGTGACCGTCGATGTCTCGCCGGGGCAGAGCGTCGAGGTGCCGGTGAGCGTCGACCACGGCGGCCAGAACATCGTCGAGATCACGGCACCGCCGCTCGATGGCGAGATCTCGCTGCAGAACAATCGCGCCGTGGCGGTGATCGAGGGCGTGCGCGACCGGTTGCGGGTGCTGCTGGTGTCGGGTGAGCCCCATGCCGGCGAGCGCACATGGCGCAACCTGCTCAAGGCCGATGCCTCGGTGGACCTGGTGCACTTCACCATTCTCCGCCCGCCGGAGAAGCAGGACGGCACGCCCACGAAGGAACTCGCCCTCATCGCCTTCCCGACGCGCGAACTCTTCGTCGACAAGCTCGACCAGTTCGACCTCGTGATCTTCGACCGCTATCGCCGTCAGTCGGTGCTGCCGGAAGCCTACATGTTCAACATCGCGCAGTATGTGCGCAACGGCGGTGCGGTGCTGATCGCGTCAGGCCCCGATCTCGCAGCGGAGGACGGGCTCTACGCCACCCCGCTCTCCGACATCATGGCCGCGGTCCCGACCGGCGACGTGGTCGAGGAGCCGTTCAAGCCGATGCTGACCGGACAGGGCAAGAAACACCCGGTCACCAAGGACCTTCCCGATTCCGCCGGGGAGACGCCCAGCTGGGGCCGCTGGTTCCGCCTCGTCGATACCACCACGAGTTCCGGTGAGACGGTGATGGCCGGGCCCGGTGACAGGCCACTGCTTGTCCTGTCGCGTCAGGACGAAGGCCGCGTGGCGCAGCTCCTGTCCGACCAAGGCTGGCTATGGGCCAGGGGCTTCGAAGGCGGCGGCCCGCAGACAGAACTGCTGCGTCGCCTGGCGCACTGGCTGATGAAGGAGCCGGACCTCGAGGAAGAGGCGCTCAACGGTCGCCAGCAGGGGAATGACCTGATCGTCGAGCGCCGCACCATGGCCGACAGCGCCGAGCCGGTGGAGGTGACGCTCCCCTCAGGCAAGACAGCGACCGTCACGCTGCGCGAGGTGTCACCAGGACGGTTCCAGGGTTCGCTGCCGGTCACCGAGGCGGGCCTTCATCGTCTCGCAGACGACAAACTAGTGGCTGTCGCCGCCACCGGCAGCGGCGATGCGCGCGAGATGGCCAACCTGCGCGCGACGACAGCCGTCTTGGAGCCGGTGGCGCGCAGCACGGGCGGCGGCATGACATGGATCGAGGATGGCATGCCGCAGGTGGTGAAGGTGGCAGCAGGCCGGCAAATGTCCGGGTCAGGCTGGATCGGGCTTCGCGCCAATGACAGCTACCGGGTCGAGGCCGTGTCCGACACGCCGCTGTTCGCGACGCTGTTAAGCCTTGCAGCGCTGCTGCTCGCCCTCGGCGGCATGTGGTACCGAGAGGGCCGCTGAGCCTGGAACCTGAGCCAGCCCGGACACGCCCTCGAGCGCGCCCGATGTCAGTTCGCGGTAGAGGAAACGGGCGGGATCGACCGGGCCGGGAAGACCGATCAGCCCCTCGGGCAGGCGGGCGAACCCGACCTTGCCATAATAGGGCTCGTCACCCACCAAGAGCACTAGGCCATGGCCCTGATGCCGGGCACGCGTCAGGCCTTCCCGCATCAGTGCGATGCCGATGCCCAGCCCCTGCCGGTCAGGGTGGACGGCGAGAGGTCCGAGCAGCAGCGCGGGCGACTGTTTCGCGCCGATGGCAAGTGGCCAGAAGCTGATGGTGCCGGACACGCCCACACCCGGGTCGCGCGTCACCATCGACAGGCCGGGGACGGCTGAATTGCCCTCCCGCAGCCGATAGGAGGTCTTGCTGCGCCGGCCGGAGCCGAAGGCAAGATCGAGCAGGTGCTCGATGGCGTCATGGTCGTGAACAGTGGCGTCTTCGCAAGTAATGTGGCCGCACATGGGCAAGGTCTCGGGCAATCAGGGCTTCGTAACGGGCGCCCGGAGGCCCCGGACGCAGGACGAAATGTCTGTGCGGGGGAGGACCGGTCGCGTTCAGGTGCGCGCGCTGCCGCGCATGGCGCAGGCTCGTCGTCGCAGGCTGACGTGGTTGGAACCGATCATTCTTCGCGCCATAGCTTTTAGCAGACGGTGCGTCAAGCTTCGGGAAAGGTTCACCAGGTGGCTGCGGGCCGGCCGCCTACCAGCCACTCCGCGATGCGCCTGCGCGTTCCGGGCGTGGTCCCGTCCGGCAGTTTGGTTGCCGGGAAGAAGCGTGCCTCGGCGATCTCCGCCGACGGTCGAAAGCCCTCATCGCGGAATCGGCGCACCACGAAGCAGGCCACGTGATCGCCGCGGAACTGTGCGTCGTTGAGGAAGACGCCGTGAAGCACCGGTTCCTCCTCAGTCACGATGCCCGCCTCCTCGCGCAATTCCCGCACTGCTGCGGCCACCAGCGTCTCGCCGCGCTCCACGCCACCGCCCGGCAGCATCCAGCCCGGCGCATAGCCGTGCCGGACCAGCAGCACCTCCTGGGTAGCGTCGTGGACGACCAGGCTGCGCGTGCCGAGCGTCATGCCCCGGGTCTGGCGGTAGGCGGCCCGCAGGAAGGGTTTCGCGGCCTTGAAAAACGCGGTTTTCAGTCGCTCTGGCATCCCGCCCTGTTAGCCCCTGTCCGGGGTCTCGCCAAGCTTGAGTTCCGGCCGTCCGCTTGTTAAGCCGTAACAATGACCCAAACCGTCAGCGTTCGCCCGGTACGCGGCAAGGAGGACCTCAGGGCCTTCCTCGGTGTACCGTTTGCGATCTACGCGACGGATCCGAACTGGGTGGCGCCGCTCCATATGGAGCGGCTCGAGCATCTTGACCCGGACAGGAATCCCTATTTCCGGCACGCCGAGGTCGAACTCTTTCTCGCCTTTCGCGGCTCCCGGCCAGTGGGCCGAATCTCGGCGCAGCTGTGCCGTTTGCGCAACGAGCGCTATGGCGACGGCGTGGGCCAATTCGGTTTCCTCGAGGCCGAAAATGATCCTGATGTTTTTTCAGCCCTGTTCGACGCGGCGTCCGCCTGGTTGAAGCAGCGTGACGCCACCGCCATCCAGGGGCCGTTCAGTTTCTCCATCAACGACGAGACCGGCCTTCTCGTCGCGGGTTTCGACACGCCGCCCTCGGTGATGATGGGACATGCCCCGCCCTATTATGGCGAACGTCTCGAGCAGGCGGGATTCACCAAGGCGAAGGACATGATCGCCTACGAACTCTTCGCGTCGGGTGAGGTGCCGCGCAGCCTGAGATCGGCCTACGAAAAAGCCCTCGCCGACGAGGACGTGACGCTGCGCCCACTCGACAAGAAGCAGCTGATCAAAGAACTGAGCATTGTCGTCTCCATCGCCAATGATGCCTGGTCGGAAAACTGGGGCTTCGTGCCCTGGACCGAGGAGGAGATGGCGGCACTCGCCAACAATCTCAAGATGCTGGTCACGGGCGACTACATCGCCATCGCCGAGTACAAGGGCGAGCCCGCTGCCATGGCGATCACGCTTCCCAACATCAACGACTGGATTGCCGGTCTCGACGGCAGGCTGCTGCCCTTCGGCTGGGCCAAGCTGGCCTGGAACCTCTTTGCCCGGCCGCCGAAGTCGGTTCGCATGCCGCTGATGGGCCTGCGTCGGAAGTACCACGGCACGGCACTCGGCGCGGTGCTTGGCATGTCGGTCATCGCGCGGGTCAGGGACTATCACGTCGGACGCGGCACCACCCGGGGCGAGGCATCATGGATCCTCGAAGACAACATGCCGATGCGCCGCATGATCGAAAGCTTCGGCGGCAAGCCCTACAAGACGTATCGCATTTATGAGAAGTTAATTGCTTAGGCGCTAGGCGCGCCAGGCAGCGCCATGCTGCCGACCCTGCATCGTGTGTCATCCAGAAGTCCCCAAAGCCCCGTGTTCACGCTCGCTCATCTCTCCGATCTTCATCTTGGCCCGCTACCCGTTGGTTCGGCGCACAAGCACTTTGCCTTGAAGCGCACTCTGGGCGTGATGAATTGGCGGCTGAGCCGCCACCGCGTGCACAGCCCCGCCGTGGCGCTGGCCACTGCTGCCGACATCGTCCGTAGCGCGCCCGACCACGTGGCCCTCACCGGCGATATCGTGAACGTCGCGGCGCGGGAGGAATTCATTGCTGCAGCACGCTGGATTAAGGCCTTCGGCACGCCGGACTGGATCAGCTTCGTGCCCGGCAACCACGACTGCTATGTGCGCATGGCGTGGGAACACGGACTCTCGCACCTCGAGCCTTACATGCAGGGCGACATGCGCGTGCCGCTGACCGAGGAAACGCCCCAGATCGCGACTGCCTTCCCCTACGTGCGCCTGCGCCGCAACGTCGCCCTCATCGGAGTGTCGACGGCCGTTCCGCAGCCACTGCACCGTGCCTGCGGCCAGCTCGGCGACACCCAGTTGAAGTCGCTCGCCCATCTCCTCTCCGACCTCCGTGAGCGCGGCTACGCGCGGGTGGTGATGATCCACCATCCCCCGCTTCCCGGCCTTGCAAGCCCGCGCAAGGCGCTGATCGACGCGCCGCTGCTGCGCGAGGTTCTGGAGAACCAGGGGGCAGAACTCGTGCTGCATGGCCACAACCACGAACACATGCTGAACACCCTGAATTCGCGCTTCGGCGCGGTGCATGTGCTGGGCGTCCCTTCCGCCTCGATCATGCAGGACGAACATCATCCCCTGGCCGCCTGGAACCTTTACCGCATCCAGCGCCAGGCCGGAAAATGGCTGATCGACGTGTCGATCAGAAGCTACGATCCCATCAGCCGGCAGCTCACCCCCCTCACCGAATTCGCCCTTTCTTCCTGAACGGCGGCTGGCTAGATTGTGGCCAACCACCCGCGCACCCTCTTTCTGGAAGCTGAACCAGGCCTTGCTGCTCCCCATCCTCGACAGGCATGTCATGCGGCAGGTGTCGCTTCCCCTGGCGGGGGCGCTGATCATTGGCCTGCTGATGCTGCTTGCCGACCGCATGGTGCGCCTCCTCGACACGACGCTCGGCAAGAAGAACTCCTTCTCGGTAGTCTTCGAGATGCTGGCCTATCTGGTGCCGCACTATCTCGGCACCGCCCTGCCGGCCGCCCTTTTCCTTGGCCTGCTGCTCGGCTTCGGCAAGATGTCGGCCAATTCGGAAACCGATGCCTTCATGGCCTCCGGAATCAGCCTCAACCGAATGGCCAGGTCGGTGATCCTGATGGGGGTCGCCATCAGCGCGCTGTCGCTTGCCATCATGGGCTGGGTCCAGCCCTATGCGCGCTATGCCTACCGCTCCGTTGTGTTCGACGTGAAGAACGTCGAGATCTTCTATCTGGCGGAAGAGGGCGTTTTCATGCAAGCCGGTGAGCGCACCTTCGTCATCGATAAACTCGACCGCGGCACAAATGCGTTCCAGCATGTCTTCATCTACGAAGAAAAGCCTGGCAAGGGCTCCGAGACCGTCACCGCCTCCCGCGGTTCGCTCGTCGAAAATCCGAAGGGCCTGCGGCCGACGCTGCACCTCGAGGATGGCCATCGCCTCACCTTCAAGCAACGCCCCGATGTAACGTCGCAATCCCCCGCCATAGGCGAGTCGACCGAGTT
Source organism: uncultured Aestuariivirga sp. (assembly GCA_964474665.1). Lineage (GTDB taxonomy): Bacteria > Pseudomonadota > Alphaproteobacteria > Rhizobiales > Aestuariivirgaceae > Aestuariivirga. The sequence goes on from CAYYTH010000005.1 coordinate 27,822, forward strand.
CGCCCTGGCCGATACGCCGCTTGGTCGCATCTCGAAGGATATCTTCCGCCCGCGCGGCGAGGACGAGCGCGAGCTGACGCTTCCCGAACTCTTCGCCGCCCTCAAGAATCCGCCGCCCAAGTCGACCTACGCGGATGTCACCTCGGAGCTGAGCGAACGGTTGGTGACGGCGGTGAGCATTCTCATTCTGCCCTATCTCGCCATTCCCTTCGCAGTCGGCAACCGCCGCAGCGCACGCAGCTTCCGGACCGGCGTGGCCCTGGTGCTGATCGTGGTCTACAACGAGATCATCCACCAGGGCGCATCGCTCGCCAACCACGGGGTCGCCTCGCCGCTGGTCACCATGTGGCTTCCCTGCCTTCTGCTTGCCCTCTTCGCCGCCTGGCGCTACATCGGCACATGCTTTACGCTGCGGAATGATCCGGTGAGTGCCGTGATTGATCGCGTGGGTGATTTCTTCGGCGGACTGCGCCACCGCGTTGTCCGGCGGTTTGGATGGGGAACATCGGCATGACGAAGCTCATCGGCTGGATGCTCAACCGCATGGTGGCGATGCGGTTCTTTGGCATATTGTTCGGCATTTCCTTTTTCGTGCTGTCGCTGGATGTGCTCACCAACGCCAAGGACCTGCAGGCGCTGCGTCCCAACGACATGACCATCCTGCTGCAGTACATGCTGTACCGGGCACCGTCGGTGCTGGTGAACTACATGGGCATTTCAATGCTGCTGGCGATGCTGCTGAGCCTCACCGAGCTGAGCTATCGCAACGAAATGGCAGCCTTGTGGGCCGCCGGCCTTTCGCCCGCCCGGCTGATCGTCATGCTGCTTCCCCTCGCCTTCCTCGCGGGCGGCATCAATTTCATCCTGTCCGATGCGGCCATTCCCGCCACCACCCCGCAGCTGCGCGATTGGGGTGTGGGCGACTATGGCGCGGAGAAACTCAAGATGGGCGAAAAGGATCCCATCTGGATGCGTGCTGGCCCCGACATTCTGCGCGCGGTTGGCGCCAACGCGGATTCGACGAAGCTCGAGGACGTCATCATCTTCCGCCGCGATGACCAGGGCCTGCTGCGCGAACAGATCTATGCCAAGTCGGCGGAACTCGCGAATGGCCGCTGGACCCTGTCCAAGGTGCTCGTCTACTACCGCGACAACCTGCAACCGTCGCATCTCGACACACTCGTCTACTCCGGCGCCATGAAACCCGCGCAGGCGGGGGCGCGTTCGGGCGCACCGGAAGACATGTCGCTCGGCGAGCTCTTCTACTTCATCGACAATCAGGGATTTGGCATCAGGCCGATATGGGTCTACGAGACTTGGGCCAACAAGCGAATTTCGCTGTTCTTCTCCGGCCTCCTGATGATGGGCCTGTGCATTCCGCTGGCCACGCGGTTCCGCCGCGGCGGCGGACTCGGCGCGCTCTTTGCGGTCGGCGTGGGCCTCGGCTTCGTCTACTTCATCGTCGACGGCATATCGCTCACCATGGGTGAACTTGGTTTCGTCCGGCCATGGCTCGCCGCCTGGCTTCCGATCCTGGCTTTCGGGTCGCTCGCCGTTGTCATGACACTCCGCTCGGAGACGGTGTGACGGAGCCTTCGCCTCGCGCCGGGGTGATCGTCAATCCATTGTCCGGCAGGGGCAACGGCAAGGGCCAGGCGCTTGCCGACAGGCTTCGTGGCGACAGCAATGTCTCGCTTCACGTGCTCGAGCGCTTCGAACACCTGGAGGACGTCGTTGCCGGCATGGCGCGCGAACATGTGACGGACCTGTTCATCAGCTCCGGCGACGGCACGGTGCAGGCGATCCTGACGCAGATCGCCGAGCGCGGCGGGTTTCCCATGCTGCCGCGCATCGGCATCCTGCCGCATGGCACCACGAACCTCAGTGCGAATGACCTCGGCTTCAAGGCTCATTCCATCGAGGCCCAGGCGGATTTCGTGCGCAACCTCAGCGTAACGACCGTCGCCAAGCGCAACACCATTCGCTGCGTCAATCCGGGCGACGGCAAGGTGCGGCATGGCATGTTCGTGGGAACCGGCGCCATCGCGGTCGCCACCCGGCACTGCCAGATCGCCTTCAACGACCAGGGCGTCAAGGGCCAGTGGGCCGTCGCAAAGACGCTGCTGACGGCCATTGGCAAATACCTGTTCTCCGCCCCCGACCCCGCTGACGGAAATCGCTTCGACCGCCCCTATGCCATTGCGGTGGCAGCCAACGGACACCGGATGACCGACGGCACGCAACTGCTGCAGATGTCGACGACCCTCGATACGCTGCTGCTCGGCTGCCACCCGTTCTGGGGCGGCAAGACCGGCCCTATCCGGACGACCGTCATACCCTATCCGGTGCCCTCGGTGCTGCGCTGGATACTGCCCGTCATGTATGGCGGCGAGAACGGGTCGAAACCCCCGGGCACGGTGAGCTTCTGCGCCGCCGACCTCGCGGTGGCTTCCGATGTGATGTTCGTCATCGACGGCGAATTTTTCCCGCCGCCGAAGGACGGTCCGCTCCGCATGGAGACAGGCCCGCTCTTCACCTTCCTGCGCGGCTGACGGGCGTCAGCCGTTCACCACCTTCTTGCCGTGGCCCTGCGCCACCACCGCACCGAACAGCTCGATGATCCGGTCGATCTCAGCATCCGAATGCGCGGCGGAGACCGAGCAGCGCAGCAGGCACAGCTTGTTGGGCGTGCCCGGCGGCAGCGCGATGTTGACGTAGACACCGGCCTTCAGCAGGGCGTTCCACATGGCGATTGTCGAGGGTTCGTCCGGGCAGCGCACCGCAACGACGGGGCTCACCGCGTCGCAGCCCAGCTCGAGGCCCAGTTCCTTGAAGCCATGGAACAGGCGCGCCGAATTCTCGGCGAGCTTCCTGCGGCGCTGTGGCTCCGCCGCCAGCTTCCGGATCGCGGCAATCGATGTGGCGATTGAGGCCGGCGAGGACGATGCGGTGAACATGTAGGGCCGCATCGCATAGCGCAGGTATTCGAAATAGGGATGGTCGCCCGCGCCGAAGCCGCCGATGGCGCCCACGCTCTTGGAGAAGGTGCCGACCACGAAGTCGACCTCCCTTTCGAGCCCGGCCTCGTCCGCAAGGCCGCGGCCATTGGGGCCCAGCACGCCGAAGCTGTGCGCCTCGTCCACCAGCAGCTGGAAGCCGTGCTTCTTCTTCACTTCGATGAAGTCGGCCAGCGGTGCGCGGTCCCCCATCATCGAATAGATGCCCTCGAGCACGACGAGCTTTCCGCCGCCGTCGTCGTCGCCGCGTGACAGGCGCTTGTCGAGGTCGGCAGCATCGTTGTGACGGAAGCGCACCAGCTTGGCGCCTGACAGCGTGCAGCCGTCATAGATCGAGCTGTGTGAGTCCGCGTCGAGATAGATCGTGTCGCGTGGCCCCGCGAGCCCGGACATCATGCCGAGGTTTGCCTGGTATCCGGTCGTGAAAATGATGCAGTGCTTCCGGTCCAGAAACCTTGCAAACTCGGTTTCAAGTTCCTTGTGAAGCGCGAAGGACCCGTTGGCGATGCGCGAGCCCGTGGTGCCGGTGCCGAACTCCGCCAGCGCCTTCTGCCCGGCGGCGATGCACGCGGCATCGAAGGTGATGCCCATGTAGTTGTTGGTGCCCGCCAGAATGGTCTCGCGCCCGTCGATGAGCGCGCGGGTGGGCGAGAGGATCTTCTCGTTGATGACGCCCACTGCGTCGACGCCCAGCGACTTCATGCGGGCGTGACGGTCTGCGATGGCTTCAAGCTTGGCGAGCAGGTCCATACCTTACCCCTTCTTGGTTCGCGCCTCGACGACCTTGGCAAGGTCCGCCACGGTGCGTGTTTCGGAAAGCACGTTGAGCGGAATCTCGATGTCGAAATGATCTTCGACCTCCATCACGAAGTCCATCACCGTGACGGAGTCGATGTTGAGGTCGGTTGAAATGTCGGTCGCGGCGGAGAGAACCGTGCCGTTGGTGTTGAACGGTGCGAGCAGCGTGCAGAGCTGGGTGACGGTGTCGGTCATTGAGGCGTCCTTGAACTTGCGGTCCTTGTATCGGTGCCGCGTCCCTGAGGCAACCACCCGGCACGCCGGTACCACATCACGGTTTCGGCAAAGCCCTCGTCGAATGCAATGGGGTCGGCAAGCGCCAGGCCGCCCGGCCGTGCCACCCAGTCCGGGTGGTACAACTCGGCGATCTTGCCGCGGTTCACCATGCCCGGCTTTCCGGTGAGGCGGGAGACGCCCTCCGCCACCGTGGCGACGGCGGCCGGCACCGCACGGGGCAGGAACACGGGACGCACCGGCCGCCCGCGGAAGCCCGATGCCGTGCGGATCAGGTCCGCCCAGCCATAGGCCCTGCCATCGCTCACCTCGTGCAGCCCGTTGGCCTGCGACGCGACGGCAACGCCGATCAGCCGGGCAAGGTCGCGCCCGTGAATGAGCGAGAAGCGCGCATCGGCCGGCCCTGGAATCGCGGCCACCGGCCGCGTCAGCTCCTTGATGAGCGGCAGCGTGCCCCGGTCGCCGGGTCCATAGACGGCGGGCGGCCGGATGATGATGGCATTGAGCTCGTCCATGCGCGCGCTGATGACGTCCTCGCCGCCCTTCTTGCTGGCGGCATAGCCGGAGAGCTGCGGCTCGCGCGCGGCCAGCGACGAGATCTGCACGAAGCGGCGCACCCGGGCCTGCCGGGCGGCATCCGCCAGGTTGCGTGTGCCCTCGGCATTGACGGCGAAGTAACCCGCGCGGTCCAGCGCCGTCAGGGCGCCGGCGAGGTGAATGATCGCGTCTGCACCCTCGGTGAACTGCGCCAGCGCAGCCGTGTCGGAAAGATCGCCCTTCACCAGTTCGACGCCCTCGGGAAGGCCGGCAGCTTGCGGGTTGCGCACCAGCGCGCGCAGGCTGTGCCCCTGCGACAGCAACTCGGCCATAGCATGCCGCCCGGCGAAGCCCGTGGCGCCGGTGATGGCGATTTTCCTGCTCATGCGGTGTTGCGCGGCGCGACGGGCCGCCTCAGAGCGCGGCCTCGAGGCTGTCGGAACCGGCAGCCAGCGTCAGCATGGTGAGTTCGGCGATCTCGCCCGACAGGTACTTCTGCTTGGCGGCGGCGCGCGACAGCTTGCCCGAGGAGGTGAAGGGCAGGCTCTTGGGCGGCACCATCACGACCCTGCATTCGACACCGGCCGAACGGTGGACGACGGCCGACACATCGTGGCGGAGCGCCTCGACCGAACCCATGTCCTGCAACCGGCACTGCACCAGCACGGTGACCTCGTCTTCGCCCGCGTCATTCTCGACGGCAAAGGCGGCGACGTCGCCGGCGCGCAGCGGCTCGATCTGCTCGGCCGCCCATTCGATGTCCTGCGGCCAGATGTTGCGGCCATTGTGCAGGATCAGGTCCTTGGCACGGCCGGTGATCACGATCTCGCCGTCGAGCCAGTACCCCATGTCGCCCGTGTCGAGGAAGCCATCCTGGCCGACGACGGCGGCGGTGGCCTCGTCATTGTGGTAGTAGCCGGACATCAGGCTCGGCGTATTGACGAAGATGCGGCCCACGGCGCGAGCCCCCAGAACGCCCCCGCGATCGTCGCGGATCTCGACGATGGAGCCCTCCATCGGGCGACCGCAGACGACGAAGCTCCGCGCATTGGCGCCATGGGCGGGAACCGCGCGCCCCTCGTGCTTCAGGGCATGCCGGTCGATCGAGTCGATGCGGATCGGCTGATCAGCATCGACGAAGGAAATGGCCAGCGTCGTCTCGGCCATGCCGTAGCTCGGCAGGAAGGCCTCCGGGCGGAAGCCGGCGACGGACAGATGCGCCGCAAATCCCTCCAGCACGTCGGCCCGCACCATGTCGCCGCCGATGCCGGCGATGCGCAGGCGGGAAAGGTCAAGCGTCACCGCATCGCCGTTGATGCGGCGGGCGGCCAGGTCATAGCCGAAGCTCGGTGAATAGGTGATGGTCGACTTGTTGTCCGACATCAGCTTCAGCCACAGCGCAGGGCGGCGGGCGAAGGACGTGGTGGCGAGGAAGTCGACGCTCACCTGACCCATGGCGGGCGACAGGCAGAAGCCGACGAGCCCCATGTCATGATAGAGCGGCAGCCAGGAGAAGGCGCGGTCATCCGGATTGATGCGCATGCCGTCGCGCAGGATGCCCTGCGTGTTGGCCATGATGGCCTTCTGCGAAATGAGCACGCCCTTGGGGTTGGACGTCGAGCCGGAGGAATACTGGATGTAGGCGTCCTCGTCGGGCTTGAACGGCTCGAGCTTGGCGGCCGCCTCGGGCAGCGCCTGAAGTTCGGCGTGGGTCAGCACGCGGCGGGCGCCGGCGCGGGCCGCGCCCTCGGTGATGTGGCCCAGCAGGTCCTCGCCGGTGATCACGGTGCACGCCTTGGCCGCGGCCAGCATGCCCGCGACGCGGTCGATGTAGCTGTCCTTGCCGCCGATATACATGGTGTAGGGCATCGGGCAGGGAATGAGGCCGGCATATTGGCAGCCGAAGAACACCGCCATGAATTCCGGACCCGTCTCGGCGACGACGGCGACGCGGTCGCCACGCTTCAGGCCGAGGGACAGAAGCTTGCGCGCGGTGGACACGGCCTGGCGGCGCAGTTCAGCGTAGGGCAGCACGCACTGCAATTGGCCGCGCGGGGAATAGAAATTGAAGCCGGTAACGCCCTTGGCCGCATAGTCCAGCCCCTCAGCGAGCGTGCCGAAGCTGGCGAGCTTCTGGGCGAGGCTGCGATTTGCGGTCGGGGTGACCGTTGCGGACGTATCGGCGTCATTGGTCCGCTTCAAAGCGCTCTGCATACAATCGTTACCCTGCGAATTCCGAAGTCTCGTCACGAAGCCGCCAAAAACCTTCATGGTTCTAGTCAGCATCCGGTAATTTTTCGTAACAGCCGGGATGAGTCCGGGGAAATCAATTACTGTTTCAGTTTGTAACGGCCTGGGGACAGAAAGGATTCGTTAAGGTAAATCAATACTTTAGAAATCCGGCATAAAGTGCTGCGGCAACCAGTGCCAGCGCCCCGAAAGCGAAGCCGGAAGCCCATGCCAAAATGAGCGTGGCTGAGCTGTATCCGGCCCCCGGCACGGGCGGCAAGGCGGTGGTCTGGCGCTCGCGCGCCACCAGGCGATGGGCCATGTGCCGGCGAATTGCGGCGGCGGCCTCCGCGCGGTCCGCGCCTTCGAAGAGAATGTCCCGGCTTTCCTGCCGGTCCTGCAGAACCCGGTAGGTCCGGTAATCCGGCTCCATGACGACATAGGAGGTAAGATCAACCCAGAGTTTTGGCGGGTCCCCGGGCAGCAACGTGAGATCGAACAGCTCCTTGGCCTCCGGAGAGGACTGGACCGTGGGAACCAGCTCGTCCTTGAGAACCTGCAGCCGCAGCGTCTTGGAATCGCGGAGGTCGAGGGCTGCCTCGAAATGCGCAGCCTCGGCGAGCCGCGCCTCGCGAAGGGCTTCCGCCAGGCCGTCCCGATCCTGTCTCACCGCGGGCTTCACCACGCCAACCTACTCCTCACCTGCCCTCGCCTGTCCCAAAGCGGAACGGCGGAACTGGGTCAGGTCCCATCCGGTGCTCACCGTGCAGGACCCGTGCCAGCGCCGCAAGGGCACGCCCCAAGCATTCCCCGCGCGCGAGCGGGACGCAAGCGAAAGCCGCAGGCGGCGTTAAAGCCCGGCCTCTTCCGCCTCGTCGGCAGCCTCGGAGAGCAGCTGGCTGATCTCCTTCAGCGCCGCCTTCTGCTTCGGGCTGGCCTTCGCCTTGGGGTTGTCCAGCATCTCCTGCACATCGGTGCGCAGGGCGTCGAGGCGAGCGGTAAGGTCTTTTTCTGCCATGGTCAGTCCTGATCGGGGCGGCAGCGCCTGCAGGGCCGAAGCCCCGCCGCACGTGCCGCAGCCTGTTTGTCGAAGAACCGCACATTCTCCCGTTTCGGGCGGGAGGGACAGTGCGGCCGGCAATAGATGCCGGTGGTGACAACGCCATACCAGAAGGCGCCATCGGCACTGCGGTCGCGGCCGACCACTGCCTGCCAGCGGGCGTCATCACCGAAAGCCTGTGCAAGCTCCATCTGCATCACCTCACCCCATGGTCATCGCGATGCTTGGCCAGCACGCGCCCTGCCCGCCACCCGATTTCCGCTACTGCGCGGTGAAGCCGCCATCGAGCAGGATCACCTGGCCGCAGATCATGTCGGAGGCGGAAGAGGCAAGGAACAGGATGAGGTCCGCCACCTCGGTCGTCCGCCCGAAGCGCCCCGCAGGGATCTTGGCCTTCATCGGGCCGCCCTTCTCGGGGTCGCCCCACACCATCTCGCCCATCGGCGTCAGGATCACCGTCGGGCAGATGGCGTTGGACTGGACGTTGTGCTTCGCCCACTCCACCGTCATCGCCTTGGTCAGCATGTTGAGCCCGCCCTTGGAGGCGCTGTAGGCCGCATGGTCATCGAGGGCGGCGACACCCGACTGCGAGGAAATGTTGATGACCTTGCCCATGCGCTGCTCGATCATCTTCGGCACCAGCGCCTGGGCGAGCAGGAAGGGGGCCCTCAGGTTCACGTTGTTGAGCCACTCCCAGTCCTCGACCGGGGTCTCGACGATCGACTTGATCGAGGTCACCCCGGCATTGTTGACCAGGATGTCGATCGTGCCGAAGGCCTCCAGCGCCTTGCGCGCGGCCTCCTTCGGGCCCTCCACCGTGGCGAGGTCGGCTGCAATGGCCACGCACCTTCGCCCCAGTGCCTCGACCTCCGCCTTCACCGCGGCCAGGCCGGCGGCGTCCCGGCCGACGGCGGCAATGTCGGCACCGGCATCCGCCAGCACCCGGCAGGTCTCGAAGCCGATGCCCTTGGTGGCGCCGGTCACCAGCGCACGCCGCCCTTGCAGTGAAAACCGCTTCGTCCATTCCGTCATGAGTTGCCTCCCCTCATCCCTGCCGCTCCTCGAAGGGCCTTGCGAGCAGCCCCGCGAAGCCGCGGTCCGTCAGCCCTTCGGTGCCGATCGGCATGTCCGGGGTGCGCACCGTGTGGCTGCGGCTGCCGAACAGCCGGTCCCAGATGGACAGCAGCGAGGCATAGTTCGAGTCCGTGTCGCGCCTGATCGCATGGTGGTGCACCCAGTGGATCGACGGCGTGACGATGACCCATGACAGCGCCTTCTCCAGCCGCGGCGGCAGCTTCACATCCGAATGATGGAAGATCGCGTTGAAGGCCAGCAGCGTCTCGAACACCACGACGCTCGTCAGCGGCACGCCGAGCAGCAGAACCACGCCCGCCCGCACCAGCGACGAGATCAGAACTTCGCCGAAATGAAAGCGCAGGGCGGAGCTTGCGTCGAGGAACTCATCGAGATGGTGAACCTCGTGGAAGCGCCACAACAGCGGCCATTCGTGGTTGGCGCGGTGCCACCAGTAGATCCACAGGTCGAGCACGAGGATGTCGAGGGCAAGCCCCGTCCAGCCGCTCCACCACTCCGGCCGCCAGCCCAGCGCATGCGACGCCGCGAAGGCCGAGACCGGCACGACGATGAGCGGCGACAGCAGTGCGTTGAAGCCCGCGAGCGACAGGTTCTTCGCCACCCGCTTCAGCCCGCCCACCACCTTGGCCAGCGGGAAGATGCGCTCCAGCACCAGCAGCAGGACGAGCCAGCCGAGCACCGCGAAAACCTTGAAGGCGAGGAGAGAGGAGAGCTGTTCCATCACCCCCTCCCTAGCTTTCCCGGTCCTCCGGGTGAAGTGACTTCCCCGTGAGCGCCCATGCGCCGCAGTACATAGGCCGTGGCCGCCGGCATCAGCAGGGCCAGGCCGATGTAGCGCGCCATCTGGTGGGCGCCGACATAGGCCGGGTCGAGGTTGAGCGAAAAGGCCATGATGGTCATGGCATCGAGACCACCGGGCGAGAAGGCCAGCAGCGTGAGCGCGAAGGGCAGATCGGAGAAATAGGCCGCCACCCCTGCCCCCGCCATGGCGATCACCAGCGCGATCAGGAAGCCTGAGAAGCCCTCGACGAGGGCCTCGCGGAACTCCCGGAAGGTGAAATGCGCGAAGCGCGCCCCGATCATCACGCCCAGCACCACATTGGCCGGGATCAGGATGGAGGCCGGCGCCGTGCCGGAGATCAGGCCCGAAAGCTCCAGCGCCGCACTCGCCAGCATCGGCCCCAGCATCAGCCCCGCCGGAACCTTCATCCATTCCAGCGCATAGCCCGCCGCGGTCGAGACCGCGACGAGCAGCAGGATGTCCCACCAGTTCCCGATCTGACCGAGCGTCATCGCGGCCTCCCCCGCCGGCCTGAGCCAGGTGATGACAGTGGGCAGCGCGGCCACGAGGAAGAACAGGCGGATGCACTGCGCAATGGTCACGCGGCGCATGTCGGCATTCGTGCTGCTCGCCAGCAGCAGGGTGAGGGAGAGGGCACCCGGCAGGCTGGCGAACAGCGCTGTGGGCAGGTCCCAGCCGCTCCGCCGGATGTAATAGGCCATGCTGGCCCAGGTGACGGCCACCACCGTGAGGCACAGGAAGGCGATGGAGATCGGCCAGTGGATCGCCCGGTCCACCGTCTCCCACGACACGGCCGTGCCGGTCTGGATGCCGAGGAAGATGAAGGCCACGGCCCGCAGCCAGTCGGGCATGCCCACCTTGACCTGCGAGAACACCGCGGCGATCGCCGCCATCATGCTCCCCGCAAGCCACGGCGCCGGGATGCCGATCGCCCAAAAGGCCAGTCCGCCGGCAAAGCCGATGGCAAGGCCTATGGCCGTGTCACGCATGCTTCGCCTTCAGCACGGCATCGGCGAATTCGGCGAAGCCGTGGCCGCCCTCGCCCTCGGTGACGTAGTTCGGAAGATGCGCCATCAGCTTTGCATAGGGCCTGATGTTGGCAACGCCGATGCCCAGCGGGAAGACCGCATACATCGGCGCATCATTGGGGGAGTCGCCGCAGTAGGCGATGTGGTTCAAGTCCGTTTCGAGTTTGATATCAAAGGATTCGGCCAGAAACCTCCTGCTCATGGTGAGTTTGTCGTGATCGCCGAACCAGGCATTCACATGGATGGACGAGACCTTGGCCGCAGCACCGTGGCTGTGGAAGGCCTCGGCGATCTTCTGTGCCGTGGCCAGCGGCAGCGGCGGCACGTCCTCGCAGAAGTCGATCGCCACGTCGATCTCGCGATAGGCCTGGTCGGAGGCGATGGCCGTGCCGGGGAAATCCTTCAGCACCTGATCGGCGATCGTCCACAGTCTCTCGCCATTGGCGCGCCGCACCTCGGCCGATTGCGCATAGACGCGGATCATCTTCTTCGCCTGCTCGTCATAACGGAAATAGAAGGCGCCGTTCTCGCCCACCACGCCATCGACCGGCCACTGCCGGGCGATCAGGTCGCACCAGCCCGCGGGCCTACCGGTGATCGGCACGACGCGGATTCCGGCGCGCCGCAATTTCCACAATGCATCAAAGGCTTCCGCAGGAAGCCTGCCATGAAGGGTGAGCGTGTCATCGATATCGGTAAGTACGGCCTTTACGCCTGCGAGCAGCGCGCGCGGGGCCTTGGAGAGAGGTTGCATGGTCATGTGAGTGTCGGTCGGTCCGGTGAGAAGGTGGCAAGCAGCGGGTCGCGCGTGCCGGTGAGAAGTTCCTGCGCCGCGAACAGGCCGAGCGCCGCGGCCAGCGTGACCCCGGAATGGGTGACGACGAGATAGAGCCCGCTCTTGCCCTCCGGCCGGCCGATGGCCGAGAGCCCGTCCGCCGGCGTGGGCCGGTAGCCGATGGTGAAGAAGTCGAGGCCAAGCCCCTCCGCCCCGTCGACCATCGCCTCCACCTTCGCCTGCAGGTCCTGGGCCAGGCCCTCCGCATTGCCCTCGGGGTCGGCGCCCGCGAAATCGGTGCCGGCCACGATCCGGCCCTCTGCCGTCTGGCGGATGTGCAGGCCGGGTGTCATCACCAGCCCGTTGAGCAGTTTGCGCACCGGCTTCGAGTGCGACAGCAGGCCGGCCGGCGCCGTCATGTTGAAGGCCAGCCCGATGCTGTCGAGCAGCTTCGCGGACCCCGCCCCGGCCGCCACCGCCACCTCGTCGGCATGGATCACGCCCTCGTCGGTCATCACGCCGACGATCCGGCCGTGTTCCTCGGCCAGCCACTTGACCGGCGTCTCTGCCAGCACCTCGGCGCCGAGCGCCCGGGCGGCGGCGAGCAGCACCTCGGTCGAGGCCAGCGGCTCCAGCATCCCCTCGCCCGGCGCGAAATAGGCATGTTCCGGAACCTCCCTGAGGTTGGGCTCGATCACATGGATCTCGCCCCGGCCCACCTTGCGCAGCGGCTGACCCCAGTCGGCCCGCTCGGCGGCATAGGCGTCGAGTTCGGCCGGCGGCAGATCCCAGATCAGCCCGCCGCACCAGTTGATGGCAAGGGCCGGAATCTCCGATTGCAACTTGTGCCAATGCGCGATCGAGCGGATGCGCAGGCGGAAATAGGGCTCGGGGTTGCCCCAGCTCGCATTGATCCAGGCCCAGCTCGCCCGGGTGGCGATGCCGCCGGGGGCACCGGCCTCGATGACCGTCACCTCGGCGCCGCCCCGCGCCAGGTGCCAGGCGATGGAGGCCCCGATGATGCCCGACCCGATGACGATGACCCGCTTTGCCATGGCTCAGAACTTCACGCTTGCCGCACCCTTGGTCTCCAGCATGGCGCGCGCCTCGTCCGCCGTGGCGATGTCGAAGGACAGTTCCTCGAGGATGTGCCGGATCTTGGAGACGAGGGCCGCATTGGACGGCGCCAGCTGCCCCTTGCCCAGATAGAGGTTGTCCTCCAGGCCGACGCGCACGTTCGCGCCCATGGTCGCCGCCATGGTGGTGAAGGGCAGCTGGAAGCGGCCTGCCGCCAGCACCGACCAGTAATACTGGTCGCCGAACAGGCGTTCCGCCGTCTCGCGCATCACCATCACGTTCTGCGGGTCGGGGCCGATGCCGCCGAGGATGCCGAAGATCGTCTGCACGAACAGAGGCGGCGTCACCAGCTTGCGGTCGAGGAAATGCGCCAGGGTATAGAGGTGGCCTACGTCATAGCACTCGAACTCGAACTTCACGCCATGGCCCTTGCCCAGCCGCTCGAGGATCTTCTCGATGTCGCCGAAGGTGTTGCGGAAGATGAAGTCCTTGGAATTCTCGAGATGTGCCCGCTCCCACTCGTGCTCGAAGGCCGAATAGCGGTTCAGCATCGGGTAGAGGCCGAAGTTCATCGAGCCCATGTTGAGCGAGGTCATCTCAGGCGAGAAGGCCTCCGCCGCCTTGATGCGCTCGTCGATGCTCATGCCCTGGCCGCCGCCCGTGGTGATGTTCACGATGGCGTCGCAGCCCTGCTTGATGCGCGGCAGGAACTGGTTGTAGGTGTCCGGCTCGCCCGAGGGCCTCCCGTTCAGCGGGTCGCGCGCATGAAGGTGCAGGATCGCCGCCCCGGCTTCCGCCGCCTCCACCGCCTGGGTGGCGATCTGGTCCGGCGTCACCGGCAGGTGCGGCGACATCGACGGCGTATGGATCGAGCCGGTGATGGCACAGGTGATGATCGTCTTGTTCTTCTTGCGCAAAATGGCCTCCCTGCGGCGCTGGTTTTGGCGTCAGGCTAACGGCAGGCGCCGGTCGCGTCACGCACAAGTTTGGGCAGGAGAGCCATGCAAGTTTGCCGCAAGGCCACGGCGATAGGTTTCCTGCAAGCCAACATCGCGGGGGGGCGGCACACGCTACCATGACCTCGATCCTGCGCATCGTGCTTGCCGTCGTCGCCGGGCTCGCGGGGCTCGTGGCGCTCTACCTCATCCACAGCCCCGGCAGCCTGGCCAACGCCAGGGCCTATGAGCTCGGCGCCGTGACGCTGCTCATCGCCTGCACCCTCTTCGGCACCGTCTGGGACATGCTGCGCCCCGCCGTGCCGGCCGCATCGCCACCCGCGCCCGAGGCGGTCTTCGCCGACACGCAGGCCGATCCGGTTCAGACCGAGGTCAGCAAGCTCTTGGCGCTACTCCGCCAGCATGCCGAGGCGAACGAGAACTTCTCCACCGTCCTCGAGCGCGCCAAGGAGGAACTGCACGAAAGCCTCAAGACCGAGCAGGTGCGCGTCATCATCTCCTACCTGATGATCGAGAACGACAGGATGAAGGCCCGCACCTCCAACCTGCAGGCCAGCCTCGAGACCTCGCAGAAACAGATCGAGAAGTTGAAGACCAATCTCGCCAGTGCCGAGGCGCAGGGCCTCAGCGACCCGCTCACCGGCCTCAAGAACCGCCGCGGCTTCGACGTGGTGCTGGCCGCGCACCTGGCGGGTGCGCGCAATGGCGGCCAGCCGCTCTCCCTCATCCTCGCCGACATCGACCACTTCAAGTCGATCAACGATCGCTACGGCCATCCGGCGGGCGACGACGTGCTGAAGTGGTTCGCCCGCGTCCTGTCGAGCAACGTCAAGGGCCGCGACACGGTGGCGCGCTACGGCGGCGAGGAATTCGCCATCGTGCTGCCCGCGACGCCGATCGACAACGCTTTCAAGATCGCCTCCCAGATCAGGGCCCAGCTCGAGGGGCAGTTCTGGCAGAAGCCGGGGGCGCCCAACACCATGCTGCGGGTGACCGCCAGCTTCGGGGTGGCCCAGCTCGAGGCGACCGAGGGTACCAGCGCCCTTGTCGCCCGGGCCGATGCCAAGCTCTACGAGGCCAAGCAGGGCGGCAGAAACCGCGTCGCTGCGTAAACATACCGAGAAACCGGCCCGCCGGCCTCCCAAGGTTAACGTCCCGCAAGCCTTGAACAATCCCGTTGCCTCCCGTTACGTGATCGTCATATTGTCCTGAAAGACCTCAGAAGCCGGATTCACCGGACAGGTCATACAATCAGGCGTCCGCACTGAAGCCGGCGCCAAACACGGAGGACGTTCTCGAATGAAGAAACTTACACCCGCGCAGGAAACCATGCGCGCCGCGGCGCTGTCGCGCCGTACCCTGATGAAGTCTGCCGTGGCGCTCGGCGCCATCGGCCTTGCCGGCCCGCTCTACACCAAGAATGCGCTCTCCTCCTCGGGCGAGCTCAACCTGCTCATGTGGTCGGACGAATATCCCGATCCGGTGATCCCGAACTTCGAGAAGGCCACCGGCATCAAGGTCAACCAGACGCCCTTCTCGCAGAACGAGGAGCAGATCAACAAGCTGCAGGCCACCGGTGGCGAAGGCTTCGATATCTGCTCGCCCACCCAGAACCGCGCCCCGCAGTACAAGGACCTCGCCGTCCTCGCGCCGTTCGACATGAACAAGGTGAAGAACCACACCAACCTTATCCCGTCCATGGCTGAGGGCGCGGCCAAGCTCTGGACCTGGGAAGACGGCGTCTACTACATGCCCCACTGCTGGGGCTCTGAGGCCATTTCCTGGCGCACCGACCTGTGGAAGGGCGACCCGAACACGCTCAGCTACGGCTCGCTGTGGGCGGAGGACGTCAAGGGCCATACGCAGGGCCGCGGCCACTCCTTCCTTCTCGGCATCGGCCTGTGGTGGGACAAGTCGGGCAAGATGCCGTCCAACCGTATGCTCGACGGTTACAAGGACGAGGAGAACTTCAAGAAGCTTTGGGACCCCATCCTCGCTTTCGCCATCGAGCACAAGTCGTGGGTGAAGCAGTTCTGGGATTCCGCCGATAATACCAAGTCCGGCCTGATGGAGAACGACGTGTGGATCGGCCAGACCTGGGACGGCCCGCCGATCTCGCTCAAGAAGGCCGGCAAGCCGGTCAACTACCAGGCCCCTGTCGAAGGCGCCATCACCTGGGTGGACGGCATCTCGCTGCTGAAGTCGGCGAAGAACATCGACCAGGTCTATGCCTTCCTCGAATATCTCCAGACGCCGGAAGTCTCGGCACAGGTCGCGGAAGGCTCGGGTTACAACCCGGTCGTCAACGGCGCCGATGCGTTCCTGTCGGACCAGGCCAAGCAGATCTTCCAGCAGGCCTATCCGGGCGAATCGCTGATGAACCTCTGGCCCTGGCCGGCGGAGCCCAGCTGGTACGCGGAAATCCGCAGCCAGTATGTGGACAAGTTCAAGGCAGCCTGATTCCGACTTTATAATCAATGCGCCAGCCCCGCTTCCGCGGGGCTGGTTCATTTTCAGGCCATGTTTGGTTCTACTTGAATTCCACCGGGCGAGGATAGAAACTCCCGTCAAGTGCCGCGACAGACGGCTATTTTCAATTCAGGGGTGGGCAGCACATGAGTGCGGGCGTCGAACTCGATCACATCACCGTCCGTTTCGGTCAGTTCACCGCCGTGGACGATGCCACGCTTGATATCAGGGGCGGCGAGTTCTTCTCGTTTCTAGGGCCCTCGGGCTGCGGCAAGACCACCATCTTGCGCACGGTCTCGGGATTTCTTGATCCTTCCCAGGGCAAAGTGCGGATCGGTGGCCAGGACATGGGCGGCATCGGCCCCAACAAGCGCCCAACCGCACTGATTTTCCAGAACCTCGCCCTCTTCCCGCTGATGACGGTGGCCGACAACATCACCTATGGCCTGCGCGTCCGTGGCGTCTCCAAGACCGAGCGCATGAAGAAGGCGGGCGAACTCCTGGACCTCATCGCCCTTCCGGGCCAGGGCGACAAGCTCGTCAGCGAACTCTCCGGCGGCCAGAAGCAGCGCGTGGCCATTGCCCGCGCGCTCGCCGTGCAGCCCAAGGTGCTGCTCCTCGACGAGCCGCTCTCGGCGCTCGACCTCAAGCTGCGCCAGCACATGCGCAACGAGTTGCGCGCCATCCAGCAACAGGTCGGCATCACCTTCATCTACATCACCCATGACCAGGGCGAAGCGCTCACCATGTCGGACCGCATCGCGGTCATGTCCGACGGCGTCATCCAGCAGGTGGCCGACGGCAAGACTGTCTATGACCACCCGGACACGCCCTTCGTCGCCTCTTTCGTGGGCGAGAACAATCCCTTCTCCGGCAAGGTCACTGCCGCCGACGCTGACTTCGCCGTCGTTGATACCCCCCACGGCCCGCTGCGCGGCCGCAACGCCCGCGGCTTGAAGGTCGGCGACCGGGCAATCTTGTTCGTGCGTCCTGAATCCTTCAAGCTCGGTGCCGGCGCGGCCGATGTCACGCTGGCGGCGGAAACGCTGTCCTCGGCCTTCGAGGGTAATGCCACCCACGTCTTCCTCAAGGGCGCCACCAAGAAGGACATCACAATCACCGTGGGTCGGCACGGCGGCAACCGTATCCCCAACCAGGGAGAAAAGGCCCAGGTCCACTACGAGCCCGACATGGGCATCGTGCTGCCGGAAGGGAAAATGGCCCGTGAGTAGCCGCCTCGTCGTCTTCCTCATTCCGCTCGTCGTCATCGCCATTTTCTGGGCCATGGCGCGGGCCGAAAAGAGCAAGCACCACGACCCGACCCACAAGAGCTTCTTCGAGCGCAACGGCACCGCGCTTGGCATCGTCTTCATCGTGCTGGTGGCGTTTTGGTCACTGTTCCTCGTGACCCTGCCCTATCTGTACATGGTGGTGGAGAGCTTCCATCCCAAGCTCACCCCGGCGCAGCGCGGCGGCCCGACGGATGTGCTCACCATAGCCCAGTACAAGTCGTTTTTCATCAACCCGGTCGACAACGAGGTCAACACCACCCACATCTGGGCCTTCGCCTTCACCATCATCACCTCGGTGCTGGTGACTGCGGTGAATTTCGCCATCTGCTATCCGCTGGCCTATTACATGGCCCAAGCCGGCACGATTCAGAAGGTCCGCCTCATCATGCTGGCGCTCATCGTGCCCTACTGGGTCAACGAAATCCTGCGTGCCTTCTCGCTGCGCCTGCTGCTCGCCTCCAAGGGCCTCATCAACCAGGCCCTCATGGGCATTGGTCTCACCGAAAAGCCCATCGACTTCCTGGCCATCGACGTGGGCCTCTATGTCGGCCTGTCCTACGCCTACCTGCTCGTCATGATCTTCCCGCTCTACAACGCCATCGAAAGTCTCGACAAGAACCAGATCGAGGCGGCGCGTGACCTTGGCGCCCCCTGGTGGAAGATCCACCGCGACGTCGTGATCCCCTATGCCAAGCCCGGCATCGCCTCGGGTTGCACCATGGTGTTCATGCTGGCGGCGGGTTCGCTCGCGGCACCGCAGTTCCTCGGCGGCCCGTCGACGCTGTGGTTCACCTCGATCGTCTATGACTTCTTCTTCCAGGCCTTCAACTGGCCGCGCGGTGCGGCCTACGCCTTCATCCTCCTCGCCGCCTGCATCGCATTTGTTCTCCTGATGCTGCGCCTGTTCAAGGTCTCTCTCGGGGAGACGATCAAGTGAACTCGAAATTCGTCATGAAGGCGATGATAGGCTTCTACATCGCCCTGTTCTTCCTTTACCTCTTCGGGCCGCTGGCGGTGATGAGCGTCACCGCCTTCAACACCCCCGCCTATCCACAGGCCTTCCCCTTCGAGGGCTTCACGCTGGAATGGTTCGTCAAGCTGTGGAACCACCGCGCCATGATGGAGGGCCTTCGCAATTCCATCATCATCGGCCTCGGCGTCGTCGCCGTATCCGTGCCGGTGGGCCTCGCCGCGGCCATCATCATGAACCAGATCTACCATCGCGCGCGCGGCACCTTCTATCTCGTCACCGTATCGCCGGTGCTCACACCCGGGGTCATCATCGGCATCTCCACCGTCATTTTCTGGAAGGACATGATGGGGATGACGGACTTCACCAAGGCTTGGTTCTACAAGGGCGTGATTCTGGCCATCCTCGGCCAGTCGAGCTTCATCGCCGCCTATTCGCTGCTCATCATCATGGCCCGTCTGCAGCGCTTCGACCGCGCCCAGGAGGAAGCAGCCCTCGACCTCGGCGCATCGCACCCGCAGGTGTTCTGGCACATCCTGCTGCCCTTCCTGAAGCCCGCACTGATTTCGGCCTCGGTCATCGCCTTCCTGTCGAGCTTCGAGAACTACAACACCACGACCTTTGCCATTCTCGCCGACAAGACGCTGGTCACCGTGCTCGCCGGTGAGGTCCGCCAGGGCACCACGCCGGCGCTCTCGGCGCTGGCCGTCATCATCATCGGCATGTCGCTTTTCGGCGCCATCGTCTACGAGGTGATGAAGCGCCGCGAGGAGGCGCAGGCCGAGCGCAACAAGGAAAACGCCAAGATCGCGGAAAGAAGCGATCTCGGCGAAGCCGGGCCGGCGGGTCTGAAGTAGCAGGTTCATTCGCGAACTCCTCCATGAGGCCGTCATCCCGGCGACGGCCGGGGTGACGAAAACAAAAAGCCCGCGGCGGTCTGCCGCCCGGGCGCTCAGTCACAATTTTCGAGTATGCGCCTTTCTAGCACATCCAGCGCGCGCTGTCAAGGACTTTGTTCCTTCAATGGGATTCGGCCCGTCTTGAGCCGCCGTTCCGGCTGTATTAGCACTGGATCACATGAACAGGCTTTCGCTCCGCACCGCACGCCCCGCCTATGATCCGTCGTTGACGGACATCGGCATCGTGCATCTGGGTGCCGGCGCCTTCCACCGCGCTCATCAGGCCGATTACACCGATCGCGTTCTGGCGGCGGGCGACGGGCGCTGGGCCATCCTCGGCGCCAGCCTGCGTTCCCCCGACACGCGCGACGCGCTGCAGGACCAGGACTTCCTCTGCACGCTGGCGGAGTCGGACGAGCAGGGCGAGCGCTGCCGGGTGATCGCGTCTCTCCGCGGCGTCCTCGTGGCGCCCGAGAACCCGCAGGCCCTGGTCGAGGCCATGTGCCTGCCGTCCGTCAAGATCGTCTCCCTCACCGTCACCGAGAAGGGCTATTGCCATGATCCGGCGACGGGCGCGCTGAATGATCAGCACCCGGACATTCTCCACGACCTCGCAAACCCCGACATGCCGCGCTCCGCGCCCGGCTTCCTCGTCGAGGCGATCCGCGCCCGCAAGGCCCGCGGGCTTCCGCCCTTCACCGTCCTGTGCTGCGACAACCTCCCCGCCAATGGCCGCACCGTGGCCAAGGTTGTCACCCGCCTCGCCGGCTTGCGCAGCCCGGCGCTCGGCCAATATGTGGCGGAGAACATCGCCTTCCCCGCCACCATGGTGGACCGCATCGTGCCCGCCACCACCGATGCCGACCGCGCCCGCATCGCCGCCGCGACCGGCCTCGAGGACCGCTGGCCCGTGGTGACGGAGGCCTTCACCGACTGGGTGATCGAGGACCACTTCCCCCAGGGCCGCCCCGACTGGGCCGCCCGCTTCGTCACCGACATCGCCCCCTTCGAGACGATGAAGCTCCGCCTTCTGAATGGCGCCCACTCCGCCATGTCCTACCTCGGCTATCTCGCGGGCCACGAGACCGTTGCCGACTGCATGCAGGACGCCGCCCTGGCGCATTTCGTCAGCCATCTGATGAATTCGGAGGTCACCTCCACCCTCACCGTTCCGCCGGGCACGGATGTTTCGGCCTACAAGCAGGCACTCCTCGCCCGCTTCCGCACCCCCGGCCTCCGCCACCGCACCTGGCAGATCGCCATGGACGGTTCGCAGAAACTGCCCCAGCGCCTGCTCGGCACCATCCGAGACCGGCTCAGGTCCGGAGCCCACATCGATGCACTTGCCCTCGGCGTCGCCGCCTGGATGCGCTACGTGACGGGCCTGGACGAAAGCGGCCAACCCATAGATGTGCGCGATCCGCTGAAGAACGAACTCCGCGCCCGCGCCGATGCGGCAGGCCTCGATGCGGAACGCCTCGCCCCCGCCCTGCTGTCGATCGAGGCGATCTTCGGCACGGACCTACCCGCCGATCCGCGCTTCACCGCCGCCGTCACCGCAGCGCTCGACGGCCTGATCCGCCACGGCAGCAAGCAGAGCTATGAAACATTCCGGAGCACCCACCCATGAAGCAGACCTGGCGCTGGTTCGGCCCTGACGATCCCGTCACCCTCGCCCATGTCCGGCAAGCCGGGGCCACCGGCATCGTCACGGCGCTGCACCACATGAACCGCGGCCAGGCCTGGACCGAGGACGAGGTCATGAAACGCAAGGCCCAGGTCGAGAGTGCGGGCCTCAGCTGGGACGTCTGCGAATCGATCGCCGTGCCGGAGCCCATCAAGACCCGCACGGAACACTTCCGTACACTGATCGACAACCACAAGGCCTCGCTCCGCGCCGTGGCGAAGGCGGGTGTCAGGGTCTGCTGCTACAACTTCATGGCCATCACGGACTGGACGCGCACCGACTTGGACTGGCCGCTCGCCAATGGCGGCACGGCGCTGCGCTTCGACGTGGTGGACTTCTGCGCTTATGACGTCTTCGTGCTCAAGCGCCGCGATGCTGAACGAGACCACCCGGCCGAACGCATCGCCGCCGCGCGCGAGCGCCTCGCCTCCTGGCCCGAAAGCAAGCTGGCCCAACTCGAGCGCAACCTGATCGACTGGGTCCCGGCGCGCGAGACGGTCTATAACCGGCAGAGCTTCCTCCGCCAGCTCGACGAATATCGTGACATCACGGTCGAAGGCCTGCGCGAGCACCTGTTCCTGTTCGTACGCGAGATTGCCCAGACGGCGGAGGAAGCGGGCGTGAAGCTCGCCATCCACCCGGACGATCCGCCCTTCCCGCTCTTCGGCCTGCCGCGCGTGAACTCCACGCAGGCCGACACCCAAAAGCTCTTCGATGCCGTGCCGAGCCCCGCCAATGGAGTCACTCTCTGCACCGGCTCCTATGGCGCCAACCCGGCGAATGACCTCGTGAAGATGGCGCACGATTTCGGTCCGCGCATCCATTTCGCGCATCTGCGCAACACCACGCGCGAGGCGGACGGCTCCTTCTACGAGGCCGAGCACCTCGACGGCGACACCGACATGATTGGCGTGGTGGCGGCACTCCGCGATCTCGAAACCCGCGAGGCACGCCAGATCCCGATGCGGCCGGACCACGGCCACCTGATCGTCGACGATATCGGGAAGAAGGTGAACCCCGGCTATTCCTGCATCGGCAGGCTCAAGGGCCTCGCGGAACTGCGTGGCGTGATGCGCACGGTCGATGCGTTCCGCGAGGGGCGCGTCCGCTAGTTAGACGCGGTGGGCCGGCATGCCGGCCTGGTCCTTCGGCACGATCATCTTGCCCACCGGCCACAGCGCGATGCCGGCCAGCTTCAGGTGCGCCCAGGCGAAGGGAATGCCGATGATGGTGATGGCCAGCGCCACCGCCCAGACCACATGCATCAGCGCCAGCCACCAGCCGGCCAGAACCAGCCAGACGATGTTGCCGATGGTGCCCAGCGGCCCGGTGCCGATGTCTTCCTGCCCGGTGTGCCGGTCACGCGGCACCGCCGTGTAGCCGAAGGGCATCAGCGTGTAGAGCGCGATGTTGACGGACGCGCGGGCCCACGGAATGCCGATGATGGTGATTGCCATGATCACGGCCGCGACCAGCCAGCCGAAGGCCATCCAGGCGCCGCCCAGCAGGATCCAGATGATGTTCAGCAGCAGTGACATGGTGATCTCCTCAATTCTCGGCCCGACATATGGGGAGTTATGCGGCGTTTCGCCAGCGGAATCTTGGGGCGGTTGACCCTCGCCCTCCTGCCTTCCATTCTGGCCCCATGCGATTCATCCACACCGCGGACTGGCAGATCGGAAAGCCCTTCCGCAATTTCGGCGACCGGGAAAGCGTGCTGCGCCAGGCCCGCCTCGCCGCCATCGAGACGATCGGCCGCCTCGCGCTGGCCGAGGGCGCCGCCCACGTGCTGGTGGCGGGCGACCTCTATGACAGTGACGCCCCGGCCCAGAAGACGCTGCTCGAACCGCTGGAGCGCATGCGGAACTTCCCCGCCGTCTCCTGGCACGTCATTCCCGGAAACCACGACCATCACCGCGGCAACGGGCTGTGGGACCGTGCCGCAGCGCAGGGCCTGCCGGAAAACGTCCACGTCCATCTGGCACCCGAACCCGTGCTGCTGGGCGGCGAGGCCGTGCTGCTGCCCGCACCGCTCCGCCGCCGCAGCGAGGTGAATGACCTGACCGAGTGGATGGATACGGCCGAAAGCGCTCCGGGCCTCATCCGTATCGGGCTCGCCCATGGTTCGGTCACGGGCTTCGGCACCGGCTCCGAGGCCAAGAACCCGATCGCACCCGACCGCGCGCGGCGCGCCGGGCTTGATTACCTGGCGCTCGGCGACTGGCACCGCACCCTCTCCATCAACACGGCCACCTGGTATGCCGGCACGCCCGAGGCCGACCGCTTCGACAGCCAGGAGCAGGGCCAGGTCCTGCTCGTCGACATTGCCGGCCACGGCGCACCGCCGGTGGTGACGATCAAGCGCAGCGGGGCCTACCGCTGGCTCACGCTCGCGGAGACACTCGCCACCGCGGAGGACGCGGCCGCCCTCGAGCAGCGCCTGCGCGCGCTCCCCGACCTGCCCAGCCTCCTGCTCCGCCTCGATGTCGGCGGCACGCTCGACCTCACGGCGCGCGCCGATCTCGAGCAGCGGCTCAAGGGCCTCGAGGCAGCACTGTTCTGGCTCGCCAGGGATCTGGGCAATCTGCATGTGCGCCCGACGGCCGAGGATCTCGAACAGATCGACTTCCACGGTGTGCTGCGCGAGGCCGCCGAACGCCTGCGCAGTGAGGCCGAGGACCTGTCGCTGCCCGCCGCCCAGCGCCGCCGCGCCGAGGAGGCGCTGGTCCAGCTCTTCGTGATGACGCGTGACGCGCGGGGACAGGCGGCATGAAGCTCACCCATGTCAGCGTCGAAGGCTGCGGCCGCTTCCGCGAGCGGGTGCGCATCGAGGGGCTGGGGCCCGGCGTCAACATTCTCTCCGCCGGCAACGAGGCCGGCAAGTCGACGCTGTTCCGCGCCGTGCGCACCTGCCTGTTCGAGCGCCACAACACCGCGAAGGAAGAGGTCGCAGCCCTCGCCACCGAGGGCCTGTCACTGCCCGTGTCGATCAGCGTCGGCTTCGAGATCGGCGGCAGGAGCTACGAGATCCGCAAGTCCTTCTTGCGATCCAAGTCGGCGAGCCTCCTCTGCGACGGTGTCGAGAGCTGGCGCAATGCCGAGGCCGACGAGGAGGTCTGGCGCCTGCTCGGCATCGAGCAGAAATCCGCCCGCGCCCTCGACGATGCGGCCTATGGCATCCTGTGGGTGGCGCAGGGCCAGTCCTTCGAGACGCCTGAACCCTCTGAAGGTGCGAAGAGCGCCTTCAACGCCGCGATCCAGCAGGAGGTCGGCACGCTGGTCGGCGGCGAGCGCGCGCGCCACGTGCTGGCGAACGTCAATGACGAGCTGGCCAAATTCATCACCCGCACCGGCCAGCCCAAGGCCGGAGGCGCTCTCGACCAGGCGCTGAAGGAGGCGGCTCGCCTCACCGACGAGCAGCGGGAAGCCGAGCGCCTGCTCGCGGCGCTGCGCCAGCGCCTGGATGACCTCGACCGGCTGCGCCGCGAGCACCGCACGGTGAGCGACGCTGCCAGCCTGCAGTCACTGCAGGACCAGCTCGATGCGGCGAAGCTGAGGCTGGCCGAAGTGGAGAAAGCCGCCAGTGAGGTGAAGCGCCTCGCCGGCGAGGAGCGCGATGCCCATCGCTGGGCCGAGGCGCAGCAGGACAAGCTCGACAGCCTCACCGCGCGCGCCGCCGCCATCGACGAGCGCCGCCAGCGCTTGAAGCAACTCACCGCTGAGCTCGATCCGCTTGAAGCACAGCAGGCCGAAACCGCGAAGGCCTTCGACCTTGCCAGCGCGGCACTGGCCCGCTGCGAGGCCGAGAGCGAAGCGCTCGATGGCCGCGAGGCAGAGCTGCAGCGCCTTGAAGCACTGTCCCAGAAGCTCGCCCGCCGTGCCGAGCTCGACAAGCGACTGGCGCTCCTCGAGGACTTCCGCCAGCGCGCCGCCGCCAATGAGGCCGCACTCAAGGCGGCCACGGTCGACGAGGCGGCGGTCGCTGCGCTCGCCGCAATCGAGGCCGAGGAGGCGCGCATCCGCGCCGCCATGGAGGCCGGCGCGGCGCGCATCGCGATCAGCGCCAGGCCGGGCGCCGCTGTCACGCTCGATGGCGAGACCGTTACTGGCGAGGCCACGCGCCCCGTCACGGCACCGCTCACCATTGCGGTGGGACCCGACGTGACCATCACTGTCACGCCGCCCGCCAAGGCGCGCGATGCCGCCGCGGCCGCACTCGCCGCCGAGCGCGAGAGGCTGTCGGCCCTCCTGTCGCGTCATGGCGTGAAGAATGTCGACGAGCTGCGCGCCCGCCGCGCCGAGAGGGCTGTCCTTGAAGACAGCGCGCGCGACCTCAAGGCCGAACGCACGGCGCTGGCGCTGAAGGAGTCACCTGCCGCCGAGATCGAGCGTCTCGCCGCGGCGATTGCAGAGATCAGCGCCGAGGCGCGCCGCCTGCTGCCCGAAGGCAGCGAGCCGCTTGCCGCAGCCGACGTGCTCGCCGCCGAACGCCAGTCGCTGGCCGGGCGGCGCGGCGCGCTGCGCGGCGAACGCTCGTCCCTGCTGGGCGAGGTCAACGCATTGCGCGAGGCACTCACCGCGCTGGCCGGGCGGCGCGGCACGCTGCGCGGCGAGGCCGATGCCATTCACGCCCAGCTCGGCAATGACCTGGCCCTGCTGCCGGATGAAGGCCGCGCCGAAACCATTGCCGCCTGCGTCGCCGAACTTGAAAGACGCCGCGAGGCGCATCGCATCAAGGCCGCCGCCCTCGAGCAGGAGCGCTCCCGCGCGCCCGCACCCGACGAGGCGGAGCGCCAGCAGAGCCGCATCGAGCGTTTCACCGCCGCCCTCGCCCAGCAGCGCAAGGCGGCGGAGGATCTGGCGCAGAAGATCGCCGGCCTCGAGGGCGAGGTGAAGGTCGCCGGCGGCGAGGGCCTCGGCGAGGCCGCCAGCACGCTGCGCCTGCGCCACGACATGGCCGCGGCCGAGGCCGCACGTCTCGGTGAGCGTGTCGAGGTGCTGAAGCTGCTGCGCGACACGGTGCAGTCCTGCCAGGACCGCCGCCGCGAGGAGCTGAACCGCCCGCTGCTCCGCCACCTCAAGCCCTTCCTCGGCGATGTCTTCCCGGAGGCTGAACTGTCGCTCGGTGACGATTTCGCCATTGCCGGGCTCAGCCGCTCGGGTCCCGAGGCCTTCACGCGCCTGTCGCTCGGCACGCAGGAACAGGTCGCGGTGCTGGTCCGCCTCGCCATGGGGGCGATGATCTGCGAAAAGGGCAGCCCCGTGCCGATCATCCTCGATGATGCGTTGGTGTTCTCCGACGATGCGCGCATCGAGCAGATGTTCGATGCCATCAACCGGGCGGGCAAGAACCAGCAGGTCATCGTGCTCACCTGCCGGGCCCGCTCCTTCGCCTCGCTCGGCGGCCGCCAGCTGCAGATCGTCGAGAGTTAGCCTGCGACTGGGGCGTCGGAGGATCCGGCGCCAGCCGGCTCCGTCAATTTTTTCCGTCAACACTATTTGGCCATGTTCTGAATCGAAAGGAGGCTTCGGCAACCTGATTTCGTGCGCGGTTGAGTTTGACCAGAAGGCGGTGTCACCGACGCCCGCGCACAAGGTTGCCGAGAACCTGTTGGGGCAACTGGGGCACCTTCTGGGAGTTTCAAACACATGAAACGTTTTGGCTTTGGCCTGCTGGCAGCAGGCTTGCTTGCGGCTGCCACCTTGCTGACCACCGTGCCCGCCATGGCGGACCGGGGTGGCGGCGGCTTTGGTGGCGGCTTCGGGAATGGCTTCGGTGGCGGAATGGGGGGCATGATCTGGCTGCCGCCCAGGGGCGGCATGGGCGGCTGGAATGGCGCCGGCATGCGCGGGCCCGGGCCGGGCTGGAATGGCGGTGGCCGCAACGTCTATCGCGGCGGCAACCATTACAATCGCCGGTGGAACGGCAACTGGAACGGCCATAACTGGAACGGCCAGCGCTGGAACGGCCGCAACTGGCACGGCCGGAACTGGAACAATTGGTACCGCAACGGCCGCTGGTACGGCCCGCGCTACCGTTACCGCTATCCGGGCTACAACTACTTCTACAGCGGCTTCTGGTATCCGTGGCCCTGGTGGTCCTATAACGGCGGCGGCTGGGGCTTCGAGGTCGGTGACGCCTTCGCCGGCGGCAGCAATGCCTCGCAGCATGTGCAGTGGTGCATGAACCGTTACCGCAGCTACAATCCGCGGACCGATACCTATACCGGCTACGACGGCAAGAAGCACCGCTGCCGCGGCCCCTACTGACCTTCTCGCGAGCGGGCGCGCCAAATGGCGCGCCCGGTTCCTGCCCCGCACGGCGCAGACTGCCTTTCCCACGACAATCTGACGGCATGACATCTGCTACAGCGGATCCCGGCCGGCCGGCCGCGCCTGGCCCGCAACCCGCCCCTGCAACCGAACTGCGTGGAACCATGAGCATCCTCGACTTTCCCACCGCCACCAGAAAGGAACGCAAGAACCTGGTCGCCAAGGCGCGCCGGGCGACCGACATGCTGAAGGCGCTGTCGCACGAGGGGCGCCTGCTCATCCTCTGCCTGCTCGCGGAAGGCGAGCGCAGCGTGTCGGAAATCGAGGAGATCATGGGCATGCCGCAGGCCGCCGTCTCCCAGCAACTGGCCCGCCTTCGTCTCGACAAGCTGGTGACCTGCCGCCGCAAGGGCCGCAGCGTTTACTACTCCTCCGCGAGCGCCGAGGCCGGACAGCTCATCGCCACCCTGCACGAGATGCTGAAGGACCAGCCGCGTGCGTGGCAGCGCCGCCTGCAAACATCATGAACGCATAACCCTGTGCCTGCCACAGCGAAGGGACCCCCATCAGCTGGGCGCCCCGGACGTTCAAACGAAAATTCGCCCAGATCGTGACGAGTCAGACAAGCTGACGGTCCTGTGCTATGTTTGAATATCGTAATGCGACGATGTTCCTGCAGCGCCCGATCAGGAACAACGCTGCTAATCGTAGAAGGCGTAAGTTCGTGATTGGAATCATAAAGCGCATCGCACCGCTCTTCATCGTGCCACTCGTTTTCCTTGCGATGATGGCTCACGTCGCGGACGCGAAGACGACCAAGATCATTCGTGAACGGGCAAGGCCCGCATTCCCGCAGCTGAACTTCGCCGAACGTCAGCTGGCCGGCCAGGCCGCGGTGAACCGCCTCGGCGCGCGTCTTGCCGAAGTTGCAGGCTGGTATGGCAAGTCGGCCGAAGGCCTGCGCCGCGAACTTCTCTCCGACCGCCTCCTGCGCCTCGACAGCAGGGGCCGCATGTTCGTCGTCGAGGACATGAGGGCGCCGCTTCAGGCCTCCGCCGCCGACGCGCAGCAGGCATTGGCGCAAGGGCAGCTGGTGCCGCTCGACCAGACCTTCAGGCTCAACTCGCGCCCCGGCGCCAGCAAGACGATCTATCTCGATTTCGACGGAGCCACGCTCACCGGCACCGCGTGGAACACAAACGGCAACACGCTGAACGCCAAGCCCTATGACATCGACGGAGCGCCGGCGTCCTTCTCGGTGACCGAACTCCAGCGCATCCAGTTCATCTGGCAGCGTGTCGCGGAAGACTATGCACCCTTCGACGTGAACGTGACGACCGAGGCGCCCCCCGCAGACCGGCTGGCCCGCACCGGCACCAGTGACCAGGTCTATGGAACCACGGCCGTGATCACCGACAGCAGGGGCATCATCAACTGCAGCTGCGGCGGCATCGCGTATGTCGGCGTCTTCAACGACACCTCGTCCTTTTACAAGCCGGCTCTCGTCTTCTACAACGCGCTCGGCAACGGCGAGGAAAAAGCGGTGGCGGAAGCGATCTCGCACGAGGTGGGCCACAATGTGGGGCTGAGCCACGACGGCACGAACGCGACAGCCTATTACACCGGCCAGGGCAGCGACCCTGCAACAAGCTGGGCGCCGATCATGGGCGTCGGCTACTACAAGACCCTCGTGCAGTTCAGCCGCGGCGAATATGCCAATGCCAACAACATGGAAGATGACTTTGCGGTCGCCCAGGCCAATGGCCTGCCGCTGCGCGCCGACGACTTCGGCAGCACAATCGCCGCCGCAGCCCCCTTGCCCGGCACCGGCGCCACCATCGATGGCGTGATCGAACAGGCGGGCGACGCGGACGTGTTCTCCATCACCGCTTCGGCGGGCGCCTTCACCGCCTCGGTCGAGCCGGCCAGCCGCTCGGCCAATGCCGACCTGGTGCTGACGCTGCTCGATGCATCGGGCGTGGAACTCGTCTCCAGCAACCCGCTCAACGCGCTCGACGCCACGCTCGCCTATCAGATCACGGCGCCCGGCACCTATTACATCCAGGTACGCTCGACCGGCCTGGGCAACCCCGCCACCACGGGCTACACGGCCTATGGTTCGGTCGGCAACTATCGTGTCTCCGTGGCGTTCCAATCGGGCGGCACACCGCCCAGGGCGGTGCTGACGGCGAGTGCCACGTCGGGCATCGCCCCGGTCGCCGTGACACTCGACGCCAGCCAGTCGTCTGACAGCGACGGTGCCGTGAGATTCTACTATTGGGATTTCGGCGACGGTACTGGCGACACGACGGGCACGCTGCAGACGGTCACCCACCGCTATGCCGCGGCCGGCACCTACACGGTGCGCCTCACGGTCGTCGATGACACGGGCTTCAGCGCCACCACCACGCAGGTCCTGTCTTTTGCCACTGCCACGCCCGTCAAGGCCGTGTCCGTGCGCGACATCAGCCTGAGCCTCGCCGTGACGCGGGCCGGATCGGGCAAGGCGCGGGCAGCCATCGTCGTGGTGAACGAACAGGGCAAGGTGATGCGCAATGCCGTCGTGTCGGCGGTGTGGTCGGGTGTCGTCCGCAAGTCAGCGGCGCTGCGCTCCAACCGCGCCGGCAAGACGACTTTCACATCCCCTGCAACCAAGGCCCTTGGCTGCTACACCCTCACCGTCACCAACATCAAGCTCGCCGGCTATGCCGTCGACACGGCTGCCCTGCCTAGGCGGGAGATTTGCCGCTGAGCAGACGCGACAGGCGGGACAGGCCTTCGCCACAAAGGCGCTCGGCCGTCTCGGCCTTTGCCGACTCGGCATAGCAGCGCAGCTCGGGCGCATTGCCGGACGGCCGGACATGCAGGATGTCGCCATTGGCAAAGGTTGCGCGGAGTCCGTCAGTGCGGTCGATGGACACGGGCCTCTCGCCGAACAGCCTGATCATGCCCTCCTCTGACGCATCGGCGCTGGCCAGCAGCGCCGCACAGGCCGCGGTGTCGATGTCCTGCAGGCGGCCGCTGGAGCTGTGGCGCTCCGGCAGGCCGGCAGTGAGCTGCGAGACCATGCAGCGCCGGCGCCTGGCGGCTGCGAGCACGAGCAGCATCGGCAGCACGGCATCCCGCGTCGGCAGCGCGGCCATCAGCCCCGCTTCGAGGCGCGCCGGACTGCCAAGCAGGAAGCCGCCATTGGCTTCGAAGCCGACGACCGGCAGATGTGACGGATTGGCCATGCCGGCGATCACATGCGGCGAACCGATGCGCGTGCGGCGCACCGCGGGGAAGAGGCCCGGCGTATCGAGGGCCGTGGTGCTGTTGACGGGTGTCACCACCGTTCCAGCCGCGAGTTCGCGTGCGCAGAGCAGGCCGAGCAGGTCGCCGCGCAGCCACTGGCCCGTCTCGTCAGCGATGAGCGGGCGGTCGGCATCGCCATCGGTGGTGACGATGGCATCGAACGAGCCGTCTGACGCCCATTCACGTGCAAGCGCGTGGTCCTCCGGGCGCACCGCCTCGGTGTCGATGGCCACGAAGCTGTCGCTCCTCGCCAGGCCCCGCGTTTCGGCGCCAAGCGCACGGAAGACTTCGTGCAGAAGGTCGCGCGCCACGGAGGAATGCTCATAGACGCCGATCCGCAACCCCGAGAGCGCATCGGGGCTGAAGGCGTCACGATAGCGCTCGAGGTAAAGCGCGCGCGGTGCCGGGTCGACGGCAGGCAGCGGCTCAATCGCTGGTTCGGCCATGGGCAGCGCCACCTCGACGTCAAGGATGCGCTGTTCATCCTGCTTCGAGATTTCGCCCTCGGCGCGATAGAATTTGAGGCCGTTGCGATCGAAGGGAATGTGGCTGCCGGTGACCATGATGGCCGGGACGCCCAGTCGCTCGGCCGCATGGGCCAGCGCCGGCGTGGGCAGCACACCGGCATTGATGGTGCGGATGCCAAGTCGGTGCGCGGCGGCGTGGCAGGCCGCGGCGATGGCCGGGCTGCTGGGGCGCAGGTCATGGCCGATCAGCAAACCATCGGGCGTGTGATCGAGGATCGACAGGAAAGCTTGCGCATAGGCAGCGCAGAGGCCGGGGGTCAGGCTGATGACGAGGCCGCGCACGCCGCTGGTGCCGAAGCCGGCCGCCTGTGCTGCCGCGATCTCGCCCAGGCGCCGAACGTCACGAGCGGGCATAGATGTCGTCATAACGGATGATGTCGTCCTCGCCGAAATAGCTTCCCGTCTGCACCTCGATCAGCACCATCGGGGCAGTGCCGGGGTTTTCGAGGCGATGCTTCTCACCAAGGGGGATATAGACCGACTGGTTTTCGCTGACGAGGTTCACGCGCTCGCCCACGGTGACGCGGGCTGTGCCTTCCACCACGATCCAGTGCTCGGCCCGGAACCGGTGCGACTGCAGCGACAGCGCGGCTCCCGGCAGCACAACGATGCGCTTCACCTTGAAGCGCTCGCCTTCCGACAGCGTCTCGAACCAGCCCCAGGGACGGCGGTCGCGGCGGAAGCTCGTGGCCTGCGCGACATTGCGCTGCTTCAAGGCCTCCACTGCATCCTTGACACGCTGCACCTCCGACTTGGCGGCGACGAGCACCGCATCGGGCATGGCAACCGCGATGATGCCGTCGAGCCCGATGCCCACCAGTTGCAGACCTTCGTCCTCGGATCTCAGCAAACTGTCGCGGCAGTCCAGCGCCAGCACGCTTCCATCCTGCACCACGCCGTTGTCCGCCGTGGCGCCTTCGGACCAGATCGCAGCCCAGCCGCCGAGGTCTGTCCAGCCGCCGGCATAGGGCACGGCCCACAGATCAGGCGCATGTTCCATGATCGCGTAGTCGAGCGAGATCGAAGGCGCTTCGCTCCACGGTTCGGGCGCAAGCCGGAGGAAAGTGAGATCAGCTTCCGCGGCGGCGAGTGCCCGGCTGACCGGGCCCATGACGCCGGGTGCCAGACGCTGGAAGGCATCGGTCATCACGTCGGTGCGGAACAGGAAGATTCCGGCGTTCCACAGGTGACGCCCGGAACTGGCCATCTGCTCCGCCAGGGCGCGTGCCGGCTTTTCGACGAACCGGCGCAGCGGCGCGGGCTTGCCCGGCACGGCGGCCTCGGCCAGTTCGAGATAGCCGTAGCCAGTCTCGGGAGAGGTTGGGGTAATGCCGAAGGTGACGATCCCGCCCTCAGCCGCGCGCCCGGCGGCCACGGCGGCCGCATTGCGGAAGGATTCTGCGTCAGGCATCAGGTGGTCAGATGGCGCCCCGAGCATCAGGGCGCCCGGTGCCTGCTGCTCCAGCCACAGCGTGGCGGCCAGCACGGCGGGCGCCGTATTGCGCGCAGTGGGCTCGATCAGCACCGCAGCGGGGGTAACGCCGATCGCCGCCAGCTGGTCGCGCACCACGAAGCGGAACTCCGCCGACGTCACGATCACCGGCGGCGCGAAGCCGTCACCCGACAACCTCCGGGCTGTGGCCTGGAACAGGCTCTCCTCACCCACCAGTCGCGAGAACTGCTTGGGAAAGCTCTGCCGCGATACCGGCCACAGCCGGGTGCCTGACCCGCCGCAAAGGATGACAGGGTGAATGAGATCAGGTGATTCGTAATGCGTATTCACAGCTTTTGGTATCCACTTTCCCTGCCGCCTGGGCAATCATGACATAGGTTCAGACCTGCCATGTCACGCCCCCGCAAACCACAGGCAGCCCGGCTGTTCTCCCGGACCCATAAAAACCTACACTCATATGATCTTCCAGCTGAGGATCAGCCTGACGCCAAAATTCGCTTCTGCCCGAAATACGACACCATGAGACAAATTTCCGGCCAAAAAAGCTTATGAATGTTGTGTAGGCAGAAACCAGCAGGTATAATGCAATCGTTTCCTGCTCAAGACAGCAAATACAACTTATGGTCAGGATCCAGAGGGAGCAAGCCAATTACCGTGGACAAGAACCAGCTGATCTTCCGCATCAATCGCGTCGTGCGCGCGATCGAAGCCACGTCGGGCCTTGACGCGCTCGATATCTCGGCCCGCGCGATCCTGAGCTTTGTCGGCGAGGCTGAAACCGAGCAGCGCAGGCTGAACGTTTCCGATGTGGTGAAGGGTCCCGGCTTCGGCACGGCGCCGACAGTTTATTCCCGCCTGGCGGAACTCGAGAAGGCCGGCTGGATCAAGTGCATCCCCGACCCGCGTGACGGCCGCGCCAAGCAGGTACTGCTCACCACGATGGCGCGCCGGACCTATGCGAAGATGTCCAGCGAGGCCCAGAAGCTCGCCGCTGCGGCCCAGAAGGCCTGATCACCTCATGCCTTCGTCCTGCGTGTGGCCCGCAGGACGAAGAAGGCGATGATGACCGCAAGCAGGATGCCGACGAAGTCACCCGTGGCCATGGCAACCACATGCTCCGCGAAACTGGACCACGTTTCCAGCCCCAGCGACCCAAACAAAAGATTGTGCAGCACAGCTGATCCGATGGCCACACCCAGGCTGATCAGCGGCAGCCGTGCTGGCGTGAGATTTTCAAGGCTCGGCTGCACGCCTGTGGCACGCAGGGACAGGCGCAGCGCGATATAGGGGAAAAGCCCGCTGCCGGCCGCGACCGCCAGGATGGTGCCGAGATGCACAGTCTTGAATTCCGTCGCTGTGAGGAAAAGGCTTCCGACGCCAACGCCAAGAACGGCCCAGATTCCACCGATCAGGATCGCAATCATCCTGATGCCTGACGGAATGAACACAATGTCGATTCCGGGGGCATGCTCGAGGAAAGACAGGAAGTGATCGTGGATCGCGAAGGACCCAACCCACGCGACGGCGGACAGGACGACGATCAGTCCGTGGACTTCCCAGTTTTCCTTCACGTCGTGCCTCCGGTCAGTGCGTGTGCATCAGGGAACACGACTCGATGATCGGAACTCTGTAGTTTTTCTACGCGCCGGAAACCATCCACGATCAAAAATTTATTTTTCTACCTGAGGGGGCATTCTACCGATTCGCCTTCGTCGCCCCTTGGCTGCTTGACGCGATTCTTGACGCGGCCGAGGACTTGTATTATTCGACATCACTAATATTAGAAGGAGCTCACATATGAATGTCGACAAGGCTGTCCTCGCCTTTGCAGGTTGCGTCGTTCTTCTCTCCGTGGGGCTGGCGCATTTCGTCTCGCCCTGGTGGCTGCTGCTCACCGTTTTTGCGGGGGCAAACATGCTGCAGGCGTCCTTCACCGGCTTCTGCCCAGCCGCCATGATCTTCAAAAAGCTCGGCTGCCGCGCCGGGGAAGCATTCCGCTGAGCATATCGTCCAAAGGCTGAACCTCCGGCGCTTGACTTTCGATCTCTCTAATATAAGATATATCTAATATTGAGAGTCCCGGAGGAGCGCCGATGTTCAGGTCCCATGTGTTTCCGGCCCTACTGGGCCTTGTCTCGCTGAGCGCGCTGGCGGCGGCGGCCGAGGTTCCGGTCACCGTCACCGAACGGCCTGACCTCAAGGCGGTCTTCGGCCGGGTGGAGAGCCGGGACGTGGTCCCGGCACGCGCCCGCATCGGCGGCACCGTCACGTCGCTTTCGGTCGAGGAAGGCTCCGCCGTGAAGGCTGGCGATGTCATCGCCATGGTGGTCGATGACAAGCTGGCCCTGCAGCTCGGCGCCGTGGATGCCCGCATCAAGGCCATCCAGGCCCAGCTCGACAATGCCAAGACCGAACTCGACCGTGCCGCCAAGCTGCTCGCCAGCGGAGTCGTGGCCAAGACGCGCGTCGACCTCTTGCAGACCCAGTTCGACGTGCTCACCAACCAGTTGACCGCGGCCGAAGCCGACCGCGCGGTGCTGCTGCAGCAGCAGAGCGAGGGCGAAGTCATCGCCCCCGCACCGGGCCGCGTGCTCACCGTGCCCGTCACCAAGGGATCCGTCATCATGCCGGGAGAGCCCATCGCGCGCATCGCGGGCGGTGGCTATTTCCTGCGCCTGGCGCTGCCAGAACGCCACGCCGGTCGCATCAAGCTCGGCGACGAGGTGATCGTCGGCAGCCGCGGCACCACGGATCTCACGACGGATGCCCCGCTCGGCCGGGGCAAGGTGGTGAAGGTCTATCCCGAAATCGACAGCGGCAACGTGCTCGCTGATGTGGACGTGGCAGACCTCGGCGACTTCTTCGTCGGCGAGCGCACACGGGTGTGGATACCGGTCGCCGCCCGAAAGGTCATCTCCGTGCCGGCCAGCGCCATCACCACCCGCGCCGGCATCGACTATGTGAAGCTGACCGAAGGCAACGTCGAGGTGCCGGTCATCCTCGGTCAGCGCTTCGAGGAGAACGGAACGCCCTCGGTCGAAGTGCTCTCCGGCCTCAGTGACGGCGACAGCGTGGTGACGCCATGAAGGACGACGTCAATCTCGGCATTGCCGGGCGGCTGACGCGCGCCTTCATCCAGTCGCCGCTCACCCCCCTCTTCCTGCTCGCGGCCCTTGCCGTGGGCCTCGTGGCGCTCCTCACGCTGCCGCGCGAGGAGGAGCCGCAAATCTCCGTTCCCATGGTCGACATCATGGTGCAGGCCAACGGCCTCAAGGCCGAGGATGCAGTGAAGCTCGTCACCGAGCCGCTGGAGACCATCGTCAAGAGCATCGACGGCGTCGAGCACGTCTATTCCCAGACGCGAGACGACAAGGTCATGGTCACCGCCCGCTTCCTCGTCGGCACCTCGTCCGACGCCGCCATCCTGCGCGTGCACGAGAAGCTGCGCGCCAACATGGACCGCATCCCGCGGGGCATCCCCGAGCCGCTGATCGTCGGCCGCGGCATCGACGACGTGGCCATCGTCGTGCTCACCCTGTCGCCCAAGCCCGAGGCGGCCGCGCGCTGGACAGCCAACGACGTGAGCCGGGTGACACGCGAACTGCAGGTCGAACTCGCCAAGCTCGACGACATCGGCCTCACCTACATCACCGGCAGCCAGCCGGAGGAAATCCGCATCGAGCCGGACCCGGAGAAGCTCTCGCTCTACGGCATCACGCTGCAGCAGCTGGCGGGAAAGATCGCCGCCGCCAACCGCTCCTTCGAAGCCGGCACGCTTCGGAACGACGGCAAGCAGATCACCATCCTGGGCGGGCAGACGCTGCAGTCTCCCTCGGACATCGCCAATATCCTGATCACGGCGCGCGACGGCCGCCCCGTCTATGTGCGCGACGTGGCTCTCGTGCTGCTCTCGACCGACTCGCGCGAGGTGCGCGCCGCCAATGTGGTGAAGACGGACACGGGCAGCGTGGCGCTTCCCGCCGTGTCGCTGTCGCTCGCCAAGCGCCCCGGCACCAATGCCGTGGTCATCGCCGAGCACATCGTCGAGCGGCTGGAACAGGTGAAGGGCAGCCTCATCCCCGAGGATCTCACCGTCACCATCACCCGCGACTATGGCGAGACGGCCAACGAGAAGGCCAATGAACTCCTCTTCCACCTCGGGCTCGCCACCATCTCGATCGTCATCCTCGTCGCCGTCGCCATCGGCTGGCGCGAGGCCCTCGTGGTGGCGGTGGTCATCCCCACCACCATCCTGCTCACCCTCTTCGCAGCCCGGATCATGGGCTATACGCTGAACCGCGTCAGCCTCTTCGCGCTGATCTTCTCGATCGGCATCCTCGTCGACGACGCCATCGTGGTGATCGAGAACATCGCCCGCCACTGGGCCATGAAGGATGGCCGGTCGCGCGTCGACGCCGCGGTGGATGCGGTGGCCGAAGTCGGAAACCCCACCATCGTCGCCACCCTCACCGTGGTGGCGGCGCTCCTGCCCATGCTCTTCGTCTCCGGCATGATGGGCCCCTACATGAGCCCCATCCCGTCGACGGCGTCGGCAGCGATGATCTTCTCCTTCTTCGTCGCCGTCATGGTCACACCGTGGCTGATGATCAAGTTCGGCGGCAAGGACCACGGCCATGCCGCCCATGAAGCGGCCGACGGCGGCATTCTCGGCCGCGCCTATGTCGCGGTGGCCCGACCCATCATCAAGAGCAAGGCGCGGGCCTGGACGTTCCTCCTGCTCGTCGGCTTCGCCACGCTCGCCTCCCTGGCGCTGTTCTACACGCGCGACGTCACCGTGAAGCTCCTGCCCTTCGACAATAAGTCGGAGCTGCAGGTGGTGGCCGACCTGCCGGAAGGTTCCTCGGTCGAGGATACCGCACGCGTTCTCGCCCAGGCGGCCGACGTGGCCCTCACGCTCCCCGAAGTGATCTCGGTCCAGACCTATGCCGGTGAGCCCGCCCCGTTCAACTTCAACGGCCTGGTGCGCCATTACTACATCCGCAACGCACCGGAACTCGGCGACGTGCAGGTGACGCTCTCGGGCAAGGACGCGCGCGACCGCTCGAGCCACGACATCGCACTCGATCTGCGTGAGAAACTGAAGGCGCTGGCGCTGCCCGAGGGCACCGTGATCAAGGTGGTGGAGCCGCCGCCGGGGCCGCCGGTGCTGGCAACGCTGCTTGCCGAAATCTATGGCCCGGACGCCGAAACCCGCCGCGCCACCGCCGAAAAAGTGCGCGAAGCCTTCAAGGCCGTGCCCTTCGTCGTCGACGTCGATGACAGCTTCGGCCAGCAGACGCCGCGCATCCGCATCGCCATCGACCAGGACAATCTCGAATACCAGAAGGTCGAGGAAGGCGATGTCTATGACACGCTGCAGAGCCTCTATGCCGACAATACGGTGGGCTACTCCCACCGCAGCGGCGGCCGCCAGCCCATCCCCATCACCGTGGGCCTGCCCAAGTCGCAGAAGGTGATCGATGAGCGCGCCCTCTCCACCCCCGTCCCCGCCAATGCGCTGCCAGGTGCGCGCGGCGTGGTTGAGCTGGGCGACGTGGTGAGCGTGAAGAAGGAACTCTCCTCCTTCCCGATCTTCCGCCACAACGGCAAGCCCGCCGAAATGGTGACGGGCGAACTCGCCGGCGCCTTCGAGGCCCCCGTCTATGGCATGATCGAAGTGGGCCGCGCCCTCGACAAGCTGGACTGGACCGGCCTCGAGAAACCGGAGATCGCGCTCCACGGCCAGCCCATCGACGAGTCGAAGCCGGTCCTGCTGTGGGACGGCGAGTGGGAAGTCACCTGGGTCACCTTCCGTGACATGGGCGGCGCCTTCCTGGTGGCCTTGCTCGGCATCTATATCCTCGTCGTCGCCCAGTTCGGCTCCTTCAAGCTGCCGCTGGTGATCCTCACGCCGATCCCGCTGACCCTCATCGGCATCATGCTCGGCCACTGGTTGTTCCATGCGGCCTTCACCGCCACCTCGATGATCGGCTTCATCGCGCTCGCCGGCATCATCGTGCGCAACTCGATCCTGCTCGTCGACTTCGTGCGCCATGAAAGGAAGCCCGGCTCCGACCTGCGCGACGTGCTGCTCAAGGCCGGCGCGATCCGCTTCAAGCCGATCATGCTCACCGCACTCGCCGCCATGATCGGCGCGGCCGTGATCCTGACGGATCCGATCTTCCAGGGCCTCGCCATCTCGCTGCTGTTCGGACTTGCGTCCTCGACGCTGCTCACCGTGCTGGTGATCCCCGCCATCTACATCGTGCTGCGCTACCGCCCAGCCGAAAAGGAGAAGAACGTGCCTGCATGACAAGCCATTGAATGGGAGTGAATGAAATGGCCCACGTCGTCGTCCTCGGTGCCGGTCTCGGCGGCACCATCATGGCCTATGAGATGAAGGACCAGCTGCGCCCCGGCGACACGCTGACCGTCGTCACCAAGGAGCCGAAATACCATTTCGTGCCATCCAACCCGTGGATCGCCGTGGGCTGGCGCAAGCCCGAAGAGATCGAGGTGGACCTCGCCCCGGTCTTCGCCAAGAAGGGCATCGCCTTCAAGCCGGTGGCAGCGACCAAGCTCGACCCCGAGAGCAACACGCTGGAACTGGCCGACGGCACCTCCATCACCTATGACTATCTGATCAACGCCACCGGCCCGGAACTGGCCTTCGACGAGATCGAGGGACTGGGGCCTGAGGGCAACACCCAGTCGGTGTGCCATGTGGCGCATGCGCTGAAGGCCAACGAGGCCTTCGAGGCCTTCTGCAAAGATCCGAAGCCGATCATCGTCGGCGCCGTACAGGGCGCCTCCTGCTTCGGACCGGCCTATGAGTTCCTGTTCATCCTCGAGACGGAGCTCCGCCGCCGCAAGATCCGCGACCGCGTGCCCATGACCTTCGTCACTGCCGAGCCCTATATCGGCCACCTCGGACTCGACGGCGTGGGCGACACCAAGGGCCTGCTCGAAAGCGAGATGCGCCAGAAGCACATCAAGTGGGTGACGAGTGCCCGCGTGAAGAAGGTCGACCCGGGCCTGATGACGGTGGAGGAAGTGGGCGACGACGGTGCCGTCAAGGCGACGCGGGAGCTGCCCTTCGGCTTCTCCATGATGCTGCCGGCCTTCCGCGGCATTCCGGCGATGCGGGGTATCGAGGGCCTGTCCAACCCGCGCGGCTTCACGCTGATCGACAAGTTCCAGCGCAACCCGAAATACCCCAATATCTTCGCCGTCGGCGTCTGCGTGGCCATCCCGCCCACCGCCCCGACGCCTGTCGCCTGCGGCGTGCCGAAGACCGGCTTCATGATCGAGTCGATGGTGACGGCCACCGCTCACAACATCGGTGCACTTCTGCGCGGCAAGGAGCCAACGGAGCAAGCCACCTGGAACGCCGTCTGCCTCGCCGACTTCGGCGACTCCGGCGTCGCCTTCGTCGCCCAGCCGCAGATACCGCCGCGCAACGTCAACTGGTCGTCCTCGGGCAAGTGGGTGCATGGCGCCAAGATCGGCTTCGAGAAATACTTCCTGCGCAAGATCAGGAAGGGCACCAGCGAAACCTTCTACGAAAAGCTGGCACTCGAAGTCCTCGGCATCGCCAAGCTGAAGCAGACGGTGGACGTGAAGGGCTGAACCTCACCGCCACGCATCCTGGCACGACGGCCATCCACCACTCACCTCGCCCGGGCTTGACCCGGGCGTCCTCTTGTTGCCACGCGGAAAGATGCCCCGGTCAAGCCGGGGCAAGGTGGTCGACCGGGCGGGACGCCCCTATGCCACCGCCTGTGCGCCGGTGATCTCGACGAGCGCGCCGCACATGAAGGGCGCTTCCTCGCTGGCGAGGAAGGCCACCAATGCGGCCACTTCCTCCGGCTTGCCGATGCGGCCGAAGGGCACCATCCTGTCGAGATCGGCGATGGTGCGGCCGGAGCGTTTCACGCCCGCTTCGAGCATCGGCGTGTGAATCTCGCCCGGGCACACGGCGTTGACCCGGATCTTGTGAGGGGCATAGTCGCGCGCCAGGTTCTGGGTGAAGCTGGCCACCGCCGCCTTCGAGACATTGTAGGCGATGTGGTTGGGTGCCGGATGAAGCCCCCACTGCGAGGCGGTGTTGACGATGGCGCCGCCACCGCGCGCGATCATCTGCGGGATCACCGCGCGGCAAAGGTGGAACATCGCATCGATGTTCACGGCGAAGGTCTCCTCCCAGTCGTCTTCCGTGATCGCCATGATGTTGCCGCGCCGGTTGATGCCGGCATTGTTGACCAGCACGTCGATGGCACCCTGCGCCGCCAGCACTTGGCTCACCAGCGCGTGGCAGTCAGCGCCCTTCGCGATATTCGCCGCGATGGCTGAGGCCTTGTGGCCTGCGGCGACGATCTCTGCTGCCACGGCGCCCGCGGCTTCCGCGTCGATGTCCGTCACCACCGCATGCGCGCCTTCCGACGCGAGGCGCCTTGCGATGGCGGAGCCGATGCCGCCGCCGCCGCCCGTCACCAGTGCGATCCTGCCGTCGAACCTGCCCATCATCGTCTCCTAACCGAGTTCGCCCACCTGCGGGCCCCATGTGTCCGACAGCGCGAAGCCCTTGAGGAAGGGATCCTTGGGGTCGACGCGCAATTCCTCGCGGCCATAGACCCAGGCTTCGCCGGTGATGCGCGGCAGCACCGCCCTGATATTGCCCACCGCCGCTTCGCCGATGGCCTCCGCCCTGAAGGTGCCGCCGATGATCGAGCGCGAAAGGCGCGCGTCGCCCGGCTTCACCTCGCCCCTGGCATGCAGCACCGCGAGATTGGCGGAGGAACCCGTGCCGCAGGGGCTGCGGTCGACGCGGCCGGGCTTCAGCGTGGTGCAGGTCCTCACCGCGCCATCGGGATCCCGGTCGCGGAACATGACGTAGGCGATCTCGTCCAGCCCGGCGATTTCCGGGTGCGCCACCTTCACCTGCTCCTTCAGCAGCGCCTTGATCTCGATCCCGGCTTCTGCCAGCGCGCGGGCATTGTCCGGCACGATGGTGAGGCCGATCTGATCCACATCGACCAGCGCATAGAACACGCCGCCGAAGGCGATGTCGGCGCGGATCTCGCCCCACTTCGGTGTGCTCACCTTCTGGTCGAGCTGCAACACGAAGGCCGGCACATTGTCGAGGCTCACGGAAAGACAGCGCCCGTCCTTGCAGCGCGCCCGCGCGGTGATGAGGCCCGCTGCGGTGTCGAGCTTCACAACCGTCTCCGGCTCCACCATCTTCACGCGCCCGGACTCCAGCAGCGCCGTGACGACGC
Source organism: uncultured Aestuariivirga sp. (assembly GCA_964474665.1). Taxonomy (GTDB): domain Bacteria; phylum Pseudomonadota; class Alphaproteobacteria; order Rhizobiales; family Aestuariivirgaceae; genus Aestuariivirga. Next base: position 69,572 of record CAYYTH010000005.1, read on the forward strand.
AGATGCAGTTGGACCCCGACATGGGGTGCGCCTTGTCGGCCTGCAGAACGATGAAGCCCGCATCGGCATCGGGCCTGGTGGGCTCCAGAGCCAAGTTCACCGTCATCGCCACATGGGCGCGCGGCTCGAAGGTAACGAAGCGGCGGAGCCCATCATCGACCATGTTGATGTGGTTCATCTTGTCGAGAATGGTAGCGCCCGGAATCTCCGGCGCCCCGCCCACGATCACCTTTCCGATCTCGCCCTGGCAATGCACCAGCAGGAGTTCGAGGCTGTTCTTCCACATGGCGAGCGCCCTCCTAGAAACGGTCGACGCGATAGGGCGTCATGTCGATGGGCGGCTTCGCCCCCGTGATGAGATCCGCCATCAGCCGCGCATTGGTCGCCGCATAGGTGAGGCCGAGGTGGCCATGGCCCGTGGCATAGAACAGGCCCTTCGTCTTCGCCGATGCGGACATCACCGGCACCGTGTCCGGGAAGGCCGGGCGGTGGCCCATCCACTCGGTGAAGTCCTCGCAGGCGAGGTTGGGCAGCGCTTCCTTCGCACGCTTCACCGTCACCTTGGAACGGCGATAGTCGGGGGGCGCATCGATTCCCGCCATCTCCACCGTGCCGCCGACGCGGATGCCACCCGCCGTCGGCGTCACCATGAAGGCCCGCGCCGGCCAGATGATCGAATGCTTCATCGAGATGCCCGGCTTCATGATCTGCGTGTGATAGCCGCGCTCGGTTTCGAGCGGGATGGGCTCGCCCAGCATCTTCGCGAGCTTCGCCGAATGCACCCCGGCCGCAATCACCACCTCATCCGCCACGATGCGGCGTCCATCCTTCAGCCGAACGGCCTGCATGCCTTCCGCCCGCTCGAAGCCCTCCACCTCGCCCTGCTCGATCCGGCCACCCAGCGTGTTGAAGCGCTCGGCAAGCTTCACCACCAGCTGATAGGGATTGCGCATCGAGCGGTTCTGCGGGAACAGCACGGCAAGCCCGATCCTGTCCGACAGCTCCGGTTCCAGCGCCTTGATGGCCTGGCGCCCGATCACCTCATGCGGGAAGCCGAAGCGCTCCAGGATCTCGATGTGCTCGCGATCCGCCTTGAACTCCGCCTCATCGGTATAAAGCGACAGGCAGCCCTCCTCCGACAATTCGCCTTCGAGCCCCGTTTCCTTCAGCAGTGGGTTGAGGTCGTCATACACCCGCTGGCAGAGGGCGGCACCCTGCGCTTCCAGCTCACGCAGCTTCGAAGGCCGCGAGGCGGCGATGAAGCGCAGGAACCACGGCGTCAGCTTCGGCATGTAGGCGGGCCGCACCCGCACCGGGCCTTCGGGGTCCAGCATCCAGCCCGGGATCTGCTTCCAGATCGAGGGCCGCGACGCCGGCATGAACTCGGTCACGGCGATGGACGCCATGTTGCCATAGGAGGCACCCTTGCCGGGTGCATCCCGCTCGATCAGCACCACGTCGCGCCCGCGCTTCTGCAGCGCATAGGCCAGCGTGGTGCCGATGATGCCGGCGCCGATGACGGCGGTGGTCATGCGCTGGGTCACTTCCAGTTGATGATGGGTTGCATGGCGGCGCGGAAGGCGGCCTTCTCCTCCGCCGTCAGCGGGCCCAGCGGCAGGCGGCTTTCGCCAACGGGAATGCCCTGCAGCTCGCAGCCGTATTTGACCTTCTGCACGAACTTGCCGGACTCGAGGATGGCCATGGCCTGGAACAGGGTGGCCATCTGGGCGCGCGCCTTCCGGATGTCGCCCGAGCGGAAGGTACGGTCGAGGTCACAGCAGGCTTTGGCCATGCAATTGGCCGGACCGCAGATCCAGCTGTCGGCCCCCCACAGCATGAAGTCGAGGGCGGCGTCATCCGAGCCCGAGACCAGCTGCAGGCGCCCGTCATAGCGATTGTGGATCTCGATCGCCCGCTGCAACACGCCCGAGCTTTCCTTGATGCCGATGACGCGCGGATGATCGGCCAGCGCATCGAGCACCTCGAAGCCGATCTCCACGCCATCCTTGGCGGGATAGCTGTAGAGCACGATGTTGACGTCCACCGCATCGAGCACCGCCGTGAAATGGGTGATCATCTCGGCGTGCGAGGGCTTGGTGTAGAAGGGCACGGCGAGCAGCACCGTGTCATAGCCGATCTCCTTCGCCCGCTTGGTGTTGGCGATGACGCCTTTGGTGTGGGGCGCATTGGTGCCGGCGATCAGCGTCTCGCCCGGCTTGGCGAAGTCCTTCACGAAGCTCAGTACCTGGTCGCGTTCGGCATCCGAAAGGAAGCTGTATTCCCCAGTCGAGCCGCAGGGCACCCAGCCGGTAACGCCCGCCGCACGCAGCATGGTGAGCAGCGTCTCGAAGGCCTTGAAGTCGATCTCCCCCGTCGCGTCGAACGGCGTCACCAAAGCGGGCATCACGCCCGACAGCTTCTTCTTCATCGCACCAATCTCCTTGCCTGTCGACCAATTGTCGACTATCTGTCGACAAAGTCAAGCGGAGAGAATCCGAACCCATGGCCAAGACAGTCAAGAAACCGGCAAAGCCCCGGTCCGCAGGCTGGACCGGCGTCTACGAGGCGCTGCGCCACGACATCCTCTCGCTGGCGCTTGCCCCGGGCGAGCTGCTGGACGAGATGAGCCTGTCGCGGCGCTTCGGCTTCTCGCGCTCGCCGATCCGCGAGGCGCTGATCCGGCTCTCCTCCGATGGCCTCGTGGTGAACCTGCCCAACCGCACCACCATCGTCGCCCCGGTCGACATCGCCCGCTTCCCGCAATATGTGGACGCGCTTGACCTCGCCCAGCGTATCAACACCAGGCTCGCCGCGGAGCTGCGCAGCGATGCGGACTTGCACGACATCGAGGCGGCGCAGAAAGGCTTCATCGCCGCGGTGGAATCGAAGGACCACCTCGCCATGTCGGAGGCCAACAAGGCCTTCCACATGGCCATTGCGCGGGCCGGGCGGAATGCCTGGTTCGCCGCCTTCTACGAGAAGCTCCTCGACGAGGGCCGGCGCATCCTGCACCTCCACTTCGACTATATCGAGCGCACCAATGATGGCCGGCTCCTCACCGACGAGCACGAGGAGATGATCGACGCCATCCGCGCGCGGGACGTCGCCCGTGCCGACCGCCTGGCGCATGACCACTCCCGCCAGTTCCGCGACCGCTTCCTCGATTTCCTGCGGGCCAACTACTCCTCCACGATCGATCTCTCTGCGCCACGGGCCGACACAGCCCGCCGCTGAGACTTGACGGGTGAGTCCCAAGCGTTATATTCATTTGAATATAACGATCTGGTTAGGAGCAGAAGATGCCAACGCGCAGGACAATCGGCTCGGCTCTCATCGGCGCCGCGCTGGCGCTCTGCGTCACCTGCGCGCCGTCATATGCCGCGGGAAAGGTGAACGTCTTCGCCGCCGCTAGCCTCAAGAATGCCTTGGATGAGGTGAGTGCCGCCTGGAAGGCGGAGACGGGCAAGGAAACCGCCAACAGCTTCGCCGCCAGCCCCGCACTTGCCCGGCAGATCGAGGCCGGCGCACCGGCCGACATCTTCATCTCGGCCGACCTCGACTGGATGACATATCTCGCCGACCGGAAGCTCATCGCCGCGGGAAGCGAGGTCAAGCTGCTCGGCAACACGCTTGTGCTCGTGGTGCCTGCGGCCTCCACCGCATCCGCCGTCATCGCGCCGGGCTTCGGCCTCGCCGGCATCCTGTCCGGCGGAAGGCTGGCGGTGGGTGACGTCAAGGCGGTACCGGCCGGCAAATATGCCAAGGCGGCGCTGGAGAAACTGGGCGTCTGGGCGAGTGTCGAAAACAGTCTCGCCCAGGCCGAAAACGTGCGCGCCGCACTGAAGCTCGTGTCGACCGGAGAGGCGCCCGCCGGCATCGTCTACGGCAGCGATGCGCAGGAGGACAGGTCCGTCCGGGTCCTGGGCGTCTTCCCGCCGGACAGCCACCCGCCGATCATCTATCCCGCGGCCATCGTCGCCGCATCGGGGAACGCCGACGCCGCCGCATTTCTGCAGTTCCTCCAGTCGCCGGCCGCGAAGAGCATCTTCAGGTCCCACGGCTTCGTCGCGCCGGAGGGCTGAGGCGCCCCCAAGCAAAAGCCCGCAGCACCGGCCGGGCGCGCGGTCGGTGATGGAAAATTCGTTTAAGTCTTATTGAGTACAAATACTTAAGAGCACCACCTTGCCGGGCGACAGGGGTCCGCCAGCCACCACGGCAACACATTTTACGATCTCTGCTTCACCCCACGGCGCGACACGCAAAGAGCGCGGGAAAATCAGTACAATTGCCAACGGTGGTGCACATTCCGTCACCGGCGTCCGGGTCAAGTCACGACCAGCCGTATCAAACCGGCCCACGGGGCGCGCCGGAAGGGCTCACGACTGCGGCAGGGGTGGTGACGAAGCTGGGCCGGGTCTGCGCGCCACCTGAGCGGCCATCGCGGATCGGAAACAGAAAGAGCCGCCTGACCCAGGGTCAGACGGCTCTGAAAAGTGGTAGCGGGAGAGGGAGTTGAACCCCCGACCCCAGGATTATGATTCCCGTGCTCTAACCAACTGAGCTACCCCGCCGAAGATGGCGCGCATATAGGGGGGCACCGGCTTTGAAGTCAAGCCGTGTGTTCGCCCTCCTGCTCATGGTCAGGATCATGGTCCCGGTCCTTCTGGATGAAGGTGCGGTAGATCGAGATGAACAGGAAATAGATGCTTGCGGCGATCCACACCCAGAGCTGCACCGTCTCGACCTTGCCCCAGTTGGCGCGGTCCTTGGCCTGGATGATGAGGGAGAGCGACATGGCCGCCCACAGCACCGTCATCGGCACGGTGATCTCGCGCCAGTGGGTCACCCGCATGGGATGCACGAACTTGATGGGCACGAAGGTCAGCACGCAGAGCACGGCGATGGTGATGATGTTGGCCAACGGGCCGGTTTGCAGGATGAAGAAGTAGAGGACCACCACGTTCCAGACCGCCGGGAAGCCGACGAAGTAATAGTCGTCCGACTTCATGCCGACGTTGGCGAAGGTGTAGCAGGACACTGCCATGATGGCCGCCGCCGAGATCAGGCTCCAGGTCTGGCCGGAGAAGATGAAGTCCAGCGGCGTCATGTCGAACCAATAGACCATGAGCGCCGGCACGGCCACGTAGGTGAAGAAGTCGATGACATTGTCCAGCGTGCGCCCGTCGACATTGGGCGTGTATTCGAGGACGCGCGCCTTGCGCGCCAGCGTGCCGTCCACCCCGTCCACGAACAGGGCAAGCCCCAGCCACATGAAGGCCGCCACGGGGTCGTTCTTCAGCACCGACACAAGTGCCAGGAAGCCAAGGACGATGCCGCAGGTCGTGAAGGCATGGACCGCCCACGCGACACCCTTCTTCACCTCCCTGTCGAGGTTGGGGTGCAGGTTGATCTTGGCCAAGGCACGGATTCTCCCATGTGAGGCCCGACTATAGGAAAGCCGGGTGCCGGAGGCAAATGTCTAGGTCCGCGTGCGGAACGATGGACCCGTGCGGGCCCGGAATTGCCGAAGGCCGGCCTCAGGCCCGGGCGATGAACCCGCCGCCCAGCACCCGCTGCCCCGGCCCCTCGCCCGCATAGAGCACGCAGGCCTGGCCGGGCGACACGCCGAATTCGCCGCCGCGAATGGTGACGACAGGCCCCTGCCCGTCGAGGCGAATGTCGGCAGGCACCGGCGGCCTCGCCGAGCGGATCTTGGCGAAGACGGCGCGGGGTGCAGCATCCAGCGCCTCGCCCAGCCAGTTGAGGCCGGTGACGCGAACATCCTCCTGCCGCAGCGCCGCGCGCGGGCCCACGATCACGCGCTTCGCCTTGGCGTCGATCCGCACCACGTAAAGCGGCTCGGCCCCGGCAATGCCCAGTCCGCGGCGCTGGCCGATGGTATAGTGAATGATGCCCTCATGGCGGCCCAGCACGCGGCCGTCGAGGTCGACGATCTCGCCCGGCGCCACGCCCTCCGGGCGCAGCTTGCGGATCAGGGACGCATAATCCCCGTCCGGCACGAAGCAGATGTCCTGGCTGTCCGGCTTGTCCGCCACCTCGAGGCCGAGTTCCGCCGCAATTGCCCGCGTCTCGGCCTTGGTCAGCGTGCCCAGCGGAAAGCGCAGGTAGTCGAGCTGGGCTTGCGTCGTCGCGAACAGGAAATAGCTCTGGTCGCGGGAGAGGTCGGCGGGCGTGAACATGTCGCGGGCGACCGTGCCGTCTCCGCGCGCCCGGCTCTCCACATAGTGGCCGGTGGCCAGCACCGCGGCATCGAGTTCCTGCGAACGCGCCAGCAGGTCGGCGAACTTGACCGTGCGGTTGCAGGTGACACAGGGGATCGGCGTCTCGCCGGAAAGATAGCTCTCCACGAATTCGTCGATCACCGCCTCCTTGAAGCGGGACTCGAAGTCGAGCACGTAATGCGGAATGCCGATGGCGGACGCCGCGCGCCGCGCGTCATGGATGTCCTGGCCGGCGCAGCAGGCCCCCTTGCGCCGCACCGCCTCGCCATGGTCGTAAAGCTGCAGCGTGATGCCCACGACGTCGAAGCCGGCCTGTTTCAGAAGGGCGGCGGTAACGGTGGAATCGACCCCCCCGGACATGGCGCAGACCACGCGGATCGTGGACGGGTCTCCGGCAAGGCCGACCGTCTCGCGCACGCCATCGATGAGGGACTGTCCGATCATGATCGCCTGCTAAATGGGGGATCGCGTCCCGAAAGTAAACGGCTTCCGGTGCCCGGTTGTAGCGAAATGGGACCGGCGGACTCCCGGCGTTTGGGAAATCTTCAGAACTACTTAGGCGATTTTTAAGAGGCGGCGCATAGGCTTGGGGTCAGTGAGTAAGGTGCGTATCGAGTTGGTTGAGTCTCTCATGAACGGTCAGTTGCGTTCCCGCGTCAATTACGTCATCGGCCCCGATGGCAGCCCGCTGACGGTTGCCGACCTGCCGCCCCCCGGCAATCAGCGCTGGGTGATCCGCCGCAAGGCGGAGGTGGTTGCGGCTGTCCGGGGTGGTTTGTTGAGTTTGGAAGAGGCGTGCGACCGCTACGTCTTGACCGTGGAAGAGTACCTCAGTTGGCAGCGGTCGATCGACCGCCACGGGCTCGCTGGCCTGCGGACGACCCGCATCCAGGACTACCGGGCGAACTAAGTCTCTGCAAAGAAGTTGAGTGGCGGGGCCGGAGTTGATCTCCGGCCCCTTTCTATTGCGCGCCGATGTGGCAGATTGCGGCAATGAAGATCCTGGTCCTCCACGCCCATCCGCGCCTGTCTTCCTCCGTCGTGCAGCGCGCCATGCTGCGCGCCATCGAGGGGCTGGACGACGTCACCCTCGTCGACCTCTATGCCGAATACCCGGACTTCGCCATCGACGTGGCAAGAGAGCAGCAGCGCCTGCTCGCGCATGACGTGATCGTGCTGCAGCATCCCTTCTACTGGTATTCCGCACCCTCCATCATCAAGGAATGGCAGGACCTGGTGCTGGAAAACGGCTGGGCCTATGGCCCGGGCGGCACCCGTCTCGCCGGGCGCTTCCTGATGTCGGCCATTTCGACGGGCGGTCCCGAGCAGGTCTATCACCACGATGGCCGAAACCGCTTCACGGTGGCTGAATTTCTCGCTCCCTTCAACCAGACGGCCCATCTCTGCTCCATGGCCTGGCTGGCGCCCTTCGCCATCCATGCCGGCCGGCGCATGGCGCCTGCCCAGCTCTCCACCGCCACGGAGGGCTACCGCGACCTGATCGTCGGCCTGCGGGACGCCACCATCGACCCGCTCTCGCGCCTGGCGCCCGGATACGTGCTGCCGCCGCATTTCGCTGAAGGGATCAGCCGATGAACCCGCAGGACCTCCTCCTCGGCGCCTTCATATATCTCGCGGCCGCCGTCATCGCCGCCCCCATCGCCACCAGGCTCGGGCTGGGCTCGGTGCTGGGCTATCTGGTGGCGGGCATGGTCATCGGCCCCTCCTTGCTGAACCTCACCGGCGAGGACGGGGCCCACGTCATGCATTTTGCAGAATTCGGCGTCGTAGTGATGCTGTTCCTCGTCGGCCTCGAATTGCAGCCCTCGAAGCTCTGGGCGCTGCGCCGCCCCATCATCGGGCTCGGTGGCCTGCAGGTGGTGCTCACGGCGGGGGTGCTCGGGCTGGGGGCGCTCGCCATGGGCTTCGGCTGGAAGGCAGCGCTTGCCACCGGCCTCATCCTCGCCATGTCATCGACCGCGATCGTTTTGCAAAGCCTCAACGAGCGCGGCCTGCTGAAGACCACCGCCGGCCAGTCCAGCTTCTCCGTCCTGCTGTTCCAGGACATCGCGGTCATTCCCATCCTCGCCCTCCTGCCCCTGCTGGCGGCAGCACAGGCGCATGACGCGCACGACACATCGCTGATCGGCGATCTGCCCGGCTGGGCGCAAACCATCGCCGTGCTCGCAGCGGTGGCCACCGTCGTGCTGGTCGGCCGTTTCCTGACGAGGCCGCTCTTCCGCCTCGTGGCGGAAACCGGCATGCGCGAGGTCTTCGTCGGCTTCGCGCTGGTGCTGGTGGTGGGCATTGCATTGCTGATGCAACTCGTCGGCCTCTCGGCCGCACTCGGCACCTTCCTTGCGGGCGTCGTGCTGGCCGAAAGCGAATATCGCCACGAGCTCGAGATGGACCTCGAGCCCTTCAAGGGCCTGCTGCTCGCCGTGTTCTTCATTGCGGTGGGTGCGGGCATCGACTTCTCGCTGCTCTTCGGCCAGCCGCTGATGATCCTCGGCCTCGTCGCGGGCTTCATCGTGGTGAAGCTCGCGGTGCTCTTCGTGCTGGCGCGGCTGTTCGGCATGGCCACCCCGGATGCCTCGCGATTTTCCTTTTCGCTGGCCCAGGGCGGCGAATTCGCCTTCGTGCTGATCTCGTTTGCCGCAGGTCTGGGCCTCCTCGACCCCGCGCAGACGGGCCTTCTCATTGCAATGGTCGCACTCTCAATGGCGGCCGCACCCCTGCTGATGATCTTCGACGCGCGCGTCATCCAGCCCCGCTTCGACGGCGATGGATCGGCACGCGAGGAAGACCACATCGAAGAATCCGGCACGCGCGTCATCATCGCCGGGCACGGCCGCTATGGCATGACGGTGGGCCGACTGCTGTCCGCGAGCGGCATCCGCGCGGTCGTGCTCGACCATGATGCCGAGCAGATCGATGCACTGCGGAAATTCGGCTACAAGGTCTATTACGGCGACGCCTCGCGCCCTGACCTGCTGGAGGCCGCGGGCGCTGCCGAGGCCCAAGCCCTCGTCATCGCCATCGACGACCGCGAGAAGGCACTCGAGATCGTCGAGACGGCGCGCCGCCACTTCCCCAATCTCCGTATCCTCGCCCGCGCCTTCGACCGCGTGCACGCCTACAAGCTGTTCAACGCGGGCGTGGAGGACGTCCATCGCGAGGTCTTCGCGTCCTCCGTCGACATGGGCGAGCAATTGCTGGTGCGTCTCGGCCTCCACCCCTTCGAGGCCCGCCGCGCCGCCATGCGCTTCAAGGCCCATGACGAGAAGCTCATCCGCCGCGCCGCGAAGCACGTCCACGACACCCAGCGCCTCATCGACCTCGCCCGCCAGGGCAGCGAGGAAATCGAGCGCGTGCTCGCCACCGACATGGGCGCCACCCCACAAGCCCCCGACCAGGGCTGGGAAGCCCCGGACGCCAGGCGCGGGGAAACGTAGAACTGTCTTCTCCCGCTCCTTCAGCGGGAGAAGAAGGGACCCGTTGCGGCACGCAACGGGGAGATGAGGGGAAGCCTGATGCAGTCTTCACTCTCGCGCCGGATCCCCCTCACCTACCCCGGCTTTGCCGGGGCCCCTTCCTCTCCCGCGTTGCGGGAGAGGACATTGACGCGCTAAACAGCCTGACCAATCTTGTGAGACCCCCATGGCCGACAACATCCACGACGTTCAGATCGACCCGCGCAACCTCAACATCCTCATCTCCGTCAACGGCAAGCTGACACCGCGGGCGGAAGCCATGATCTCCGTCTTCGACTCCGGCTTCATCCTGGGCGACGGCGTGTGGGAGGGGCTGCGCATGGTGAAGGGCGGCGTGCCCTTCCTGCGCGAGCACATCGAGCGCCTCTATGAAGGTGCGAAGGCCATCTTCATGGACATCGGCCTCACGCCCGAGGAACTGGTGAAGCGCCTCTTCGACTGCCTTGATGCCAACAGGATGGAAGACGGCGTCCACATCCGCCTCATGGTCACCCGCGGCGTCAAGGCGACACCCTACCAGGACCCGCGCGTGACGATCGGCAAGCCCACCATCGTCATCATCCCCGAATACAAGACGCCCAATCCGGAAAAGATGGAAAAGGGCCTGTCGCTCCACACGGTGAACGTGCGGCGCGGCTATCCGGACGTGCAGGACCAGAAGCTCAACTCGCATTCCAAGCTCAACTGCATCACCGCCTGCATCCAGGCCGCCAATGCCGGCGCCGACGAGGCGCTGATGCTGGACCCGCACGGCTTCGTCGCCACCTGCAACTCCACGCATTTCTTCATCGTGCGCCGCGGCGAGCTGTGGACCTCGACCGGGCAATACTGCATCCCCGGCATCACGCGCGGCAACATGATCCGGCTGGCGAAGGAACTCGAGATCCCGGTCTTCGAGAAGCCCTTCTCGCTCTATGACGTTTATGGCGCGGACGAGGCCTTCGTCACCGGCACCTTCGCCGGATTGATCCCGGTACGGATCATCGACGGACGCCCGGTGCGCAACCCGCTGTCGAGCGCGCCGTGGTCCGGCGCCGGCCCCGTCTCGCAGCGCCTCTCGGCGGCCTACAAGGAACTCTGCGTCAGGGACGCACGGAGGAGCCTGTAGCATGAGCACCAACATCGCCATGTGGTCGGGCCCGCGCAACATCTCGACCGCCATGATGTACTGCTTCGGCAACCGGCCGGACTGCGTCGCCTGGGACGAGCCCTTCTATGCCTTCTCGCTCGTCCACCACGGCAATGACCATCCGATGCGCGACGCGATCATCGCCGCGGACGAGTCCGACTGGGACAGCCTCGTCACCAAATGCCTCGGCGATGCGGGCAAGCCCGTCTTCTACCAGAAGCACATGACGCACCACATGCTGAAGGGCTGGGACCGGAGCTGGATCAAGGGCCTCACCAACGCCTTCCTCATCCGCGCGCCGGAGCGCGTGCTGACGAGCTACACCAAGAAGTGGTCGGACGTGACGCTCCGCGACATCGGCTTCGTCGAACAGGCGGAGATCTTCGACATGGTGGCCGACCATCTCGGCCACGCCCCGCCGGTGGTCGACACCGACGACATTCTCATGGATCCGCGCGCCACGCTCACCCGCCTCTGCACGGCCTGCGGCATTTCCTTCGACGATCACATGCTGTCATGGCCGGCCGGTCCCAAGCCCTTCGACGGCGTCTGGGCCCCGCACTGGTACAATGCCGTCTGGGCCTCGACGGGATTTGGGCCACCCCCGCCCGAGCCACCGCCGCTGCCCGCGCATCTGCAGAAGATCGCGGATGAGGCGCGCCCTCTGTATGAGCGGTTGCGGCAGTACAAGCTTTGATTCAGATTCCCGCCAATTTGAATTCCCGGCAGCGTCACGTCCCCCGGGCTTGACCCGGGGGTCCTTTTTCGCGCAACGGAAAGGATGCGCCGATCAAGTCCGCGCAGGGTGAATGGTGGGAACTCACCGCACAAGACAAGATCGCCGGGTCTTACCCGGCGATCATGTCAGTCAGCACTGGCGCAGCCTGTCACCGCATCGCGGCAACGGCCTGCAGCGGCATGGCGGCGCCGTAGCCCAGCGCGTCCTTCTCGGCCAGCATCTCGGCGCGGCGCAGTTCCTGCTCCTCGTTGACGAGCGCCAGCTGTGCTTCGTTCAGCTGGTCCTTCAGATCGCCGATGGAGCGCAGCAGATTGTCGCGGCGCGCGCGCGCCGACTTGGCGGACAGCGAATAATTGAAATGGCTGGGGTCGGAGACGCCGGTGCGGCTTTCCTCGAACTTCACCTGGGCATCGAGATCATCGAACTTCCGGGTGAAGTCCTGGATCATGAACTCGATGTCGGCAACCTGGCGTCGCTTCTCCTCGGTGCGGAAACGGTGCAGCCGAAGGAGCGTTTCGCGTGAACGCATGATAGACCCCTTACTCTACTCACAACACTCTCAAGGGGCCTGCAAAGGCCCCTTCCCACGATTCACCGAATCAACTACGCAAGAGATTCCGGCAGTCGTGCATCCTGCATGATGGCCCGGTAAGCTTAAGGGGCGGTTACCGGCCAGTCGTGCCGGTCTGCAGGGGTTGTGGCGCCGTTGCGCTGCTGTTGGCACCTAGATGTAGCGGTTCAGGGGAATCGGCCCCTACATCTCGGTTAATGAGTCAACAGGAATCTGCTGTGGGATTAGGGTTTGTTAACCTTTCCCGTCTTATCTTGAGCGTCATCGTTAACGGTTCGTTGTGCGCCAAGGCCCGGTCGGCCGCGCAAACCGGAAGGCTCCACGTCAAGGAGCTGGGGACCATAGGGGATTCGAGATGAGGGTATTGCTGATCGAGGATGATACCGCGACGGCCCAGAGCATCGAACTGATGCTCAAGTCTGAAGGTTTCAACGTCTACACCACCGACCTGGGCGAAGAAGGCGTCGATCTCGGCAAGCTCTACGACTACGACATCATCCTGCTCGACCTGAACCTCCCCGACATGTCGGGTTACGAGGTGCTGAAGACGCTGCGTGTCGCCAAGGTCAATACGCCGATCCTCATCCTCTCCGGCCTCGCCGGAATCGAGGACAAGGTCCGGGGTCTCGGCTTCGGCGCCGACGACTACATGACCAAGCCCTTCCACAAGGACGAGCTGGTGGCCCGCATCCACGCCGTGGTCCGCCGCTCGAAGGGCCACGCCCAGTCGGTGATCGTGACGGGCGACCTCTGCGTCAACCTCGACACCAAGACCGTCGAAGTCGGTGGCGCCCGCGTCCACCTGACCGGCAAGGAATACCAGATGCTGGAGCTGCTCTCGCTCCGCAAGGGCACCACGCTGACGAAGGAAATGTTCCTCAACCACCTCTATGGCGGCATAGACGAGCCCGAACTCAAGATCATCGACGTCTTCATCTGCAAGCTCAGGAAGAAGTTGGCCAACGCCGCGGGCGGCAAGAACTTCATCGAAACCGTCTGGGGCCGCGGCTACGTGCTGCGCGAGAACGCCCCCCCGATGGGCGAAGAGATCCGCGAAAGCGCCTAAGCTTCCCGCAATCACCAAAAAGGCCGCCCCACCGGGCGGCCTTTTTGTTTGGGCAGCGCAGCGCCCTGCAACTTGCCACAATCCCTGCGTTTGGTAACCTGCAACCGGCAGGAGGAGTATCACCAATGCGCATGTTCTTGACGGCCATTCTGCTGGCAACCAGCGCAGGAACGGCGCTCGCGACCGATGCCATCTACTCGGGCGGCGACATCCTCACCATGGCGGGGAGTGAACCCTCCTATGTCGAGGCGCTGGCGGTCGACAAGGGCAGGATCACTTTTGCAGGCAGCCTCGCCGAGGCCATGAAGCTGAAGACGGCGGACACAAAGCTCGTCGACCTCAAGGGCCGCACCCTGATGCCGGGCTTCATCGACGGCCACGGCCACCTGCCCGACTATGTGCTCTCGTGGAAAGCGCCCGACATGAGCCCGCCGCCGGTGGGCGACGTCTCCTCCATCGCCGACATCCAGAACAAGCTGCGCAAGTTCATCGCCGACACCAGGCCTGAGCCCGGCCGCCTCATCACGGCGAGCGGCTATGACGATGGCCTGCTGGCCGAGAAGCGCCACCCGACGAGGGACGACATCGACCAGGTCTCGGCCGACCTGCCCATCATCCTCATCCATGCTTCGGGCCACCTCGTCGTGGCCAATTCCGCGGCCCTCAAGATGGTGGGCTACGGCAAGGACACGCCGGATCCGCCCGGCGGCGTCATCCGCCGCGATGCCGATGGCGAGCCCAACGGCGTGCTGGAGGAAAAGGCGGGCTACCCCTTCATGACCCTGCTCGATCGTCCGTCGGCGGACGAACAGCTGCGCCGCCTCGACGAGATCCAGAGCTGGTATTCGAGCTTCGGCATCACCACGGCGCAGGACGGCCTCTCGAACCCCTCCAACATCGCGCTGTTGCGCGAGTCCGGCAAGCAGGGCCGCCTCATCATCGACGTCGTCTCCTATCCGGCCTGGGTGCTGCTCTCCAAGGTCATCACCGGCGAGCAGAAGCTCGCGGGCGTGCAGGTCTATCCGCCCGCCGTCGTGGCCAATGCCGGGCGCGAATTCAACAGCGACCCGCCGGAGGACGTGCCCGCCGATGTCGACGGCAAGACGAAGGACACGCTCAAGGTCGGCCGCTACGAGGGCCACTTCAAGATCGGCGGCGTGAAGATCTCCGCCGACGGCTCGCCCCAGGGCAAGACGGCCTATGTGACCAAGCCCTATCTGGTGCCGCCTGCCGGCCAGCCGAAGGACTATCGCGCCTATCCGGTGGTCGACCAGGCCGAGATGGACCTGTGGCTCGACAAGGCCTACGAGAACAACGTCCAGCTCATCGTGCACACCAATGGCGATGCCGCCATCGACAGCCTCATCGAGGCGGTGGCGAAGGCCCGCAAGAAATGGGGGCCGAAGGACCTGCGCCCGGTCTCCATCCACGCGCAGCTCGCCCGCCACGACCAGGTGGACAGGATGAAGGAACTGGGCATCGTGCCCAGCTTCTTCTCGGCCCACACCTATTTCTGGGGCGACTGGCACATCAACGAAACCTTCGGCAAGGAGCGCGCCTATGGCATCAGCCCGCTCAATTATGCCAATTCGATCGACCTCAGATTCTCGAACCACACGGACTCGCCCGTGGTGCCGCCCGACATGATGATGCTGGCCTGGACCGCGGTAAACCGCATGAGCCGCTCGGGCGAGGTGGTCGGCCCGGACGAGCGGGTCTCCCCCTACATCGCCCTGAAGGCGCTCACCGACTGGGCGGCCTACCAGTATTTCGAGGACGCGGAGAAAGGCACCCTCGAACCCGGCAAGCGCGCCGACCTCGTCATCCTGACGGAGAATCCGCTCAAGGTCGACCCGCTGAAGATCAAGGACATCGACGTCTCGCAGACGATCAAGGACGGCAAGGTGATCTATGCCGCCGATGAACTCGGCACCAAGTGGGCCCCGCGCCGCCCGAAGATTCCCTTCCTGACGCCGAGGATGGTGCCGTAACCCGCCAAGGCCGTCCGCAGCCTCACGCCGTCTTCATCATCACCTGCGCCCCCTGTCCGCGCTGGCGTGCGGTGAACCAGCGCTCGATCAGGTGGTCGAGCGAGAACACGCCCGGTCCGCGGGTCAGGATCATCACCAGCACGCTGCCCCACAGCAGGCTCTCGACCCATGAGGCGGGATAGACCAGCGTCACGATCACCAGCGTCATGCCGATCAGCGGCAGCGTCGCCAGCCTGGTGGCAAGGCCGGCGAAGAGGAACAGCGGAACGGCCAGTTCCACCGTCATCGCCAGGCGCGCGGCAAGTTCGGGCGGCAGCAGCGGCAGCCGGTACTCATCGGCGAAGAGCTTCACCGCGAAATCGAAGGAGTTCCACTTCAGCAGCCCCGCATTGAAGAACACGAAGCCCATGGCAACGCGCATGCCGAGCAGGATCAGCGACAGCGGGACCAACCCGAGCAGGTTGCGCAGCGCCACGAAGCGCGTCCTCCAGGCGGCAAGCAGGGGCGGCAATCCGGTGGTATCATGCATGGCGTGTGTCTCCTGAGTGGTTGATGACGAGGCCTTCGGCGAACACGGCGGCCAGCGCCGCAGCGACGTCGAAGGAGGGTTCAAGGCCGAGCGCCGCTTCGGCGGCGTCCCCGAGGCACTCGCCGGCGGCGAGCCGGGCGCGGAAAGCGAAGTCGCCGGCGGCGAGGCGGCGCAGCGTGAAGCGCCCGCGCGCGCCGCGCAGCTCGAGCCAGCTCTGCTCCGCCTCGAAGGCGATCCGCTCCGGCGCGGCCTCGGCAAGGCGACGCTGCACCAGCTCATCCACCGGCCAGGCGGCCGCCACATGCGCCAGCCCCGGCTGCAGGCTCAGGGTCACCTCCGCAAGGGCAGCGGCATCCACCGCCGCAAGCGCCTCGATGCCGATCACGTCATGGTCAACGGCCACCGAGATGCAGCCGAGCGCCCAGTCGGTCCGGGCCACGTCGGCGATATAGGGCGGCAGTGCCGCGCCCGCGCGCAGCACGGTCTCGACCAGCTCCTGCCCATACGCCGCCATGCTCGGGGCGCGCGGCGGCGCATGGCGCAGCGTCTCGTCAGCCAGGGCCACCAGCCGCTCGGTGCCGAGCAGCCATTCGAGGGTCGGATAGCGACCGCGCAAATGGCGGCGGAAGCTCTCGCGATGATGGCGGCGGTAGATGTCGAGCCGCGCTGCCGCATCTGCCGGGCAGCGCAGCATTGCCAGCAAACCTCCGCGCGGCCCGCCCGTCACCGCATCGCGGAATGCGCCCTGCGTGTCAGACAGCGATGGCACGGCGCGCATCCTCCATGGCCGCATCTGCAACGGCATCGGCCTTCGCCGCCTCGGCGAGCAGCACGTCGATGGCCGGCAAGGCACTGTCCCATTCGATCAGCGTCGGGCGGCGCCCGAAGCGCGCCACGGCATGCGCGTAAAGCTGCCAGGCCGCGCCATCGATGGGCCGCGCATGGGTGTCGATGATGACCTCCGTGCCACCCTCCTCGGCCTCCATCTCGAATCCGCCGAGGTGGAATTCGCCGATCGCCGCGCCGAGCAATTCGTCGAGATAGCGCCGCGCGTCGTAGCCGAGGTTATGCGCGCTCACGTGAATGTTCGAGACATCGCAGAGCAGACTGCATCCGGTGCGCGCCACGACCTCGCAAAGAAACTGCGTCTCGGTCATCGTCGAATGGGCGAAGCCCAGATAGTTCGACGGGTTCTCGAGGTGATAGGCGCGCCCCAGCGCATCCTGCACCGCATCGATATGGTCGCACACGATGGCGAGCGACTCGCGGGTGTAGGGCAGCGGCAGCAGGTCGTTGAGATATTCGCCCTCATGGGTGGACCATGCGAGGTGGCCCGACACCAGGATGGGGTCGAGGCGTGCGATCAGCGCCGCGGTGCGGGCAAGATGCGCGCGGTCGAGGCCCGCGGCACTGCCCACCGAAATCCCCACGCTGTGCACGGAGACGGGATAAAGCGCCGCGATCTCGCACAGCACTTCCGCGGCATGCGGATTGGCGATGAAGTTCTCGGGATGCACCTCGAACCACGCCGCCTTCGGCCTGTCGCGCAACACGGTGGCGAGGTGCTGCAGCCTGAGGCCGACGCCGGCGGCCAGCGTTGGGGATGTCTGTGTCATGTTTGTCTCCGGTGGATCGGGGGGAGGCGCCGTAGTCCGCCCCCCGCATCACGTCACGACATCGTCTTGCCGCCGACGATGCGGTCGCAATAGCCAGCCGGCACGTAGACCCACTCGCTCGGGTCGGAGTCGACCTTGGACATGCCAGCGCAGGAATGGCTCCCCGTCGCCGAGGCGCAGTCATTCGCGCCGGCCTTGGCGATGCCGAAGCACTTTTCGGAGGCATAGGACGGCGTCGGCGCCGGGCCGGACTGGGCGGAGGCGGTGGCCACGGGAAGGGCGATGGCAGCGGCAAGGGCCGAGGCGATGAGCATCTTGTTCATGGGCGTGTTTCCCTCTCTGGAGCGACGAGCGAGCTTGCTCGACACAGGGGAATTCGCCGGGCATCCGCCGGTTGTTACAGCCGACACGCGCCCGTGATTTAATGTTATCGATTGCGGCGTCTTGTCCGGCCGTGGCGGTGCATGTAACAAACCGCGGAACTGATGCGAAAGACGTGCGAATGGCCTCCGAGGAGGATGTGCTGGCGGATCTGATGCGCACCGCGCTGCGGGGTGACGAAGCCGCATACAACGCCTTCCTCCGCCGCGCGGCGGAGTTGACACGGCGGGTCGTGACGCGTCGCCTCAGATCGTCGTTGCCGTCAGGAATCGAGGACGTCGTGCAAGAAACATTGCTGGCCATCCATCTGAAGCGTCACACCTGGCGGACGGCGGAGCCGATCCTGCCGTGGCTCGCCACCATCGCCCGCTACAAGGCAATCGATGCCTGCCGCCGCCGGGGGCTGCGCGTCGAGCTTCCCGTCGAGGATTTCGCCGACGTGCTGGCCAGCCCTGACGACACCCGCAGCTTCGAGGAGACCCAGCATATCGAGCTGGCGGTCGGCACCCTGCGCGGCGGCCAGCAGCGCGTGGTGCGTTCGATCGCCCTCGAGGGTCGCTCGATCAGCGAGACCGCGCGCGCACTCGACATGAAGGAGACGGCCGTGCGCGTCGCCTTCCACCGCGGCCTCAACGCCATCGCCCAACGCTTCGGGCGCATGTCATGAAGACCGACGATCTCATCGCGAGGCTCGCCGCCGATCAGCCGCCGCCGCAGCGCCCGGCGGCCCGGAGCCTTGCCTTCGCAACGGCTTCAGCAATCGTCTGCGCCTTCGCCCTCATGCTGCTCACCATGGGCTTGCGGCCGGATTTCCTGCAGGCGCTGGGCACCTGGCGCTTCGACATGAAGTTCGTGGTGACGCTCACCCTCGCGTCCTCGGCCTTCTTCCTGCTGCGCCGCGCGATCTATCCTGAAGGCTTTGCCCGCGCCCCGCTGTGGATCATGCTCGCCGCACCGGCCCTGCTCGCCGCCGCCGTTGTCTGTGAACTGATTGTCCTGCCGGCCTCCGCCTGGCGGGCGGCACTGGTCGGCACCAACTCGGTGCACTGCCTCGTGCTGGTGCCGCTCTTCGGCATCCTGCCGCTGGTCCTTGCCCTCTGGGGCATCCGGCAGGGCGCGCCCACGCGCCCCGTCCTCACCGGCTTCCTCGCGGGGCTGCTGGCGGGCGGGCTGGGCGCCGCGGCCTATGCCGCCAATTGCCCGGACGACTCACCCCTCTTCGTCATGACCTGGTATCCCGTCGGCATCCTCGCCCTCGGCGCGGTCGGCGCCCTGGCGGGATCGAAGCTGTTGCGCTGGTAGGCCTCAGGCGGCCTTCACCACCACGTCCGCCCCGTCCATGTCCATCGCCAGGGAAAGGCCTGCCGAACGCGCCAGCTGCTTGGCGTAATAGGGCTGCACCAGGCGCGCATCGAGTGCCGTCAGTTCCGTGGTGCCGGCAAGAACGCCGGCGATCGGCTCCGGCACCTTGGCGCGGTCGCCCGCGGCGCGCGCCGTGAAGGTGTCGCCCACGACGGTGACGGTGACGAGCCCGCCGCGCGGGATGCCGGCCATGGCCATCAGCATCATGTTCAGCACCAGCTTCACCTGCTGCTTCGGGCGGTTCTCGCGCGGCGCGTTCCACTCAAGCTTCACCTTTTCATCGCCGACGAAGGCCTTGGCGATCTCGCCCGCCTCGCCCATGTCGATCAGTGCCCCCGCAGAGCCCGCGGCCCCGAAGGCGATGCGGCAGAACTTCAGCTTCGCTGCCGCCGTCTTGGCGGAGGAGCGCACCATGTCGAGCGCCGTCTCTTTTGTTTCCGCGTCCATCTCCGGGTCGTCGATCAGCTCGAGTCCGTTGGCGATGGCGCCCACGGGCGAGATCACGTCATGGCACACGCGGCTGCACAGCAGCGCTGCAAGATCGAGGTCGGAGAGTTTCGCATCCACGGGGGCGAGATCGGACATGGTCGTTCCTTGGGCCGGGGGTGATTCGTGTGACTGTTGTACCACCGGGTCTTAAATTTTTCCGCATTGACGGCCCGCTGTTTCGCGACCATGAAGCGCCCGGAATTACGTGCCGGAGCACCCCCGTCGATGACACCCCAGCCCTCCCACCTGATGCAGTCCCTGATCGATCTCTCGATCCGCGCGGGCGCCGAGATCATGGCCATCTACGCCACCGATTTCTCGGCCAAGGAGAAGGGCGACCTGACGCCGGTGACGGAGGCCGACGAGGCAGCCGAGAGGATCATCCTCACCGGCCTGTCGAAGATCGACGGCTCCGTGCCGGTGATCTCCGAGGAAGCCGCCTCGGCGGGCAGGATCCCGGACGTCTCGGCGAAGTTCTTCCTCGTCGACCCGCTCGACGGCACCAAGGAATTCATCTCGAAGAATGGCGAGTTCACGGTGAACATCGCGCTGGTCGAGCATGGCGTGCCGGTGGCGGGCGTCGTCTATGCCCCGGCCCTGAAGCGCATCTTCTGGGGCGAGAAGGGCGTGGGCGCCGCCCATGGCAAGGTCGAGAACGAGGTGGCGGGCCACTGGCATCCGCTCGGCGTGCGTGCGCTGCCCGCCGAGGGTGCAACCGTCGTGGCCTCGCGCTCGCACCGTGACCAGGCCACCGAGGACTGGCTGAAGAAGGTGAAGGTCAAGTCGCTGTGCTCGGCCGGCTCCTCGCTCAAGTTCTGCCTCGTCGCCGCGGCGGAAGCCGACCTCTACCCGCGCTTCGGCCGCACCATGGAATGGGACACCGCGGCCGGCCACGCCGTGCTGCTCGCGGCGGGCGGCAAGGTCGTCACGGTGGACGGTCCGGTGCTGACCTATGGCAAGCGCGCCCGCGGCTATGACAATCCGGGCTTCATCGCCAGCGCCTGACGCTACCCTGGCTTGAGGAAGCGTTAACCAACGCGCAAGTCCCCGCTGTTACTCTTCGCGCCATGAGGGGTGCTGCCACGGCTCTGCCATGAGCCTCTGTCATCACGCCCGGTGTCAATTGCGTCGAGGAGTCCCATGCTGAAGAAGTCCCTGATCGTTTCGCTGGCGCTTGGCCTCGTCGCCACCGCGCCGCTTCCGGCCCTGGCCCAGACCACCGGTTCGGTCTCCAAGGCCCAGACGACCTCGAGCGACACCTTCACCCCTGACGAGATCGTCAACGCCGGCCACGGCTTCTTCGGCAAGGCCTCGCGTGATTTCGCCCGCGCCGTCGAGACGGTGTTCGAGAAGCAGGGCCAGCCCACCGCCTATATCGTGGGCGAGGAAATGGCCGGCTCCTTCGTCGGCGGCCTGCGCTATGGCGAGGGCACCATCTATTACAAGTCCGGCGAGACGCAGCGCATCTACTGGCAGGGCCCGTCGGTCGGCTTCGATTTCGGCGGCAACGGCTCGCGCAGCCTGGTACTGGTCTACAACTCGCATGACCCGTCGGAGCTTCACACCCGCTTCGGCGGCGTCGAGGGCTCGGCCTATTTCGTCGGCGGCGTGGGGGTCAACTTCCAGCAGCAGGGCAAGATCGTGCTGGCGCCCATCCGCACCGGCGTCGGCGCCCGCCTCGGCGCCAATGTCGGCTACCTGAAATACTCCGGCAAGCCGACCTGGAACCCTTTCTGATCCTTCCGCCTTGGCCGCTCCGGGAAGGGGCGGCCTTGCTCGCGTCATGATTCCCGGTTGCGTGGGTCAGCTTCGCCGCAGGCTGGCATTCGTCGCGGCGATTGGCTACTGTAACTTGCGTTCCGCAGGCGGCCGAAGGGGGGCCATAAGGGGCTATGTCTCAGACCGAGACGATACTGCTGATCGTGCTGGGCTTCTCGCTCGCCAGCCTCATCGCGCTGTTCCTGGCCCGCGGCCTGTGGTCGGCCGCCGTAAGGGTGGGCGCACGTCGCATGCAGCGCCAGGTTCCCTCCTCCCTCGTCGGCCTGCAGACCGAGCGCGACCGGTTGCGCGCCGAATATGCCATGCTGTCGCAGCGCCTCGGTGCGAGGCTCGAGACCGCCAAGCTCCAGATGGCGGAGCACATGGCGGAGGTCAGCCGCCACCGCAATCGCCTTCACGAATTGGAAGCCCTGGAACAGAACCGCGGCGCCGAGAATCGCCGCCTCGCGGCGCGCGTCGCGGAGCTGGAAGGGGCCCTCGCCCAGTCCCGCACCGAGGAGGACGCGCTGCGCCGCGACCTGGCGCTGGCCGGCGCCGAACTGGTCCGGCTGCAGGAACGGGCCCGCCACACCCATGCGCCGCACCACCCCGCGCCGAACGCGCCGCACATCCATGCCGCCGCGCCCGTGGATGATGCCGAGGCGCGCCTGCGTCACCGCATCGACCGGCTGAACGAGCTTGCCAGGGCCAAGCCCGAAGACGACGTCGTGATCAAGGCCCCGCCCCCGCCGGAGGACCCGCTGCTGGCTGAAAAACTGGCCCAGGCCGAGCGCGAGACCGAGGACCTGACGCGCGACCTCGAGAAACTGGACGCCGAGTGGCAGCAGCGCCTCGCCAGCGCCAACATCGCCGAGTCGGAAGCTGACGCCAACGTCATCTCCCTCTCGAACCGCATCCGCGACCTCAAGAAGAGCCTCGGCCAGGCCTCCTGAGACTTCCCCGGACGTTTGACCCGGATCAAAGTGTCAGCCTGAACTGACGTATAGCCTCCCTGACATTCGATACAGGGAGACCGGCCATGCGCATCCTTCTGCTCCACCCGAATTACCACTCCGGCGGCGCGGAGATCGCTGGCAACTGGCCCCCCGCCTGGGTGGCCTACCTCGCGGGCGCGCTGAAGAAGGCGGGCTACCCCGACCTGCGCTTCGTCGACGCCATGACAAACGACCTTTCGGAAGACCAGATCCGCGACATCCTGCGGAGTGAAAAGCCGGACGTCATCGGCTGCACCGCCATCACGCCCTCGATCTACAAGGCCGAGCGCCTGCTCGAGATCGCCAAGGAAGAGCACCCGAACGCCGTCACCGTGCTGGGCGGCATCCACGCCACCTTCATGTACAACCAGGTGCTGGGCGAAGCGCCATGGATCGACGCCATCGTGCGCGGCGAGGGCGAGGAGATCATCGTCAACCTCGTCAAGGCCATCGACGAAAAGCGCTGGCCCGAATGCCGCAAGGAAATTCGCGGCATCGCCTATCGCGACGGCTCTGACGTCATCGCCACAGTCGCCGCGCCCACGGTCAAGGACCTGGACGGCATCAGCCCGGACTGGTCGGTGCTCGAATGGGAGAAATACATCTACATTCCCATGGGCAAGCGCGTGGCCATCCCCAACATGGCGCGCGGCTGCCCCTTCACCTGTTCCTTCTGCTCGCAGTGGAAGTTCTGGCGCGACTACCGCATCCGCGACCCGAAGAAGGTGGTGGACGAGATCGAGACGCTGATGAGGGACCACGACGTCGGCTTCTTCATCCTCGCCGACGAGGAGCCCACCATCAACAAGAAGAAGTTCGTCGCCTTCTGCGAGGAGTTGATCCGCCGCGACCTCAAGATCCTGTGGGGCATCAACACCCGCGTCACCGACATCCTGAGGGACGAAGCCCTGCTGCCGCTCTATCGCAAGGCCGGCCTCATTCATGTTTCGCTCGGCACCGAGGCGGCGGCGCAACTGCAGCTCGACCGCTTCAACAAGGAGACGACGGTCGCGCAGAACAAGAAGGCCATCGAGCTTCTCCGCAATGCCGGCATCGTGGTCGAGGCCCAGTTCATCGTCGGCCTCGAGAACGAGACTCGCGAGACGCTGGAAGAAACCTACCGCATGGCGCAGGACTGGAAGCCGGACCTCGCCAACTGGTCGATGTTCACGCCCTGGCCCTTCTCGGACCTGTTCCGCGACTTAGGGGACAAGGTCGAGGTCTTCGACTACGACAAGTATAATTTCGTCACCCCGATCATGAAGCCCGACGCCATGGACCGCGCCGAGCTCCTCGACCGCGTCATGCACAATTACCGCCGCTTCTACATGAAGAAGGCGCTGTTCTCCTACCCGTGGGCGGGTTCCGGCGAGCGCCGCCGCTATCTGCTGGGCTGCCTCAAGGCCTTCTTGAAGTCGGGCTTCGAGCGGAAGTTCTATGACCTTGGCCGCGTCAACTACTGGGGCAAGAAGGACACGGTGGACTTCCAGTTCGACCGCACCCGCCAGCGCGCCGACATGAGCAAGGTCGAGTGGCAGACGACCCATAACCGCAAGTCCAACAAGCAGGTCGGCCAGGAAGCGGCCGAAGCCATGGCCTGCGGCGGCGGCAAGGAGCAGATGGAAGACGCGATGCAATGAACGACGTGGCCCAGGCGGGCCGGATCGGCCCAAACGCGGTGATCCGCCTCGCGGAGGCGGTGGACGCGATCGAGAGCAAGGCGGTGACGAAGCGGCTCTTCATCGCCGCCGACCTCGAGGCCTACGTCCACGCCCTCCCGCAGGCCATGGTGCCGGAGGAAGAGGTGACACTCCTCCACCGTCGGCTGCGCAGCGACCTCGGCCCCGCCCGCGCCGCCACGGTGTCGTGGATCGCCGGCCTGCGCACCGCCGACTACCTGCTCGCCAACCGCATCCCGAAGCCGGTGCAGCGTCTGCTCAGGGTTTTGCCCCGCCGCCTTGCCGCCTTCATCCTGCTCAAGGCCATCGGCGCCCATGCCTGGACCTTTGCGGGCACCAGCCGCTTCTCGTGGAAGATGGGCCGCCCCATCACGCTCCGCTTCGAGGACTGCCCCCTCTGCCGCGGCGACCATTCCGCAACGCCCTGCTGCAGCTATTATGCCGCAACCTTCGAGCATTTGTTCCGCAAACTGATCAATCCCGACACGGCGGTGACGGAAGTGGAATGCACCGCCGCGGGCGGAACCGCGTGCCTCTTCGAGATCGCATTCTGACGCGCGGCGCGACCCCCACCCCTGCCCCTCCCCACAAGGGGGAGGGAAAAACATTTTGACATATCTGGCAATCGGCGAAATCCTTCCCCATGGAGTTCCCCTCCCCCTTGTGGGGAGGGGTAGGGGTGGGGATCCACGTGGCAAACCGTTTCGCACGAACACTGCGCACCAACGCCACCGGTGCTGAAAGACTCCTCTGGCAACAGCTCCGCCTGCTGAAATCCGAAGGCTGCCACATCCGCCGTCAGGTCCCCCTCGCCGGATACATCGCGGATTTCGCATGCCACGCAGCAAGGCTGGTCATCGAACTCGACGGCGGCCAGCATGGCGAGGCCCATTCCTACGACCAACAGCGCACCGTAGCCCTCGCCCGCCACGGCTACCGGGTCATCCGATTCTGGAACAGCGAGGTCTTCGAAACACTCGAAGGCGTGGTCGATCGCATCCGGCATGAGCTGGGCCTTCCAACAGCCTACGATTACTCCGGCATCACCCCCACCCCTGCCCCTCCCCACAAGGGGGAGGGGAAATAGTCCCGCCACGTCCTTTCTTGGTTCCCCTCCCCCCTTGTGGGGAGGGGTAGGGGTGGGGGTATCCGCGCGCTCCCCGCCTGACATCAATGTGATCACCCCGCAACTTCGCTCATCTTGCCGCTCCCTGTCCCTCCCCTATGATCCCGCCCCGGGAGGAGCCCATGGACAAGCCCACGTTCGACAAGTCGAAACTACCGAGCCGCCACGTCTCCGTCGGCCCCTCGCGTGCGCCGCACCGGTCCTATTACTACGCCATGGGCATGACGGCTGAGCAGATCGCCCAGCCCTTCGTCGGCGTCGCCTCATGCTGGAACGAGGCCGCGCCCTGCAACATCGCGCTGATGCGCCAGGCGCAGGCGGTGAAGAAGGGCGTTTCCGCCGCCCACGGCACGCCGCGCGAGTTCTGCACCATCACGGTCACCGACGGCATCGCCATGGGCCACCAGGGCATGAAGGCCTCGCTCGTCTCGCGCGAGGTGATCGCGGACTCGGTCGAGCTCACCATGCGCGGCCACTGCTATGATGGACTCGTCGGGCTTGCCGGCTGCGACAAGTCGCTGCCCGGCATGATGATGGCCATGCTGCGGCTCAACGTGCCCTCGGTCTTCATCTATGGCGGCTCCATCCTGCCCGGCACCTTCAAGGGCCGCCCCGTCACCGTGCAGGACGTCTTCGAGGCGGTGGGCAAGCATTCCGTCGGCGCCATGTCGGACGAGGATCTCTACGAACTCGAACAGAAGGCATGTCCGTCTGCGGGTTCCTGCGGCGCGCAGTTCACGGCGAATACCATGGCCACGGTGGCGGAGGCGATCGGCCTGGCGCTGCCCTACTCCTGCGGCGCGCCTGCGCCTTACGAAATCCGCGACACCTTCTGCTTCACCGCCGGCGAGAAGGTGATGGAGCTGATCGCGAAGAACATCCGCCCGCGCGACATCGTGACAAGAAAGGCGCTGGAGAATGCCGCCACCGTCGTCGCCGCTTCCGGCGGCTCCACCAATGCCGCCCTTCACCTTCCCGCCATGGCGCATGAGGCGGGGATCGCGTTCAGCCTCTTCGACGTCGCCGAGATCTTCAAGCGCACGCCCTATATCGCCGACCTCAAGCCCGGCGGCCGCTATGTCGCGAAGGACCTGTTCGAGGTGGGTGGCATTCCGCTGCTGATGAAGACGCTGCTCGACCACGGCTTCCTGCATGGCGACTGCATGACGGTCACGGGCCGCACCATGGCCGAGAACATGGCATCGGTGAAGTGGAACCCGGACCAGGACGTGATCCGCCCCGCCGACAAGCCCTTCACCACCACCGGCGGCGTCGTCGGCCTCAGGGGCAACCTCGCCCCCGAGGGCGCCATCGTGAAGGTGGCGGGCATGAAGAACCTCAGGTTCTCCGGCCCCGCCCGCTGCTTCGACAACGAGGAGTCCTGCTTCGAGGCCGTGTCGAAGAAGCAGTACAAGGAAGGCGAGGTGCTGGTCATCCGCTATGAGGGCCCGCGCGGCGGCCCCGGCATGCGCGAGATGCTGGCCACCACCGCGGCCCTTTACGGACAGGGCATGGGCGACAAGGTGGCGCTCATCACCGATGGCCGCTTCTCCGGCGCCACGCGTGGCTTCTGCATCGGCCATGTCGGTCCCGAGGCGCAGCTCGGCGGCCCCATCGGCCTCCTGAAGGACGGCGACATCATCACCATCGACGCGGAGGCAGGCACGCTCTCCTGCAACGTCTCGGAAGCCGAATTCGCCGAGCGCCGCAAGTCCTGGGCACCGCACCCCCATGGCTACAATTCCGGCACGCTGTGGAAATACGCCCAACAGGTCGGCCCCGCCGTCAACGGCGCCGTCACCCACCCCGGTGGCGCCGCCGAGACGATGACCTACGCGGATGTGTGATCAGGCACGCACTCCACACCACGCGCGGATGGACGCTCATCACCTTGCCCCGGCTCGACCGGGGCATGCTTTTCTGTCGTCACGAAAGCACGCCTTTGTCGAGCCTGCGTGAGATGGTGATGGGCAAGGCAGGGCTCCGCGGCGCCTCCAGCCATGCGGTCGACAAACCTCCGGCGCCGGAAACCTTTGGAAATTTTTCACAATGTCAATCAGCAGCAAGCACGCGCCTGAGACATAGCACACTGTAGGACTAAAGTCAATAGCTAGGAACGTTATTCTGGAGAAATTTCCCCTGTCGCTCCGGGCCTACTGCGCCAGGCGCCTGGTGAAGGTCGCCAGCACCTTGCCCTCGCCATCGAGGAGGCTCAGCGTGTCACCCGCGATCGCCAGGCGCCTCACCCGGCTCAGCATCTCGAAGAAGGCCTGCTCCGCCTTCATGAGATCGGGCGCACAGGCCATCCGCGTCGCCATCGGCGGGGAGAAGGTCAGCCTGTCGCCGACGAGGTCGTAGCGGGCGCCGAACCGGTTGCAGCCGCCGAGCCCGCCCACCCGGCCCGCCTCGAAGCGCAGGAAGGCGGCGCGCGGTCCGGTCTGTCCGGAGAGCACCCAGTCGGCACCCGCCAGTTGCTCCTGGTGTGCCAGGGCTGCACCACCGGACAGGTTGAGGATGAGGCACAGGACGGCGATGAGACGGCGCATCGGGTTCTCTCCATGCGGCAGGCGGTCAGACTAGCCCAGCCTGTTCCTGCCGCCAACCGCGCCGTCATGGTCGCGCAGGCTGGAGCGTCACGAGCGGCGGCCTATCCCTTGAGGTGAAGCGTCTGGGCCGGTGCCTCGTCGCGCACCACGTGGAGCAGGACCAGCGCAGCCCCGCCGGCCAGCAGGGCCAGCGCCACCATGAGCGCCGCCGTCTCGCCGCGTGTCGCGCTGATCAGCGCGAACAGCGCGGGGCCGAGCGCCGCTGCCGCGCGCCCGGCGACGGTCGCCAGCGCGAAGAAGGCGGGCGCGCTGCCCGGCGGCACGCTCTCTGCCAGGAAGCCGCGCAGCGCGGAGGCCGTGGCGCCCGCGCAGCAGCCGATTACCGCCACCGTCACCACCGGCATATAGCGGCCGGAACCGAAGGCCATGAGCAGCAGCACGACGCCCCAGGCGGACAGCAGGATCGCCATCGGCACCAGCCGCGACCAGTTGGTCATCAGCACATTCCACCCGATCGTCGAGGGCACGGAGAGCACATGGACCAGCAGCAGCAGCCACAGCAGGTCAGGCAGCGTCTGCCCGAAGCGCGAGGCGAGGATGGGGGCCGTGAAGGTGATGACCACCGATACCGCGAGATGGACGAGCATGGTGCCCGCGAGAAGCAGGTAGAGGCCACGGTATTGCCGCCATTGCCCGATCACCGACAGCACCCCCGAGAGCGGCGGTGCCCCCGCACCTTTGCCCAGCGAGCCGAACCCCTGCCGCCGCATCAGCACGAGCACGATGAGGAACAGGACGGCACTGACGATGGCGAGGACCGCGAAGCACGCGCGCATCAGCGCCGGCGACTGCAGCTGCCCGCCCACGAGCCACAGCAGGATACCGATCGCCCCCGCCCCGCCGAGGTAGCCGATCGCCCAGCCGAAACCGGAGAGCTTCTGAAGCCAGCGCTGCGGCAGGAGATCGGGCAGGAAGGATTCATAGATGGTGGTCGCCGCGAAATAGCAGGCCTGCGCCGCCACGAATGCCACCGCGGCCAGCCACAGCGACGGCAGCGGCGGCCAGGCCAGCAGTGCCAGCGCCAGCACGAGGCCGGCTGTCGCCACGTTCATCAGGGTGAGGCGCGCCACGCGAGCCGACAGGGCGGCCGCCATCAGCGCGACAATGCTGCTCGCCAGCAGCGCGACAGCCGCAAGCCCGCCCCAGGCCGCCGTCGGGTTGGCGAAGTCCGCCATCAGTTGCTGGAAGTAGAGCGGCAACAGCACAGCCGGCGCGACACCGAAATAGACGGAGCTGGCCACGTCGTAGCTCGCCCACGTCAAGGTGCGCCGGTTCAGCCAGCCCTGGTCAGCGCCATCCGCCATATCGGCTTCGTTCCCCCCCTGCCGAAATTCCAGGCAATTGTATCGGCTGAGGCATTTGCTTGAAAGCAGTACCCCTATGTTTCAGCCGAATGTCGTCCTGTGTGAAATTGCAACACCCCGCGCTGCCCTCGGAAGCTCAATCCACCCGCTTCCCGCGTATTGCAACTTGTACACGTGAAGACGTTTGCCCTAGGGTCTGCTGACCCGGGTGAAGCCCCCGAACCGAATGGGAGACGAAATGGACAAGACCTTCCTGAAGCGCCTCATGACCGGCCCGCTTCTCCTCTCCGCCGCTGCGATCATCGCGCTCGGCGCCGCCGCGACGCCGCTCCGCGCCCAGACCGATCCCGTGCCGGAGGCCGCCCAGGCCGAAGCCGCCGAGGCCCCGATGCCGCTCTCGCCCGAGGAACTCGACATCCTCGTCGCGCGCATCGCACTCTACCCCGACGAGCTCGTGGCGCTGATCTCGGCCGCCTCGCTCTATCCCCTCCAGATCGTCGAGGCCGAGCGCCTCCTCGAGGACTTGAAGACCAAGAAGGACCTCAAGCCCAAGGCGACCTGGGACGGCAGCGTCATCTCGCTGATGAACTATCCCCAGATCGTCAAGATGATGAGCGATGATCTGGAGTGGACCCAGCTCTTCGGCCAGTCGATCGTCAACCAGCAGGAAGACGTGCTGAACGCCATCCAGCAGCTGCGCGAGCAGGCCGTGGCCAACGGCGTGATCAAGACCGACGACAAGGTGAAGGTGACGACCGAGGTCTCGAACGGCCGCGAGAACGTCATCATCGAGCCCGCCAGCAAGGACGTCATCTACGTTCCGCAGTATCAGCCGGAGATGCTCTACGAACCGAGCTACGCCTATGTGCCGGTGACCTATTACCCGGAGCCCTACCCCTATTACTGGAACCCGGCCGCCACCTTCTTCGCCGGCGCGGTGACCGGCGCCATCTGGACGGCAGCGGTGGACTGGGATGACGGCTTCTGGGGCTGGGGCTGGAACAACCACAACGACAACTACTGGCACGGCAGCTGGGGCAACGACATCGACATCGACTGCAACAAGTGCATCATCGGCAGCGACTTCAACGGCAAGCTCAACATCAACAATGTTGACTGGCGCAAGGTCGACCGCTCCAAGATCAACTTCGACAAGAACCAGTTCAACAAGATCGACAACACGAAGATCCGGAACGAGTTCAAGAAGAACGACGTCGCCAACATCGACCGCAACAAGCTCGGCGCCAACAAGATCGGCAACAACAAGGGCAACCTCCAGCGCCCCGCCACCCTGCCCGCCAACACCGGCGGCATGACCAAGGACATCCGCAAGAGCACGCTGGAAGGCCTGAACAAGAAACCGACCCAGGGCTTCAAGCCCACCGACAAGATGGCCCGCCCCGGCAACAACAATGCCGGCAATCTCGGCGGCGGCAACATGGCGCGCCCGTCCGACAAGATGGCCAAGCCCGATCTCGACCGTCCGGTCGGCAAGCCGCGTCCTGCAGCGACGGCGGATTATCGCCCCAAGACGCCCTCGCCCATCGGCGAGGTGACGCGCGGACGTGACGCCAACAAGCAGGCCGCACGCGGCAACAAGTCGATGGGCGGCGGCGGCATCAACCGTCCGCAACTCAACGGCGGCGGGGGCGGCGGCAGCAAGATCGGCAGCGGCGGCGGAGGCAAGAAGAAATTCGTCCCGCAGGGCAAGAAGGGCGGCGCCGGCGGCGCGAGCCGCGGACGGCGGCGCTGAGAAACCGGGCAGAAAGGACAGGATCATGATCAACAAGCATCTCGTTTCCGCATTGCTGCTCGGCGCGGCACTGGTCTTCGGACCGCTGGCCGCAACCGCTCCGGCGCTCGCCATGACCGATGAGGTCGAAAGCTACCTCGGCCCCGAACCCACGCTGTTCGACACGCCCGAGGCGGCAATCGCCGCCTTCAAGGAGGTGATGGCGAAGGGCGACATCGGCGCCATATCGACCCTGCTCGGCCTCGACGCCGCACAGGTCGGCAAGGCCGAGGGCATTGCCGACACGGTGAAGGAAATCCAGGACGCCACAGCCGAGGGCATCTCCGTCGAGGAAGAGGAGGACCAGCGCGTTCTCGACCTCGGCAAGCAGCTGTGGCCCTTCCCCTTTCCGATCGTGAAGGGCGAGGACGGCAAGTGGGCCTTCGACACCGTCGCCGGCCTCGAGGAAATCGTCAATCGCCGCATCGGCGAGAACGAACTGCAGGCGATCGAGACCATGCGCCTCTATGTGCTTGCACAGGAGGAATACGCCGGCATCGACCACGACGACGACGGTGTCCTGGAGTTCGCGCAGAAGCTGATCAGCAGCGACGGCGAGACCGATGGACTCTACTGGCCGGTCGAACAGGGAGACGGCGAAAGCCCGGTGGGCGCCAACATCGACGCCGCCGCCCTCGAAAAGGCAAAGGCCGGTGACGGTTACTTCGGCTACAAGTTCCGCATCCTCAAGCGCCAGGGCGACCGGGTTGCCGGCGGCGCCCACGACTACGTCGTCAACGGTAACATGATCAACGGCTTCGCCCTGATCGCATGGCCCGCCAAGTATGGCGAGACCGGCGTCTCCACCTTCGTGGTGAACCAGGCGGGCGTCGTCTACGAGCGCGACTTCGGTGCCGATACGGAGAACATCGCGCCGAAGATCCTGACCTTCAACCCAAGCGACAAATGGGAACTGGTCGAGGACTGAGGTTCGAAACCACTGACGTCAGACAGCGCCCGGCGGAGGAAGTCCCGCCGGGCGCTTTGCGTTCGGCTGACAGCTGTTCACCTTCGCAACCGCGCCGCATCAAAGGGCGGAACCTGCGCCATTGGTAACTGTGACGTCTCTGGAGGCGCCAGATGTTTGATCTACGGCGGGCGCTCGAGATTTATCCTCCTGGGATTGATTTGAGCAGGCCCTCGGTCGACAGCGACTTCCTGCAGCCCTTTTTGCGGCATGTGAGGCGGGCACATATCCTGTTGCAGCAATCATTCCACAAGTTAAAATAGCAGCAAGCTTCTCGACGGGAGGAAGGCCGGATGAAACTCACTCGCAGGACCCTGCTTCGTTCCGGCGCGACAGGCTTCGGGATGATCGGCGCTTCGGGGCCCGCCTTCGCGCTCAGCGAATCGCTGACCGACATTGGTGGCGCGATGCTGAACACGCCGCCGGCCACGATCTACACGGCCCGCGAGATCGTGACCCTGGACCCGGCACGCCCTGCAGCCACTGCCGTTGCCGTGGTGAACGGCCGCATCCTGTGGGCCGGAAGCCTTGATGAGGTGAAGGCCATCCTGGGCAGCCAGCCCTACACCATCGACGACAGCTTCAGCGGCCATGTGCTTGTTCCGGGCTTCATTGCACAGCATGACCATCCGGTGCTCGCGGCACTCACCATGTCCTCCGAGATCCTGTCGATCGAGGAGTGGGTCCTGCCCGATCGCACGGTGCCCGCCGTGACGGACAAGCAGGACTTCATGGAACGCCTTTCGCATGCGGTGGCAGCAGCCCCGCCCTCTGGCGAGGCCGTCCTGAGCTGGGGCTATCACCCCGGCTTCTTCGGGCGGTTGACGAAGGCCGATCTTGACACCATCAGCACGACGAAGCCGATCGTCGTCTGGGGCCGTTCGTGCCACGAGATGTATTTCAACTCGGCGACCATGACACGTGCCGGCATCAATGATGCGGTCTACGAGTCGTTTTCGTATTCCGCGAAGAAGCAGTCCAGCATGGCCGACGGGCATTTCTGGGAACAGGGACTCTTCGCCGTGCTGCCGCATGTCGCAAGCTTCGTCGCCTCGCCCGAACGGCTCCGCCAGGGCCTGGAACTGACCCGTGACTACATGCATGCGAAGGGCATCACGCTGGGCAACGAGCCGGGGGGCATTCTGGCGAAGCAGGTTCAGGACGGCGTCAATGCCGTGTTCTCCAGCCCCGACATGCCGTTCCGCTGGTCCTTCATGGTCGACGGTAAGAGCATGGTGACCGCCTATGCCGATGACCAGCAGCTGATCGCCGAGTCGCAGAAGCTTGCCTCCTGGTATGGCAGCATTCCACGGGACACGCTGCGGCATGCGCTCACCGTGGCGCACGCCGCGTACTGATTGTGGCGAAGCAGAGGCGGCGCAGCCGAGGCAATTTTCAGCTTGCTGACGAATTTCCTTGCAATGCTGCGGGGTGCCTCCTATATCGGGCCTATCGAATTTTGGCCTGATGGCTCAGCCTCGCGTGCGTGACGCCGCGATACTTCCCCTCTCTTCCAGAACGTCGGTGATCGCGCCCGCAATTCCGTGGGTCGGTCGAATTTCTTTCTATCGAGGATCTACTGTGCAAACAGGTACTGTTAAGTGGTTCAACGCCCAGAAGGGCTATGGCTTCATTGAAACCGCCCAGGGCGGCAAGGACGTGTTCGTCCACATCAGCGCCGTCGAGCGCGCCGGCATGAGCGGCCTCAACGAAGGCCAGAAGGTTTCCTTCGAGATCGTGACCGACAAGCGCAGCGGCAAGGCATCTGCAGACCATCTGCAGGCGGCCTGATCATATCCAGAGCCTTCTTCCCGCGAGCCACGGATGTACTGGTGGCGGGTCGAAGGAATCGAGGAGCGCCGGTGTCCGCACCGGCGCATTCTTTTTGAGCCGTTCCTCACGCGAGAAAGGTGCCGACCCATGAAGATTTTCGTCAAGGACAACAACGTCGACCAGGCCCTGCGCTTCCTCAAGAAGAAGATGCAGCGCGAAGGCCTGCTGCGCGAGATGAAGGCCCACACCTTCTATGAGAAGCCCTCGGAGAAGCGCGTGCGCGAGAAGGCCGAGGCCGTTCGCCGTGCCCGCAAGCTGGCCCGCAAGAAGGCCCAGCGCGAGGGCCTGATCCCGATGCCGAAGCCGAAGCCCCGTCCGGCGCGGCCCGCCAATCCCTTCGCGCCGTCTGCCGCGCCCAAGCCCTCGGCTGGCTGAAAATTCATTTTTCCCGCCCGCGCGTCGCTGCTATTTTACCGGCTGACGATGCATAACCGGGAGCGGTCACGATGCGGATGATCAGGGCAATGCTGTTGGGCGGAGTGGCGCTTGGCGCCGTGGCCGGCGGTGCATGGGCCAATGGCGCCGCGCCGCCTGAGGCCGTGAACGTCGATGAAATGGCCGCACAGGCCGCCCCCGTTCTTCCGGCCGGCACCCACCTGCTGACCATCTCCAAGACGCCGCAGCCGGAGGTTCCGGGCCTTCCCCTGTCCACCAAGGACAAGAACCGCATGGGCCCCACCGCAACCACGATCCGCATTCTGCCTGCCACCGGCGCGCCCGCAAATGGCGCGGTGTCGTGGTCGGGCTATACGGGCGCGGGCGTAATCTACAAGGGCGGCAACTAGCGCCTCGCCCCCTCCGGCCCCACGCGTCGGGCGATGGTTGAAATGGCGGGCAGGAGCAGGCATTAACGGGTCCGAACCGCTCCGTTCCCATTGGAATTTCCGAATGCAATCCCGTGCCACAATCATCGCCGCCATCCGTGGCGGAGACAGTGCGTCCGCCCTGGTCGAAATCGAACGGCTTCTGGCTATCCAGCCGCATGACTCCGACCTGCTCGGCCTGAAGGCCGTGGCGCTCGCTGTTCAAGGCCGGACCGACGACGCCGTGGCTGCGGCCAAGCTCGCCATGGTGCATGCCGCATCGCCTGCCCAGCGCCTGAAGCATGCCGCCAACCTCGCGGGACTACTCGGCCGCAACGGACGGCTCGAAGAGCTGGCAAGCCTGCCCGCTCTCGGTCTGCCCGATCTGACGGGTCTGGGATCGGCAGAGTTCGATCCCGGGACCATCGAGGATCTTTGTACGGCGCTCATACTGGCAGGCCAGCAGGACTTCGTGAGCGGATACCTGAGTGCGGTTCTTGACCGGGCTGATGCCACATGGGGATTGGAACATCTGTGGCTGAAGGCCGCCAGCCATGCCGGCAAGGATGACAAGATCCTCGAGCGCTTCGATGCCCCCGGCTACCGCTGGCGTGACCAACCGGAGGCAATCTCCTTCGCCAGTGCCGCCGCACATCAGACGAACCGTTCCGAAGAAGCCCAGCGTCTCTTTCATGCCTACCTTGCATCTGCACCCCACTACAAGGCACGAAAAGCCGACACGCAGATGCTCTCGGTCGTGCTGATCGGACCGAACCCCTCCATGCGTCTGCTCAGCGCACCACGCATCGCCCAGCACCTCAAGGGCAACTTCCCGAGCCAGATCGAAAGCTACTGTGGCGACCGCTACCGCATCTTCTCTGTCTTTGCCGGAAGCCCGACGACGAGTGCAGCCGCACTCATCGGCAGCAGCGGACCTGCGGTCACACTCAACAACTGCGTCAACGGCGAAGACCTGAAGCGCGGCCAGCTCGCGCAGGCCGAAGCGCATGAACAGGCATTGGGCCTTGCGGTCATCAACCCCGCTGCCAAGGCCATTCACTGCACGCGCGTCGAGACGGCGGACATGTTGCAGGGCGTTCCCAACCTGGTGGTGCCCAAGGCTATGCGCTTCCGCCTGGAGGCGCACCTCGTGGATGTGCTGCGCCTGCGCATCAGCGAGCTGTTCGGCTACCCCGTGATCCTGCGCTCGGTCGGCGAGCAGGAGGGCGCGAACCTTCACCTCGCCACCAATGCGGCTGAACTCACAACCGCGATCAAAGAGCTTCTGGCGCTCGGAAGCCGGGACTTCTATGTGATCGAATATGCCGGCGTCGAGCATGAGGGCGGCTTCTTCCGGCGTATCCGCGCGGCCTTCGTCGAGGGCATACCGACCGTCATCCGCGCCGACTATGACGACCAGTGGATGGTGCGCGGCCGCAAGTTCGAGCGCATTCTCGATCACTATCGCCGCGATCGTGCCCTCTTCGACATGGCCAATGCCATCGTCGAAGAACAGGCCATCGGCGATGCCGCCTGGCAGGCACTGCTGGAGGTCGGCCGCCGCATTCCGCTGGACGTGTTCGGCATGGACTTCGACGTCAACGATGAGGGCCGCGTCGTGTTCTTCGAATCCAATGCCACCATGTTGCTGCTGTCCAACGCCCCGCGTGACCTCGACTACCCGATGAGCGCGCAGGCTGCCTTTCTCAAGCGCCTCGACGCCCTGTTCATGAAGCGGGCCGGAATCTCACTGCATTGACCGAACGCCCCGTCGGTGGCGCAACCTACTTGCGGAACAGCAAGGCGCCCAACAGGACGGCGATCGCCGTTTCCCATGACGCGGCAACCCTGACGGCGATCGGCAGCCATGACCATCTTGTCGCCTGCCACGCCATCTCGATGATGCCTGCTACCGCAATGACGATCAGGATAGACCCGATGATGGCGCCAAGTGCCGTGAAGATCATGTCGCCGCGGACATCGGGGTCGGGCCAGGAGAGATAGCCGCTCAACAGGCCGCAGGCGACTCCCAGCAGCAGCAGTACGGAGAGCGGAAGCCGGAACGCGCCCGCCGCCACGATGCCTGCGATGACGGCGAAGACGGTGAGCGGAACGTCAGGATTGATGCCGCCCAGGCCCAGGGCAGCCGCACCGGCGCCGGCCAGGCAGCTTGCCCAGAAGGCGTGGAACACGTCTTCGCTGTCAGGCAAGCGCTGCTGAATGACAAGTGCCATGGCGAAGAGCGCCAAAAGCTGTGGCCCGCTGGTAAACGGATGCAGCATGCCCCAGTAGATGCCCTGCAGCCCCGGCGCCGAACCATGCGCCAAGGCCGGTGCAGGCCAGAACAGCGGCGGCAGAAGAAGAAGCCATCTCGTCATGGCGCATCAGAGCCAGCCGGTCAGGAAACCCAGCCCGGCGACAGAAATGGCCATGCCGCCGGCACGCACGGCGAAACGCCCGGCCTGCCACTGCGACAGTGTTCCGAACAGGATGCCGAGAACATGAAGGCAACCCGTGGCGACGACGAAGCCGAGCGCATAGGCGAAGGGATTGGCGGAGCCCGGGAGCTCCGTGCCGTGGGCATGACCGTGGAAGACCGCGAAGAGGCCGACGATCAGCCCCGCCCAGAGGATCGGCAGCCGTGCAGCGGTCGCCACCATCAGGCCGAGGACCACGGCGGAGAGCGCGATCCCTGTCTCGACGTGCGGCAGCGGGATGCCCAGCACGCCCATGGCCCCACCGAAGGCCATGATGAGCGGAAACACCACCGGAAGCACAAAGATCGCAGGCCTGCCGAGGAAGGCGCCCCACAGTCCCACCGCCACCATGGCGATGACATGGTCCCAGCCGGTGACGGGATGCAGCACGCCACTCCAGAAACCTCCGGCGATGCCGGCCCCGGTATGTGCCTCGGCGCCTTGTGTGAGAAGTGCCAGGGCGATGCCCATGGCCAAAGTGCGCGTAACGAAATCCCGTGCCATGTGCCGCTCCTTTGCTCCTGCTGCATGGGCGATCGCCCATGCCTATGGCCGGCGGCACGATAAGGCTTGAACATCAATGTGTGAAGCTGCATTGCGGCCTTGTGGGCAGGAATCCGCGGTGTTACGATGCGCCCGATGGTGCTGCGGACCGATGAAGCGGCCGCAGCTTAATAGGGAACACGGTGCGGAAGACCCCAGAGGGGCCAAATCCGTGGCTGCCCACGCAACTGTCAGCGGATAGGTTCTCCGCAATCGCCACTGGCCCGCTGGGGCCGGGAAGGCGCGGAGAACCGAAGA
This sequence comes from uncultured Aestuariivirga sp., assembly GCA_964474665.1. Classification (GTDB taxonomy): domain Bacteria; phylum Pseudomonadota; class Alphaproteobacteria; order Rhizobiales; family Aestuariivirgaceae; genus Aestuariivirga. The sequence goes on from CAYYTH010000005.1 coordinate 107,322, forward strand.
CCCGCGAGCCAGGATACCTGCCATCGGCAACCGGTGCATGACGCACCACACATCAACCGAACTGCACGATGGGTGCAGGAAGGACATACCATGCATATCGAACCCGGCCTCGTCGACCAGGCCAAGATCGTCCTGAGCTACGCCACGGGGGTGGCTTCACTCGGCATTGCCGCAAAGCTCGCGGCCGACACCGTAAAGGAAAGCGGCTTCGGCGCGCTCGTTCTGCGATCAGCCGTTGCCACGGCGCTCGTCTTCATCTTCTTCGAACTGCTGCCGCATGCGCCCGTCGGCGTTTCCGAGGTGCATCTGATCCTCGGCTCCACGCTGTTCCTGGTCTTCGGGGTGGGGCCTGCCGCCATCGGCCTCGCCCTGGGCTTGCTGATCCAGGGGCTGTTCTTCGCGCCCATCGATCTTCCCCAGTACGGCATGAACGTGACGACCCTGCTGGTGCCGCTCTACGGCGTCAGCCTGCTGGCCAAGCGCATCATCCCGGCCAACACGCCCTATGTGGAACTGAAGTACAGCCAGGCCTTCGCGCTCTCCACCGCCTATCAGGGCGGCATCGTCGCCTGGGTGGCCTTCTGGGCGATCTATGGCCAGGGCTTTGCGGCGGCCAATCTCGCCAGCATCGCCACCTTCGGCGCCGCCTACATGACGGTTATCCTGATCGAGCCGCTGGCTGACCTCGGCGTTCTGGCAACCGCGAAGCTGCTCCACCAGCTGAAGGGGTCGCGGCTCATCCAGCAGCGGGTCTACTCCGCGGCCGCATGAGTGCAGCTGAGCGCACTGGTCCGATCGTCGGGGTGGCATGCATGGCATGCCACCCCTTCTGCTTTCGGCACTGCCGGAAAGGCAGGTCGCAAACAAGGCGGACTGACTTGCGGACCTCCAGCTTCATCCGACAGGGCGGATGACTGAGCCGTCGACATTCGATGGTTGAGAAAGGTGGCGCTCCCTGCGGGAATCGAACCCGCCTTTGCAACGTGAGAGGCTGCCGTCCTAACCGATAGACGAAGGGAGCTCTCCGAGGAATGCGCTCCCTATATAGGGGCCGATCCAGCAGTGCAAGCCCCTCAGGGGCCTGCCGCGATGCGGGAGAGGATGGTGTTCTTCTTCACGTCCACCACGATCACCTCGCGTGCCGTGGTGATGACCAGGCGGTCGCCGTCGAGGCTGGCCGACGTGATGTCAGCGCCCTGCGGCAGGCCGAGGCCGAGGGTCTGGACGGGCGGCACGGCGGGCGGTGCCGGCTTCGTGTTGGCCTTCCAGATGATGGTGGCGATGAGCGCGAGGAACAGCAGCACCAGGATGACGCCCATGATATAGACCACCCGCAGCATGCGGCGGGCAGAGGGCGGCAGTTCCATCGGCGCGGCCTCGCCTGCCTGCAAAGGATCGGATTCGCTCATGTCAGTGCCTTCACAACTCCTGGAAACCAGCGCCACTGCGGCGGATCGCCTCGACAAGGCGCTGGCAGCCGCCTTTCCCGACGTGAGCCGGGCGCGGTTCCAGGCCCTTATCGCGGAAGGGGCGGTCAGTGTCGAGGGCGAGACGGTGACCGAGGCCCGCCACAAGGTGAAACCGGGTGAATCGCTTCGCGTCGTCCTGCCGGAGGCAGCCCCAGCCCTGCCCCAGGCCGAGGATATCGCACTTCCCATCGTCTTCGAGGACGATGACCTGATCGTGATCGACAAGCCTGCGGGACTGGTGGTGCACCCGGGTGCCGGCAACGAGACGGGCACGCTGGTGAATGCCCTGATCGCGCATTGCGGCGACAGCCTGTCCGGAATTGGCGGGGTCAAGCGGCCCGGCATCGTGCATCGCCTCGACAAGGATACCAGCGGGCTTCTCGTCGTCGCCAAGAACGACAGGGCCCACCACGGCCTGTCTGAACAGTTCGCGGCGCATGGCCGGGACGGTCGGCTGGAGCGGAGCTACCTCGCCATCGTCTGGGGTGTGCCGGAACGCCGGCAGGCCACGATCTCGGCAGCGATCGACCGGTCCACCGCCAATCGGCAGAAAATGGCCGTCTCGCGAGGGGCCAATGCCAGGGAGGCGGTCACCCACTACGAGGTGCTGGAGGTGCTGGGAACCCCACCGGTCGCCAGCCTCGTCCGCTGCGTGCTGGAGACGGGCCGGACCCACCAGATCCGCGTCCACATGGCCCATGTCGGCCATCCACTGCTGGGCGACGCGGTCTACGGGGCGGGCTTCCGGACCTCGGCGAAGAAGCTTTCGGAAACCTCGAAAGAGGCGCTCAACGCCTTGAATCGGCAGGCACTTCATGCCACTAGCTTGGGTTTCGAGCACCCCAGAACCGGCCGGCAGATGCGCTTCGACAGCCCCGCACCGGACGATTTTGGCAGGCTGCTCGCGTCACTGCGCTTGAACAACACACAAGCGTGACTATCTGTAACTGCTCCAGTGTCGTATTTTTTACGTAATTGCCCGTCAAGAAGAGCACTCAGACAGGAAAGGCTTTGAAAATGGCAAAGACCACTTCCCTCCCCGCAATCGCCTCGGGCGAGGCCGGTCTGCAGCGCTATCTGCAGGATATCCGCCAGTTCCCCATGCTGCAGCCGGACGAGGAATACATGCTCGCCAAGCGCTGGAAGGAACACGGCGATTCACGCGCCGCCGAGAAGCTCATCACCTCGCATCTCCGCCTCGTGGCCAAAATTGCAATGGGATACCGCGGCTATGGCCTGCCCATCGGCGAGGTCATCTCCGAAGGCAACGTCGGCCTGATGCAGGCGGTCAAGAAGTTCGAGCCGGACAAGGGCTTCCGCCTAGCCACCTATGCCATGTGGTGGATCAAGGCATCGATTCAAGAGTTCGTTCTGCGCTCATGGTCGCTCGTGAAGATGGGCACCACCGCGAACCAGAAGAAGCTGTTCTTCAACCTGCGCAAGGTGAAGAGCCAGATCGAGGCGCTGGAGGACGGCGACCTGCGCCCCGACCAGGTGCAGCTCATCGCCAAGAAGCTCGGCGTCACCGAGGAGGATGTCGTGTCGATGAACCGCCGCCTCGGCGGCGACACATCGCTCAATGCGACGATCCGCGAGGATGGCGAGGGTGAATGGCAGGACTGGCTGGTCGATGAATCCGACAATCAGGAAGAGATGCTCGCCCAGTCGGAAGAGCAGTCGATGCGCCACGGCCTGCTCCAGGACGCAATGGAGAAGCTCACCGACCGTGAACGCCGCGTCTTCGAGGCCCGCCGCCTGCAGGACGACCCGGCGACCCTGGAGGATCTCAGCCAGGAATTCGGCGTGTCGCGCGAACGCATCCGCCAGATCGAGGTGCGCGCCTTCGAGAAGGTGCAGAAGGCCGTGAAGAATGCCTCGCAGCGGCTGCTCGCACCCAAGACGCTTCCGGCACCCGGCGCCTGAGCGCCGCCACGCGGCGGTGTCCCCGAGCTGTTGGCTCACGTCGCTCCGCACGCTGACCTCGCGGACCGGGATGCCCCGTGGGCACCCGGTGATGGAAGCATTGGCGCACACAAGCTCAATTAATAAAATATTTTTATCCGCAATCGATACACAACAGGCCGAAGCCCTTCTTCATGACGTTGCGTCATGTTAACCTGCCAAGATTGAACACATCAGCTTGACATGAGGTGCCTGACATGAAGGTTCCGAATTGCGCTGGCCCCGCCCTGACGATCGATCAGGGCCATATGCGTGAACGCCTGGCTTCGCTGATCAATCGGATCGAGACCGTTCCGGAGGTGAGGGAGCAGTTCCTGCACGACCCCGCAGGAACCCTGTCCAAAGAAGTGACGGGCGTCGAAGCAAGCCGGCACCAGCTTTCGGAAGTAAACAGGCTGATGTTCGCGATCCTGGCGAATGATGACCTGGTGCAGTGGATTGCCGACTTCGAGTCGCAGCGAAAGCCTTTGGCGCGAGAGGCATTCATGGAGAATTTTTCGAAGAAGGTCATCGAACTTGGGGACCGCACGGTTCTTGGAGCGATCATCAGCAATTCGGCGGTCGGCAACGGGTTTCCCGGCATCGGGCCGATTGCCTACCAGTGCGTATCGAATGAAACCACGGGCAAGAGAAGCTGTACCTGCACACCCGTGGCCAAGGCATCGCTTGGCCCTGAGCATGGGATAGATCCCGCCACGCTCCGCTCGCTCTCGGAGGCGTTGGTGGACCGGGCACGGGAACTGGCGCGATCAGGCGAACTGGAGCGGTTGCAGGCCATCATCTGACCCCGGACGTAACTCGTGGCGGGCATCGTTCGACAGAGGACCCTTTCCATTCTCCCGACGCGGCGCTGCAACGCGAGCTGCCGGAATTGCGGTTCATTTTCAAGCCCCTCAGCGCGGGACACACTTGACATCGGCGACGTGAAAAGAGTGATCACGGAGGCCCATGCGCTCGGCTTCGAATTGGTCGTCTTTACCGGTGGCGAAGCCACGCTGGCACCGGACCTCCTCGATGATGGGTTGCGCCTGTCGCATTCCCTCGGCTTGCGGACCAGACTCGTGACCAACGGACACTGGGCCACAAGCAGGGAGATCGCACTGAGCGAGGCAAGACGGCTGGCGGCTCTCGGGCTTGACGAGTTGAACGTCAGTACCGGTGACGAACACGCGAGGTTCGTGCCGCTTGCTTCGGTGTGCCGGGCCGCAGCAGCCAGCATCAAGGTCTTCGGCTCTGCCGTGGTCACGGTCGAACTCAGGTCCGTAAGGTCGATCACCAGGCAGACGGTGCTCGATGCATTGCAAGCCGAAGGCCTGAGCCCGGAAGAGATTGCAGCACTTCAAGTTATTGAATCGCCGTGGATGCCCGTCAGCCCATTCCGGACGGAGACCTACGACAGGGGTCACGCCGTCGACCGCACGAACCTGAGCATGCGTTCGGGGTGCGAGAGCATCCTGCAGACCTATACGGTCGAGCCTGATGGCGTCGTCACAGCGTGTTGCGGCCTTGGTGCCAACATCATTCCGGAGCTCCACACCGGGCATGTGAGCGACCCTAATACGCTTGGCACTGCCGTTGACCGCTCGGAAGGCGATCTCCTCAAGTTAGCCATCCGTTACATGGGCCCAGAGAAGATACTGGCATGGGCGGCCACGCTCGAACCATCGATCAGCTGGGAGGGCATGTATGCGCACAACTGCCAGGCGTGCCATCGGATCTACCGTGACGAACGGGTTCGAGCCGTCATCGGCCGGCATCTGAAGGAGATCGAGTCCAATATCCTTGCCGCCGTCGTCTTCGATGAAGCGCTTTTCCCAACGGTCATTTCCGAAGCGGCGAAGGGGCCAAAGGCCTGACGGCCGATCGGGGCCTCGCAACGCGCCCTTTCCACCGCCCGGACAGCTTGCGAAGGCGGACAGCCTACTGAAAAATTCCCTTCGCCCGCGGCGTGGCGAAGAAGATCTGCACTGCCCAGATGTCGCCGCCTCTTTCGATGACCCCGGTTGAGACGAAGGCGAAACTGCGGTTGACCATGTTCTTGCGGTGGGGCGCACTGTCGACCCATTGCTGGAACAGGGCGCGGGTCTTGTCGTCGAGAGATCCTGCGCCCACGGTTTCGCGCGCGGCATTCTCGCCGATCGACGGATATTTCGTCACGTCGCCCACGAAGGCCGCCATGCGCCCCTGGAAGCTCATGCCGGTGGAGGATGAGTGGCCCATGAAGTTGTTGAGCATCATGTCCGCCGCATGGGCGCGCGCGGCCTCCTGAAAAGCGCCGTCGGCCACAACAGGCGCCTTGCCCTTCTTCGCACGATAGGCATTGAGCAGGTCCACGAGCTGGGCCTCGAGGTCCGGGCGGTACTGCGATCCCTTGGGAGGACGGGCGGCCAGCCCCTGCGCATAGGACAGGTAAGGTCCGGCGATTGCAGAACGCACACCGGCAGCCAGCCCGATGAACCCGAAAAGGAAGGTCCGTCGGTCGGGGGCGAAGGGCATCGGGTCAGACTCCATGAACCATGATCATCAATTTAAAGTTGCTTAACCAGCGCAAATACATCTTTTAATAGAGTCGCTGTTCAGGATCGCCACCACACGGAGGTGTGGATGCGGGTAAATTTGCTCAGATTCGGAGGGCTTCGTCTTCCTGCAAAAGTGTCTCGACCGCACTGGCTCATCGCAGCCGCCGCGGTGGCGGGAATGTCCGGCGCGGTCGTCATCGCATCGCAAGGCATTTGGGCGGAAGCGGGGCCACTGGCGCAGGCAGGGCTCGCCGCTGCGTTGCTTGCCACTGCCGTGCTCGTCGCCGGCCTCTCGCATCGTCCCGCGGCGGAGGCGCCCCTGCCCGGCTTGCTGGCGAAGCCACGATTGATGGTGGAGGCGGAACGCCAGAGCAATGGCCCGGTCGCCGTCATCCTTTGCGAATTGACCGGACTTTCCTGGGTTGGCCGGAACGAACGCAGCGAAGCAGCGGAACTGGCCGTCGCCGAGGCGGAGCGCCGCCTTTCGGCCATGTTACCGGCGGGGGCCTGCGCGGCGCGTTGGAGCGAGGAGCGCTTCCTCCTGCTCTTGCCAAATGACTCTGATCCGATGGCGCCGCTGGCGCTCGCCCGTGACGTGAGCATGAGCCTGGCGGCAGGACCCTGCTTCACCAGCCTCGCGGCCACCGTCACCTGCCACGCCGGCATCGCGCTCGGCCCATCCGACGGCCGGCGCCTGTGCGAATTGGTGAACAGCGCCGAACTGGCGCTGGCGGAAGCCCGCAGCCAGGGCAAGCCCGGCTACGGCTTTTATTCGCCGGACATGGCGGCCCAGGCACAGCGCCGCAACGCGCTGCAGCGTGCCGTGCGAGAGGCCGTGCGCAACGACGCCCTGCGGCTCGACTTCCAGCCTGTCTATGGCATGCGCAACGGCGAACTCATGGGCCTGGAGGCGCTGATCCGCCTGCACGACCCTGAGCTTGGCCCCATTCCGCCCTCAGAATTCATTCCTCTCGCCGAGGAGGCGGGCCATATCGTCGACATCGGCCGGTGGGCTGTCGAGGAAGCGTGCCGGGTGGCGGCACAATGGCCGCCGCACCTCGTCGTCGCCGTCAATCTTTCGCCAGCGGAGTTTCATTCCGGTGCGCTGATCACCACCATCCGCCGCGCCCTGCAGCGCCATGCGCTGCCCGCCTACCGCCTCGAGGTGGAGATCACCGAGGGAACCCTGATGACCGACAGCGAACTGGTGCTCAGCCAGCTGCGGTTGCTGCGCGACATGGGTGTGGGCGTGGCGCTGGACGACTTCGGCACGGGCTATTCAAGCCTCGCCTATCTCTGCAAGTTTCCCTTTTCCAAGCTCAAGATTGATCGCAGCTTCGCGGCGGCGCTCGACCACTCGGCTTCGGCGAAGAACGTGCTGCGCGCCATCGTGAAGCTGGGGCACGGCCTGGGCATGACGGTGACGGCCGAGGGGATCGAAACGCAGCGCCAGCTCTCCATGCTGCGTGACATCGGCTGCGACCTGGCGCAAGGCTACCTTCTGGGGCGGCCCGCCCACCTCAGCGACCTCGCCGCCGTCATCCTCGGTAACTTCGCGCAGGGGCTGGTCCGCCGCCCGCGCCCGGGGCGCCGCAAGGCAGCCTGACGCCTGGCGCTTTGCCCTTTACCTGGGCGTGACGGGCAGTCTAGTTTGCGCCCGCACTCAACGAGCACAGGCAGCATGCGCAAGCTTTCACCCACCAAGGCGATTTCCCACGCCCTGAACTCCGTCTGGATTTACCGGCAGGTGGCCGCGCGCATTGCCCTTGCCTGGCTTCCCGTTCTTCTGCTGAGCGGCATTGCCGAGATCTATTTCGCGCCGCCGCCGGCGTCTGCCGATCAGATTCCTGCGGTATCGCCGGTGCAGATCGCAACCTTCGTCGTGTCGCTCATCGCCACGAGCTCGATGGCGGTGAGCTGGCAACGCTTCATCCTGCGTGACGAGGTCAGCCGGGGCCTTCGCATCGATGGCAACGTGCTGCGCTATGCCGGCTTCAGCTTTCTGCTGCTCATCGCCACCGTGATCCCCACTGTGCTTCTGCTGGTGCTCTCGCTCGTCATGCAGGCTGCAGCCATTCTGGCATTGCCGGCGGTGGTGCTCATCAGCGGGGTCATCACCCGCCTCTCGGTCAAGTTTCCGGCCATATCGCTGGGCGACCGTGCGTTCCGTTTCGCCGATGCCTGGAAGGCGAGCGAAGGAAACTTCTGGCCCTGCCTCGGCGTATTCCTTCTGAGCTGGGCGATCACGCTCGGAGGGCTCTTCGTCCTGATCCTGCTGGGCAGCGGACTCGGCCAGTTCAACAGCCTGTTCGGCGAGCTATTCGTCACCGTCGGAATCATCCTGATGCAGCTGTTCTACGCGATCTTCAGCGCCTCCGTCTTCACCTCGCTCTACGGGTTCTTCGTCGAGCGCCGCGAGTTCTGAGGCTTGACCGAAATCAATGGCAGGGCTTCCTGAGAAGCGCAGACTTGCTGCTTCTCATCCTTTCAGCGGGGCGCCCATGTCGGATACCAGCACTGTAGCGGCCAAGCCGGCCGAAGTCACCAACGCAGCACCGGCTCCCGAGCCGGTCGAACCGCAGCCGGCGCGACCGTCCATCGCCCGCCTGCGGCACAACCCGGAAGCCATCCGCCATGCCTTCGAGACCGGCGAGTTCCCCTACAAGACCCGCATGGGGAACAAGGTCTACGAAGAGGAAATGTCGAAACTCCAGGTCGAGCTGCTCAAGCTGCAGAACTGGGTGAAGGAGACGGGCGAGCGCATCATCGTGCTGTTCGAGGGGCGCGACGCTGCCGGCAAGGGCGGCACCATCAAGCGCTTCATGGAGCACCTGAACCCGCGCGGCGCGCGCGTGGTGGCACTCGAGAAGCCGAATGAGCGCGAGCGCACGCAGTGGTACTTCCAGCGCTATATCGAGAACCTGCCGGCAGGCGGCGAGATCGTGTTCTTCGACCGCTCCTGGTACAATCGCGCCGGCGTCGAGCGCGTCATGGGCTTCTGCACGCCCAACGACTACCTCGAATTCATGCGCCAGTGCCCGGATCTCGAGCGCATGCTGGTGCGCTCCGGCATCCGGCTGTTCAAGTTCTGGTTCTCTGTCACGCGCGAGGAACAGCTGCACCGCTTCCAGTCGCGCGAGAACGACCCGCTCAAGCAATGGAAGCTGTCGCCCATCGACAAGGCCTCGCTCGACAAGTGGGACGACTACACCGAGGCGAAGGAGGCGATGTTCTTCTATACCGACACCGCCGACGCGCCCTGGACCATCATCAAGTCGGATGACAAGAAGCGCGCGCGGCTGAACTGCATGCAGTTCTTCCTCTCCTCCATCCCCTACCCCAACAAGAATGCGAAGGTGGTGACAGGGCCCGACCCGCTCATCGTGGGCTCCACCGCCCATGTGATCGGACGCGACGATCACATTCTGGGAAAGACATTACGGCCCGGCAAGGCCAAGCGCTGAAACCGACCTCCTGGACCATGTCATCGTCGGGCGCGCCCCGGCGATCCCTTCTTGCCAACAAGAAAATGGCCGGGACAAGCCCGGCCATGATGCGCGTGGGTGACCAGTGAACACCGTCCTCAGTCCTCGAAGGGGTCCTTCATCAGGATCGTGTCGTCGCGCTCCGGGCTGGTGGAGAGCAGCGCCACCGGGCACTCGATCAGTTCCTCGAGATACTTCACGTATTTGATGGCCTGCGCGGGAAGCTGCGCCCAGCTGCGGGCGCCGGCGGTGGTGCCCTTCCAGCCCTCGAAGCTCTCGTAGATCGGCACGACGCGCTTCTGCGCCTCCTCGGCAGCTGGGAAACGGTCGAGCTTCTTGCCCTCGAGCTCGTAGCCGATGCCGACCTTGATTTCATCGAGCCCGTCCAGCACATCCAGCTTGGTGAGTGCGATGCCATGAATGCCGGAGGTCTTGATCGCCTGGCGCACCAGCACCGAGTCGAACCAGCCACAGCGGCGCTTGCGCCCCGTGACCGTGCCGAACTCGCGTCCGCGCTGCCCGATGTATTCGCCGACCTCGTTCTCCTGCTCGGTCGGGAAGGGGCCGGAACCCACGCGCGTCGTGTAGGCCTTGGCGATGCCCAGCACATAGCCGATCGATGAGGGCCCGAGGCCCGAACCCGCCGCAGCCTGCCCGGCCACCGTGTTGGATGAGGTCACATAGGGATAGGTGCCATGGTCGATGTCGAGCAGGATGCCCTGCGCGCCCTCGAACAGGATGCGCTTGCCCTCGCGCTTCATGTCGTCGAGCAGCGACCAGACCGCATCCGAGAAGGGCAGGATGCGCGGCGCGATCTCGGCCAGCTGGGCGATCAGGTCCTGCGCCTTCACCTCCGCCTCGCCCATGCCGCGGCGCAGCGCATTGTGGTGGGCCAACAGGCGCTGCACCTTGGGGCCGATGGTGGCGAGGTCCGCGAGGTCATTCACGCGGATGGCCCGGCGGCCCACCTTGTCCTCATAGGCTGGGCCGATGCCGCGGCCGGTGGTGCCGATCTTGCCCGCCCCGGCAGCAGCCTCGCGCAGCTGGTCGAGCTCGCGATGGAGCGGCAGGATGAGTGTTGCATTGCCGGCGACGCGCAGGTTCTGGCGGGAAATGTCCACGCCCTGCGAGGACAGCTTGTCGATTTCGGCCGCCAGCGCCCAGGGGTCGATCACCACACCATTGCCGATGACCGACAGCTTGCCCGGGCGCACGATGCCGGAGGGCAGCAGCGACAGCTTGTAGGTGACGCCATCGATCACGAGGGTGTGGCCGGCATTGTGCCCGCCCTGGAAGCGCACCACCACGTCGGCCCGCTCGGACAGCCAGTCCACCAGCTTGCCCTTGCCCTCGTCGCCCCACTGGGCGCCGACAACCGCCACATTCGCCATTTCAGGCTCCTTTCAGACACAGGAACGGCCCCGGAGGGATTTCACCTGCGGAGCCGTTGCGGGCTCTTACACCATCGGCAGCGGAAGGCAAACCGGAGAAAAGTCGGCCCCCGCAGCCGCCACGGGCAGGCAGTTGACGTTGCGACGCCGGGGTGCAAGCCTCCACCAATTCACCAGCCGAGAGTGCAATGCCCATGAAAACCGCCTCCGCCCTGCTGACCCTTGGTTTTCTGCTGGGCGCCAGCGCCCCTGCCCTCGCTGCGGCAACGCCCGAGGAGGCCCAGCGCCTGACCGCCCTGTTCCAGTCCTACCTCGGCCAGACGCCGGGGGTGGTGAGCGTCACCCCGCAGGGTGAGTCCTATGCGGCGAAAATCGACCTCGCCCCCCTTTTCGCCAAGGTGAAGGACCCGACGGTGTCCCTATCACTCTCGCCGCTGGAATGGACGCTCACCGACCAGGGCGGCGGCAAGTGGAAGGTGGATCAGAACCAGCCGCTCAGCTTCGCTTTTGGGGTCAAGGGCGAGGGCGAAACGAAGGGCTCAGTCGCGTCCGTCGTCTCCACTGGCGTCTTCGACGAGGCGCTGGGCGGGTTCACGACGACCTCGGCCGAGCTCAAGGCCGTCACCGCCGAACAGACGGTAACCGACACAGGCGCCACCACCCGCGTCAGCTATGCAGTCGACAGCGTCAGCATGCAGACGACCATGCAGGGTTCGCCCGATGCTGCCGATGCCACGAGCACCTACAGCTTCTCCGGGCTGAAGGAGATCGTCAGCGTCCCCGCTGCGGCGGATACGCCCGCCATGGACCTCGTCCTCACCGCGCCATCGGGCCAGCAGGACAGCACGATCAAAGGATTGAGGCTCAAGGCCGTGAGCGACCTCGTCACCTGGCTGGTCGCCCACCAGGATCCGAAGGAGATCGTCGCTGAGCAGGCGGTGTTCAAGGACAAGCTGCGGGCTGCCCTGCCCTTGTTCACAAGCCTCTCCGGCAACAGCACCGTCGACAATCTCACCGCCACATCACCCTTCGGGCAATTCGCGGTGAAGCAGTTCGGCTTTGGCGCCGAGATGAATGGCATCGTAGCCGACGGGCGTCTGCGCCAGACCTTCAGCTTCACGGGTTTGGAGGTGCCGGCGGCACTGCTGCCGCCCTGGGCGGCGGGCCTCGTGCCGGAGAGCTTCAAGCTCGACGTCGGCGTCGCCGACTTCGACCTCGCCGCGCCCGCAGCACTGATCCTCGACAAGCTCGACCTGTCGAAGCCCGAGCCGTTGCCGAAAGACCTCGACGCCCCGCTCATGCAGGCGCTGATGCCCAAGGGCAGCGTCACCATCAACCTGGGCCCGAGTGACATTCTCGCGAAGCTCTATGGCCTTGCGGCCGAGGGCAGCATGACGGCAGGCCCCGTCGCCATGCCTTCGGGCCAGGCGCTGATCACCATGAAGGGGCTCGACGAGACCATGGCAGCGCTCCAGGCCGGGCCGCCGGACATCCAGCAAATGAGCGCCGGACTGCTGCTGGTGAAGGATCTCGGCAAGGCGGAAGCCGATGGCACGCTGTCCTGGAAGGTCGAAACGACCCCAGGCGGCGCCATCACCGTCAACGGCGCGGATGTTTCGAAGATGCTGGGCGGCGGGCAATAGCCCGCCCACCCTCTCTCAGAAGGCCAGCGGCTTCGCCTGCTTGACCTGCGGCAGTTGCGTCACCGCCTGCAGCACAGCGACGGGCGGCGCCTCGTCGATCGACACCAGGCAGATCGCCTCGCCGCCCTGCGCCTTACGGCCAAGGTTGAAGGTGGCGATGTTCACCCCCGCATTGCCAAGAATTGTGCCGATGGCGCCGATGAAGCCGGGCCTGTCCTCGTTCGTTACATAAAGCATGTGCGGCCCGAACTCGGCCTCCATGTCGATGCCCTTGATCTGGATGAGGCGCGCCTTGCCATCGGAGAACACGGTTCCCGCAACGGAGCGTTCGAGACTGGCCGTCTTCACGGTGAGACGGATATAGGTCTCGTAGGCCCCGCGCTGCGTCTGCTTCACCTCGTCCACCTTGATGCCGCGCTCGCGCGCCACGACGGGTGCCGACACCATGTTCACGGTTCCGAGCATCGGCTGCAGCACTCCCGAAAGAGCGGCGGAGGTGAGCGCCTTAGTGTTCATCTCGCCCACGTCGCCGGCATATTCGATCACCACACCAGTCACCGGTTCATCGGTGAGCTGACCCGCAAAGGATCCGAGCTTCTCCGCCACGGCGATGAAGGGCCGCAGCCTGGGCGCCTCGTCTGCCGAGATCGACGGCATGTTGAGCGCATTGGAGACAGCACCCGAGATCAGGTAGTCCGACATCTGCTCCGCAACCTGCAGCGCCACATTCTCCTGCGCCTCGCCGGTGGAGGCGCCGAGATGCGGCGTCGCCACCACATTCTCGAGGTCGAACAGCTTGTGGTTCGTCGCCGGTTCAACCTCGAACACGTCGAGTGCGGCGCCCGCAACATGGCCGGCTTTCAGCGCGTCGTGGAGCGCGTCCTCCACCACCAGGCCGCCGCGCGCGCAGTTGATGATGCGCACGCCCTTCTTGCACTTCGCCAGCGCCGCGGCATCGATGATGTTGCGGGTCTTGTCGGTCAGCGGCGTGTGCAGCGTGATGAAGTCGGAGCGACGGAAGATCTCGTCCAACTCGACCTTCTCCACCCCGATTTCGATGGCGCGCTCCGGCGAGAGGAACGGATCGAAGGCAATGACCTTCATCTTGAGGCCGAGCGCCCGGTCGGCGACGATCGCGCCGATGTTGCCGCAGCCGATAACGCCCAGCGTCTTGTTGAAAAGCTCGACACCCATGAAGCGATTCTTCTCCCACTTGCCCGCATGGGTGGAGGCATTGGCCTCCGGGATCTGGCGGGCCAGGGCCATCATCATGGAGATGGCGTGCTCGGCAGTTGTGATGGCGTTGCCGAAGGGCGTGTTCATCACCACGATGCCGCGCTGCGTGGCGGCGGGAATATCGACATTGTCGACGCCGATGCCCGCACGCCCGATGACCTTGAGCCGGGTGGCCGCCGCAATGATCTTCGGCGTCACCTTGGTGGCGGAGCGGATGGCGAGGCCATCATAATGCGGGATGGCTGCGAGCAGCGCATCCTTGTCCTTGCCGAGATCGGGGAGGTAGTCGACCTCCACGCCACGGTCGCGGAAGATCTGCACGGCGGTTTCGGAAAGCTTGTCGGAAACGAGAACGCGGGGAGCCATTGGAAACACTCCTGATGTGAGATGAAAATGAGAAGGCAATCAGGCGGCAGTCGCCTGGGCATAGGCCCAGTCGAGCCACGGCATCAGCGCTTCGAGATCGGACGTCTCGACAGTGGCGCCGCACCAGATACGAAGCCCTGGCGGCGCATCGCGATAGGACCCGATGTCGAAGGCAGCCTTTTCGGCCTCAAGCAGCTTCACCATCTTCTTCGGCACGCTTTCGTCGGCGGCGAGCGTCAGGCAGACGGATGTGTTGGAGCGCGTCGCCGGCACCTTGGCGAGATTCTCGGCGAAATCGCGCGAGTCGAGCCACTTCTGTACGACCGCCGCATTGGCATTGGCACGCGCCATCAGGCCAGTGAGGCCGCCCAGTCTCTGCGCCCATTCCAGCGCCACGATGTAATCCTCGACGCACAGCATGGAGGGCGTGTTGATCGTCTCGCCCTCGAAGATGCCGGAGATCAGCTTGCCGCCGCTGGTGAGGCGGAAGATCTTCGGCATCGGCCATGGGGGCGTGTAGGTTTCGAGCCGCTCGACGGCACGTGGACCAAGGATCAGCACGCCATGTGCGCCCTCGCCGCCCAGCACCTTCTGCCAGGAGAAGGTCACCACATCGAGCTTGGAATAGTCGAGCGGTTGCGCGAAGGCGGCCGAGGTTGCATCGCAGATGGTCAGCCCCTTGCGGTCCGCCGCGATCCAGTCGGCATCCGACACGCGCACGCCCGAGGTGGTGCCGTTCCAGGTGAAGACCACATCATGGTCGAAATCGACGGAGGAGAGATCGGGAAGCGCGCCATAGCCCGCGGTGATCTTGCGTGCGTCCTTCAGCTTCAGCTGCTTCATCACGTCGGAAACCCAGCCGTCGCCGAAGCTTTCCCACGCCAGCATGTCGACCGGGCGAGCGCCCAGCAGCGACCACATGGCCATTTCCACCGCCCCCGTGTCGGAGGCCGGAACGATGCCAATGAGATGGCTCGCGGGCACCTCCAGCACCTCGCGCGTCAGTTCGATCGCCCGCTTCAGGCGCGCCTTCCCGAGGCTCGAGCGATGCGAGCGTCCGAGAATATCAGTGTTGAGGAGGTTGGGTGTCCAGCCAGGAATCTTGGCGCAGGGGCCGGACGAAAAATGCGCGCAATCCGGGCGCGTCGCCGGTTTCGTGATCGTCATCTTGTGCTCCATCCTTGCAGATGGACCGGCTTTCGGTGGGGAAAGCTAGCCCGCGACCCATATCGCTCATTTTGCGACATTGCGCAAGGGCACAAAGGAAACGGCCCGCGCCAGTGGCGCGAGCCGCATGTTCGTCTGCCTCAGATGAACTCAGAAGCTATAGCGCAGGCCTACCATGGCCTCGTTGGCATATGTCTCCGAGTCGAAGATCTGGCGGAAGCGATAGCCCACGTCGGCGCTCACATTATCCGTGATATTGACCTCGACGCCGGCCATCAGCGCGTAGGCCACGCCCGACTCGTTGTCGGCATGGTCGTTCGACCAGCCGTAACCGATGCCGGCGCCGACATAAGGCGTGATCACCGAACCGGTGGGAATGTCGAAGTAGACGTTGCCGAGCACCGAGCCGAAATCATGGTGGTCGTTGCCGACGCCAGCATAATCGACGCGAAGGTCGGTGCGGAGATTGTCGTTGAACTTGTAACCAACGCCACCGCCGAGCAGGAAGACGCTGTCGGCATTGCTCTCCGTGTCGAGCCAGGACCAACCAATGTCGCCACGAAGATAGAAGTTTGACGCCGTCACGACGGGCTCCGGCGCATAGTCTGCCGCAAGAGCCGGCGCGCTGGTGATGCCAGCCAGAAGGCCCATGCCGAGCAGCGCCTTGGTGATGTACTTCATGATCTCTTACTCCCTTGCAAACAGAACTCACTTGATGAATGCCAAGCTAGTAACCATCCGTGACTCAAGACTGGCCTGATTACGGCAGAAAGAAGTCAAGAGCAGGCTGTTGCCTGAAAGCCACATGGTTTTGTATCGCACTGATGAGTGCTGTTGACACACTGCTTACCATAACGGGTCAGCTGCCCGGCCCCCTTTGACGCAAAACCGGACATGCTATGGTCAGGCTTGTTCTGGAGATCGAAATGAAGACTTTGTTCACCATGATCGTCCTGTTCAGTGCTTGCAGCACTGCACTTGCGGATTGCCCGGTCGATGCAATCGAAAAGGCACTGGCGGCGCCGCTCGATGGACTGACGCGGATCGAGCGTGCGGTGACGGATGTTCAGTCGACCGAAGATGGCGTGTGGCGGATCTACACTCACGAGGATGGTAAGCTTGGAACGCTGGTGCGCATCGACGCCGGTGAGTCAGGCATGAACGAGAAGCGGCTCAGCGTCGCGAGCCCCGCGGCCTATGGCATTGCCGTCACGCGCGTCGATTACCTCCGCCATGCCTTCATCGACGATGCAGGGCCGAATGGCACAGCCAGTCGCACCACGGAATATTTCTACTACTGTGACGGCAAGCTCTACATGCCGCCACGCGAATACGCGACGCTGGACAGTGAACAATATCCGAAGGCGGGCGCCATAGCGCTCAAGGCCATGCTCGACGACAAGGACATTGCCGATGTGACGAAGGCGCTGAAGCGGTAGCCTCGCCTCAGGCCGCTGCCTTGGCGATTGCCCCGCAAAGCTCGTCGACGATCCGCACCACCAGGCCCTCGTCGTCACCTTCCGCCATCACGCGGATCACCGGCTCTGTACCGGAGGGCCGAATAAGGAGGCGGCCGGAGTTACCAAGCCGTGCCTCGGCATCAGCGATCATCGCGCGCACGTCGCTGTTCTGCAGCGGCGCGCCCTGCTTGAACTTCACGTTCTTCAGCACCTGCGGCAGTGGCGAGAACAGGTTGCACACCTCGCTCACCGGCTTCCCCTGGCGCTTGACCTCGGCCAGCACCTGCAGCGCCGCCAGCAGGCCGTCCCCCGTCGTCGAGAAATCAGAGAGAACGATGTGTCCAGACTGCTCGCCACCCACATTGTGGCCATGCGCCCGCATGTGCTCCACGACATAGCGGTCACCGACCTTGGTCCGGGCAAGGGTGAGTTTCTGGTCTGCGAGATACCGCTCCAGCCCAAGGTTGGACATGACGGTGGCAACGAGGCCGCCGCCCCGCAATTCACCGCGCTTGGCCCAGGACGTGGCGATCAGTGCCATCAGCTGGTCGCCATCCACCACCTGGCCCTTGTCATCTGCGATGATGACGCGGTCTGCATCACCGTCGAGCGCGATGCCGATGTCGGCGCGGAGCTCGCGCACCTTGGCACACATCGCCCCGGGATGGGTTGATCCGCAGTCCTCGTTGATGTTGACGCCGTTGGGATCATTGCCGATCTGGATCACTTCGGCGCCCAGCTCCCACAAGGCCGTGGGCGCCACCTTGTAGGCCGCACCATTCGCCGTATCGATGACGACGCGCAGGCCATCCAGCGTCATGTCTTTCGGGTATGTCCGCTTGGCGAATTCGATGTAGCGCGCCTGCGCATCCTCAATGCGCTTGGCGCGGCCGATGGTATCCGGCGCTGCCACCGTCATCAGCGACGGGTCGTCCATCATGGCCTCGATCTCGAGTTCCTGCTCGTCGGACAGCTTGAAGCCGTCGGGCCCGAAGATCTTGATGCCATTGTCGGCGAAAGGGTTGTGCGAGGCGGAAATCATGATGCCGAGGTCGGCCCGCATCGAGCGCGTCAGCATGGCGACCGCGGGGGTTGGCAGCGGCCCGAACATGAACACGTCCATGCCCGCCGCAAGCAGCCCCGAGGCCAGTGCATTCTCGATCATGTAGCCCGAAAGCCGCGTGTCCTTGCCGATCACCACGCGGTGGCGGTGACTGCCGCGGCGATAGAGGTTGCCGGCCGCCATGCCGATCCTGAGCACCATATCCGCCGTCATAGTGCCTGCATTGGCGCGGCCGCGCACGCCGTCGGTTCCGAAATACTTGCGGGCCATGATTCTCTCCAGCCTTAGAGTCCGCTTTGGTCCGGGTCGGCTGCGGCTCCCGCCACTGCCAGCGCCTCGACCGTCGCCTTCACATCATGCACGCGAAGGATATGCGCTCCGTTAAGAGCCGACCAAACCGCACCGCCAACAGAGCCATTGACGCGGTTTCCCGCCTGTTTCTCGCCGGTGAGTGCGCCGATGAAACCCTTGCGCGAAAGCCCCATCAGAAGCGGCACGCCCAGCGCATGGTAGAGCGTGAACTGACGCAGCACGTCGATGTTGTGGCGGAAGCTCTTGCCGAAGCCGATGCCCGGGTCGGCCACGATCCGCTCGCGCGCGATCCCGGCGGCCACGCAGTCCTCGATGCGGGCCTCGAGCCAGTCGAAGACGTCGAGCGCCACATCATCATACTGCGGGCTCAGCTGCATGGTCTTGGGATCGCCCTGCGCATGCATGAGGATGACGGGGCACGTGGCCTCGGCCATCGCCTCCATTGCCGCCGGCTCATAGGTGAGCGCCGCCACGTCGTTGACGATCTGCGCGCCCGCCTTTAGCGCGGCCCGCATGACATTGGCCTTGCGCGTGTCGACGGAGACGGTGAGCCCCTGCCCCGCAAGGCCTTCGATCACCGGCAGGATGCGGCGCAGCTCTTCCGCCTCGGGCACGCCTTCGGAGCCGGGCCGCGTCGATTCACCACCGACGTCGAGAATGTCGGCACCTTCCTTCGCCAGCTGCGCGCCATGGGCAATCGCCCGCTCGGCCTCCGCGTTCAGGCCGCCATCCGAGAAACTGTCCGGCGTCACGTTGACGATGCCCATGATGAGCGGGCGCTCGCGCGAGAGGAAGCCGGGTACCACGGTCTGCCGCGGTAACCTGGCCGTTGCGAAGCGGCGCGTCAGTTCCTGGCCGTCGCGCGCGATCTCCTCGACCAGCGTGTAGGCGATTGTGGAAAGGCCGCCGAGCGATGCTCCGCGGCCTTCCGTGATGGCTTGCCGGGCATCGGACCCGTAGACGAGTCCGGCCGGCCTTGCATAGGTCTTACGCATCAGGCTTGCGGCTGCGGTTCCATGCCGCCCGCACCGCCCGCCTTGGGATGGCCCGTCGTGGGAACGGAAGACGCTGCCTTGGGAATCTTCTTGCCGCCGTCGCCGTCGTCACGCTTGGGCGGCGTGCCGGCAAGCAGGCTCTTGATCTCCTCGCCCGACAGAGTCTCGTATTCGAGCAGGCCTTGGGCGAGCGCCACCAGTTCGTGGTTCTTTTCGGTCAGGATGCGGCGCGCCGTCGACAGGCCGTCGAACACCAGGCGCTTCACCTCCTGGTCGATCTTCTGCGCGGTCTCCTCCGAAATGTTCTGGGTGCGCGAGACCGAGTGGCCGAGGAACACCTCTTCCTGGTTCTCACCATAGGCCACGGTGCCAAGCTCGTCGGAATAGCCCCAGCGGGTGACCATGGCGCGCGCAAGGCGCGTCGCCTGTTCAATGTCGGACTGGGCACCGGAGGTGACGTTCTCCTTGCCGAAGGTCAGCTCCTCGGCGATGCGGCCACCCATCATGATCGCCAGGCGCGAGGTCATCTGGGTATAGCTCATCGACAGCCGGTCGCCTTCGGGCAGCTGCATCACCATGCCCAGCGCGCGGCCGCGCGGAATGATCGTGGCCTTGTGCACGGGGTCGGCCTTCGGCACGTTCATGGCGACCAGCGCATGGCCCGCCTCGTGATAGGCGGTCAGGCGCTTCTCGTCTTCCGACATGGCCATGGAGCGGCGCTCGGCGCCCATCATCACCTTGTCCTTGGCCTCCTCGAATTCCGACTGCGTGACGATGCGCTTGTTGCGGCGCGCCGCCAGCAGGGCAGCTTCGTTCACGAGATTCGAGAGATCGGCGCCGGAGAAGCCGGGCGTGCCGCGCGCAATGGTCTTGGCATCGACGTCGGGCGCCAGCGGCACGTTGCGCATGTGCACCTTGAGGATCTTCTCACGGCCCTGCACATCGGGGTTCGGCACCACGATCTGGCGGTCGAAGCGGCCGGGGCGCAGCAGTGCCGGGTCGAGCACGTCGGGGCGGTTGGTGGCGGCGATGAGGATCACGCCCTCGTTCGCCTCGAAGCCGTCCATCTCGACCAGCA
>CAYYTH010000006.1:0-106533 GCA_964474665.1 uncultured Aestuariivirga sp.
GACGTTACCGAGAAAATTCTACTTCCGAACCCCCTCCAAAAACGGGGGGATTACCATCGCACTCCACTCCTTTTGGTACACACAGTACGGCGTCAATTCTATGATTGCTCTGGAGCGCCGTTGAAATCTCCCGTCCTAAAACATTTAGGTGCGCCGGCCCGACTAACTCGACGCCTATATTGGGTCCTCGCTCCTGTAACTTATAGAGTTTAGAGCCAATGATCATCGCTATTGCCAACAGGACGAGAAACAAGACTCCCTTTGTTGGATTTACTCGAAATTTATTCTGCCATAGAATGGCAATAAGTATAATTCCAAATACTAATGCCTCAAAGAATAAAAGAGCCATGGGAACCTCATCACAACTTGTATTATTAAACCATTAACTTATGAATCGTTTCAATAATTCTGATTGTTTTAAATTTTCTCTATATATTTATTGATTTGCTAGTGTCCAGAGCCTTTAGCTCGAATTGACCGACATTCTGGGCAATATCAACGGTCATAGAGCCTGATCTAAATGGGTCCATTGAGTCGTGTCCGGGGGGCGTGGTGCAGGCCCTGATGAAAGCCTCCAGTATCAAGCTTGCCCTAGTGAGTCAGTTACTCGCCAGAACTACAACACGAGATGTGTGCTTCTGGCAATCCAAGAAACGGGGAGATCACCGGAGTATCGACTGTAAATTTTTACGTAAGCTTTCGGTGACTTCCATGAGTTGAACCTCTGACAAATGTGGCCCCATTGGCAAGCTAATCACTTCGCGCGCCAATACCTCCGCGTGCGGTAACTCGGGATACCCATCACTTACATAAGCAGCCTGCTTGTGTGGGGGAACCGGATAGTGGATGAGACTTTCTATTCCATCCTTTGAAAGAGCCTCTCTAAGACGGTCACGCGCGGCGACCCTGATGACAAACAGATGCCAACTCGAGCAAACCCAAGCCGGTTCATTCTGTATCTGCATCGGCAGATCGGAGCAGGACGTCCGGTATACGTCAGCAATCTTCATCCTTCGTAGGTTGTCAGCCTCGAGCAACCGTAGCTTTATCGACAAGAATGCCGCCTGGATTGGGTCGAGGCGAGAATTTACACCTACCAAATCGTGATGATAGCGCTGCCTTGAACCGTAGTTGCGAAGCATTCTGACATGCTCAGCTAGTTCGGGATCGCTAGTAGTGATGGCACCGCCATCACCAAGCGCACCAAGATTCTTGCTAGGATAGAAACTAAAAGCTGCAGCATGACCAAGGCTACCCGTCCGTCGACATTTGTAACGCGCACCATGCGACTGGGCGGCATCTTCAAGGACCTTCAGGCCGTGCCGCTCGGCAATACACATGATCGCATCCATCTCTGCGGGTTGGCCATAGAGGTGTACCGGGATGATAGCTCGGGTCCGAGCCGTCACCGCGGCTTCAATTCTTGATGCATCAATGTTAAAGGTGCTAGTATCGGGCTCGACAGGAACCGGCCGTGCACCAACGTGCGTGACTGCCAGCCAGGTAGCAATATACGTATTGGACGGTACAATCACTTCGTCTCCCGGACCTACTCCCCAAGCCATCAGAACGATCTTTAATGCATCGAGGCCGTTTCCGACCCCGATGCAGTGATTTACACCGCAAAATGAAGCAAACTCGGATTCGAACGATTCGACCTCATTTCCGAGGACGTAGGTGCCAGAGGCTATGACGCGCTGCGCTGTAGCCACTAGCGCATCTCCCTGGCGTGCATTGAGAGCGCGAAGATCTAGAAACGGAACAGTCACTCTAGCCGTCCGGCAATTGTCATGAAACAATCATAGTCACGAATGTATTCCCCCTCGTCATAGTATTCAGAGGCCAAGACCATGCACACAGCGCCGGACGAAAAGTCGATCAGGTTTCGCCACATCATGGGACAGACATATAATCCATAATACGAGCGATTGAGTCGAAAAGTCTTTTTCTTATTCCCATCGTCCAATTGAATATCGAAGCTTCCGGACATAGCGATAAAAAACTGATGTAGTTCACGATGCGCATGTGCACCACGCGTGGATCCACCCGGGATATCGTAAAGATAATAAATCCGCTTCACATCAAAAGGGACATGTCGGGAATTCTCTATGAACGTGAGACTTCCAGAGATATCAGTGATCTTCGGAAGATCAATGAGGCGACACTCGTCGACACTGTGTTTCAAAACCCGAATTCCCTCTTCACGAGCCACCACCGGTTTGCAAGAAATGAGAGTGGCGTGAGGATTGCGATGTTCAGAAGCGGTGCAATACGCTCGTCAACATAGATCCACTGCACCAAGATGATCAACAGAGCCAGACCGAGGGCAGCTTGGGCTGCATATATTGCTGCCAAGCCCCAGATCTTGCGCCAGACGATGGTAGTCCGGAAAACGAAGTGGGAATTGACAAGAAAAGCGACCAGGATCCCCATCGCAAACGATATGCAGTACGCGGGGACATAGGAAAAGACGATAAGTACAGCGAGATAGACCGCATAACTCACTGCGGTGTTCACCGCGCCTCCTAGAATGAAGCGTGTGCACTGTGTTCTAATAGACCTCATCAATCACTACTTCCGGTCTCTTGTTGACCTCCTCGAAAATCCGCCAGATGTATTCTCCAATTACACCGAGCATTACGATAATGATCCCCAGAAGGAATGTTAAAAGCGAGGCTATCGTGGCGAATCCAGGAACAGGCACTTTCCCCGATAGGGCTGACACAATGACAGAAACCCCATAGCAGAAACTGAGCATCGCAATGATGGCGCCAACGGCGGACATCAAGCGTATAGGCCGTACCGAAAAGCCGAACATGATATCGAAGGAGGCATTGATCTTCTTGGCGAAGGTCCAGCGTGACTTTCCGTGTTCACGCTTCTTCCGGCTATACTGGATCACTTCGGGTTTGAACCCCAGCCAGAAGGCAAGGACCGGAGTATAGAGATTTTTCGAACTTTCCCTAAGATATGGGAGCAACGTGGCATCCATCAGCGCCATGTCATAGCCCCTGAGCGGGTAATTCGAAATGACCAGACGACGAAACAACCAGTAGAAGACGGTTGCGTACATCTTGGAGATCACTGGATCGTCACGGGTTATGCGGGCACAGATCGTGAACTTAGATCCAGCGCGCCATTTTTCTATCAAATCAAAAATCAGTTCGGGCGGATCCTGCAGATCTGCTGCCAGTATCATGAAGCAATCGCCGGTGACGAAGTCCATCCCACACTTTGAGGCGTGCACAGCCCCGAAGTTCCTAGATAACCTGATCACCCGCGTCTGCGGGCGTTGTTCCCGGAGTTTCAGCAGTTCCTGAAGCGAGTTGTCACCGGAACCGTCATCAACGAAGATCAGTTCCATTTCCACGTCGTCAGCAGACAGCTTCTTTTCAATCGCTACGAGCCGGTCGAAGAGATCAGGTAGCGCAAGCGCGTTGAAGTATACGGGGACAATGATCGAGATCTTCTGTGTCATGACGGTAGCGCCAACTCGTAAAATTCATGAACGGTACTTCCTGCACCGAACTCAGACTTGAAAGAAAACAGTCCTTCATTCAGCACATGTCCGCCTTCTTCTGTAGAGATACCAAAATCAAAGTATCTTGTGCCCATTGCGCGCGCAGCTTCGATACAGTGTTCGAAAAGCATGTCCAGCGCGGAAACTGCCCGCCCTTGTGACGTGGATGCGATATACTGGGCATGATGGGTGACGGAAGTCAAGAATAGCACAGTCCCCGCGACCACCTCACCGCAATGCATTGCGCAGACACACTGTATATAATCGGGAAAGAGACCTGCCAAGTTGGTGATCTCGCTGAGAGTGTGGACTGGTGTCGCTCCGTGCCGGTCCGCCAGATTCTCCTGGACAACACACCAGAATTTCGGCAGCAGTAATTTGTCATTGACGATCTCTACCCCCGCTTCGCGACCCTTCTTCAGCCCGCGTCGCCGTCTCTGGCTAGAAGGCAGCCGATTTTCGAGATCGATCGTGCTCGACAGGTCGCGGCGTATAATGTTCGCGCCCAGCCTAAAAAGAGCGTAAAGGTCGTCGTCGGATGGAGCTTTGGCGTAAAAAGCAGGCACCGCCTTGTACCGCAAGCTCCGGTATCCATGCAAAGCGTAGTACTCTGCTATCTCTTGAAAGGCGACGATCATTTGGGTGCCGCGTAGCGCCCCTCGGTGAAGGACTCCGCCATAAGTGATCCCAGGGTGCGAAATGACGATTTCCCGTGTGCTCGGATGCTCTGCCGCTGGAAATAATCCGACTAGAACACCGTCCTCTTCCAGCAACAGTGAGTGGTCACGAAAACGTTCGCCATGATAGGATAAAAAGCGTCGACTATGTAAAAATGTCGCGTTCTGCGCTTCGGCAACAAGGGTATCCCAGGCAGACGCGTCACTGAACGCATATGGCCGAACTGTAAGTGTCATTCGGACAGCAGCCGGGCCACGGCAAATCCATCCCGACCAAACTCGTTTCCATTGTAGAACAAATAAAGCTGGCCATTCAGTTCTATAGGGGCAGCATACATAATAGCTTCCGAATCGAAGCTGTACGGAGAGACGTCCAGGTTCAGGACATCGTCCAACCGGGTCCAATTTCGTCCATCGGCAGACTCGGCATATCCTAGCCGATACGATTGCAATGAACGCCGCCTAACTGAGTAAAACATGCGGTACCCACATCCGGACTTTCGAATTACAGCAGGTCGACCGAAGCCGTGTTCGTCGGCATCGGTTATGGCGAGTTGGATCATGCCTTCGTCCGGCCAGATAGCAGGGTTGGTCGTTTCCACGTAGCGCAAATCGTACACCGGCATTGATTTTCCTGCGACGCTTGTCCAGGCGCTACCTGCGATGTACCAAAGTCGGTAGTCATGCTCTTCTGGCACGCACCACGGCCCGCAACGAAAAAAGAGTTCTGATGCGGACCGTTCAAGGATTGGCGTTTGCGAATACCGCTGAAATGTAATCCCTCCATCCTTGCTAACTGCAAGGCCGGTCAGAAGTCGATAGCGAATACGATGCCCTAACTCAAAACCGACGTAATACATCAGTAGCTGGCCGTCGCGGTCTTTGACAACGGAGCAAACAAGTACTCCATTTTCGTCAAATGTTCCCGGTTGGCCGATGTCCAATAGCGGCTCTGTTCCGACGTCGATTACCTTCGTCGGATCCCAAGCGGAGACGTCGACCCATCCAGGCCGGGCTATCCCATCTCCATCACAACAGTTGATGAAGATTCGAATGCGATCATGGCTAAGTTGTAAGGGCGTTGGTATCATCGCGTGGCTTCGTGCCCACTTGTTTTGGCCATCCGGCGCGAAAACCAGACCAAGCTTTTCCCAAATCACGATTAGGGCTCCCTCAAACCAAAGAAGCGCAGCGTGGTAACCTTGGATGCCGAGGATGCCTCTACCCGGATTAGCTGCCCAGCCTCTACGCTGGAGAGAATTATGACGCCCGGACCGAGCCAGCAGTCTCGCCCCAGCGATGTGTTGTTAGCTAGAGTGGAATTAACACCCAGGAAGCAATTGTCCCCGACATCACAGAAGCCTGAAACGACCGCATGCGAGGAAATGAAGACATTATCTCGGATACAGGAATGATGTCCGATATGGTTGCCACTCCACATGACCACGTTATCGCCTACCACTACGAAGGGCTGGATGGTGTTGTTCTCGAAGATGAAGCAGTGCTCTCCCAATTGGACATTTTGCCAGACGAAAGCACGGGGACTTACGTAGGACGCAAGTCGATATCCCTTTGACTTTGCCTCCCTGGCAAGCCTCGCGCGCAAGCGATTTAGCTGCGCGTAGGCTATTGCCACATGGATGTCATGCGTGTCCGGTGAGAATGTCTCAGATAGCGTTTCAAAGTCGACGACCGGCAGCGACTGTAATACGTCCCGCTTACGAAATGCGGCCTCAACCGCAAATCCGACAACCTCATAATCGGTGTCGATCTGGAAATACTCACGGGCAATTTCAGCGAAGGCGCTATCGCCGACAATGATTAGTTTCCTGCTCTTCTTCATTAGTATACCTCAAGGGCGTAACACGAGAAAATCCTCACGCCTATTCGCCATCGGCAAAGCGGAGTCTTGTGGCACGATGTAGGCGTCAAACCCTTGCGTGCGGGCCCGTTGCGCGAGACTAAACAGAACAGTGTCATCAATCTGGTCTCTTTCAATTCGGTTGAATTCGACCACTGGCGGAATTTCCGTTTGCATAAAAAATTTGTGATAGTCGACGCCAGCCTTGCTGGAGAAAAAACGCTTTCTACGAGAGATGTTAGGAATATCACCAATCAGCATCTGTCCCCCCGGGGCCAGAAGCGTCAAAGCCGAGTCTAGGAAACTAAAAACAGAGCCTTCGGCAAAAACGTAATGCAAGACACTGTAGCAAAGCAAGACGTCGAACGAGCTTTGATGGCGGGCAATCCAGTCGGTGCAGTCCGGAAATTGGGTGGCGTGCTTTTCGATAAATGGCGCATCGGGAAGGTTAGCGAGCATCTCCCCGCTATCCAGAAGACTTAGTTTATGACCTCTAATACGACATAGATCGATCATCATCGCAGGAAGATCGCTGCAACCCGGCCCGATGTCGGCGACTCGACCTGGTTTGCCGTCTAGTGACGGCAACTTACGACGTATATCTGCGAATATCGTCTGCTCCACTCCCTCGCGGTAGCTGTCAGGAAAACCGATGCGTTCGTATTTCGAAAGCCCATCATCTCTTGCGAGCCGACGAAAATCGTCATATGTGAGGTTTGAGAAGCGATCGCGGTTACTCATCCAGGTCCTCGATAATAGGCGTCTATCGAAAATAGGATGATCTTCTGATCTGTGCCGGGCACGACAGTCTCGCCGATTATCTGAAAGCTCGGCAGCTTAGCGAGAACAGTCTCATACATCTTCCGAGCCACGCCATATCTCACGTTTAGCTTCCGAAGGGTGAACAATATGTTATCAGGTTTGCTGAAGCCCAGGCTTAGATATGTAACTGGAACTGTAACAGGACTATCCTCGGCGCTCTCGTATGTGAGGTCGTCAACCATAAGTGGCGCGTTAGTCGGGACACCATGTTCGCTTAGCAACTTATGAACGGCATTATTAACTGCCTCTCTATTGAGCGCAAGTGATATACCTGGCCCAGTATACCCTGCTAGAAATGCCGGAACTTCGAATCTGACTAAGATAGAAAGTGATGTCACCGCCGCGATGACAGAAAATGTTGCAGTACTAGCTCCAACGACGCTCGGCGGCGTTCTAGCAAGAAACAGAACGCTTGTTATCGCAAGTCCCCCGCAAAACGCCGCTGCATCGTACCAATGCCGCGTCAGACTAAGCAGGTAAGGTGATACAAGCCCGATCCAGAGCAGTATAATCAAAAATCGATCCGACGGCCCACGACTGTACGGCCTGAACACGGCCTTTAGAAGTTCCCAGACGCCGATCAAGAGAGCAAATAGTAGTGCAAGTCTTGCAGCACCGCTCGCTATGTCAGTCAAGATTGACGAGGGTGGCTTCGGCAAATAGCCGGCGTCCGGGGCCGGGTTGAATCCTAGCTGGGCAATCCCGTGCGCGGTGAGTCCGGGTGCAGTAAGCCGTTTCACGGCCTTCTCTATGTCCGCAGGGGAGCGGAGCACTTGTAGAAGATCGATGCTCTGTCGCCTCATCGCATCTTCGATTTCTGGATATTCCGGGCAGCTGAGATACTGGGTCCGGTGCATCTCAATTGCTTGGAGCGTCATCACAATCGACATGGCGATGCCGAACCCTGCCAGCGCTAGGCCGCCCATCCGATTACTCGATCTAAGGCCGGCGATGCTGAAACCTGCTATCATTAGCGGGACGAGATAAATTGACTTTGGATGCAGGTAGCAGACCAAACTGTAAAGAGCGATCGCGATGAACGAAAATAGCGCACGGCCCTCAAAAGATGTAGGGGAAGCCAAATGTCGGAAAACAACGAATATGGCCAGTGCCAACGAAAGGATGAAGACCTCAGGGCGAAATATGACAAGGCCGAAAGGGGTAGCGCCTGCCACGATCATCACAACCGTGAGAATCGCCATTAAACTGCGTTGGTGCCAGCCTTCAAATAGCAGCGTTGATACAATCCCTAAAAAAGCAAGCAAAGGCAAAATGCGATATGATACCCAGCCATCGCCCAAAAACATAGGCAAAGTCCAGAACCACGCAGCGGGTTGTAATGTAAGAGGAGGAGCGTACAGAAATCCCGTAGTGCAAAAGGGAGTAACCGATTGCTTTAGGCCGCCAGTCAACCAGAGCCGTTCAAGAAATATTTTATAAGCAACTTCATCGGGATAGATCGGGAGAAAGGACGCAGTACAGACACCTGCAGCGACAATGATTGTCGCAAGAATCATACATAGAAGGAGCCTCTTCTGCGCGGAAACTAGTTTAGGGGAAACGCATTTAAATTCGGGCATGGCGTCTATTCAAGCTTTATGGTTGCATTGTGTAAATATAATAATTATCAAAAATTTTTTTGTATGGGTAAGGGTGTGGGAAAGCGCTCTGTGCGGACTATGTGTAATGACCTGAGTTACCCCGGGATGCCGGACGCTCCAGTTCTTGAGAAAGTGGAGCAATGAAACAACCCACATTCTCAGCTGAACCAGCGACGTGACAGACTCGCAAGCCAGCCTTCGCGACGACGGGGAAACAGGTCATCCAGGTATAGTGACGAACCGATGCCGGTCAGCCGAGCAAAGTTTTGTGTCTGTCGAATGAAGGAATCGAGTTGAACAAAGAAATTCCGAACTGTTCGGCGGTAGTTGTCCCGCCCTCTTTCAACTGTGCTCTTCGCCCGCAATAGTTCCTGCGGATCGGTTCCCCACGCGTAGCCATCCCAGCCCAGTTCCTCGATAGCTATGGGTCTATCAAGAAATTGGTTTGGCATGAACACCGCTGGACAACCGCACAAGACGGCCTCCGCTGCCAATGCGGTATTCTCAAAACAAAAGAAATATTCTGATCGTCTCAAGAGATCGGCAATCTCCTGCGGAGTTTGGGAGTCGGGCCTTTCCCGTGTGATTTCGACACTATCAGTCGGAATGCCGAAAACCTGCTGATTGTGAATGTTCTTGAACTTGCTGGCGTAGAAAGCGGTTCCAGATCGATGCTGACCTGGCTGGGGATAAAATATCCTGTCGTCCAGAACGGGCATGTGAAGTACTCCATCACATCGCTCCGTTTCGCTGGCTAGGTAACCCGAAAAGGCCCAAATCATCTCTGTCTTTGAATAGGTGTGATCTCCACCAAGCAGGCCCGGCCTGTTCAACAAATAGCGCACAACGCTTGAAGCCTGAAGGGGATTGCCCGAAATGACTTCGGGGTACACGACCACTGGAGACTTGTCGGGAGAGATATGTCGATCGGCAATTTCCCGGGTGAGAAGAGGCGTGAGAAGTTCGAGGCTTGTATAGTCTGCAGTGTCTTGGAAGGGTACGATGTAGGCCAACTGACCCTTTCTATTGAGCCAGTGACACAGCAGATGTAACACTCTGATTCCAGCTGACATCTGAGTATATGCAGGGGCATATATATAATAGGGGTGCCGACCGAGATCGGGGAGAATTTGTTCGTCTTGCATCATTGCTGCACGTGTGATTTTGTCAGTATACCACAGTCGCCAGCGCTCGGGCAATGGACGACAACCCATCTCCGCCCCGTTTCATCAGAGAATTCCTCGCTTCCCGAACTAAGATATTCACGGTCTGACCCGGTCTGCAAGTCCGCTTCGGGCGCTGCAATCCAGCCCCGTCACCGGATTTCAACTGCCTTCACATAGATGTAGTTGGTACTGTTCGAGGAATGTATAGTGCATCGGTGTAATCCTAGCCCACTTACCGGTCATATGATGTCAATCTCACCTCAGCCCCTGTTCACCATTCTGGTGGATTGCGCCGACCCGCCACGGAAGAGCGTGACTGACTTTCTAGATGATCTTTCACGCCAGACGTACCGAAACTTCGAAATCATTTTAAGCGGAATGGATATACGAGGGGAGCAACTCCCGCGGCCATCCGGAAATCGGGGACTATTCGTCGAAGCCGACAGCGATATTACATCCATTTTGAGTGATCCCGAGCAACGGTCGTACCGGGGTGACTTCTTGATTCTCTTGGAGCCCTCGGACAAATTATTTCCCGATGCCCTCGAGAGCATCGTTGAAAGGCTTTCTATCGCAGCGCCGGTGCAGGCGCATTCGATCATCATCTTTGATCACGTTCTTGGATCCGAAGCCCGGTATCGTTATCTGCCAGGCTGGGACCCCGATCTCCTTGAGCACTTCGACTATATCAAGAATTCATGCTCACTCTCTCGAGAGCTCTTGCGGTTGCTGGCACGCAAAGGGTCGTACTCGTCTCTACACGAATGGTTGCTTGTCTGCGCAGATTTGAAAGTGGAGGTTTTTCACGTTGGAAAAGCAATAGCACAACTGTCATATCCCGAGACGGGCGTGAGAGAGTTAAAGCGCGGGCATTCCACCTTGCCGGCTCTTTCAATCGTGATCCCAACGCGAAATAGCGTGGAGCTTCTTAGGAAATGTCTCGGATTTCTAGATACTCTCACCCTTAAGTTCGAGTTGATTCTTGTTGATAACGCCAGTGACGACGAGGCAGTTCTATCGCTCTACGACGCTCTCAAAAGGAGTTACGAGGTCTCGATCGTTCCATTCAAGCGATCCTTTAATTATTCTTCGATGATCAATCTTGGGGTGTCTAAGGCTAAATACGATATCTTTCTGCTTCTGAACAACGATGTATTCATAACCGCCAGCAATACTGTCGAGCTTGCGGTAGACTACGCTCTGCGTCCTGCTGTCGGTGTCGTTGGAAGTCTACTCCACTATCCTGATGGCCGTGTACAGCACGCCGGCATGGTTCTGAGCAGGCCATCCGCAGAAGATTATGATACTTCGCACGTGCTGCGTTTCTCCGATGGAGAAGAGGGCGAATTCTTTGGCGCCCTCACTGCACCTCATAACTGGCAATGTGTGACGGGCGCATTTCAAATCGTGCGAAGGGAAGTCTTTGAAGCTGCGGGTGGTTATGACGAAATGAACTTTCCAACGGAATTCAATGATGTTGATTTCTGTCTCCATGTTCGTGTTCTGGGTCTCAGGGTTGTATGCCTCCCTCTGAAGGGAGTCATTCATGCCGAGTCGAGCACAAGGTCGAAGCAGAATGCAGCATTGGCCGGACGGCTGTTCAATGACGCGTACCAGGTCATGTGTGAGAGATGGGCTGCTGCATATGAGAGCGATCCCTTTTTTAATCCGAATTTGAAAACCTCGAAGACACCGTCAGAGAAGAAGGAGACAACCCTCCGTACCCTCTCACTCCGCGCGCTGGAAACGGCTGCCGGCTTCGGCCAGCGGCTATTTGGACTCTTGTCCCCGTCCGGCAAGCCCGAGAAGAATTCCACCTCTAAGACCAGAAGCCGGATGCCGAGAAAGCTCAAGGACGGCATTTGTCTTGTAGGTCCGTTCGGGACGACCGAGTCCGCGGGTGTCCTATCACGGCGCCTGTTTGCTGCAGGCGACGACGCTAGAATTCCGTTAAGCGTGATTGACACGGAATTGCAGCGTGACGCGCTTGTCCCAAACCTTCCGCTCACGAGCCTGTCTATCTCTGATCAAAAAGTAAGCATCTGCATGTCGAGGCCATCGGAGTTGCCGAATTCACTCGCTCTATTGGGAGAAGGTAGAGTGCGGGTCGCCTACCCCTACCTATTCGAGCCGTCGGCTAGCTATCAGCTATCGGCAGAATTGCTGGCAGGCTATGATGAGGTGTGGGTACCTTCGTCTTTTGCGGCGGCAATCATCCAGGAGCGACTTGAAGTTGATCTCCGCATAATTCCTCTTCCGTTGATTGTGGAAGCGGCGCCGCCGCCATCTTCCGTCAACATGGACATGTTGCGGATCGTGACGTGCTTCGACTGCAAATATCAGCAGGAGCATAACCCTCTCGGCTCGATTGACGTCTTTAGAGCAGCTTTTCCGGCAACCAGAGACGTTTGTCTTCAGGTTATCTGCCGGGGCCACCTTGGGGCGGAGTTCAAGTCTTCCTTACTCCGTGCGATTGCAGATGACGACCGGATCTCTATGATGCTTGAATCTGAACACGAGAGCAGCGCCTCCGGTCGATTGAGCGGGCACGTGCTCATATCGATGCACAGGACCGATGTGCCTCCGTTCGATATTGCAAATGCACTTGCAGAGAATATGGTGGTTGTGGCCACAGATTGGGGCCACTCGACAGATCTGCTGACGCCACTGACAGGATTTCCCATTCCCTGCGCAAGGAAGCAGGTAGGCGCACGGGATCTGAACCGCGAACGGGGGATCTGGGTGGAGCCAGATTTTCAGGTCGCCGTAGATGAATTGCGGTATGTTTCGCAGAATTTCTCATCTGCTCATCTCAAGGGATTTTCCGGTCGCGATCTCGTGTTGCGCAATTTCTCCCAAGCTTCGGCAGCAGAGAATTTGCGACGCGCATTGAGCGAGATGAGTTCTCGTTACATGTTCGAATTATGAGACTCTCAAATCGCTTCTTGAGTTTGAATAGTCAGGTGCGATGCCCGTACAAATCAACCGAAAAATTGAAAGATCCGATGACGAGTCCGGTCGCCACGGCGAAGTCATCAATAGCCCGAGGCAATCGATCGCTATCCGTGAGCGACCAAATGAGATGGTTCAGGCCGTAGAGAAGCTTCAATGCTGCCTTAGGGAACGTGCTTCTCACCAATTGCGTTCCGCCTCCGATTCTAGAGGAAGCCATCATTGACAGCACCACACCGTCGCGTAACCCGCGACGCCAAAGATACTTCAGTGTCACCCGATCCCGCGGTACGTTCTCATATACAATAGCGGAGGATGCAACGGTACCTCTGGCACCACCTTCTGCAAGGCGGCTGAGGAAGTCGCCGTCCTCTCCCCCAGTATAGGTAAAGCGTTCCTGAAACCACCGCGATTCATCTTCCGGAATCAGGCAACCTCTAATGATCAGATTTGAAGTACAGTAGGCCTCCCCCGATTTGGTAAAGAACGGGGGAGCCCAACCGGGCGGAGGCTCAGCGAACCTGGGTTGAACCCGCCCGACGGCAAAGTCTGCGCGAGAGGTCTCAAGGGTGGAGACGAGGTTGTTCAACCACCCCTTTTCAGGCACCTCGTCATCATCAATAAAAGCCAAGAAGTCAGGTTGGTGTCGGAGTCCGCATGCAAGAGAGTAATTTCGAGCACCCACAAGTCCCGAGTTTGGGAGGCGCACATACTCAATTGGTAGCGCAAATCGGAAGGCTTCTACCTGGCTTTTCACCTCCTCTGTGCCGTTGTCTATGATGACGACGGAAAGTGTAGTGCATTCAGCCGTTGAGACCTCGTAAGCCAGTGCTGTCAGGAGGTCATCGAGGTAGTGTGATCGGTTAAAGGTGCAGATCAGTATCACAAGGGTTTGCATGGCGGCTAACCTCTGTCTCCTATCGTACCGCTAGGTAAGCCAGGGCGGAGAGGAGGAGAGCAAGCGCAGTGGCCGTGGAAACGATGGAAAATATGGCTAGCTTCAGCACGAGATCAATGTTGTCCCGCAATTCTCTAGCCAGCAGGTCGCTGAGCTTCACGACGCTTGCCTTCGACCGTTCGACATAGAGGTCGCGGAGAACAACTGGTTCCCGCACCGCTGAGTAGTGGCCTGGAATTCGAGCCTGGTGCGACTGTCCCGGCGGGCCGCCGGCGTCGTATATGCTGTAGAAAATGCCCCAGCCTTCCAGATCAACCACTTTGTGCGGGTAGTGATCCAGCAGAGGGTAAATGGCTTGCGTGAAGGCGATAGGCCCCGATACCCGCAGCACCCCGTAAGCGTCGGTTCCGAACTGACTTGGAGTGTACGCCTCAAGATTCTTGAATACACGCGTAATGACAGCCCTAAGGAATGGGTGTCGGGGCTCGGCGATGAGGTTCCACTGCTGGAATTCTCCGCCCGGCACGTCCGCAAGCTCGGGGTGTAGGCCGTACCCAACGTAGAGCTGGCCCACCTTGTTGGCCCACTGCGATATGACGAAGGCCGCTTCGGGATCGATCGTCTCGCTCAGGGGTTTCGTCGCGGTACTCTTGATGTCGAGATAGACGCCACCTTCCTCATAGATGATCAAGTAGCGGAATATGTCGGCCAGCACGACCCCATACTTGGGATTGACTTCCTGCAGGAGTGCCCACTCCTCCGGCTGCAAGTTGCTCCTGAGGTAGGACTTCATCTCATCGTCGTTGAAGAAGCGGTACTCCCAGTCGGGGTTGAGTTCCTTAAGGCGAGCGATATTTTCTTTGATTTCAGGCGGGAGGTTGTCGTAGGTCTTGGCCGTCTGAAACAGCTTCTTGGGGATGGACATCGACTTTCTGTTTCCGTTCCGAGTTGTGAGCCCTAAAGCAACTCCTATCAATTTCGCGGAACATCTGTCTTAAGGCAATGGTCAGGTGGCGGCGTGTTCATGGCAGCCTGCTTAGGACAGTTTCGGGAGAGATATGAAAAATAGTCCAGAGGTAGTGTGTGGGGCTGGCCCTTGGCGGTCGGTGGCGAGGGGCGTGTTCTGGGTCTGCGTCGGCCTCCTCACCGCCATGTATTGCCTGCTGCTCCCGGCGCTGCTCTTGCCGCGCACGTGGGTGCTGGCAATCATTAGGTCCTACCTGGCCGCGATCCTCTGGCTCCTGCGGGTCCTGTTCGGCCTCCGGTGGCAGGTTGCGGGCGACTGGCGGGCGGCTCGTGGCCCGGTGCTCGTCGCCGCGAAGCACCAGTCCGCGTTCGAGACGCTGATCCTGCAGTACCAACTCGGAGACCCAGCGATTATACTCAAGCGGGAATTACTCGCCATTCCGGTCTTTGGCTGGGCTCTGCGGCGGCTTGGGCATGTGGGGGTGGACCGCTCCGGAGATCTCGAGGGGGCCCGGCAGTTGCTGTCGGCGGCGCGGCGGGCGCATCAGGATGGCCGACCCGTGCTGATCTTTCCCGAGGGCTCCCGTCGCGAGGTCGGGGCTCCGCCTGACTACAAGTCCGGCGTGGAACTGCTCTACGCCGTCCTGAGGGCGCCCTGTGTCCCTGTCGCGGTGAACTCTGGGCACGTCTGGCCCGCAAGGTCCCTAACGCCGGGTGCAGGTCAGATCGTGATCGAGTTTTTGCCGCAAATAGAGGCGGGCCTCACACGCGCCGCCTTCGGGGAGCGCCTACAATGGGAGATTGAGGAGGCCACCGCCCGCATCTCGCAATTACCCAGTTGAGGGGTGGCGTAGCCAGCTTGTTTCGGCAAACATCTATAGACAGTTGGGCTCTGCCTTTCTACAGTGGCGACAACGCAAACTATTCTACTGCTAAGGTTTTCCCAGTCCCATGGACGCCTCAGACGAAATCGAGGACCGGCTGCTCGCGATTGTGTCGCGGGAGGGCCTCATTGACCGCTCGAAGCTCTCGCCGGAGGCGACGCTGGACAGTCTGGGGATTGCCTCCGCCGACGTCATCGTCATTCTGATGGCCGTGGAGGAGGAGTTCGGCGCATACATCCCGGTCGATGGTTTGCTTTCGGACGCCCGCACCGTTGGTGACTTCGTGGCGGCGCTGCGCCCGCATCTGGTCAAGCCGCAGTCTTGATGGCAGATCGCCCGCGCGTCTTCGTCACCGGCCTGGGAGCTGTCACGGCGCTGGGCTTAGGTGCTGACAGTCTCTGGGCCGCCACCCGTGACGGCCGCAGCGGTGTGAGTGAGATCGCCCTGCCGCGAACGGTAAACCAGCTCGTGAAGAGGGCAGCCCATCTTCCCGGCTTTGATGCCGCCAGCCTCCTGGCACCCGAGGTGGTCCGCTCCACCGACCGCTTTGCGCAGATGGCCATCGTGGCGTCGCAGGAGGCGATTGCAGATGCGGGGTGGGACCGCGCTCAGCCGCTTGGGCCGCGCGCCGCGGTGCTTGTGGGGAGCGGCATCGGCGGGGCCAGCACTTCGGACATCGAGCACTACAAGTTCTACCAGTCGCGAGAGCGTACGGATCCCATGACCATCCCGAAGGTCATGCCCAATGCGGCCGCCTCGCAGCTGTCGATGGCGTTCGGCGCGCGCGGCATGTCGCTTGCGGTCTCCAGCGCCTGCTCATCTGCGAGCCAGGCCATTGGCCTGGGGCTGATGCTCCTGCGGCAGGGCATGGCTGACCGTGCCCTGGTCGGCGGGTCCGAATGCCTGATCACCCCCGCTACGTTCCGCGCCTGGGAAACGCTCCGCGTGATGACCTTGAGGGAGTGTCGCCCCTTCTCCGCCGGGCGGGACGGCATGACCCTCGGCGAAGGTGCGGCCATGCTGATGCTGGAGACCGAGGCGTCTGCCCGCGCACGTGGCGCCAGGCTGATCGCCGAACTGGCTGGGTTCGGCACGACGAGTGATGCCGGCGACATTGTCCGCCCCGACGCCGCGGGCGCGGCGCGTGCCATGGAGGCGGCACTCGCCGACGCCGGGCTTGACGCCGCGGATATTGGCTACGTCAATGCCCATGGAACGGGCACAATTCTCAACGACCGGGCGGAGAGCGAGGCGCTGCGCCGGGTCTTTGGCGGCCATCTCGACAGGCTCGCCGTCTCATCCACCAAGCCGGTGCACGGACACACTCTGGGGGCAGCGGGAGCACTCGAACTGCTGATCACCGTGCGTGCTCTGGAGCATGGAATTGCGCCGCCCACGATCAACTGGCTGGAGCCAGATCGTGACTGCATACCCGATCCCGTTCCCAACGCCGCCAGGGCTGTTGCCATGTCTGCTGCCATGTCGAACTCCTTTGCCTTCGGCGGCATCAATGCCAGCCTCATCGTCCGAAGCGTGTGAGCCCGTGCCGGAGAACCCGGAACAGGTCATCGAGCTCCCCGACTTCGTGTTTCGCATCGGACCTGAGGAGGTCGAGCGTTACCGGGCCGCACTCGGCGTCTCGGGTGCGCGCGTGCCCTTCGGCATGGCGTTGCGTGCCCTCGCGTCCGATGCCGCCATGTCGGCGCTCCGCGATGTTGCGGCGGGCCGGCACCCAGTGCACGTGGCGCAAGATTACAGAGCAGAGCAGCCACTCCAGGCGGGAGTGGACTATGCCTGCCACCTTCGCCTCCTGCACGTCGCCACGGGACGCCTCCGGATCGAGCAGCGGCTGAGCGATGCCTCGGGCCGCACCTGCCTCACGCTCGCGTCGGATATTGCGCTCGTGGCAGCGCCATGACGACATCGGGGACAGATGATACGCTCCCTGCGCCGGAGACAATCCCCGTCGTTGCCATCGAGCAGGTCAGGGCCTTCGCAGCAGCATCCGGCGACAGCAATCCCATCCACATCTCGCCGGATGCAGCGCGAGCTGCAGGGTTCGATGCGCCACTACTGCACGGCATGTTCATTGCCGGCCGTTTCGAGACCTTCCTCGAGCGTTTCGGGAGTTACCATATCGCGGAACTGCGGGTGAACTTCGTGCGCCCCGTGCCGGTAGGCTCGGCGCTCACAATCTCGTCACGCCGGATCGCCGGCCCTGACCTTCGCTTGCGGTTGCTTGCGAATATCGCGGGAGGCGCCCTGGTCGCCGTTGCCGAGGCGCGCCTGGCTGCAACTTCAGAGCCAGCCCAGTAGGGCGCCCACACCTGCGAGGCATGGGCCGGCGACGAGCCACGCGTCCGCAATGTCGAGGAGGCCCCCTTGCACCGTCATGACGGGCGGGTAGTCCTTGACGCCCGCCTGCCGCTTGGCCCGCGAGCCGAGCAGGTCTCCCGCGATCGCTGAGAGGATGATCACAATGCCCGCGCCCAGCATCGGCACGGTTGGAAGGCCGATCCAGACAACGAGGCCGACGATCGCCAGGATCGTGGCGCCGACGCCTGTCGCCAGCCCCTCCCAGGTCTTGCGCGGGCTGAGGCGTGGAACCAGCGGCGTCCGACCGTAAAGCTTGCCCCCGAGCAGCGAGAAGCTGTCGAACATTTCTACAAGGAAGAAGGCCAGCACAAGCAGGGGTGCAAGCCGAGGCTCCGCTGCGGCGTGGCTGAAGGCGGCCATGGGCACGACTGGGAAGATCATGAAGCGTGCGAGGCTGCCGGATACTGTGTTGCCGGAGGTCAGGAAGGCCACGGCCGCGGCGGCCGACAGGAGGCCGCCGGCAATCCATAGAAATGCAGTTGTGGGCGCCAGCCATGAAATGACAGCAACAGCAGCGAGGAGGAGTGCGTGGCTGATGCGGAAATTCGTGCCCGCCGCTCGGCCATGAACGCTGCCGCTCTCGAAACCGATGCGGGCTGCCGCGAGCAGGAGGAGCCCCAATAGGGCAGGGGCCGGAAGAAGCCAGGGCAGTACGCCCACCGCGAGAATGGCGGCCTCCGAACCGAGGACGGGCCAGAGCTGTCGTGCGGCGGGCCTGCTTGCGGGTATCAGTGTGAGAATGAGAAGGATGACAGCGCCGACGGCGAATGCGGATGCAATCGCCTGCGCCAGCAGCGCGACGGAGAGATCCTGAAGTGTCACATACCCTCGCCGGACCGCCTGAC
Organism: uncultured Aestuariivirga sp.; assembly: GCA_964474665.1. Lineage (GTDB taxonomy): Bacteria > Pseudomonadota > Alphaproteobacteria > Rhizobiales > Aestuariivirgaceae > Aestuariivirga. Next base: position 18,569 of record CAYYTH010000006.1, read on the forward strand.
GAGCCAGTCTTGGTAGCTGCGCAGAAGCGGGGCAATCAGGCTATGGGTGCGGGCCAGCACGCGGAGCTGCCATCCGAACGTGACTTGAAAGTCGCCCCGCTCGGCTGCCGCAATAATGCCCTGGGCCACGGCCTCCGGGCTCATGACGCCGCCGCCGCCAGCCAACTCGCTGGTTACCCTGGGGCGGAGCTTGCGCTCGGCTGCCAATTGCGGCGTGTCTGTATCTCCAGGGAATGCGATCGTCACCGAGACATTGCGGGGTCTGAGTTCGACACGCAGGCTCTCCGCCAGGCCGCGCACCGCGAATTTCGCGGGACCGTAGGAGCTATATCCATAGAGCCCGGCAAAGGCGGCACCTGAGGCGATCAGGACGAGGCGGGGCCTCGTCGCCCTCTCGAGATAGGGCAGCACAAAGTGTGTGAACTGCAGCGAACCGAGATAGTTGGTACGCCACTGGTCCTCGTGGTCACGCAGCGACTGCGTCACGAAGGTTCCCGGAATGACGATGCCGGCGCAGGAAATTGCCCAGTCGGGCGTCCCGAAGCCGTCAACGGCCGAGGCAATGACCTGCTTCAATTCGTCCGGGCTGCGCACATCCGCCGAGAAGGTCTGTACTGCAGACTTGCCATTTCCGGCCGCCAGCACCGACTCGCGCGCCGCGGCGAGCCTGTCACGGTTGCGGGCGATCAGCGAGATGGAGGCGCCGCGCGCAGATAACGACTTCGCCACGGCGAGGCCGATACCACTGCTCCCCCCCGTGATGATCGCGTGACCGGGCATTGCGTGCCTCAGAGCCTTCCTTCGGCAAAGTCGACGATCAGGCGCTGGCCTTCATCATCCTGAACCTGGCGTGGCGGATGCTTGAACAGGAAGGCCGAGGCCTCCCAGATGGCGCCCGACAGCTTGCGGTCCAGCGCAATCTTGGCGCAGCGGATTGCCGACATCGCCATGGCGGCGGCATTCGGCGAATCCTCGACCGAGAGCCTCACCTCCATGTTCATGGGGACGCCGCCCAGGAGACGTCCCTCGAGCCGCACATATCCCACCTTCTGGTCGTTCAGCCAGGGGACGTAGTCGGAGGGACCGATGCGCACGTCATCGTCCGAGAGGCGGCTTTCAAGAACCGACTGCACCGCTTCCGTCTTTGACTCTCGCTTGCTGAGGAGGCGGTTGTGATCCATCATGTTGAGGAAGTCGGTGTTGCCGCCGACGTTGAGCTGATAGGAGCGGTCAAGCACCGCGCCGCGCATGTCGAAGAGGTGAGCGAGTGTGCGGTGGACGATGGTGGCGCCGACCTGCGCCTTGAAGTCGTCGCCCAGTATTGGCAGGCCGCGCTGCTTGAAAGCGTTGGCCCAGGTCGGATTGCTGGCGAGAAAAACCGGGATGGCATTGACGAAGGCCGCGCCCGCCTCGAGCGCGCAATTGGCGTAGAATTCGCTCGCCTGCTGTGAGCCGACGGGCAGAAAGTTGATGACCACCTCGGTTCGCGCCGCCTTGAGCGCCGACACGACTTCGGCGGCAGACATTTCCGGCGCGGTGCTCGGCACGAAGCTGCGGCGCGGTGCCTGGTTTCCGAGAAACGCCGTCATGCCGTCGAGGCTGGGGCCTCGACCCACCGTCACGTTCAGCTTCGGCACGTCGCGGTGAAAGATTGCGGTGCAGTTGGGTTCGGCGAAGACGGCCTCCGACAGGTCCCGACCGGCCTTGCGTCCGTCGATGTCGAAGGCCGCAACGAATTCGATATCACCCGGGACATAAGGCCCGAGCTTAGGAAATGGCACACCGATGGCCGCCGCGCCCTTGGTGCGGCAGTAGTGAACGCCTTGGACAAGTGAGCTGGCGCAGTTTCCAACGCCGACGATGGCCGTACGGATCAAGAGAACCCCTATAAGAAGATATTCGAATTTGAGTTATATCCACACCTGTCACAATTCGTGTGGCATTACAAGCTGTTCGGCGGACAATTCCACCTGTTCCCCGGCTCCCCTTATTCTGCCCTCGGCCAAGCGAAGCCGCAGCTGTCTGCAACTGTCTGAAGGAGGCTTCCGGGCTCCGGCTTGCGCGCCCTTTCTTCCTTGGTCAGGCCGTGGTTCCAGAGGTGCACGCAGATCGTGTCGGCATTGATCCACCGCCGCCAGTCGTAGCTTCCGTCCCAGATCGTGCGTCGCTCATCCCAGGGCAGGCCGCAGGACCACGAAACCGGGCGGATTTCGGAGGTCATCTTGTGCTCGCGAAGCAGCCACGTCAACAGGTTGGGGCCAATGACCCCCCAGTCGGAGTCGCTCACGTGCTGAGGAAATCCGAGCGCCTTGCGACCAAAGAGGTAGCCGCGCCGCCAGAGCGGGTACCAGCCCGGGATGGGGTGCTCATCGAAGGCGTGCCGCCGCAGGTCATCGATCAGGGGGTGGCCGGGAGTGACCCAGATGAAGCCGGCACTCACGAGCTTGGGGTCCTCCCAGCCGACGAGGTAGTCGCCCACTGCATGCGGTGCCTTGAGGAAGAGCATGTCGGTGTCGAACCAGGCGCCGAGGCCCTTCCCAAGCACTTCGTAGCGGAAGCGATCGGAGAACAGGGCGACGCTCTGCGACTTGCGGTGGCGGACCATCTTGTCGAGGCCGAGAACCTCTTTCCCATCAACTACTTCCACGCCAGGTGGGATGCCCTCGACCGGCTCGTAGGTGAACAATCTGACACGCGCCCCGGTGCCCACGGCGGAGGCCAGGCAGAGGCGCTGAAGGGGGGGCAGGCTCTGGCCGATCCAGAGAGTGTTGAGATCCATTGATTTTCTCCGTCAACCCACGAGGTCGCGGGTGTCAAAGGCGAGGATGTCGCCCGTGCGGGTGGCGTGGTGAGTGGGGAAGCCGGGGATGATGCCGGGCAGGAAATCGATTGAAGTGGCGGGCTCCTCGCGGAACTCGGTGGGGGTGAGGGCGGTGATGCGCATGGGGCGGATGCCCTCGCCGTAGTGGTTGGGGCTGTCTTGCATGAGGCGCATCAGTGACCCATCGGCCTGCCTGCCGATGTATCCGGCGTTGCGGCCGGTGCCATTTGCGTTGTCGCCGTAGACGTTCTGGGTGTTGATCGGATGCGGCGTAAGGTGTCCGGACAGCAAATCATCAGTGTAGTGGATTTCGAGGTGTCGGTTGGGGGCGGCGCCCTGAACGGAGGTAATCAGATACCAGAGGCCACCCTCGCGGACCACCATGCTGTCCGCCGCGTCCACCCCGAAGCGCAGCCGGCGCCTCAGGCGCCAGCGCGCCGGCCAGGTGTCGCAAACGTAGAGATCGATGGCACGCCGCTCATGCGTCTCGGGGATCATGAAGGTCTCTCCACCGAGCTCGAAGATGCACGGAAACGAGGCATGGCTGTCGAGTGCCGCATAGCCGGGCAGAAACTCCACCGGCTGGGTGGAAGTGACGTTGAGTGCGTCGTCCAGGCCGACGACCGTCAGTATGCCCCTGTCCTGCGGGTAGACGAATTCCTCGAGGAAGAGCCAGAGCTTGCCATCGCGGCGGGTAATGAAGGGGTCGGCGTAGTAGCCGTCGCGCGGGCCCGGGATCACCGTCTCGCGGCGCTCCGGCAGCTGCCAGAGCTTGACCGTGAAGTGGTCCTGGCGGCGGCGCTTTCGGCCGTCGAGGCGGGTGTCGTCGAAGACGCGGGCCTTGTGGTAGAGGCGGTCGCCCGTTTTCCAGGCGCTGCTACCGAGACGGCGGAGCGGATCGCTCCACAGTGGCCATCGATCCGCAACGAAGTTTCGAGTCGATATCATGGCGCATGGGCTAGCTGAACTAATGTCGATCTCCTCGAGCGTAGGCTCCAGCTGGCCGGCAAACATGGCCCGGACGAGGAGACAATTGAGGATTGCCTGGTCGTGCTTGTGGAACGACGCATAACCCGCGGGCACGATGTGGTCGGCAATCAGGGCGTGGTGCGCCCAGTCGCCGACAAGTTGCCGGCCGAGTGGAGTGGCAAGATCGAAGCCGACCGCGCCCGCCGCATATTCCCGGACGTGGCGGACCTCGAGGGGAACCTCCAGCGCGTCTAGAACGCGGAGGTCACACTTCCGGGCCAGTGGCATCTGGCTGCGCAGGCCCCAGAAACCCTGGCGGTCGAGTGCAGCCAGTGCCTCGGTGAGGGGGGCTTTGAGAATGGTGCCGCTGTCGAACCAGAACACCCGGCCCACCTGGCCCCGGGAGGCCTCGCGGATGATGAGGGGCTTCCAGGCATAGCTGCCGCTGGCAACGGCCAAGTGGGGCGGATAGTCCGCCAGGCGGATCGAACGGATGTCGGCCCATCCGAAGCGCTCGCGGAGCCTGCTCCGGTCTGCGTCAGAAAGTCCCAAGTCGTAGATGGCCCAGCGGCAGCGGCGGTGCTCGCCATGGCGCTCGGCGGAAAGCAGGAGCTGAGCCAGTGTCCGGGCAAACCGATGGTCTGCCGCCGTTACGATCAGCGGCGGCCTGGTTTGGTCTGGCGTCATGTCGAGACGTGGATGGCAGGCGGTGAGATCACTCAAGTGAACTTGCTATTGTGGGCAAACGGAAGTGTGTCTATCAAGTGCCGCAAAATTCGGCAAGCTCGGTTTATTCTAACAGGCACCATTAATCATTGCAGAGTGGCGGGAAATCCTTGAACGTTCTCAATCTACTTTGGCCTATGTTGCGTTTCCTGTGGTCACATGCACCTCAGCGACTCAAATATGCCATTATGGCACTTGCCTTGATCGCCGGTCTCTCGCGCGACTGGATTATGCTGATAGTGAACAAGGCAGCGGCGGCGCCGGTTGATCAGACCATTTCTTATTGGTTACCATTCTTTATCGTCACGTTCCTAATAGTGATTGCCTCTTCATTCGCCTATCAAGTTTTGACGCAAGCTGTCACAACATCAGTTGTCAACAACGTCCGCCTCAAGCTGATCGGCGGGTTACTGAAGACCCACCCTGGGTTCATTGATCGTCGTGAGCACGGCGCCATCTACCATATTTTGACGACTGATGTGAGTGATGTCGCGGGCTTTACCAAAACCTTCCTTAATCTACTGCCTTCCTTCATCTTCCTTTGCATCGCTATTCCTCAGGTATTCTACTATTCGCTCGTCGCGGGTTGCCTGGTCATAGTCGTTATGGTTGGAGGTACGCTTGCTTACCATCTTCAGCAAAACTCACTGGCGCGACTGAACGATGACGCACGCGCCCTCGAAGTTTCCTACTTCGAGCGTGTGTCTGAGATGCTTCGAGGGTTTCGGGAGCTGAGGTTGCATCGACCGCGGCGTGAGAGCTTTATGACGGATGTGGGCAGCGTGCTTGAGAGGCTTCGTAGCCTTCTGATCCGGGTAAGTCGTGTCATGGAAACGGGTGATTCAGCCGTCAATGGGCTGAAGTACCTGCTATTTGCGGGCATCGTCTTTATGGTCCCGTATCTGGTTAGAACTGATGCCGTCGTCACATTCCAGATTCTAACCCTCGTCCTGTTCTCGCTCATGCCCTTCGAGCAGATCGTGACCAGCTATCCCTCCGTGATAGGAACCCTCGTCTCTTACATGCGCATCAACGACCTCTCCCGCGACCTCACAGTGTTCGAGGCCGTGGTAGAACACCCGGTGGACACGGCGGCGCCCTTCCGCATGATCACCCTGCGCGGTATCGAGACTCAATACAACTCGCGCGAGACCAGCAGCTTCTCGCTGGGTCCGCTCGACTTTGAGTTGCGCACGGGCGAGGTGGTATTCTTGGTGGGCAGCAACGGCTCTGGCAAGACGACCTTCATGAACGTGCTGTGCGGACTTCTCGACCCTACAGCTGGTGTCATCGAGGTCGATGGTAAGCCACTTCGGCCCGAAGATATGGGCGAATACCGCGCCCAGTTTTCGGCGATCTTCACCCAATTTCACGTCTTCCGGCAGCTCTACGGCCTCGAGCACGTTACAGCCGAGGAGGGGGATGAGGTGATCGAGAGGGTAGGTCTCACCGGCATTACCCAGGTGCGGGGGAAAGAAGGCATCAGCCGTATCGACCTCTCGGCCGGGCAGCGCCGCCGCCTCGGCCTGGCCATCGCGCTCCTCGAGGACCGCAACGTCCTGGTGCTCGACGAGTTCGTGGCCGACCAGGACCCTGAGAAGCGCGACTACTTCTTCCGCACGCTGGTGCCCTGGCTGAAGGCACAGGGGAAGACGGTGGTCGTCTCCACCCACGACCTCGCGTGGCTGGAGTGCTGCGACCGCGTCATCACCTTCGAGAATGGCAAGATGACCGAGCAGGTGCGCGCACCCCTCGTCGATGCCTGACGTCCGGGACCTTTAGCTGAGCGCCGAGAGGCGGGGCCAGAGCCTGGCCTCGACGCGGGCGAGCATGGCCTCGTCGTCGATCTCACCCCACAGCAGGTCATCGACCCGGAGGCAGGCGATGGGTGTGTCACCCGCCGCCCGCACCACGGCGCTCTCGTAGTCGCTGCCTGGCTGCGCCTCGTGGGCGCGTACAGCCAGTTCCCGCGCGAGAGCGGCTGAAATCTTCGAGACGCCGACGAGTTCGCCAAAGGGCTCATCGGCGTGCGTGTCGCGCTGCTTCGACATGCCCCGAAATCGTTGCACCCCACCGACATTGTCGGCCCACACATAGACTTCGTCGCCCGCGCCCGTGGGGCCGGAGGTGAGGATCACGCTCTCATGGTCCGACGACAGCACCGTCGCCAGGGCGCGCGGCTCGTAAATGATGTCTGATTCGAGCAGGAGGAAGGATCCCCGCATTGCGGCGAGCCCGACGCGGAGGCTCTCGAAGCTGCCCCTCTCGGCGAACTGGGGATTGTGCAGCGTCGAGACGGCGACGCCCGCCACCGGAGGCAGCTGCGCGTAGCGGTCGGCGAGGTGGCCGGTGACGATGGTGACGTCGCTTATCCCGGCCTGTGCCAACAGGGCGAGCGAGCGCGCGACAAGCGGCTGCCCACCGACCTCGATGAAGCCCTTGGGAATGCTGTGGCCGCGCTTGCCCATCCGCACGCCGCGGCCCGCCGCCAATATCAGCGCCTGATCGATTGCCACGTTTCGCCCCACCCTTAGGAAAAAGAAACTTCTCGACAAAGGTCGCGCTGGCTGTAGCATCCCGCACGGTCAAGTCAAGGCGCGTTTCATGCAACTGGAACAACGGGATATCGAACAATTCCGCGGCAGCGGATACCTCATCGTCCGCGGCCTCTTCAGGGGCCAGGAGCTGGCCGACCTCATCCGCTGGACGGATGAGGTGGAGGCCTGGCCGGAGACGCCGGGCCGCGCCATGAAGTATTTCGAGGCCTCACGCGGCGACGGCTCGCGCCTCCTCCAGCGCATCGAGAATTTCTATCCCTACCATGACGGCTTCCGCGGGTTGTGCGACGGGCCGGAGCTCCGGGGCGTGAGCACCCAGCTGCTCGGCGAGGAGGCGGTGCTGTTCAAGGAGAAGATCAACTTCAAGCTCCCCGGCGGCGCGGGCTTCGAGCCGCACCAGGACGCGCAGGCGGACTGGGGCAAATATGCGGGCTTTCACCTCACCGCCATGGTGAGCGTGGATGCCTGCACCCACGAGAACGGCTGCCTCGAGATGGTGGCGGGCCATCACGACCGCGGCCTTATCGGCGACCTGTGGAGGCCGCTCACCGCCGAGCAGATGCAGGGGATGAACTTCATCTCCGTTCCGACGGCGCCGGGCGACGCCATCTTCTTCGATTCTTATGCGCCGCATCGCTCGGCGCCCAACAATACCACGCAGCCGCGACGCGTGCTCTACATCACCTACAACCGCACCTCCGAAGGCGACTGGCGCGAGCAATACTATGACGACAAGCGCCGCAGCTTCCCGCCCGACTGCGAACGCGAGGCCGGCAAGGTCTATGAATACAAGGTCTAGCCTGGTGCCCGCCGCGCCATGAGGATCATTCAGGTCTGTCCCTATGACCCGGACCGTCACGGCGGGGTGCAGCGGAACATGCATGCGCTGGACCGGGCCCTTGCGGCACGCGGCCACCAGATGCTGATCGTCGCGCCCGGCTTGGCCGCTGGCCCGGATGATCGCGTGTGGCGGCTTGGCGCGATGCGCAGCGTGCGCTTCGCCGGAACCCGCTTCGAGCTGACCTGGGCGCCGGGACATGAGTTGGACAGCACGCTTCGCCTGCTGCGCGCATGGCAGCCCGACGTCGTTCACTTCCACACGCCGTGGGACCCGCTCATGCCCTGGCAGTTGTTCCGCCGTCTCGACGTGGCACGTGTCGCCACCTTCCACGACACGCCGCCGCCGGGCTTTACAGGTGCGGTCCTGCGCAACCTGTTCAAGGGACTGAGCCGCTATCTGCTCGCGCAGCTCGACGGGGCCATCGCGGTGTCGGCCGCGCCGCTGGCGCATCTTCGCCCCGGCTCATCGGGCGTGCGGCCGGTCGTACTGCCGCCGGTGACTGACCTTTCGGACTTCTTCGCCATCGAGAAGCGGCCTTCGGAGCGGCCCTCGATCCTGTTCCTGGGCCGGCTCGAGCCGCGCAAGGGGGTGCGGGTGGTGCTCGAGGCGGCGAGCCTCATCGCCACGGGCGCGGTGGCGCTCCCCGACGGGCTGCCGCCGCCATGTTTCGTGGTGGCGGGCGATGGCGACGAGCGCGGCCTGGTGCTGGCCGCGCAGCAGCGGCTGGGCGCAGGCTGGATCGACTTCGTGCCCTCGCCGTCGCGCGAGGCGCAGCTGGAACTCCTCGCCGGGGCGACGCTCGCCGCGTCGCCCGCGCTCTACGGCGAAAGCTTCGGCATCGTGCTGGCGGAGGCGCTGGCGAGCGGCACGCTGGTGATCGGCGCCGACAATGCCGGCTACCGCACGGTGCTCACGGGTCGGGGCGCGGGGCTTGTGGTGCCGGCGGGCGATGGCGCGGCCCTGGCGCGGCGGATCGCGGCGCTTCTCGCGGCGCCCCAAGAGCGCCAGAGCCTCGCGCAGTGGGGGCGGGCACATGCGCGGCAGTTCGACGTGGGCGAGCGGGCCGCAGACTTCGAGGACTTCTATGCCACGGCGATCGCCCGTCACGCCCGCTCGAAGGCCGCGGGCTGAGGACAGGCCGCGACGAGGAAGCGGCGCGCCAGTTGCTCCGACAGGCGGCTCGGGTGCTTTCCGAAATTGTCATTGAGCGTCACCCACTTCGGGATCCTTCGCCGCACGCGCCACAGTGCGAGCGCCGTCACCGGCCAGAAATCCTCGAGCGGCACATAGCCGCAGCTCTCGCGTCGGCATTGCTCGCTGGCGCGCACGGCCTTTCCCTCCGCCAGTATCAACTGGGGGTAGAGGTACTCGGGGGGCACATTGCCGGCGGCGCGAAAGCGGGCGCGGCGCGTGGCGTCGAAAGCCTCCGGGAAGCGCTCCGTCATGGCCCGCCACTCCGCCTTGTCGATGAGGAGCGGCACGTGGTTCACATAGCCGCGTGATGACCGGCCGTAGGCCTCGTCGAGGAGGCGGTTCGCCTCCGCCAGGGCGAGGTTCCAGGGGCGCTCCCCTTGTGGATTGCGGATCGTGTCGTGGCGCGGCGTCGGCCGCGGGCTCTCGAACACCAGCGGCCGGCCGTCCTCCGAGAGGAAGTCGGCGAGGCCAACGTCCCTCAGGAACAGCATGTCGTCCTCGAGGTAGAGGAAGCGGTCGGACAGGCCGGGGATCAGGTGCAGGTGGCTGATGATGGCAAAGGAGTTGAAGGTGGGAAGGAGGCCCGCCGGAATCACCTCGTCGTGGTGGACGACGCGGAGGCGGGGGTGGGCGGTTTCGAGCCAGGACGGGACCTGCGGCCGGCAGGTGAAGAGAAAGACGCGGTTGACCCAGGGGGCGCGGCGCTCCAGCGCGCGAAGGCCGTAGCGCAGGATCTCCAGCGTGTCGCGGGTGCGCGCCGGGTCGAGGTCCGGGACGGCCCGGGCGTGGGCCTTCAGCATCTCGCGGTAGCCGGGCGTGCGGTCATCGACCCATGTCACCACGGCGTCGATCGCCTGCGTTGTCCCGGCCCCGGCTCCCTGCGAGTGCAACAATTGAATTGACCTTCCCTGCATAATCCCGATAACCGCTCTCTAGCCCCAATTCGCTTCCGGCGCATCGTGAAACAAGATCTCATCATTGCGGTGGACGTCGGCACCAGCAGCCTGAAGGTCGGCCTCATCGGGCCCGACCTCGACGTGCTCCATTCCGCCGACCACCCCTATCCCGTCTCCTACCCGGGCCCCGGATGCGCCGAGCAGGACCCGCTCGACTGGTGGCTGGCGCTGCGCATGGCGCTGGTCAGGCTCTCCAACGACTGCCCCGACCTCCGCCGGCGCGCGGCGGGTGTGGTGATCGCCTCCCAGATGTGCGGCGTCGTCGCGGTCGACCGGGAGGGCCAGCCCCTGCGGCCCTGCATGATCTGGCTCGACAAGCGCGCCGCGCCCATCGCGCGCGAGGTGATGGGCGGCTTCCCGCCGCTGTTCGGCTACGGGATGGCGAAGCTCCTCAGCTCAATCCGCCTCACCAATGGCGCGCCCTCGCTCAACGGCATGGACCCGCCCGCCAAGATGCTGTGGCTGAAGCGGCACGAGCCTCGCGTCTATGACCGTGCCTGGAAGCTGCTCGACGTCAAGGACTGGCTGATCCTGCGCGCCACGGGCCACGCCGCCACCACCGCCGACCTCGCGAACGTCACCTGGATGATGGACACCCGCAAGGGCCGCGAGGGCTGGTCCGACACGCTGGTGCGGCGCTTCGGGCTCAGGCGCGAGGTACTCCCCGACATCGTCGAGGGCACCGCCTCGCCGGGCGGCCTCACCCCCGCCGCCGCCACCGAATTGGGCCTGCCCGCGGGACTTCCCGTCTTCGCGGGTGCGGGCGACGTCTGCGCTGCGGCCCTGGGCAGCGGCGCGGTGGAGGATGGCGAGCTCCACATCTCGCTCGGCACCAGCTCCTGGATCAGCGGCTTCTATCCGGGGCGCCGCCTCTCGGCCAGCGAGGGCTATGCCACGATCCTCAGCCCCTTCGGCAACCGGCCGCTGCTCATCGCGACCCAGGAAAGTGCCGGCGCCTGCCTCGACTGGCTGGGGCGCCTGGTGGACGCCGGATCCGAGGACGCATCTTCAGGCGTCACGCCGCCGCTGTTTCTCCCCTGGCTCGCGGGGGAGCGTGTCCCGGTCGACGACAACCGCCTGCGCGGCGCCTTCCTTGGGCTCTCCCTGCAGCATGGGAGGGCGAGCCTGCGCCAGGCGGTGATCGAGGGCGTCACCCTCAACACCCGCTGGGCCTGGCAGTCCGTGGCGCGGCAGAAGGGCACGAAGCACGCCCATATGTTGCGTGCCGTGGGTGGGGGCGCGCTCAATGCCACGCTGTGCCAAACGCTCGCGGACTGCCTCGGCGTCGACTTGGCCGTGGCGCGCGACCCGCGCAACGCCGGTGTGCGGGGTGCAGCCGCCATCGCCGCCGCCGGGCTCGGCTGGCGGAAGAGCGTGTGGGAGGCGGCAAAGAGCTTCGACCGCTCGTCGGAAACCGTTTACCGCCCGGACCGGGCGCGGCTCGCCTACTTCGACGGACGCTTCGAGCTGTTCCTCGACGCCTTCCGCCGCAACGCGCCGTGGTTCCGCACCGCCTTCGAAAGATCCGCCCATGATTGACGGCCTGTTCAAGACCTACATCGACCCCTTGTGGGAAATGCCGGCGAAGCCCCTGTCGCGCATCTTCACGGCGAATCAGGTGACGCTGATGGGGCTCGCCCTCATTGCCCTCGTGAGCCTCGCCTATGTCTGGCACCACGCGCCCTTCTGGTACGCGCTGACGCTCGCCGTCGCCTTCTCGGCCGACTCGCTCGACGGCGCGGTGGCGCGGCTGCGCAAGGAGAGTTCGGCCTTTGGCGGCTACCTCGACGCCGTCGTCGACCGCTACCAGGAGATGATCGCGCTCGCGGCGCTCGCCTATGTCAGCGACGCCTGGGCGGCGGGCTATTTCGCCATCTCGGGCGCCTTCCTCACAAGCTACATGAAGGCGCGCGCGGCGATGGAGACGACAGTCGACAACGTCGCCTGGCCGGACCTGTTCGAGCGCCAGGAGCGAATCTTCTTCATCTGCCTCGCGCTGGTCTGCCAGAGCCTGTTCGGCGGCACCTTCGACGTGATCCCCTGGGCGCTGTGGCTACTCGCGATCCTCACGCATGTCACCGCCCTGCAGCGCTTCCTCCGCGCCCGCCGGCTGCTGAAGGAGCAGCGATGATCCGGGCCCTCCTGCTCCTTGCCGCGGCGACGTTGCTGGGCGGATCGGGAGAGAACTACCCGGTGCCGCAGGATCAGAACCTGATCTTCTATGTCCAGCGCTCGGTCAACTCCAACACCATCGTCTACACGGCGCGGCTCGACGGCGAGGGCCGGCTCGATCCGCGCCAGCCGGTGGAGGCGTTCTGGCGGCGCTTCAATGACGCGGGCGAGAAGAAGGAACTCTCCGGCCTCGAGCGCAACGTCGCCTTCGGGGTGAAGGCGCGCGCGGCACCTGAAGATCCCGGCGCCTTCCTGGTGCGCGTCGTCTCCTACCCGCGCCGGCCCGCACTGCTGCGGGTAGTGGACGGCCGGCCCCGGCTCGAGGCGAAGGTCGCGGGCGTGCCGTGCCGCCTCGACCACGCCTATCTCGAGGTCGACGAGAGCGGGAGCGTGCCGAGCGTCACACGCGTCGACCTCTATGGCTATTCACTGGCGACGGGAGATCTGGTGAAGGAAAGCTTCACGCCGTGACGAACAGGCCCGCGGCCGTGAGCACCGCCCACACGATGCCCGCCGCCGCGACCCCCGCCAGCGCGTCATCCGCCATGATGGCCACGCCGCCGCGGAGGCGCCGCTCCGCGGTGCCGATGAGCCAGGGCTTGTTGATGTCGAGGACGCGGAAGGCGATGAAGCCCGCCAGCCAGGATAGCGGCCCCGCAGGGGTCAGCACCAGCGTGATCAGCATGCCCACCGTCTCGTCCCAGACGATGGCGGAGGGATCTTCACCACCCAAGACCTTAGCGGCACGGCCACAAGCCACGCAGCCGATCCACAGCAGGAGAATCACCACTGCGCACTGCCAGGCCCAGGGCAGGTGCATGAGGAGCGCATAGAGGATGAAGGCGCCCGCCGCCCCGAATGTGCCGGGCATCCAGGGCGCGAGGCCGAGGCCGAAGCTCAGGGCCACGGCCACAGACGGGCTTCCCATGTGGCGAAGCGCCACTTTCACGTCATACCCGCGCGGCCGTTCGCCAAGAAAATTCCCGCTGACAATTGAGATCCCGTCTTTTAACATAAACACATGCAGGGACGTAGAAAAGTTTCGCCATGTTGACCGGCATCGAGGCCACCCTGCTCACCGCGGGCGCTGCCGCGGCCGCGATCAAGATCCACGACTTCTTCGAGGGCGAGACGCTGCTCCGCGACGTCGCTGACGAGCTCATGCTGAGCCGGTCGAGCCTCGCCGAACTCGACCGCGCCTGGGCGCGCAATCCGGCGCGAAGTGAAGCCATCATCTCGCTGACCTCGATCCCCAGCCGGCTGCCGCTCATCGAGCGCACGCTGAAGAGCCTGATGCGGCAGAGCCTCGCGCCGCGCCGCATTGTCCTCAACCTGCCGCGCTTCAGCAAGCGCGAGGGCGTGGCCTACGAGGCACCCGCCTTCCTCGCGGGGCTCGGCGCCGTGAGCATCCGCTGGTGCGAGGATATGGGGCCTGCCACCAAGCTCCTGCCCTCTCTTATGGGCGAGGCGCCGGACACACCCATCATCGTCGTCGACGACGACCGCATCTACCCAGCCTGCCTTGTGGCCGACCTCATGGCCGCTGCCGCGCGCGAGCCGCGGTCCGCCTTCTGCATGAGCGGCTGGGTGGTGCCCGGCGACCTCACCGACCGGCCCACCACGGTGTGGAGCAACCTGCGCATGCTGCCGCCGGCACCGATCCGCGCCAGGCGCCTGTCGAAGCCCGTCGAGGTCGATATCGTGCAGGGCCTCTCGGGTTACCTGGTGCGGCCGTCGTTCTTCGACATTGCCGCGATCACCGACTACAGCGGCGCGCCGAAAGAGGCCTTCTTCGTCGACGACGTATGGATCAGCGCGCACTGCCGGGCGCGGCGATTCGTCATTCCGGCCGCACGCGCCAACTACCAGCCGAAGCTGCACCGCCGCTTCTATGGCCGCACCAGCCTGGGGCGCATCAACCGCGGGCCCGGCCCCGACGCGCAGCGCAACAACTCCATCGTCATCCGCCACTTCGCCGGGGCCTGGATGACGCGTGCCGACGCCCGCCGCGCGCAGGAAGGACCCTGAGAAATGTCGCTCTTGACCCGCAACCGCGCTGCGGCGCTGCTCGCGCTTCCTGCCCTGATGGTGCCGGCGATCGAGATCCCCCTTGTGCTGTGGGCGCGCGCCAAATTCGTGGAACTCAACCCCGACTACCTTAACGACCCGCCGACCATCAGCCGTTCGATCAACGATCCCGTGGTGGGGGCGCCCTTCGCCGACCTGATCATGGTGATCACCGCCCTGATCCTGATGGTGGTACCTCTGCTCGCCTGGTCCTATGCGCTCGCCATCGCGCGCCTCACCGTCAGCCGCGGCCGGCGTCTGGTGATGCGCGGAATGTTGGTCACGCTGCTCTGCTGCCAGGTCATCGCGTCGGCGGGCATGGTGATGACGACGCACTTCACCTTCGACATCGACCACCACATGCACATGCTGGGGAGTTACGCCTTCTTCTCCTTCCAGGCGCTGACCATCCTGGTGGCCGCCAGCCTGTGCCGGATGCTGTACACCGAGCAGCAGCGCCACGGCATCGCCGATACTGACTGGCAATTCCGCCCCGCCATGCATCGCTTCCGCTTCCGTTTTGCCCTGGTCATCATGGGCCTGGTGGTGCTCTATGGTATTCTCTTCGCACTCAAGGACCACACGCTTCCGATCAGCGACTACGTCGTGCAGGTCGCCTACACCCAGTGCGAGGTTATTGTGATCGCCTGCTACGTGCTGTTCCTCGGCAGCTATGCGGTCGATATCCACCACATGGTGCGCCATGACCGGCTTCGCGCGCCGCCCAAGGCAGAACTCGCCGCTGACTGACCTGGGCGGGGGCGCATCGCCGCCGCGCAGACGCTGACTGGCTCGCTCGGCGTCACTCTCTACATCCTGCCGCCGGGCTGAGACCGCGATGCGCGAGGCGGAGACCGATGCTGGGAGCCGGTCCCCGAGCCTGGCGACCAGCTCCCCGAGATCCTGTTCGGGCTGATCATGGTGCTGACCTCTACGGGGTCGCTGCGTGTCGCAACTGCCGACTTGCTGGAGGAGCGGGACATGCTGATCGCGGCGCAGGGCTGCAGCATCGCGTGGGGGCTGATCGCCGTGGTGGAGGGCCGGTTCCGTGGTCATCCCCGGCATGGTGCTGCTATCGATCACCATCCCATCGGGCGGCTAGGGCGCGCGCTGGACGGCCCGTCGCCCGCGGTATAGAGACCCGCCCGACCCCTTCGCAAAACCAAGGAGCCGACCATCCCCGTGGAACCGCCGGACGAAACATTCCGCAAGGCGCTGGCGCTGCACCAGGCAGGCCGGCTCGCCGAGGCGCAGGCGCTCTATGCCCGCGTGCTGGCGGCGGACGCCCGGCACTTCGACAGCCTGCACCTGCTGGGCCTCGTGCGGGTGCAGTCCGGAGCGGCGGAAGAGGGCGCGGCGCTCATCCGGCAGGCGCTGGCAGTGCGGCCCGGCGTTCCCGAGGCCTGCTACAATCTCGGCCACGCGTTGCTCAGCCTCAACCGTCCGGCGGAGGCGCTCGACTGCTTCCTGCTGGCGCTGCAGCGCAGCCCGCGCGACGCCCAGTGCCACTTCGAGGCGGGCAATGCCCTGCAGGACCTGAAGCGTGTCGACGAGGCGATCGCGCGCTACGACCAGGCGATCCGGCTCGACCCCGGCTATGCCGAGGCCTTCAACAACCGTGGCATCGCACTGAAGGATGCCGGACGCCATGACGAGGCCCTCTCCAGTTACGACAGGGCGTTGGCACTGCGGCCAGGCTACGCCGAGGCACACAGCAATCGCGGCAATGTTCTGAAGGATATGGCCCGCTTCGAGGAGGCGCTTGCCTGCCAGGACAAGGCCATCGCCCTCACGCCCGACTATGCCGAGGCGCACTACAATTGCGGCAACGTCCTGGGCGAGCTGAGGCGCTTCGACGAAGCGCTCGAGAGCTATGACAGGGCGATCGCACTCCGCCCGCATTATGCCGAGGCGCGCCACAACAAGGCGCTGCTGCTGCTGGGGCGGGGCCGCTGGCGCGAGGGCTTCGCGCTCTACCCCGCACGCTGGCAGACGCCGGGTTTCGGCGGCGAAACCTATAAGGGTGCGGCACCGCGCTGGGATGGCTGGGACGTGCAGGGCGGGCTGCTGCTGTGGGCGGAGCAGGGGATCGGCGACGAGATCTTTCACGCGGGCCTGCTGCCGCTGGTTCAGGCGGAGCGGATGCGCGTCACCCTCGCTGTTGACAGGAGGCTGCACGGCATCGTCCGCCGCTCCTTCCCGCAATTCGATGTCATCGACAGCGGTGCGCTGAAGGACCCCATGAGCCTCCAGCATGCCGCGCAGGCGCCGCTCGGCGATCTCGGCGGCATTCTCGGCATCGACGCCGAGGGCCTCGCCCGCCGAGGCTTATCCTTCCTGCTGGCGGATGATGCCCGCCGCGACGCCATCGCGCATGCGCCGGGCTTCCCGCAGGGGCAGCCGGTGGTGGGCCTCTCGTGGAAGAGTGCCAACAGGAAGTTCGGCGCCGACAAGAGCCTCAGCCTCACGGACCTCGCGCCCATCCTCACGCTCCCCGGCCTATCCTTCGTCAATCTGCAATATGGCGAGGTGGCGGATGACATCGCGCAGGCGCGCCAGGCGCTGGGCGTCGATGTGCACGGCGTCTCGGGCCTCGACCTCTACAACGACATCGACGGGCTGATGGCGCTGGTCGATGCCTGCGACATCGTGGTGACGACGTCCAACGTGACGGCGCATGTGGCGGGCTCGATCGGCAAGAAAGCCGTCGTTCTGGTGCCGCTGGGCAAGGGCCTGCTATGGTATTGGCAGGGTGGGGCCAACAACTTATGGTATCCGAGCCTGACGCGCATCGCGCAGCAGCGCCGGGGAGACTGGAGCAGCGCCATCGCGGCGGCTGCCACGTGGGTGAAGGAAAACACATGACGGAACGCGTCAACATCATCGTCGGCTTCGACCAGCGCGAGGCGATTGCCTATCACGTGTTCTGCCAGAGCGTGATCGAGAAGGCGAGCCTGCCGGTGCAGTTCCTGCCACTCAGCCCGCGCGCGCTCACCGGCTATCGGGAACGTCACAAGGACGGCAGCAACGTCTTCATCTACACGCGCTTCCTCACGCCCTACCTGATGGACTATCAGGGCTGGGCGATCTTCGCCGACGGCGATATGATCTGTAATGCCGACATCGCCGAGCTGTGGCGGCTGCGCGACCCGTCCAAGGCCGTGATGGTGGTGAAGCACGACTACAAGACAAAGGCCGAGACCAAGTACCTCGGTAACAAGAACGAGAACTATCCGCGCAAGAACTGGTCCAGCGTCATCCTATGGAACTGCGGGCACCCGGCGAACCGCCAGCTCGATCCGGCCTTCGTCGAGCAGAAGGACGGCGCCTTCCTCCACCGCTTCACCTGGCTCACCGACGATCAGATCGGCGAGATTCCGCGGGAGTGGAACTGGCTCGCCATTGAGTATGACGACAATCCCGCCGCCAAGCTCGTCCACTACACGCTCGGCACGCCGTGCTTCGCCGACTACGCCAAGTCAGGCATGGCGGAGCTGTGGCACGCCGGACTGACGCGCGCCGAGGAGGGGCTTGGCAAATAGATCCCTGTCCACTCCCGCCGCGGAACGGCGCCCTTCAACCGCTCGGGAGTTGACCTGAGGGGGCAACACGGGGAGGTCGCGCTGATCGAAAGCGGCCTTCGATCCGGCCACCCCACAACGGTCGACAAACGGCGAAACCCGCCCGACGGCGAGACTTCCACCGATGCATTTTTGGAGAGAAATTGGAGCGGGCGAGGCGAATCGAACGCCCGACCCTAACCTTGGCAAGGTTATGCTCTACCCCTGAGCTACGCCCGCTTCCATGGCCTGACCGGCAGTCGCCGGTGGGTGAGCGCCTTATTGCCTAACTCGCCGGCAAATGCAAGAACAAGATCATCTCAATCTTTCACAAGGGAAATTCGGCCGCCATGCCCGCGACCCGCGACGATCTTTTTGCCCGCTTCAAGGCTCTGGGCCTCGAGACCACCACCCGTGACCACGCCCCCGTCTATACGGTGGAGGAGGCGCAGGCCCTGCGCGGCGAGATCCCCGGCGGGCACTGCAAGAACCTGTTCCTGAAGGATGACAAGGGCAACATCTGGCTCATCGTCTGCCTAGAGGAGGCCCAGGTGGACCTCAAGGCCGCCCCGGCGAAGATCGGGTCCCGCAGATTGTCCTTCGGCAAGCCGGAGCTGCTCAAGGAGGTTCTCGGCGTGGAGCCGGGCTCGGTGACCCCCTTCGGTTTGATCAACGATACGGAAAAGCGCGTCAACGTTGTGCTGGATGCCGCGATGATGGCGCATGAGCTGGTCAACTACCATCCGCTGGAGAGCACCGCGACGACCACCATCCGTGCGGCCGATCTCGTCACTTTCATTCGCTCCTGCGGGCACGAGCCGAAGGTGGTGGCGGTCGCCTGACCGCGGCGTCATTGAAAAGCAGAATGGTTTGCTCCACATAAGGGGCCAACACTCAGTTTCGAAGGGCACATCCATGAGCATGACATTCGGCGGCCAGCCCACCGGCATTCCCGCTCCGGCCGCGGCGGGCGACCTGATCAAGGATTCGAACACCCAGGCCTTCATGCAGGACGTGATCGAGGCCTCGCGCCAGCAGCCCGTCATCGTCGATTTCTGGGCACCCTGGTGCGGCCCCTGCAAGCAGCTCGGCCCGGCGTTGGAGAAGGTGGTCAAGGCCGCCAACGGCAAGGTCCGCATGGTGAAGATCAATGTGGATGAGAACCAGCAGCTCGCCCAGCAGATGCGCATCCAGTCGATCCCCGCGGTCTATGCCTTCGTCAATGGCCAGCCGGTCGACGGCTTCATGGGCGCACTCCCCGAGGGCCAGATCAAGCAGTTCGTCGACCGCCTCGGCGGCCAGGGCAGCATGGCCGAGGAGATCGAGGCGGTGCTCGCCGATGCGCGCGCCCTCGTCGAGCAGAAGGACTATCAGAACGCTGCCCAGCTCTTCGCGCAACTCCTGCAGGTCGACCGCGAGAATGCCGGCGCCATCGCCGGACTGGTGCGTTGCGAACTCGCCCTCGGCGACCTCGAGAATGCGCAGAAGACGCTGGCACTCGTGCCGCCCGCCAAGGCCAATGACCCCGACGTCCTGAGCGTCAAGGCGCAGCTCGAGCTGGCGCTGAACCCGGTCGATACCTCCGAGATCGGCACGCTCAAGGCCAAGGTGGAAAGCAATCCGGACGACTTCCAGGCCAGGCTCGACCTTGCCGTGCTGCTCAACGGCGCCAATGAGCGCGAGGCGGCAACCGACCAGCTGATCTATGTCATCCGCAAGATGCGGGCATGGAACGACGAGGCGGCGCGGAAGCAGCTGGTGAAATTCTTCGAGGCCTGGGGCCCGAAGGACGAGTTCACCATTGCCGGCCGCCGCAAGCTGTCTTCGGTGCTGTTCTCCTGATGGGCATCTTCGATCGCTATCGCGGGCCGCAGGATCTGCCGCAGCGCATCCCCGTGTTTCCGCTGGCCGGAGCCTTGCTGCTGCCGCGCGCCGACCTGCCGCTCAACATCTTTGAGCCGCGCTACCTCGCGATGATCGATCATGCGCTGTCCACCGACAGGCTGATCGGCATGATCCAGCCGGCGGCGGGTGACGAGGCAAGCGATGTCCCATCCCTGATGAAGGTGGGCTGCGTCGGGCGCATCACCTCATGGTCGGAAACACCGGATGACCGGATGCTGATCACGCTCACCGGGGTCACGCGGTTCCAGGTGGTTGACGAGCTCGATGTCGACACGCCGTTCCGCCAGGTGATCGCCAATTATCATCCCTTCGCGGCCGACCTCGCCACGGGAACGGGCGCGGCCGAGGTGAACCGTCCCGCGCTGCTCAAGGCCTTCCGCGACTATCTCGACGCCAACAACATGAGCGCCGACTGGAAGGAAGTCGATTCGGCCCCGACCGAGGTGCTAGTCAACACCCTGTCGCTGCTCGCCCCCTATCCGCCACAGGAGAAGCAGGCGCTGCTCGAGGCGCCCGACCTCAAGACCCGCGCCGATGTTCTCGTGGCCCTCACCGAAGTCGCCTTGGGCAAGATGGGCAAGGGCGCCAAGCCGCGCCTGCAATAGGACAGATCATGGCCGACATCCGCACCGACCCGCGCCTTCTCGAACTTCTGGTCTGTCCCGTCACCAAGACCAGGCTGCAGTATGATGCCGAGAAGCAGGAACTCATCTCGCGCGCGGCCGGCCTCGCCTATCCGATCCGCGACGGCATTCCCATCATGCTTCCCGACGAGGCGCGCGAGATCAATCGTGAGTGAGCCCTGGCCAGAGGAGCTGCGCCTCGCGGCCGCCGGCAGCGAGCTGCATGTGCGCTTCGATACGGGTGAGCAAGTTGCGCTGGCGGCGGAGTATCTGCGCGTCGAAAGCCCAAGTGCCGAGGTGAAGGGTCACGGCCCAGGCCAGGAACAGCTGGTCTGGGGCAAGCGCAACGTGAAGATCGCGCGCCTCGAGCCCGTGGGCAGCTATGCCGTGCGCATCGTGTTCGACGACGGGCATTCGACGGGGCTCTATACCTGGCCCTATCTCCTCAAGCTCGGCCGCGAGCACTGCACGCTGTGGCCGGCCTATCTCGACAAGCTCAAGGCGGCGGGCTTCAGCCGCTAGACCTTCTCGCCGCGCAGCAGGCGCGGCAGGTTGCCCGAGATGCCGGCGGCTTCTGAAACGAACATCGACTTCATCCCGCCCATGCGATTGACGGCCAGCAATCCGGCGCGGCGCAGCAGCGTCAGCACCGGGTTGGTATTGGCGAAAAGCCTGTTCATGCCGTCCATCATGGCGCCCGTCGCCACCGTGTCGAACCGGCGCCACTGGGTGTAGCGGTCGAGCACCGCCTCGCTGCCGATGTCGAGGCCGAGTGCCGCCGCATCATGGATGCAGTCGGCGAGTGCGGCCACATCGCGAAGGCCGAGGTTGAAGCCCAGCCCGGCAAGGGGGTGGAGCACATGCGCGGCATCTCCCACCAGTGCCAGGCGCGGCGCGGTGAAGGTCTCGGCGAGATACATGGCGAGCGGATAGCCGTGGCGGCCGGAGACCAGTTTCACGTCACCGAGGTGCGTGCCGAAGCGCAGTTTCAGTTCCTCCTCGAACTCCGCCATCGGCAGCGCCAGCATGCGCTGGGCCGACTCGGTGCGCTCCGACCAGACAAGGGAGGAACGGTTGCCGGGGAGCGGCAGGATGGCGAAGGGGCCTGACGGCGTGAAGTGCTCTTCCGCCCGGCCATTGTGCGGCAATTCGTGTTCGACGGTGGCGACGAGGCCCATCTGGTCATAGGGCCAGCCGACGAGCTTGATGCCTGCCGCCTCGCGCGCCGGTGAATTGCGGCCGTCGGCGGCAACGATCAGCGGCGCCTTCAGCGTCGTGCCATCGGCCAGGGTCACGGCGGCGAGGCCGGGGCCGAAGTGATAGTGCTCCACCGCCTGGCCGACGCAGAAGCGGATGTGGGGAGACGCCTCAGCCGCCTGCAGCATGGCGCCATAAAGAAAGCGGTTCTCGATCATGTGGGAGGAGGGGCCCCCCTTCATGTCAGCCTCGCCGAACTGCAGCAGCACGGGGCGGGCGCCGCCCGGAACCGCGCTGTCGGTGACGATGATCTCGGCCATGGGCTGGGCTTCGTGCGCCACCTTGTGCCAGATGCCGAGCGCCTCGAACATGCGGCGCGCCGCGGCGGTGATGGCGGAGGCACGTCCGTCGAAGCTGTTGGTGGAGAAGGCGCGGGGGTCCCGGGCATCCACCACGATCACGTCGAGCGGCCGTTTCACATGGTTGCCGCCAAGGGCCAGGGCTGCGGCAAGGCCGTTCAGCGCGGCGCCGATGACGATGATGTCGTGAGGCTTGGTCATGGCACCTGTTTTGCCTGTTTGCCCGGGGAAATACAGGTGGTTCTCCGTCGCGGATCAATGCCTATTAATTGGGCGACTCTTGTGTGCGCTGCACGAAATGCCCGATATTTAGCCACAGAGCGGAGGGCGTGACTCAGATTTCCCCAAGGAATCAACAGCTTGGGCGCACTGCACAACTGGCATGAATCTTGTGAAGCCCTTCCCACACCAATCAGGGGAGCTCGCATGAAATTCATAATTGCCGTGATCAAGCCCTTCAAACTCGAGGAGGTGCGCGAGGCGCTCGGTGCGCTGGGAATCCAGGGCATCACCGTCACCGAGGTGCGCGGCCATGGCCGGCAGCGCGGCCACACCGAATTCTACCGCGGCGCCGAATACACGGTGAGCTTCGTTCCCAAGGTGAAGCTCGAACTCGCGGTCGATGAACACATGGCCGACAGGGTCATCGAGGCCATCCAGACCACCGGCCAGACCGGCCAGATCGGCGACGGCAAGATCTTTGTCCTGCCGCTCGAACAGGCCGTCCGCATCCGCACCGGCGAGTCCGGCACGGCGGCCCTCTAAACACAGCATCAGGGAGCAGATTTCCGATGAACTCACCAACTTACACCAAGAGGTTTGGGCTCGCGGCGGCGGGACTTGGCCTCACGCCGCTCTTCGTTTCCGCGGCCGAAGCCGCCGCCACCGTCAACAAGGGCGACACCACCTGGATGCTGGTTGCCACCGCGATGGTGGTGCTCATGACCATTCCGGGCCTGGCGCTGTTCTATGGCGGACTCGTGCGCGCCAAGAACGTGCTGTCGGTGCTGATGCAAGTGCTCACGATCTTCGCCGTCATCTCGATCCTGTGGGTGATCTACGGCTATTCCGTCGCCTTCACCTCCAACGCCAGTGCGGCCTTGAACCCGTTCTTCGGCGGCTTCGGCAAGCTGATGCTGGGCGGCGTCACAACCGCTTCCGAGGTCGGCACCTTCTCCAAGGAAACCAATATTCCCGAACTGGCCTTCGTCATCTTCCAGATGACCTTCGCCTGCATCACCCCCGCGCTCATCATCGGCGCCTTCGCCGAGCGAATGAAGTTCTCGGCGGTGCTGCTGTTCATGGTGCTGTGGTTCACCTTCGCCTACCTTCCCATGGCACATATGGTGTGGTTCTGGGCGGGGCCGGACGCCTACACGCTGTCGGCGGACAACCTTGCGCTGGTCAGCTCCCTCGTCGGCGAAGACAAGGCCAAGCAGCTGCTCGAAGCACTGGCGGCCGCAACGACGGATGACGCCAAGGCCGCGGTGCTCGGCGAATATGCAGGCCTCGTCAATGCCGGCAATGGCTATCTCTTCAATCTCGGCGCCCTCGACTTCGCCGGCGGCAACGTGGTTCACATCAATGCCGGTGTCGCCGGCCTGATCTGCGCCATCGTCCTCGGCAAGCGCGTGGGCTACGGCCGCGATCCGATCACGCCGCACAACCTCACCTTCATGCTCACCGGCGTCGGCCTGCTGCTGTTCGGCTGGTATGGCTTCAATGCCGGGTCGAGCCTTGAATCGAACGGCCTCACCGCGCTGATCATCCTCAACACCACGGTTGCCGCCAGCGCGGCGGCCCTGGCCTGGACGGCCGGGGAATGGATGTTCCGTGGCCATCCCAGCCTGCTCGGTGGTGCGTCGGGTATGATCGCGGGTCTCGTCGCCATCACCCCGGCCTGTGGCTTCGTGGGCCCTGGTGGCGCCATCATCATCGGCCTTGTCGCGGGCTTCCTCTGCCTGTGGGCCGTGGTCGTGCTCAAGTCGAAGTTCGGCTACGACGACTCGCTCGACGTGTTCGGCGTGCACGGCGTGGGCGGCATCCTCGGCGCCCTGCTGACGGGTGTATTCGTCAACCCGGCGCTCGGCGGCTCCGGCGTGACGGACTACCTCGCGGCGGACACGTCCGTGGCGGTGGCGGCCTATTCCTTCGGCACACAGATGTATGCCCAGGCCATGGCGGTGGTCATCGCCGTCGTGTGGACATCCGTCGTCACCTTCGTGGCGCTCATGATCTGCAAGGCCGTGTTCGGCCTGCGCGTCAAGGAGCAGGAGGAGCGCGAGGGCCTCGACCTCGTCGATCACGGCGAACGCGCCTACAACTGACCTGATCTCTCCTGGCAAGACCGGACCCGGCGGGGTGACCCGCCGGGTTTCTTCATGCCCGCCTTAAACTGACCCTTAACCACGGCCCGGCCAGAATAGGCTTAACCATGTGTTAGGGCCGGCGGAGTGTCTCCCCGGCGGAGGCTTTGTGATGGCGTACCAACCGTCCTACGACACCGACGACAGTGCGGTCCCCGCCGCGGTGCGGATCTTCTTCAAGCGGCGCCTCTTCGAGGTGGCGGGCGTCGCGCTGTTTCTCGTGCTGATCGCCGCAAGCCTGTCGCTCGCCTCCTGGTCGGTCGACGATCCCTCGCTCAACCATGCGCTGGACCGCACCGCCAGCAACTGGCTCGGCTATCCCGGCGCCGTCATCGCCGATGAACTCATGCAGCTGCTCGGCCTCGGCGTTCTGGTCCTGCTGGCCATTCCGATGCGCTGGGCCGTCGGCTTCCTCGCCCATGAGGGGCTGCCGCGGCCGCTGCGCCAGACCGTCGCCTGGCTCTTCAGCGCCCTTGCGGCCAGTGCAACGCTGTCGTCGCTCCCGGTCCCCGCGAGCTGGTCGCTTACCTCGGGCCTCGGCGGCAATGCCGGCGATGTCCTCCACAACATCCTGATGATGGTGATGTCGATCGCCATTACCGGCTGGATCGCTGACCTCCTCACCGGCCTCCTGATGCTTGCGGCCACGGTGTTCTTCGGCATGCGCGCGCTCGGCGTCACGCGCGCGGCCGCCGTCGAGCAGGCGGCCGCCGCCCCCAGCCGCAGCCGCAAGGCCCTGCGCGCCACCGGTGCCGGACTCGGGCTGACCTTCGGCTACATCGGCGAACTGTGGTCGCGCTGGCGCGAGCTGCGCCGTGCCGAGGCTCAGTTCGAGCAACATGGTGACGAGGACGACATCATCCGCCGACTCGCGCCGCAAGCCGAATCACCTCGCCGCGGCGCCCGCCAGGCAGCTCGGATCGAACCCACGCTGTCAGCCCGCCGCCCCGCACCTCCCGCCGAGGAATTCCTGGACGAGGAGCCGGAGGCCTACGGAGCGGAGGAGGCCTATGAAGAGGACGGCTACGAACCCGAGCCCGAGCCCGAATACGAAGATGACGCCGACGCCGACGTCGAGGTCGAGGAGGACGAGGCGCCCGCCCCCAAGGTGGCGCGTACCCACAAGCCCCTGAAGCAGGGCAAGCGCCTCCGCAAGGACATGCAGCCCGGTCTGTTCGGTGCCGCGCAGGAATATGAGCTGCCTCCCCTGACGCTGCTTGCCGAGCCGAAGCGCGTGGGCAAGCCGGCTGAGCTTTCGGACGAGGCGCTGGAACAGAACGCCCGCATGCTGGAGGGCGTGCTCGACGATTTCGGCGTGAAGGGTCAGATCCTCAAGGTGCGGCCCGGCCCCGTCGTCACCCTTTACGAACTCGAGCCCGCACCGGGCATCAAGTCGTCGCGCGTCATCTCGCTGGCGGATGACATCGCCCGCTCGATGAGCGCCATCTCGGCGCGCGTCGCCGTCGTCCAGGGACGCAACGCCATCGGCATCGAGCTGCCCAACGCCAAGCGCGAGACGGTGTTCCTGCGCGAGATGCTGGGCTCCGAGGCCTTTGAGAAGTCCAACCTCAACCTCGCCATCGCACTCGGCAAGAACATCGGCGGCGAGCCGGTCTTCGCCGATCTCGCCCGCATGCCGCACCTGCTGATCGCCGGCACCACCGGCTCGGGCAAGTCGGTGGGCATCAACACCATGATCCTCTCGCTGCTCTACCGGTTGCCGCCCGAGCGCTGCAAGCTGATCATGATCGACCCGAAGATGCTGGAATTGTCCGTATACGAAGGAATTCCGCATCTGCTCGCCCCCGTCGTCACCGATCCGCGCAAGGCCGTCGTCGCCCTCAAGTGGGCGGTGCGCGAAATGGAAGAGCGCTATCGCAAGATGTCGAAGGTCGGCGTGCGCAACATTGACGGCTACAATGCGCGCATGAAGCAGGCGGCGCAGAAGGGCGAGGAGCTGCACCGCACGGTGCAGACCGGATTCGACCCCGAAACCGGCGAGCCCGTTTTCGAGAAGGAGGCGATGGACCTCTCGCCCATGCCCTATATCGTGGTCATCATCGACGAGATGGCCGACCTGATGATGGTGGCGGGCAAGGACATCGAAGGTGCCGTGCAGCGCCTCGCACAGATGGCGCGTGCCGCCGGCATCCATGTCGTGATGGCGACACAGCGCCCCTCGGTCGATGTCATCACCGGTACCATCAAGGCCAATTTCCCGACCCGCATCTCCTTCCAGGTCACCTCCAAGATCGACAGCCGCACCATCCTCGGCGAGCAGGGTGCCGAACAGCTCCTGGGCCAGGGCGACATGCTCTACATGGCCGGCGGCGGCCGCATCTCGCGTCTCCATGGCCCCTTCGTCGCCGACGACGAGGTCGAGAAGATCGTGGCGCATCTCAAGGCGCAGGGCGATCCGCAATATGTCGAGGCCGTCACCGAGGAGCCCGAGGACGGCGCCTTCGGCGAAGGCGGCGGCATGGGGGGTGAGGGCGGCGGTTCGGGCGACGACCTCTATGACCAGGCGGTGCAGGTCGTGCTGCGCGACAAGAAGGTGTCCACCTCCTATGTCCAGCGCCGGTTGCAGATCGGCTACAACAAGGCGGCAAGCCTCATCGAGCGCATGGAACGGGAAGGCCTGATCTCCGCCGCCAATGCCACCGGAAAGCGTGAAATCCTGGTGCCGGGCGACAGCGCACGGGACTGACAAGTCCGTGATGTCTCGGCACTTGCCTCAAAATCGGCCCGTTCTTGCGGATAAGGCTGCGATGCCATAGAAGTCCGGGCGATTTGCGACGCCCCAATCCGGAAAGAACAGGATGACCACATTCTTGCAGCTCTCGCGCCGTGCCTTCCTGGGAGTGGCCCTCGCCACCGCGGCCGCTCTTCCGGCGCTGGCCGCAGCGCCCGTCAAGCTGGCGCCCGAGCAGCAGACCGCCGTCAACGCGATTTCGGATTACCTCAACAGCTTCAAGACCTTGCAGGGCGAGTTCACGCAGATCAGCCCCAAGGGCAACATGTCACAAGGGATTTTCTATATCTCCAAGCCGGGCAAGATGCGCTTCGAATATGCGCCGCCCAACCCCTTCCTCATCGTCTCCGACGGCACCTGGCTCACCATCAAGAACGTGAAAAAGGAGAAGGGCGACCAGTTCCCCCTCTCCCAGACGCCGCTGCGCCTCGTGCTGGGTAACAAGGTGGACATCCTCAAGGACACCAACATCATCGACTTCCAGGACCAGGACGGCATGACCACCGTCACGGTCGAGGACAAGAAGAACACGCTGGGCAGCGGGCAGCTGACCCTGGTCTATGACCAGGCCCGCAAGGCGCTCCAGCAGTGGATCGTCACCGACGGCAAGGGCCGCAAGACCACCGTGTCGCTGGAGAACCTCCAGGCCGGCATCGAGCCCGATCCGAAGCTCTTCGTGGTCAAGATCAAGCGCGAAAGCAAGAACGGTCCGTAGTCTTTCCGGCGCATCGTCCGGCCCGCCGGCCGGTGTCCACTGGCCGAATGCGCTGGCCCTTGCCATGCCGCGCCCTGCGCGGCTAGAGCAGGGTCATGAGCCTCAAGGTCGCTACCTGGAACATCAATTCGGTCCGTCTCCGCATCGGGCTGGTCACCAAGCTTCTCGATCGCTGGCAGCCGGACGTGCTGTGCCTGCAGGAAACCAAGTGCCCGCAAGGCCAGTTTCCGTCGGGCCCGATCCGCGATGCAGGCTATGAGCACATCGCCGAGTTCGGCCAGAAGGGCTATCACGGTGTCGCCATCATCTCGAAGCGGCCCTTCCTCGCGCAGGCGACGAAGCCGTTCTGCGGCAAGGAAGATTGCCGCCACATCTCGGTCACGGTGGCCGGCAAGAAGCCGGTGACGATCCACAATCTCTATGTTCCGGCGGGCGGCGACGAGCCGGACCCCAAGATCAACGAGAAATTCGCGCACAAGCTCCAGTTCATCGACGAGCTCGAGGCGTGGTTCGGCAAGGACTGCGTGCCCAGGGGCCACGAGAGCATCCTCGTCGGTGACCTCAACATCGCGCCGCTCGAGCATGACGTCTGGTCGCACAAGGACCTGCTCAAGGTCGTCAGCCACACGCCCATCGAGACCGAGGGCCTGCTGCGCATCCAAAAGAAGGGCAAGTGGGTGGACCTGCTGCGCCAGCACGTGCCGGCGGACCAGAAGCTCTATACCTGGTGGAGTTACCGCGCCAAGGACTGGCTGGCGGCGGATCGCGGGCGCAGGCTCGACCATATCTGGTCGACGGCCGGGCTGGCGCCCAACTGCAAGAGCATCGATATTCTCAAGGAAGCACGCGGCTGGCAGCAGCCCTCGGACCATGTGCCGGTCATGGCGAGCTTCACCGCCGCCTGATCAGATTGACTTGAAGGAGCGCGCCGTCTCGAACTGCTGGCGTGCCGCGTCGAGATCGCCCATCACCAGGTCGAGCTTGCGGGCCAGCACGTCAAACACCGCCGTGCCGAATTCCGGAAATTCACGCGCCACCCGCATGAAGAGCTCCCGGTCGATGCGCGCGGTGGCCACCGTGTCGACGGCGGTCGCCGTCACCGAATAGGGGCGCTCGCCGATCATCGCCACCTCGCCCAGAAGGGCGCCTTCCCCGGCGGAGCCGAGCGGGCCCGCGTCGGTGGTGGACAGCCGCGCCTCGCCGCTCAGGATCAGGAAGGCGGCCGTGCCCTTATTGCCCTGGCGAATGATGAACTCGCCGGCGGAGAAGTTCTGTCGCACCGCGGAAAAGGCGAGAAGCTGCAGGTGAACGGCATCGCATTCCGAAAAGATCGGAATGCTGCGCAATGTCTCGACGTCCGCCCTCACGCTCATGAATCCCCGGCTGGCCCCGCTGTTCTGGTGTCCGTTTACATGAGCCGGGGCAGCCCGCCAAGCGTGTGCGCGGCTGTCACGGAACCAGCTTGTAGCCGCCGCCTTCGGTCACCAGGATCTCGGCATGGGAGGGGTCGCGCTCGATCTTCTGGCGCAGCCGGTAGACATGGGTCTCAAGCGTGTGGGTGGTCACCCCGGCATTGTAGCCCCAGACGTCCTGCAGCAGCACGTCACGACCCACGATCTGCTCGCCCGAGCGCAGCAGGAACTTGATGATCGCGGTTTCCTTCTCGGTCAGCCTGATCTTCTTGTTGTCGTCGCGCAGGAGGAGCTTGGCCGAGGGCTTGAAGGTGTAGGGGCCGACCTTGAAGGTGGCGTCCTCGCTGTGTTCGTGCTGGCGCAGGTGGGCGCGGATGCGGGCCAGCAGCACGGCGAAGCGGAAGGGCTTGGTGACATAGTCGTTGGCACCGGCGTCGAGGCCAAGAATGGTGTCGGCTTCCGAGGCCTGGGCGGTGAGCAGGATCACCGGGCCCTTGTAGCCGTTCTTGCGCACGATCTTGCACGCCTCGCGGCCGTCCATGTCGGGCAGGTTCACGTCGAGGATCACCAGGTCGGGGCCGTCGGCCTTGATGGCCTTGATGCCGGCGGTCGCGGTTGCGCATTCGCTGACCGTGAACTCGTCATGGAGGGAGAATTGCTCGGCAATGGTCTCGCGCAGCATGTCGTCGTCATCGACGATGATGATCTTCTTCGTGCCGCTCATCGCTCCCCCTCCGCCCGGAAGTCCTTGAAAACGCTTGCTCGGGTGATGCTGAATGTTAGGGTGCCACATGGCCTTTTCAAGGCCGAAGTGCCGGAAACCCGATCGCGTGAAAAGAACTGTCCAGACCATCCGCGTCCTCACCCGCAATGCGAGGGCCACGACGGGCCTCCTCAAGGTGGGCGAGA
This sequence comes from uncultured Aestuariivirga sp., assembly GCA_964474665.1. Taxonomy (GTDB): domain Bacteria; phylum Pseudomonadota; class Alphaproteobacteria; order Rhizobiales; family Aestuariivirgaceae; genus Aestuariivirga. The sequence continues at coordinate 48,671 of CAYYTH010000006.1, forward strand.
TGACCTTTCCCTGCTCCATCGGCCGCGCGGGCAAGCGCTTCCTGAAGCGCGAGGGCGATGGCGCAAGCCCGCGGGGCAACTGGCAGGTCCGGCGCCTGTTCTACCGCGCCGACAGGGGGCTTCCGCCCCGCACCGCGCTGAAGCCGCAGGCGATGCGGGATCACGATGGCTGGTGCGAAACGGTGGGCGACCGCAACTACAACCGCCTCGTGCGCATCCCCTATGCCACCTCGCATGAGACGATGAAGCGGCCGGACCACCTTTATGATGTGGTGGTGGAACTCTCACACAACGAGCGGCCGCGGGTGCAAGGGCATGGCAGCGCGGTGTTCTTCCACCTGCGCCAGCCCAATGGCGGCCCTACGGCAGGCTGCGTCGCGGTCTCAGCGCGCGACATGCGCATCATCCTGGGGCTCATCGGCCCGGCGACGAAGATCCGGATCTAGCCTCGCGTTCCGAAGATCGCCGAACCCACCCGCACATGGGTGGCCCCGCAGGCGATGGCGGCGGGATAGTCGCCGCTCATGCCCATGGAAAGCTGCGACAGGCCGTTGCGGCGGGCAATTTCCGCCAGCAACTCGAAATGCGGCTTCGGATCCTCCTCGGCGGGGGGAATGCACATCAGGCCCGCGATCTCGAGGCCGTGGGCGTCGCGGCATTCGCGCAGGAAGGCGTCCGCCTCGGCCGGGTCGATTCCGGCCTTCTGCGGCTCGCTGCCGGTATTGACCTGCACGAAGAGTTTCAGCGGCTTCCCCTGCTTCCGCATCTCCTTGGCGATTTCGCCTGCAATCTTGGGTCGGTCGACAGTGTGGATGGCGTCGAACAGCTGCACGGCTTCAGCCGTCTTGTTGGACTGGAGGGGGCCGATCAGGTGCAGTTCGACGTCCGGCCAGGCCATTTTCAGGGCCGGCCACTTGCCCTTGGCCTCCTGCACCCGGTTTTCACCGAAGACCCGCTGCCCGGCCTCGATCACGGGCACGATCTCCGGCCCGTCGAAGGTCTTGGATACGGCGATCAGGGTCACGCTTTCCGGCGCCCTGTTGGCCTCCTGGGCGGCGGCCACTACCCCGCTCAACACCTTTTTCAGACCCTCGTGAACCATGCCCGAAACTCCTGTCAGCACGCTGCTTTAGGCCAAGCTTGCAGGGCTTTTCAAGGACTGGTACCAGCTTGCCGCAAAGCCCTCCCCGTTTCGACAGGATGACTGCCTTGAGCACCGAACGTTACAACCCGCGCGAAGCCGAGCCGCGCTGGCAGAAGCACTGGACCGAGAACAAGAGCTTCGAGGCCAAGGAAGACGCCTCACGCCCGAAATACTACGTGCTCGAGATGTTCCCCTATCCATCGGGTCGCATCCACATGGGCCATGTGCGCAACTACACCATGGGCGACGTGATCGCGCGATTCCGCCGGGCGCTGGGCTACAACGTGCTCCACCCCATGGGTTGGGACGCCTTCGGCATGCCGGCGGAAAACGCCGCCATCGACCGCGGCATCCATCCCAAGTCCTGGACCTACGACAACATCGCCACCATGAAGCGCCAGCTGCAGTCCATGGGCCTGGCACTCGACTGGAGCCGCGAGATCGCCACCTGCGATCCCAGCTACTACATGCACGAGCAGGCGATGTTCATCGACTTCATGAAGGCCGGCCTCGTCGAGCGCAAGGTCTCCATGGTGAACTGGGACCCGGTCGACCACACGGTGCTCGCCAACGAGCAGGTGATCGACGGACGCGGCTGGCGCTCGGGTGCCCTCGTCGAGAAGCGCGAGCTCGCGCAGTGGTTCCTCAAGATCACCGCCTATTCGGACGAGCTGCTCTCGGCGCTCGACGGTCTCACCAAGTGGCCGGAAAAAGTGCGGCTGATGCAGAAGAACTGGATCGGCCGTTCGGAGGGCATGCGCTTCTCCTTCGCGCTCGAGGATGAAAGCGGCAAGGCGCTGGACGAGCGCCTCACCGTCTATACCACACGCCACGACACGATCTTCGGCGCCAGCTTCTGCGCGATTTCCGCCGACCATGAGCTGGCGAAGCGCCTGTCGGAGAAGAATGAGGGCCTCGCCGCCTTCCGCCGCGAGGTTGCGGCGCTGGGCACCTCCGAGGAAACGATCGAGCGTGCCGAAAAGAAGGGCCATGCGCTGGGCCTCTATGCCCGCCATCCGTTCCGTCCGGGCGTGCGCCTGCCGGTGTATGCCGCCAATTTCGTGCTGATGGGCTATGGCGAGGGCGCCATCTTCGGCTGTCCGGCACATGACCAGCGCGACCTCGACTTCGCCCGCAAGTACGGTCTGCCGGTGATCCCCGTCGTGGCGCCGAAGGGCACCGATCCCAAGACCTTCGAGGTCGGCACCGAGGCCTTCGTCGAGAAGGAGGGCGACAACACCGTTCTCATCAACTCCGACTTCCTCGATGGCATGAGCGTGCCGGAGGCGAAGGAAGAGATCGCCAAGCGCATGGAGGCCATGGGCATCGGCGAGCGCAAGGTGAACTTCCGCCTGCGCGATTGGGGCGTGTCGCGCCAGCGCTACTGGGGCTGCCCGATCCCCGTCATCCACTGCGCTTCCTGCGGTATCGTACCGGTGCCGAAGGACCAGCTGCCGGTGACGCTGCCGGAGGATGTCACCTTCGACAAGCCCGGCAACCCGCTGGAGCACCATCCCACCTGGAAGCATGTCGACTGCCCGTCCTGCGGCAAGCCCGCAAAGCGCGAGACCGATACCTTCGACACCTTCATCGACTCGTCGTGGTATTACGCGCGCTTCTGTTCGCCCCATGCGGCGGACCCGGTGAACATGGATGCCGGCAAGTACTGGATGGGTGTGGACCAGTATATCGGCGGCGTCGAGCACGCGATCCTGCATCTGCTCTATTCGCGCTTCTATGCGCGCGCCATGACGGCGACTGGCTACCTCGCCATCAAGGAACCCTTCGAGAGCCTGTTCACGCAGGGCATGGTGATCCATGAAACCTTCCGTACACTGAATGGCGAGTGGGTTCTGCCTTCCGATGCCGTCAACAAGGACGGCAAGTGGGTGCATGCGACAACGGGCGAGACCCTCGAAGTGGGCGGCGTCGAGAAGATGTCGAAGTCGAAGAAGAACGTCGTCGACCCCGACGACATCATCGCCCGCTACGGCGCCGACACGGCGCGCTGGTTCATGCTCTCCGACACGCCGCCCGAGCGCGACATCGAATGGACGGAGGCCGGTGCCGAGGGCGCCTGGCGCTTCACCCAGCGCATCTGGCGCCTGGTCAACGACGCGACCGACTATGCCGGCGGCAGCGATGCGGGCTCCTCGCTGGAGCTACGCCGCGCCGCCCACAAGGCGCTCCATGCGGTGACGGACGATCTCTCCTCGCTGCGCTTCAACCGCGCCATTGCCCGCATCTATGAACTGGCCAATGCGCTGGGTGCGGCGCTCGCTGCGGCCAAGGCCGATGCGGCCTCGGTCAGGGAAGCCGCCGAGTTCCTCGTCCTCATGTCCGCCCCGATGATGCCGCATCTGGCGGAGGAGTGCTGGCAGGCGATGAAGAAGCCGGGCTTCGTCGTCGACACGGCCTGGCCCAAGGCCGACCCGGCGCTCGTCGCCGACGACCAGGTGACCATCGCGGTCCAGGTCAATGGCAAGCGCCGCGACGAGATCACGGTGGCCAAGGACCTCGACCCCAAGGCGGTGGAGGCCATGGTGCTGAAGCTCGAGTCGGTGGCGCGTGCGCTGGAGGGCCGGCCGGTGAAGAAAGTGATTGTGGTGCCTGGCCGTATCGCCAATATTGTGGGCTGATGCGGACGCTTCCCGCCATTCTCCTCGTGGTTGCCGCGCTGGCGCTTGCCGGCTGCGGCTATCGCCCGATGTATGGCTCCTCCGCCACCAATCCCGGTGTTGCGGGTAGCCTGGCGGCGGTCTCCATCCCGGAGCCGACGGACCGTCCGGGCCAGCTCATCCGCAACGAGCTCATTTCCTCGATGCAGGCCGGCAAGGGCGAGGAGAAATACCTCCTCAACCTCACCACCACAGTGGCCGACAATGCGGTCATCTCCAACAAGCAGCCCTCCGTGGGGCGCCAGGCCATTCTGATCACCACGAATTATGAGCTCATCGACCGCTCCAGCGGCAAGGTGGTGACCAAGGGGACCACCTTCGCCCGCGTGCCCTATGACACGGTGCGCCAGCCCTTCGCCGACATGCAGGCCGAGAAGGACGCGACCGAGCGCGCCGCGCGCGAAGTGGGCGCCGACATCCGCACCCGCCTTGCGGCCTATTTCTCCAAGCAACAGCAGAGCTCATGACGGCCATCAAGCCCGCCGGGCTCGATGCCTTTCTCCGCAAGCCCGACCCCGCCATCGCCGCCATCCTGATCTATGGCGAGGAGGGCGACGCGGTGCGCGAGCTGGCGCAGCGTGCGGTGAAGAAGGTGGCTGGCTCGCTCGATGATCCGTTCAGCGTCATGGCGCTGGCCGAGCAGGACATCACCTCCGACCCCGCCCGGCTCATCGACGAGGTGCAGTCGATCTCGATGTTCGGCGGCGGCAAGGCCATCTGGGTCAAGGGCGTGGCGGAGGGCTTCCTCAAGGCTGCGCTGCCGCTGCTCGAAGGCAAGGCGCAGGGCAACCTGGTGATCGCCGAAGCAGGCGCACTGCCGAAGAACTCGCAGCTCCGCAGCCAGTTCGAGAAGAGCCCGCATGCGCTGATCATTCCGCTCTACGAAGCGGAAATCGGCGAGATCGCGGCGATGGTCGAGCAGATCCTGGCCCAGGACAATCTGAAGATCGGGCAGGACGCGCTTGCCCGCTTCATCGAGCTGGCGGGCACCGCGCGCGGCCTTGCGAAGCGCGAAGCGGAGAAGCTGGCGCTCTATTGCCTCGGCAGCGAGCGAGTCGGCGTCGAGGAGGTGGAGGCGATCTGCGGCAACGACACCGGCTCGACACCGGATGAGCTGGCGGACGCCGTGTTCGGCGGCGAGGTGGAGGAGGCCGACCGGCTGTTCCACGATCTCGTGCGCGGCGGGCAGGATGCGGGTCGGCTGCTCGGCGTCGTCCATATGCAGGCGCTCAGGCTTGCCGAATTCCGCCTCGCCATCGACCGTGGCGCCACGGCCGACCAGGTGGTGAAGCAGGCCCGCCCGCCGGTGTTCTTCCGGCGCCAGCGGCTCGTCATCGCCCAGCTGCGCGCCTGGGGCCTGTCCGACCTCGTCACCGCGGGCAGTACGCTGTCGGCCAATGTGCTGGCGGCGCGCCAGAATGCCGGGCTCGGCCAGGCGATCGCCGGGCGCTGCCTCCTGTCGCTCGCCCGCAAGGGCCTGGCACTCCGCCTCGACCGCTAGGCCCGCGCAAGTTCCACCGTGCATGCTCAGGCCGACAAGCGGCGCGGAGCCATGCGCGACAAGTTCACCGACGTCATCACCTATGTCCTGTCCTTCAGCTTCGCGGCGGCGGTCATCGCCTTCGCGGCCTACAAGGTCGTGGCGCTCAACGGCATGGAAGATCCACCGGCCAATCTCGGGCTCAATTTCCCCGCGGCGAAGCGCAAGGTCATCATGGAAGGGCCGGCGGCCGATCCGCTGACCACCCAGTCCCTGCCGTCATCAGCCACTCGCGGCGGGGCGCAGGGCGATGACCTCCATGCCTATGAGCTCGTCGCCGTCATGGACGGCGTGGCTTTCGTGGCGGTCGATGCCGGTGCGGGCAAGACCCTTGTTCCGGTCGCGGTGGGAAGCCAGCTGCCGGGCGGTCTCGTGGTCCGGGAGATCACCCGGCGCGGCGGGCGCTGGTCGCTGGTGGCCGGAAACCTGACGCTGGAGCTGGCCGGCCCCGCGGCTCAGTAAAGGCCCTTGAGCAACCGCTCGATATAGTCGCGCTCGAACTTCGGAAGCCCCGTCTCCCCGGCGCGCGAGCGCAGCATCTCGAGGATCTGGCGGGCACGCTCGATGGCGAGTTCCGAGGGCAGCATGTCCTTCTCCGGCCCGCGCTCCTCGCCGCTGCTGGGCAGGGGCCTGCCCAGCGGGTCGCGGTCGCCGCGCGCCTCGCCTTCGCGTCCTTGCGAGTCCTGCTGGCCGCGCGACTGCTGCATCAGCTGCTGGGCCATGCCCTTGGCGCCTTCGCGCAGCTTCTGCATGGCCTCGCCCTGCTCGCCCAGCGCCTGCTCGCGGTCGCTCTCACGCAGCGAGCCCTCGGCGCGGTTCATGTTCTTGCCGGCCTGACCCAGGGCGCGCGGCGCCTCCATGCCGTTCTGGCCGAACTGCTTCATCAGGTCTTCCAGCATCTGGCTCAGCTCCTGCTGGCGGTCGCCGAGGCCGTTCATGCCCTGCTGGCCGCTCTGGCCGTCCTGGCCGGACTGCGGGTCCTCCTCGCCCATGCCGGGCTGCGGCATGCGCTGGGTCTCGTCCATCAGCTTCTGCTGCTTCCGCATCAGGTCCGAAAGCTCGTCGAGCATCTGGCTCAGCGGGCTCTCCTGGGCCTGGCCCTGGCCCTGCTGGGGCATGCCCGGCTGCAGGTTGCGCAGGATGTCCTCGAGCTGTGACAGCAGCTGCTCGGCGGCCTCGTTGTTGCCGCTCTTCGACAGCTTGTCGATCATGTCCATCATGCGCTGCAGGTCCTGCGGCGTCACCACCTTGCCTGGCTGCTGGCCATCCTGCTTCTGCTGCTGGCCCTGCGACAGGCGCTTCTGCGCCTCCGCCATCATCGACTGCATGTAGCGGTCGAGGGCCTCGCGCAGCTTCTTGGTGAGTTCGGCGATGCGCTCCGGCGGCGCGCCTTCCCGCAGCGCCTTCTCCAGCGCCTTGCGAGCCGCCTCGAGGTCGGCCTTGGCATCCGCCGAGGTGCCATCCTCGACATTGACAGCGATCTGCCAGAGCTCCCTGATCACCGTGTCCACCCCGGCGCGATCCTCCGCGGCACGCAGGCGCGACAGCGCTGCGGCAATGGCGATCTGCGTGCCGGAGCGCTCGATCAGGTCTTTCGGATAGGTGATGATGGCGTCCAGCATCTCGGCCACGCCACCGGCTTCCTCCGGGTTGAGGATGAGGCGGCGGCGCTGCTCGATGAGGGCACGCGCCAGCGGCCGGGTGAACTGGCGCTCGGGCAGGCGGAAGGTGCGCTTTTCACTCTCGGTGGTGTGGCCCGCCGCATCGCGCGCCGTCAGGGTCATTTCGACCATGAAGCCAGCCCAGGGGTGCTCGGCCACGTCGGCCTTCGACTCGCCCGCTTCCTCCCGCGGCGCTGCCTTGCGCAGCCGGATGGGCAGGCTCGGCGGATCAAACTCGAAGATGCCGGCGTCGCTGAAGCCCACGCCCTCGTCCTGCTCGTCGGCGAGGTAGATGTCGGAGGTGACGCCGGTGACGCCATAATCGTCCGCCACCTTCCACGTCGCGGTCAGCATGCCGGAAGAATCACCCGTCGGCACCCCGGTGATCTCCACCTGGGGCGCGGCGTCGGGGATGAGTGCGATGCGCCAGCTGGCGAGCTCGCGGCCGCCGTCCGTCACCTTCACGATGGCGGGGCGCACCAGCTTGACGTCGGCCTGGTACAGGCCGTCCGCCGTCCTCACCTGCGGCTTGAAGCCGGCAAGCGCGGGCGTGTCGGGGTTGCTTCCGAAAAGATCATGGAACGAGAGCTGCGGATCCTTCGCCCCGGTGATGCGCAGCGACAGGACCGCATCCTCGGGAACGTGGAGCTCCGGATCCTGCTTCAAACGCTCCGTCATGGCGGCACTGGTGAGCAGGAGCGGCGGCTTCCCGGTATAGGCCGGTGGCTTCAGCCAGGCGTCGATGGCCAGCTGCGGCCCGGGGGCCGGGGCGCTGAGCGCGAGGCTGTCGGCGATGTTGTTCCGCAGCGTACCGGGTCCGAGGATCAGCGCCGTGACCAGTGCAAGTGCCACCGGCAGGCGCAGGGCGCGCGGGTCGATGTCGCGCCAGCGGGACACGGGACGCCCGGCCTGCAGGTTGTCGAGGCTGCCCAGCTGGCGCAGCCGGTGTTCCTGCCAGATGGCTTTCTGCAGGTCGCCGTCCACCTGGTCGGGCAGCCGGTCGTCACGGGCCGATACCGGGCGGTGGGCGAGGCCTGACCTTTCCTCGACGCGGCGCATGGCCTCGGCCCGGGTGGGCCAGCCTGCGCGGAGGATGCTCAGGAGCGGCCGGAGCGACCACAGCAGGGCGCCGGCAATCAGGGCCATCAGCCCCAGACGCAGCCACGCCGGCAGGGCCGGCAGCACGCCGCCGATCACCAGGGCCGCCGCGATGCCGAGAATCAGGATGGGCCAGTGAAGGGCCGCCCATAGCCGCTCGAAGCCCAGCGCCAGCCTGGCCTGGGTGATCTTGCGGTCGACATAGGTCGCTTTGCCGGGCTGTTTCGCCATGATCGCCCGCAGTCTTAGCACAGATGGCGGCCAAAATGAGCCGAAGCGCCGATCACGATTGCGAAACCGCGGGTCAGGCCTTCGTCTTCTCCTGCCAGGAGGCCAGGCGGTCGAGCCCGATCAGCTCCTCGTAGCTCTGGCGGGGGCGGACGAGGGCCCATTTGCCGTCCTTCACCAGCACCTCCGGCACCAGGGGCCGCGTATTGTAGGTGCCTGCCTGCACCGCGCCATAGGCGCCTGCCGTGAGTGTGGCGAGCAGGTCGCCCGGCGCGACCTTGGGCAGCTTGCGTCCCTTGGCGAGATAGTCGCCCGACTCGCAGACGGGCCCCACCACGTCGGTCATCATCGTCGCGCCGCCAGTGGGCTCGTCGACGGGAATGATCTCGTGGTAGGCGTCATAGAGAGTCGGCCGGATCAGGTCGTTCATCGCCGCGTCCTGGATCACGAAATGCTTGCTCGTGCCGTCCTTGACGTAGATGACGCGCGAGACCAGCACCCCGGCATTGCCGACGATCATGCGGCCCGGTTCCAGCACGAACTTGAGGTTCAGGTGGCCGAGCGTCCGCTTCACCATCGCGGCATATTCGTCCGGATGCGGAGGAATGTCGTTGTCACCGCGATAGGGCACGCCCAGTCCACCGCCGAGGTCGAGGTGGCGGATGTTGTGGCCGTCCTTGCGCAGCTCTTGCGTGAGCTCGCCCATCAGCCTGAAGGCCTTCTCGAAGGGTTCTAGCTCGGTGATCTGGCTGCCGATGTGCATGTCGATGCCGGCAACGTCGATTGCCGGAAGTGCGGCGGCGCGGGCATAGACCTCGCGGGCGCGCTTGTAGGAAATGCCGAACTTGTCCTCGGCCTTGCCGGTGGAGATCTTGTGGTGGGTCTTGGCGTCGACGTCGGGGTTGACGCGGATCGACACCGCGGCGCGCTGGCCCACGCGCTTGGCCACCTCGGAGAGGAGTTCGAGCTCGGGCTCCGACTCGATGTTGAAGCAGGCGATGCCCTCGCGCAGCGCCAGCGCCATTTCGCGCGCCGTCTTGCCGACGCCGGAGAACACGATCTTGCGGGCCGGCACGCCGGCGGCGAGTGCCCGGCGCAGCTCGCCTTCGGAGACGACGTCCATGCCAGCGCCCAGTTCCGCCATGGTGCGGAGCACCGCCTGGTTGGAATTCGCCTTCATCGCATAGCAGATCATGTGGTCGGTGCCGGCGAAGGCATCGTGCATGACCTTGTAGTGGCGCTCCAGCGTGGCGGTGGAATAGCAATAGAAGGGCGTGCCGATTTCCTCGGCCAGCGCCTTGAGGCTCACGTCCTCGGCATGGAGGACGCCGTCGCGATAGGCGAAATGATGCATTGCTTATTGGGCCTGTTGTGTCGGCTCGGGGGACTTGGGCGGCAGCGGGTCGCCCTTGATGCCGCAACCGGCAACGGTGAGCGAGATTGCAAGAAGCAGGAGAACGGCTTTCATGTCGCTTATCCTTTCAGCAGCTTGAGCCAGCGCTTCGCCTCGCGCGCCACGTTCCTGGGCGACGTGCCGCCGAAGCTCGTGCGCGAGGCGACCGAATTCTCGACGGTCAGCACCTTGTAGACATCCCGCGTGATGCGCTTCTCGACCGACTGCATTACGTTGAGCGGCAGCTCGGGCAGGTCGCAGCCATGCTTCTCGGCCAGCGCCACCAGGCTTCCCGTCACGTGGTGCGCGTCGCGGAACGGCATCTTCAGTGTACGGACGAGCCAGTCGGCGAGGTCGGTGGCGGTCGAGAAGCCGGAGGCCGCGGCCTTCCTCATCTCATCCGTGTTCGGCACCATGTCCTTCACCATGCCGGTCGTGGCGGCAATCGCCAGGGACATGTTGTCGAAGGCGTCGAAGGCGGGCTCCTTGTCCTCCTGCATGTCCTTCGAATAGGTGAGCGGCAGGCCCTTCATCACCGTGAGTAGGGACAGGAGTGCGCCGATGATGCGGCCGGGCTTCGCCCGCACCAGTTCGGCGGCATCGGGGTTCCTCTTCTGCGGCATGATGGAGGAGCCGGTGGTGAACTTGTCCGACAGCTTCACGAAGCGGAACTGGCTCGTCGACCAGATGACGATCTCTTCGGCGAGCCGCGAGAGATGCATGGAGCAGATCGCACAGGCCGAGAGCACCTCGAGCACGAAGTCGCGGTCGGCCGTGGTGTCGAGCGAGTTGCGGGTCGGGCGGTCGAAGCCCAGTGCCGCCGCGGTCATGTGGCGGTCGATGGGGAAGCTCGTTCCGGCGAGTGCCGCGGCCCCCAGCGGGTTCTCGTTCATGCGCTTCCTGGCATCGGCCAGCCGCGAACGGTCGCGCGCCAGCATCTCGACATAGGCCAGCATGTGGTGGCCGAAGGTCACGGGCTGGGCCACCTGCAAATGGGTGAAGCCCGGCATGACGGTGGCGGCATGGGCCTGCGCCTTCGTCGCGAGGGCGCGCTGCAGGTCCTTCAGCTGGGCATCGAGGTGGTCGACCGTGTCGCGCACATAGAGGCGGAAGTCGAGCGCCACCTGATCATTGCGCGAGCGCGCCGTGTGAAGCCTGCCCGCGGCGGGACCGATCAGTTCCTTGAGGCGCGATTCGACGTTGAGGTGGATGTCCTCCAGCGCGCGCGAAAACGTGAATTTTCCGGCTTCGATCTCGGCTTGCACCTGGTCGAGGCCCTTTCTAATTTGCGCCGCGTCGGACTTCGAGATGATTCCCTGCTTGGCCAGCATCGCGGCATGCGCCTTCGAGCCTGCGATGTCCTGGGCGAAGAGGCGCTTGTCGAAGCCGATCGAGGCGTTGATCTCTTCCATGATCGCGTCCGGCCCCGACTGGAAACGCCCGCCCCACATCTTGTTGGTCATCGAAAATCCTTCATTCCGTCCGAGACACCCTGCGCATGAGCACTGAAACGAAAAAGTCGAACCCGCTGGCGAAGATTGCCGCCGGCGTTCTCATCATCGCAGCGATTGCGGGCTATTATCTGTATGGAGCAGGTGGGCGCAAGGCCGGACCTGCCGAAACCGCCACGGAAACCGCAGCACCCGCCCCGGCGACGGCGGGCGGCGTGTCGAAGGCCTTGGCCACCGGCCCGCTGGCCGCCTTCCTGATCCACCCGGAACCGAAGCCGCTGCCGGACCTGGCCTTTCAGGACGGGTCGGGGAAGGCCGTCCGGCTGAGCGACTGGAAGGGCCGCGTGGTGCTGCTGAACCTGTGGGCCACCTGGTGCGCCCCGTGCCGCAAGGAAATGCCGGACCTCTCGAAACTCGAAAAAGAGCTGGGCTCCGACCAGTTCGAGGTGGTGGCCATCAGCGTCGACCGCAAGGGTGCCGAGGCCTCTGCCGCGTTTCTCAGGGAAACCGGCGTCGACAATCTGAAGCTCTATGTCGAGCCGTCGACGAGGATCGTCACCGATTTGCAGTCGGCCGGACTTCCCGCCACCCTGCTGATCGACCGCCAGGGCCGCGAAGTCGGCCGCATCCTCGGCCCCGCCGACTGGGCCAGCCCGGAGGCCGTGGCACTCATCAAGGCGGCGCTGGCGGAGAAGTAGGGCCCACAGGCCTGGCCAGTGACGGGCGTTTTGGTGTTCAGGTAGGGGGGTAGCGGCCTGCCCCATCCTGTCGAAAAGCAATCGTTACGAACCCCGGAGAATGGCCGTCATTCGTCCTCTTCAGCTTGCGCGGACATGATCCGCGCATCCTCTTTGATGAGACGGTAAACGACCCCCGGGTCGCGCCCGGGGGAGGTGAAGCCATGGGAAAGTGTCAACGCGTCGGGATCGGGGTCTCGCCGCGGTAGTCATAGAAGCCACGGTTGGTCTTGCGGCCGAGCCAGCCTGCCTCAACGTATTTTACGAGGAGCGGGCAGGGGCGATACTTGGAGTCGGCGAGCCCATCATGCAGCACCTGCATCACCGAGAGGCAGGTGTCGAGGCCGATGAAGTCGGCGAGTTCCAGCGGGCCCATGGGGTGGCGGGCGCCGAGCTTCATGGCGGTGTCGATGGCTTCCACGCCGCCAACGCCCTCGTACAGCGTGTAGATCGCTTCGTTGATCATCGGCAGCAGGATGCGGTTGACGATGAAGGCCGGGAAGTCTTCCGAGACGGCGATCGTCTTCCGGAGCGAGGTGGCGAATTCCTTGGCAACCGAAAAGGTCGCCTCGTCGGTGGCGATGCCGCGGATGAGCTCAACGAGTTCCATCACCGGAACCGGGTTCATGAAGTGGATGCCCATGAACTTCTCGGGGCGATCGGTTGCCGCCGCCAGCCGCGTGATCGAGATCGAGGAGGTGTTGGAGCCGACCAGGCATTCCGGTTTCAGGTGCGGGCAGAGCGCCTGGTAGATCTTGCGCTTGACCTGCTCGTCCTCGACGGCGCTTTCGATGACGAGGTCATAGTCGCCGAAGCCTTCGTAGGACGGCACGGCCTTGATGCGCGACAGGGCGGCGTCACGGTCGGCTTCCGAGAGCTTGCCGGAGCGAACCTGGCGGGCGAGGTTGCCGTTGATGGTGGCGAGGCCTGCCTCGATCCGCTCCTTGGCGACATCGTAGAGGCCGACGTCATAACCAGCGATGGCGCAGACATGCGCGATGCCGTTGCCCATCTGACCGGCGCCGATGACGCCTACTTTCTTGATCTGCATGATAACAATGTGCCTGAATGCGACTGCTGCCGGAGCCTATATCGCGCCCAAATGCAGGGCAAGAGCGTTTCGCAGTCGCAGCAATAGCACTTTAGATTGGGGTTTGCGACGGTTGCATGAATGATCGCCCCGTTGAGGGCTTCGCATCAGCCGGTGAGTGATGGCCCGGGCACGATGCAAAGAAAAAGGGCGGCCGGAGCCGCCCCTCAATCAGCTTGATGGAAACCGATCACTTGCCGAGCTTGGCGAGTTCCGCATCGAGTTCCGGAACGGCGGTGAACAGGTCGGCGACGAGGCCGTAGTCCGCCACCTGGAAGATCGGCGCCTCTTCATCCTTGTTGATGGCGACGATGATCTTCGAGTCCTTCATGCCGGCGAGGTGCTGGATGGCGCCCGAGATGCCGACCGCGATGTAGAGGTCGGGGGCGACCACCTTGCCGGTCTGTCCGACCTGGTAATCGTTCGGCACATAGCCCGCATCGACCGCGGCGCGCGACGCGCCGACGGCGGCGTTGAGCTTGGAGGCGACCGAGTCGAGCAGCTTGAAGTTGTCGCCGTTCTGCATGCCGCGGCCGCCGGACACGACGATCTTGGCCGAGGTGAGCTCGGGGCGGTCCGACTTCGACAGGTTCTCGCCCTGATAGGAGGAGAGGCCCGGGTCGGCGACGGCATCGACCTTCACCACTTCGGCGGAACCACCCTCGCCCGCGGCGGGGAAGGAGGCGGTGCGCACGGTGATGACCTTCTTGCCATCCGTCGACTGCACGGTCTGCACCGCGTTGCCGGCATAGATCAGGCGCACGAAGGTGTCGGCCGACTTCACTTCCGAGATGTCGGAGACCTGCATCACGTCGAGGAGCGCAGCCACGCGCGGCATGAAGTTCTTGCCGTTGCCGGTGGCGGGCGCGACGATATGGTCATAGGCGGGTGCGAGCGACACGATGAGGGCCGCCATCGGCTCGGCCAGCGGACGCTCGAGCGTCGCGCTGTCGACGTGAAGAACCTTCTTCACGCCGGCGAGCTTCGCAGCTGCTGCTGCGGCAGCACCGGCGTTGTTGCCGGCCACCAGTACGTGGACGTCGCCGCCCATCTGGGCAGCGGCGGTCAGCGCCTTGTGGGTCGCGTCCTTGAGGGCGTTGTTGTCGTGTTCGGCGATGAGGAGGACAGCCATCAGATTGCTCCCGCTTCCTTGAGTTTGGCGACGAGTTCGGCGGGCGAGCCCACCTTGATGCCGGCCTGGCGCTTCGGCGGCTCCTCGGTCTTGACGACCTTGAGGCGGGCCGCGGTGTCGACGCCATAGTCGGCGGGCGTCTTCTCATCGAGCGGCTTCTTCTTAGCCTTCATGATGTTGGGAAGAGACGCATAGCGCGGCTGGTTGAGGCGGAGGTCGGTGGTGACGACGGCGGGGAGCTTCACCTTCAGCATCTGCAGGCCGCCGTCGATCTCGCGGGTGATCTGCGCCTCGCCCGAAGCGGGCTCGAGCTTCGAGGTGAAGGTGGCCTGCGGCCAGCCCAGCAGGGCGGCGAGCATCTGGCCCGTCTGGTTGCAGTCGTCGTCGATCGCCTGCTTGCCGAGGATCACGATCTCCGGCTTCTCCGCGTCCACGACGCCCTTCAGCATCTTGGCGACGGCGAGCGGCTCCACGAGGTCGTCGGTCTTGATCAGGATCGCCCGGTCGGCACCCATGGCGAGGGCGGTGCGCAGGGTTTCCTGCGCCTGCGCCGGCCCGATGGACACGGCCACGACTTCCGTCGCCTTGCCGGCTTCCTTGAGGCGGACCGCCTCCTCGACGCCGATTTCGTCGAAGGGATTCATCGACATCTTGACGTTGGCCAGTTCGACACCCGAACCGTCGGCCTTCACACGGATCTTGACGTTGTAGTCAACGACCCGCTTCACAGCGACCAGGACTTTCATTCTGTTCCTCGATATGGCGGTCTTTGAAAAAGTGGCCGGACCCTAGTGAGGGGAAAACCTCAAGTCAATTCCAGCAACGCCGCTTGATGGCCGAATGCGACCTATCCTTTGGACAAAAGGACGCTTTTCAGGCCTCCAGCCGCATCCACAGGCGGCGGCGGATGGCATAGGTCAGCACCGCCCCCGCGATGAAGCCCCCGACATGGGCGGCCCAGGCCACGCCCGCCTCCGGGTTTCCGCTGTCCATCCACCAGGAAAAGACCTGGAGCAGGAACCAGCCCCCCAGTACCCAGAGCGCGCCGATGCGTAGCGGAATGCGCAGGAACAGCAGGATCCACACCCGGGCCCGGGGGAACAGCACCACATAGGCCCCGAGAATGCCCGATACGGCGCCCGATGCACCCACCAGTGGTATGTCCGAGGAAGGCGCCAGCAGCACGTAGAGCAGGGCGGCCACCACGCCGGACATCAGGTAGAGGAAGGCGAAGGCGGGATGGCCATAGGCGTCCTCGATGTTGTCGGCGAAGACCCAGAGGAACAGCATGTTGGAGATCAGGTGCCACCAGCCGGCATGGAGGAACATGTAGCTGATGAGGGTGAAGGGCTCCGGCACCGGGTGATAGGGCACGGCGATGGTGCTGCTGTGGGTGAGCTCGCCCGGCACCACGCCCCAGCCCGTGGCGATGGTCTGCAGCACGGCCTCGGAGTTGAAGGCGCCGGTGGTGAGGTACATCACCACGTTCAGCGCGATGATGGTGATGGTGACGGCCTGGAAGCGGATGACCTTCAGCGGTGTTGAATCGTGAAGGGGAACGAACATGGGCTCAGGCGCCGCGGGTCTTGCCCGGCACCCAGAGCACGTCGCCCGCGCCCGATTTCGCATTGGCCCAGCGGCTGGCGACGAAGAAGAAGTCGGAGAGCCGGTTCACATAGGCCACCGCGCCCTCGCTCACATGCTCGCCTTCATGCGAGGCCAGCTCGACGATGAGCCGCTCGGCGCGGCGGCAGATGGTGCGCGAGATGTGGAGATAGGCCGCCGCCGGGTGGCCGCCCGGCAGCACGAAGGAGCGCAGCGGGCTGAGCTCGCCGTTGAGCTCGTCGATCTCCTTCTCGATCCGCTCATATTGCTTCGGCAGGATGCGCAGCGGCTCATAGCCCAGGTCCTTGCCGGTGTCGGGCACGCAGAGATCGGCGCCCAGGTCGAAGAGCTCGTTCTGGATGCGCGCCAGCATCTGGTCGAGCTTCTGCATCTCGGGCGTCTGGGTGTGAAGCCGCACCACGCCGAGCGTGGCGTTGGTTTCGTCCACCGTGCCATAGGCCTGGATGCGCCAATGCGCCTTGGACACGCGCTCGCCGGTGCCGAGTGCGGTTTCCCCGGCATCGCCGGTGCGGGTGTAGATGCGATTGAGAACAACCATGCGCCTGCCTATCGTGTGTCGGTGATGAATTCTACTCGTTTCTGAGCAAGGGCCCCGGCTTGGCCGAAAGTGCACGCCAGGTGACCGCGAGCCCGCCCGCCACCGTCACGGCCATGGCGAGAAGCGCCGTCAGCACCGCGGTGGGGCCGGAGAAGCTCCACGGAATTTCCAGGATGAAATGCGACAGGAACCATGACGCAGCCGATCCCACCGCAAGGCCGAACAGCGCCGCTGCGAGGCCGAGGCCCGCATATTCGATGACGAAGGCGCCGATGAGCTGGCTCTTGGAGGCGCCATAGGTCTTGAGCACCACCGCCTCGTAGAGCCGCTCGGAAAGGCCCGCGGCAAGGGCGCCTGCCAGTACCAGCATGCCGGTCAGCAGGGTGAGGACGTTGGCGCCGCGGATCGCCACCAGCATGTTCTCCAGAAGCCCGCTCACCATGTCGATCGCATCCTTGACGCGCACCGCGGTGACCGACGGGTAGGCGCGCGCCATGGCGTTGAGCAGCTTCGCCTCGTCGCCGCCCTTCATCTCCACCGTGACGAGGTGGTTGTGGGGTGCCGCCTTCAGCGTGCTGGGCGTGAAGACCATGACGAAGTTGATGCCGAGGCTCCGCCAGTTCACGGCGCGCAAGTTGGCGACCTTGGCGGTGATGTCGCGGCCCAGCACGTTCACCGTGATCTCGTCGCCGATCTTCACGCCGATGCCGTTGGCGATCTCGTCAACCAGCGAGACGAGAGGCGGGCCGGTGTAGTCTTCCGGCCACCATTCGCCCGCGACGAGGCGCGAGCCCTCGGGAAGTTCGGCAGCATAGGTGATGCCGCGGTCGCCGCGCAGTGCCCAGTTGGACTCAGGCGAGGCCTTGACCTTCTCCGCCGGGACGCCCTTCACCGCGACGACGCGGCCCCGGAGCATGGGCGTGTTGTTGGTGTGGGTGACGCCCGGCTCCTTCATCAGCCCGTCCTTGAAGGTGGCGAGCTCGCCGTTCGGCACGTCAAGGAAGAAGAAGGCCGGGGCGCGCTCCGGGATCGAGGAGAGCAGTTCCTTCGAGATGCTGCGGTCGGTGAGCGCCAGCGTCACGAAGAGCGTGAGGCCGAGGCCCAGTGCGAGAATGACGGAGGCTGCGGCGGAGCCCGGGCGATAGATGTTGCCGATGGCGTAGCGCCAGATGGCAGACCGGCTGCGCGGCAGGCGTTCGGCGCCGGTGATGATGAGGCGGGCGAGACCGAGCAGCACCACGAAGGAGGCGACGAGACCGCCGAGGAAATAGGCCGTCACCTTGACGTTCTCGAAGGCATAGAAGGTGAGCGCCGCCATCAGCAGCAGCGCGGCGAGGATGACGAGGAAGGGGCCGAGCCCCGGCCAGCCGCGCACCGGCACGATGCGCGCGCGGAACAGGGCCGAGGCCGCCACCTGCCGTGCATGGGCCAGCGGCCACAGCGCGAAGGCGAGCGTGGTGAGAAGGCCGAGCAAGCCCGCAAAGACCAGAGGCCAGGCGTTGAAATGCGGTGACAGCGGCACCGGGATGAGCTTGCCGAACAGGGCCATGATGACGGGTGGGGCGATGGCGCCCGCCGCGAGGCCGAGTGCGATGGCGATGAGCGCCACGAGGATGATCTCGGTGAGGTAGATCCCCATCACGTCACGCGACGAGGCACCGAGGCACTTGAGCGTGGCGATGGAGCCCATCTTGCGCGTCACGAAGGCCTGCACCGCATTGGCGATGCCGGCACCGCCGACGATGAGCGAGGCGAGGCCGACCAGCGTCATGAAATAGCCGAGCCGCTCGACGAAGCCGTCGGCGCCCGCAGCGGCATTGTTGCGGGTGCGGATGCGCCAGCCGGCATCCTTGAAGGTGGCTTCGGCTTCCTTCTCCACCGCCTTGGCGGCGGCGAGCGACGCATCGGCCAGCTTCACGCGGTAACGGTGGGTGACGAGGCTTCCGGGCTGCACGATGCCGGTGGCGGCGAGCGTTTCCGGCGTGATCATCAGGCGGGGGCCGAGCACCAGCGTGTCCGACAGGCGGTCCGGCTCGTTCTCGATCAGGGCACGGATCTCGATCTCGCTGTTGCCGAGCCTGATGCGGTCGCCGAGCTTGAGGCCGAGGCGGCCGAGAAGGAGTTCATCCGCCGCCGCGCCGGGAATGCCATTCGTCGTGGCGATCGCGTCTGCAAGCGGCATGCCGCCCTTGAGCGCCATGGTGCCGTAGAGCGGATAGGCGCCGTCGACGGCCTTCACCTCGACCAGTGCGGTGGCGTCATCGGTGAGCGCCATGCCGCGCACTGTGGCGACCTTGCTCAGCTGGCCCTTCGACGTGATGAAGGCAAGCTCTGGCGCGGTGGTCTCGCGGTGGACCAGCGAGAATTCGAGGTCGCCGCCGAGCAGCGGCTGGCCCTGCTCGTCGATGCCGCGCTCGATCGAGGCGGAGAGTGCCCCGATGATGGCGATGGTGCCGGTGCCGAGCGCAAGGCAGGTGAGGAAGATCCAGAAGCCCTGCAGCCCGGAGCGCAGGTCACGCAGCGCGAAGCGCAGCCAGAGCGCGATGTTCAAGGTGTTGCTCCGGACACGATCTTGCCGTCCAGCACCTCCGCCATGCGGTCGCAGCGCTGGGCCAATGAGCGATCATGCGTCACCAGGATGAGCGAGGTGCCGCTCTGTTCCTTCACGTCGAAGAGCAACTTGATGATCTGCTCGCCCGTCACGTGGTCGAGATTGCCGGTGGGCTCGTCGGCGATGATGATCCTGGCGCCCGACGCCAATGCGCGGGCAATCGCCACGCGCTGCTGCTCGCCGCCCGAGAGCTGGCTGGGGTAATGGTCCAGCCGGTGGCCGAGGCCGACGCGCTTCAGCCGGTCGGCGGCGATCTCCATGGCGTCCTTCGCGCCGCGGAACTCCAGCGGCACGGCGACATTCTCCAGCGCCGTCATGGTGGGGATCAAATGGAAGGACTGGAACACGATGCCGACATGGTCGCGGCGGAAGGCGGCGAGTTCGTCCTCGCCCAGGCCATCGAGCGATTTGCCCGCGACCGTGACGCCGCCCTTCGAGGCCTTCTCCAGCCCGGCGATGACCATCAGCAGCGTGGTCTTGCCGGACCCCGACGGGCCGACGATGCCAAGGGCCTCGCCCGGCCTCACCTCGAGGTCCACCCCGCGCAGAATGTCGACATCGCCGGCCCGGCTGGGCATCGTGAGATGGACGTTGCGGAGCGAGACGGCGGCTGTGGTCATGGCGTCGAACATGGCTTCCCATACGGTTCAAGTCGAGGACCGGATGCTTGAACCGGACAACCATGGCGCTTAAGTGACCATCATGCTGAAACTTTTCTCCGTGCTTGCGGTTCTCGTCCTCATGGCCGGCGGCGCTGCCGCGGCCCCCAAAACCATCCTGGCCCTGGGCGACAGCCTGACGGCCGGACTGGGTGTTGGGCCGGCGGAGGCGTTTCCGGCCAAGCTGGAGGCCGCCTTGAAGGCCAAGGGTCAGGACGTGAAGGTGATCAATGCCGGGGTCTCTGGCGACACGGCAGCCGATGGCGCGGCGCGGCTCGACTGGGCGCTGGCCGAGCCGGTCGATGCCGTGATCGTCGAGCTCGGCGCCAATGACGCGCTACGGGGTCTGCCCGTGGCCCAGGCGGAGCAGGCGCTGGACGGGCTCCTCACCGCGCTCGCCCAGAAGAAACTCCCCGTGCTGCTTGCCGGCATGAGGGCGCCGCCCAACATGGGGCCGGAGTACCAGGCCGACTTCGATGGCATGTATCAGCGTCTTGCCGCCAAGCACGGCGTGCTGCTCTACCCCTTCTTCCTCGACGGCGTGGCGGCGGACCCGAAGCTGAACCAGGGGGACGGCATGCACCCCAACCCGGCCGGCGTCGACGTGATCGTCGCCCGCATCCTGCCCAGCGTCGAGCAACTTCTGGGCAAGGCTGGCGCAAATTAGCGCTTGGGATTGGCAAAAATCGCGATACCGTTGAGGCATCGCGATTCGCCCATCCTTCACTGCAAAGGAGGCCCCGCATGCCACGACTCTTCACCGGTGTTGAAATCCCGGACGATGTGGCCCTCGACCTCGACCTGATGCGTGGCGGCATCAGCGGGGCAAGGTGGATCGACCGCGAGAGCTATCACATCACGCTGCGCTTCATCGGCGACATCGACGAGGGGCTGGCCCGCGAGATCAGCTATGAGCTGGAAGGCGTGGAGGCGAGGCCCTTCAAGCTGCGGTTGACGGGCTGCGGCGTGTTCGGCGGCAACAAGCCGCATGCGCTGTTCGCGGGCATCGAGGAGAGCCCG
The DNA here is from genome assembly GCA_964474665.1 of uncultured Aestuariivirga sp. Lineage (GTDB taxonomy): Bacteria > Pseudomonadota > Alphaproteobacteria > Rhizobiales > Aestuariivirgaceae > Aestuariivirga. Next base: position 69,277 of record CAYYTH010000006.1, read on the forward strand.
GAACTCCGCCGGCTGCAGTCGATCCACGAGCGCATCTGCCAGGCGCTGGGCCTTCCGCCGGAACCGCGCAAGTTCGCCCCGCACGTCACGCTCGCCCGGCTGAAGGAACCGGACCTTCGGGCCTTGCACGCCTTCGTCGCCTCCCATAACCTCTACAAGAGCCGGGTCTTCGAGGTGGGGCGCTTCGTCCTCTTCTCGTCGCGCCCGTCGCGTGGGGGTGGTCCCTATGCGGTGGAAGAATCATATCGTTTGCAGGCAGGTTTATGACGGACAAGCCACTGGTCGGGGTCGAACGCGCCAAGGCGCTCCATGAATTGCACGGCTGGACGGAGGCCAAGGGGCGCGACGCCATTTCCAAGACCTACCAGTTCAAGTCCTTCAGCCAGGCCTGGGGCTTCATGAGCCGGGTTGCGCTGTTCGCCGAAAAGACCGACCACCACCCGGAATGGACCAATGTCTATGGCCGGGTGGAGGTGACGTTGACGACACATTCCGCCGGGGGCGTTACTGAGAAGGACGTGGCCCTGGCCCGGAAGATGGAATTGCTCGCGAATTCGTGATCAGGCTGGTCTGAACCTAAATTTCCTGTAACTTGCCGCCGAGGCAGGGCGAACCCATATTCGCACCGAGGTTTTCTGGAGGAACGAAACACAATGGCCGACACTCGCTTTCAAACCCAGGTCAGGACCCAGTCCCGGGCGGAGATCGACCAGGGGCTCCGCTCCTATATGCTGGGCGTTTACAACTACATGGCCCTTGGCGTCGCGGCCACGGCCATCATCACCATGCTGGTTGCGTCCAGCCCGGCTGCCATGTCGGCGGTCTATTCGCTGAAGTGGGTGTTCTTCATCGCCCTCATCGGCATGGGCTTCTTCGCGCCGCGCATGATGTTCTCGAACAACAGCGTCGTCGCGCATGGCGCCTTCTGGGGCTATGTCGCCCTGTGGGGCCTCGCCATCGCGCCGATGATCGGAACCTACCTGGCGATCGCGCCCTCGATGGTGTTCCAGGCCTTCCTGATCACCGCCATCACCTTCGGCGCCACCAGCCTTGCGGGCTACGTCACCAAGCGTGACCTGTCGGGCATGAGCTCCTTCTTCATGATGGCTTCCATCGGCATCATCGTGGCGATCCTGATCAACGCCTTCTTCGTCCAGTCGACGATGATGAGCCTGATCACCTCGATCATCACCGTGCTGCTCTTCGCCGGCATCACCGCCTACGAGACGCAGCAGATCAAGGAGATGTATGTCGAGGGCGACGCGCCCGGCATTGCCCGCGGCAAGTCGATCTTCGGTGCCTTCATGCTGTACGGCAGCTTCATCACGCTGTTCGTCAACATCCTGAACATCCTCGGCATCATGCGCCAGGAGTAACCCGATCACGGGACTGACGAAAACCCCGGCCGAAAGGCCGGGGTTTTTGCTTTCAGATGGTGGAGAGCTTGGGCGTCTTCGCCAGCACGCGCAGCACGGTGGCCAGGTCATGGCCGCGCTTGAGGATCAATCCGGTCTGCGCCACCACCGAATACATGCCCTGCTTTCGCGCCAGCGACGGGTCCTTGACGATCCGGTAGAGCGGAACCTCCGAGGCGCGGCGGAACACCGAGAACACCGCTTTGTCGCGGCCGAAATCCATGGCGTAGTCGCGCCATTCGCCTTCCGCCACCTTAAGGCCGTAGAAGCCCAGGATGGTCTGAAGTTCGCGGCGGTCGAAGGCCACGCGTTCGGCTGGCTTCTGCGCTGTCGGCTGGCTTGAATGGGCGTGTCCGGCCGGGGCATTTGCCTCCCAGGGCCGGAGCGGAATTATGTCGTCCGTCTTGTCCAACTGGGTGACCCCGCTGCTCGTGACAGGCTGATGACGAACAGGAGGATGAACCCGTTCCCGCCCCTTGGCAAGCGGCTCACAGAAATCACGTTTTGGCCGCATTGCGATCAAGCTGCCGCCCCATCCCGCATCCATAAACGTATCGTTGCCTCTAGCGGCCCGGCTGGTGTTGAGCTTCGGAAATCTCAGCCCCCCAGCCCCCCGGATCTCGTGAAGCCGGCCGGGCCACCCCAAGTTTCAGTGAGTGCGAGGCGTAATCTCGAAGAGTTTCCAAGGCCGGAGCAGCTGATGCTTCGGCCTTTTCTCTTTTGTTTCCGCCCCCTTGACCAATGGCCATCGGCACACGATATCGCCTGCATCAATCAATCACATGCTTGTGAAGAGGGTGACATGGCCACTGACACGGCGACCGCACACGCCACCACGACTGCAACCTCCCATCCGTTCCAGGCGGAGGTGGCAAAGCTCCTCCACCTGATGGTGCATTCGGTCTATTCCGACCGCGACGTCTTCCTGCGCGAGCTGATCTCCAACGCTGCCGACGCGCTCGACAAGCTGCGCTACGAGGCGATCGCCAACCCGCAGTTGCTGGAGGGTCAGCCGGACCTCACCATCACCATCACCCCCGACAAGGACAAGAAGACGCTCACCATTACCGACACCGGCATCGGCATGAGCGAGCAGGAGCTGATCGACAATCTCGGCACCATCGCCAAGTCGGGCACCCAGGCCTTCGTCGAGAAGGTCAAGGCCAGCCAGGGTGACGTGCACCTGATCGGCCAGTTCGGCATCGGCTTCTATTCGGGCTTCATCGTCGCCGAGAAGGTCGACGTGATCTCGCGCCGGGCGGGGTCTGACGCGGCCTGGATGTGGTCGTCGGATGGATCCGGCAGCTTCACCATGACGCCGGTCGCGGCAGCACCCCGTGGCACCTCGATCGTGCTGCACCTGCGCGACGATGCGCTGGAGTTCCTCGAGGACTGGAAGATCGAGAGCGTGGTGCGCACCTACTCTGACCACATCGCGCATCCGATCATGCTGGCCGTGGGCAACGAGACGGCAAAGCAGATCAATTCCGCCAATGCGATCTGGACCAGGGCCAAGTCCGACATCACGCCGGAGCAGCACAAGGAATTCTTCGGCCATATCTCGGGCAGCTACGCCGATCCGGCGCTGACGCTGCATTACCGCGCCGAGGGCCGCAATGAATATACCGTGCTGCTCTACGTGCCGGGCGAGCGGCCCTTCGACCTCTATGATCCGGAGCGCCGCGGCCGCCAGAAGCTCTATGTGAAGCGCGTCTACATCGCCGACGACGTCGAGCTCTTGCCCGCCTATCTGCGCTTCGTGCGCGGCGTCATCGACTCCGAGGACATGCCGCTCAACATCTCGCGCGAGATGCTGCAGAACAATCCGCAGGTGGCGGCGATCCGCAAGGCTGTCACCAACAAGGTGCTCAGCGAGCTGAAGAAGCTCAGCGAGACCGATGATGCGGCGTATCGCAAGCTCTGGGAGCTCTATGGCCCCGTCATCAAGGAAGGCCTCTACGAGGACATGGAGCGCCGCGACCAGCTTTATGAGCTCGTGCGCTTCAAGTCGACGAAGGGCGACTGGGTGAGCCTCAAGGATTATATCGCCGGGCTGAAGGAGAACCAGACGGCGATCTATTACCTCACCGCCGAGGACGTGGCGAAGGCCAAGGCCTCGCCGCAGCTCGAGGGCTACAAGGCGCGCGACATCGAGGTGTTGCTGCTCACCGATCCGGTGGACTCGTTCTGGGTCCGCACCGCGCTCGGCTTCGAGGGCAAGCCCTTCAAGTCGGTGAACCAGGGTGCCGCCGACCTCGATGCCGTGAAGCTCAGCGACGAGGCGAAGCCCGATGTGGCTGCCGATGCCGAAACCGCCGTGCTCACGGCCGCGCTGAAGCAGGCACTGGGCGAGCGCGTGAAGGACGTGCGCGCCTCGAAGCGCCTGACGGAGAGTGCCGTCTGCATCGTCAATGACAGCATGATGGACCGCACGCTGGAAAAGCTGCTGTCCCGCCAGAAGGATTCCGGCATCTCGGTGTCCGCACCGATCCTCGAGGTGAACCCCGGCCACCCGCTGATCAAGGCGCTGGCCGCGCTGGTGAAGGCCAAGGGTGCTGATTCGGTCGAGGATGCAGCCCAGTTGCTGCTCGATCAGGCCTTCATCATCGAAGGCGAGCAGGTGCCGGACCCGGCAAGCTTCGCCAGGCGCCTGGCGGATGTGATGGCGAAGGCGTTCGGGTAAGAGCTTTACCTAATGTCGTCATCCCGGCGAAGGCCGGGATCCAGCTTCCTCTCCATGCGGTCATCGCCCAAAGCTGGCCCCCGGCCTTCGCCGGGGTGACGACATTTGAGTGCGGTGCGCGTGAATGAAAATGGCCGGGTCGAAGCCCGGCCATTTTCATGTTCAAAACTGAAGAACCCTCAGTCCTTGGCGCGTTCCACATAGGCGCCGTCTTCGGTCTGCACCACGATGCGGGTGCCCGAAACGATGTGCGGCGGAACCATGGTGCGCACGCCGTTCGACAGCACGGCGGGCTTGAAGGAGGACGATGCCGTCTGGTTCTTGATGGCGGGTTCGGTCTCGACGATCTCGAGCGTCACGCGCTGCGGCAGTTCGATGGAGATCGGCGCACCGTTGAACAGGGCGATCTGGCACTCCATGCCTTCCTGCAGGAAGGGGGCCGAGTCGCCCAGCATGTCGCCCGAAACCTGGATCTGCTCGTAGTTCTCGGGGTTCATGAAGATGTAGTTGTCGCCATCCTGGTAGAGGTAGGAGTGGGTGATGGTCTCGACGAAGGCGCGCTCGAGCGGATCAGTCGTCTTGTAGCGGACGACAGTCTTCACGCCGTCCGAGATGCGGCGCATGTCGATCGTGGTGGTGGGGGTGCCCTTGCCGGGGTGCATGGATTCGGCCTTCAGCACGACATAGAGCTTGCCGTCCTCGTGCTCGATGACATTGCCCTTGCGGACACCGCTTGCGATTACCTTGACCACGTTTGTTCTCGTTTCTCTGGAATTGCCGGAATGGGTTGCGCGGGGTATTAGCAGCGGCCATTCCGGAAGCCAACCCCCCAGGAGAACCAGCCCTTGGCCGCCCAGGACTCACCGTGGTTCGATCCGGCCCGCCATGCCGACCGCCGGCCTTTCCTGCTGGCCCGCAACCGCATCGTGGCGGCGATCCGGCAGTGGTTCGCCGAGCGTGATTTCCTCGAAGTGGACTGTGCGGCGCTCGCCGTTTCGCCCGGAAACGAGGCGCATCTCCATGCCTTTTCGACCGGGCTGATCCAGCCGGACGGCTCAACCGAGACGCGCTATCTGCACACCTCGCCGGAATTTGCCTGCAAGAAGCTGCTGGCGGCGGGGGAAACCCGCATCTTCAACCTCGGGCATGTGTGGCGGAACCGTGAGCGGACGCCGACCCATTCGCCGGAGTTCACCATGCTGGAATGGTACCGGGCGCGTGAGGATTACGAGACCATCATCGCCGACACGCTGGACCTCGTGCAACTGGCCGCGCGGGCGGCAGGCACGCGGCGCTTCCAGTGGCGGGGGCGGGAGGCCGACCCCTTCGCCGCAGCGGAATGGCTCACCGTCAACGAGGCCTTCAAGGCCCATGCCGGGGTTGACCTGCTGGCCACGCTCAGGCCCGACGGCACGGCCGACGCACACGCACTCGGTGCTGTCTCGCCCGTCGCCTTCGGCAAGGACGAGAGCTGGTCCGACATCTTCAGCCGCATCCTGTCGGAAAAGGTGGAACCGCAGCTGGGCAATGGCCGGATCACGGTGCTGTATGAATACCCCTCCGTCGAGGCGGCACTCGCCCGCACCACGGCGCATGACGCCCGCGTGGCCGAGCGTTTCGAGCTCTATGCCTGCGGCGTCGAGCTCGCCAACGGCTTCGGGGAACTCACCGATCCGGAAGAGCAGCGCCGCCGCTTCATCGCCGAGATGGATGTGAAGGAACAGACCTATGGCGAGCGCTACCCGATCGACGAGGAGCTTCTGGAAGCGCTGGCGATGATGCCGCCCGCTTCGGGCGTGGCGCTGGGCCTGGACCGGCTGGTGATGCTGGCGGCTGGTGCCACGCGCATCGACCAGGTGCTGTGGACGCCGGTGGGTTAGACCGTCCTCTCCCGCGTGCGGGAGAGGAGGGGGCCCCAACGAAGTTGGGGTAGGTGAGGGGACACGGTCTCCGAGTTGTTCGTGGGAGGCCTTCCCTCATCTCCCCGTTGCTACGCAACGGTTCCCTTCTTCTCCCGCTGGAGGAGCGGGAGAAGACACAGATGTCCTTACCGCACCATCAGCGCCCAGTAATCGAGTTCCAAAATCACGCCCGGCTTGTCCGGTGCGCCGTCTTCGACCGGGAACTCCGCACACGGAAGATCACGCGTCGCGCGTGTCATGATGCGCAATGCGCCGACGTCCGCGCGGCCTGGCAGCTCCGCGGTCTCGATGATCTCCGACCACGCAAACACCGTGCCGCCGGCAAACAGCGGCGCGACGTGGCGGCCGCCGTTGATGGCGGCGATGTGGAAGGCATTGGCAAGCCCGTTGAAGCTCAAGGCACGCGCCAGCGAAATGACGTGGCCGCCATAGATCAGCCGCCGCCCGAAGCGGCCTTGCGCCTCGGAATGCTGGTTGAAATGCACCTTGGCGGTGTTCTGGTAGAGGCGGGTGGCCAGCATGTGCTCCGCCTCTTCCACCGTCATGCCGTCGACGTGGTCGATCTTCTCTCCCGCGGCGTAGTCGGCGAAGCGATGCGAGGAACCGGCGAGGCCATCGTCCCACTTCTTCGGGTCGATCGCCGGAACGGCGCGACCCAGTTCCGCGAGGTCGACGCGCTTCGGCAGCGACGGGACGACGGCTTCAGGCGCGGCTGCAGATTCATCGCGCTTCCGGACCATCACCCAGCGCACATAGGAGAGCACTTCTTCGCCCCGCTGGTTGGTGCCGACGGAGCGCACATAGACGGTGCCGGTCTTGCCGTTGGAATTCTCCTTGAGGCCGATCACCTCGGAGACCGTCGAGAGCGTGTCGCCGGGGTAGACCGCCTTCAGGAAGCGGCAATCGGCATAGCCGAGATTGGCCACCGCATTGAGCGAGACATCGGGCACGGTCTTGCCGAAGACCACGTGGAAGGTGAGCAGATCGTCGATGGGTGCCTGCGGGTAGCCCACGGCTTTCGCGAAGGCATCGGAGGACTGCAGGGCGAAGCGCGAGCCGTAGAGGGCCGTGTAAAGCGCCACGTCGCCCGCCGTCACCGTGCGCGGTGTTGCGTGGCGGATCGTCTGGCCGAGGCGAAAATCCTCGAAGAAGTTGCCGGGATTGGTCTTGATGCTCAACTGATTGCCTCCGCAATGGCTGCCACGCGTTCCGCCATGGCAAGGTGCAGCCGCTCCACCATCTTGCCGTCGACCGTGATGACGCCCTTGGCCGCATTCTCCGGCAGCCGGAAGGCGGCGATGATCTTGCGTGCCCAGGCCACCTCGTCAGGCGCCGGCGAGAACATCTCGTTGCAGGCGGCGATCTGGCCGGGATGGATCAGCGTCTTGCCGTCCATGCCCAGCGTGCGGCCCTGTTCGCATTCGGCGCGGAAGCCAGGCTCGTCGCGGAAGTCGTTGTACACGCCGTCGATCACGTCGAGGCCATAGGCGCGGGCCGCCAGCAGCGTCATCGACAGCCAGGGGAGAATGGCGAAGCGCCCGCCTGTGGCGAGTGCGCGGGATTCCTTCAGCAGGTCATTGGTGCCGAGCACGAGGCAGGAGAGGCGCGCCACCTGGTGAACGGACGCGATCTCGCGCACGTTGAAGATGGCCATGGGGGTTTCCATCATCGCCCACATGCGGGTCTTCTCGGCCCCGCCCATGCCGACATGGATCTTGGAGACGTTCACGATGTCGCCGGGCCGTGCCACCTTCGGCACCAGGATCGCATCCGGGTTCACCTCGGCGGCCATCTTGAGGTCGTCGACACCCCAGGGCGTGTCGAGCCCATTGATGCGGATGACGAGCTCGCGCCGGCCGAAGCCGCCGGCCTTCACCGCGGCGGCCACCTTGGCGCGGGCCTCGGCCTTGGCATCGGGGGCGACCGAATCCTCGAGGTCGAGGATCAGGCTATCGGCGTCGAGCGTCTTGGCCTTCTCGAGGGCCCGCTCATTGGCGCCGGGCATGTAGAGGACGCTGCGTCTGGCTCTGAACATCTTGTCTTTTCCGTCTCTTGCTGCGCTGCAAGCTAGCCGCCGCAATGCGTCATTGGAAGCCCACTTTTGGATGAGCCGCATGGCTTCTGCCCTTGTGGCGGGCTTGCGGTTTGGGCAATGTCCGCGCCCATGAAAACTTATGACGTCGTGATCGTGGGCGGCGGCGTGGTGGGCAGTGCCAGCGCCCATTACCTGCGCAAAAATGGCTTCACCGGCTCCATCGCCCTCGTCGAGAAGGACACGAGCTGGGCGCTGGGCTGCACGGCGCGCTCGGTCGGCGGCCTGCGCCAGCAGTTCTCGACGCCGGAGAACATCGCGCTCTCGAAGTTCGGCGTGGCGCTGGTGAAGAACCTCAAGAGCGAGTTCGGACCGGATGCCGACATCGGCTTCAAGGAGCAGGGCTACCTGATCTGCGCCACGCCCGAGGGCTTGCCGATCCTCGCCGAGAACCACGCCGTCCAGATCGCGCATGGCGCCGACAACGTGCTGCTCAAGGGCGAGGAGCTTGCCGCGCGTTTTCCCTGGCTGGTGACGGAGGGCATTGCGGCGGGCTGCTTCGGCCTGTCGGGCGAGGGCTGGGTCGACCCCTACATGTTCGCGGCGCTGTTCCGGAAGGCCGCCATCGCGAAAGGCGTCGACCTGATCCAGGATGAGGTGACGGGCGTGACGCGCGACGGCGACCACATCACCGGCGTGACGCTGGCGTCCGGCGCGGCACTCTCGTGTGGCACGCTGGTCAATGCCGCCGGTACGGGCGCGGGTGCACTTGCGGCGATGGCGGGAATCGACCTGCCGGTGGGCCCGCGCAAGCGCTATGTCTATGTGCTCGATTGCCCGGCCGCCACCGAGGCGCTGCACAAGGCACCGCTCACCGTCATTCCGGGTGGCGCCTATTTCCGTCCCGAGGGCCGCAATTTCCTCGCAGGCCTTTCGCCGGAGGAACACCAGGAGCCGGACAACCTCGACTGGGAAGTCGATCACGCCTGGTTCGAGGAGAACATCTGGCCCGCACTCGCCGAGCGCATTCCGCTGTTCGAGGCGATCAAGGTCATCAGCGCCTGGGTGGGGCATTACGACTACAATGCCCTGGACCAGAATGCAGTGATCGGGCCTCATCCCGAGGTGACGAATTTCCTGTTCGCCAATGGCTTCTCAGGCCACGGGCTGCAGCAGGGCCCGGCGGCGGGCAATGCGATTTCGGAACTCGTCATCGATGGCCGCTACAAGACCATCGACCTGAGCCGCTTCGGCTTCGAGCGCATCCGCAGCAACAAGCCGCTGTTCGAGAAGAATGTGATCTGATGAAGGTGCTCAGCATCTCGAGCCAGGTCGTCTGGGGCCCCGTCGGCAACACGGCCGCCGTGCAGGCCCTGCAGGCGAAGGGGCACGAAGTGCTCGCGCTGCCCACCATCACACTCTCAAATCACCCCGGCCATGGGCCCCCCGCGGGCTTCCGCACACATGCAGATGACATGGCGCGCATGTTCGCCGCCCTCGAGGCGCTGGGCGCGCTGTCCGACCTCGACGCGGTGCTGACCGGCTATTTCGCCAGCGTGGGGCAGGTGGAGGAGGTGGCGCGGCTGCTCGACCGCGTGCGCGTGCCCTATCTGCTCGTCGACCCCGTGATGGGCGATCACGGCAAGCTCTATGTTCCGCAGGAGGTGGCGGTGGCGATCCGCGACCACCTTCTGCCGCGCGCCACCTGCGTGACGCCCAACGGCTTCGAGCTTTCGTGGCTCTCGGACCGCGACGTCGGTGACGAAGGGAGCGCGGTGGACGCGGCGCATGCACTGCTGGTGCCGGAGGTGATCGCAACGTCGATCCCTTGTACCGAGGGCCTTGCCACACTGCTCGTGACGCCAGGGCAGAGCCATCGCGTGGCGGGAGCGAAGCTCGACAAGGTGCCGCATGGCACGGGCGACTTCCTCAGCGGCCTCTACCTCGCCGAACGCCTCACCCAGCCGCCGCATCATGCCTTTGCCCGCGCGATGGAAACACTGTCGCGCGCCATCTGGCGTAGCGCCGGTTCCGCCGTGCTGGACGTCGGCGGAGCCCTGCACGGATCATGACGCCCGTCGTCGGCGTCGATGGCTGCCCCGGTGGCTGGATCGCCGTGCGCTGGGGGACAACCCTCTCGCACCATCTCTGCCGCAGCTTCACCGAGGTGCTCGCGATGGATGCAGCGGTGATCGCGGTGGACATGCCGATTGGATTCCCGCAGGGCTCGGGCCGCGCCGCCGAGCGCGAAGTGAGGTCGCGTCTGGGTGAGCGGCAGTCGAGCGTCTTCTCGGTGCCGTCACGGGCCGCTGTGATGTGTGACGATTATCGCGACGCCTGTGCGGCGAACCTCGCCCATTCCGATCCGCCGAAGAAAGTGTCGAAGCAGATCTTCCACATCTTCCCCAAGATGCGCGAGGTCGATGCGCTGATCACGCCGGAGTTGCAGTCACGCGTCGTCGAGGTGCATCCGGAACTGGCTTTCTGGGCGATGAACGGCGAGATGCCGGTCGCCCTGCCGAAGAAGGTCAAGGGACAGCCGAACGCAACAGGCCTCGAACTGCGCAGGGCCTTGCTGGCACGGGCTGGCTTTCCACTCGCCGATCTTCCCCCGCCTTCCTACCGCCGTGCCGATGTCGGCGCCGATGACCTCATCGATGCCTGCGCCTGCGCATGGAGTGCCAGGCGCATCCTGGAGGGCCGTTCCGTCGCCTTCCCCGCCGATCCGCCGGTGGATGCAAGGGGCTTGCGCATGGCGATCTCGGCATGAGAAAGAGACGCGAAATCCAAGGAAAGTGCCGAGAATGACCGCCCAGACCGCCACCCGCCACAACGCCCTGATGGGAAAGCCCGTTGCGGAGGAAATCACCCGCGCCGTCTATCAGGGTGTCGAGGAACTGGCCTCCAAGGGCTGGCCGGTGAAGCTCGTCTCCATCACCATCGGCGATGTTCCGGCCGTCAACCTCTATGTGCGCAACCAGGCGCGCGGGGCCGAGAAGGCAGGGATCATGTTCGAGGAGCGGCATCTTCCCGCCACGGTCTCGCGCGTCGAGATGCTGGCCATGCTGCAGGCGCTGAACACCGATCCGCGCGTCACCGGCGTCATCATCCAGCGCCCGGTGCCGACGCACCTCGACATCCGCGAGCTGCAGACCGCCGTCCATCCGCTGAAGGACGTCGAAGGCATGCACCCTGCCTCGATCGGCAACATCGTCTACCGCGACACCTCGCTCGCCCCCTGCACGGCGGCGGCCTCGGTCGAGCTCCTGAAGCGCACTGGCCTCAAGCTCGAAGGCCTCGAGGTGGTGGTGATCGGCCATTCCGAGATCGTCGGCAAGCCCATCGCCTTCCTGCTGATGGCGGAGGGCGCCACCGTCACCGTCTGCCACCACATGACGCGCAACCTCGCGGTCCACTCGCGCGCCGCGGATGCGATCTTCGTGGCGGTGGGCAAGCCGCGCTTCATCACGCCCAACATGATCAAGCCGGGCTCCGCCGTCATCGACATCGGCATCAACCAGATCGAGGAGAACGGCAAGCACATCACCGTGGGCGACGTCGACTACGAGGCCTGTGCGGAAACCGCGGGCTGGATCACGCCGGTGCCCGGCGGTGTGGGGCCCGTCACCGTGTCGATCCTGATGCGCAATGCCCTGACCGCGGCGCAGGCACAGAAGCGCTATTACGACCAGGTCTTCGGTGGCAAGTCGGACACCATGGTCAGCGTGGCGCCGGCCGAATGATCACGCGCGAGGCCATCAGCCGCGCCGCGGCCCGCATCGCCGGCCACGTCCGGCGCACGCCGGTCATCGACGTCGCGGTCGCCGGTGTCGCACTTCCCGTCACGCTGAAGCTTGAGCTTCTCCAGCATGCCGGCAGCTTCAAGTCGCGCGGTGCCTTCAACACGCTGCTGCAGGCCAGCGTCGGGCAGGGCGGTGTCGCCACGGCCTCCGGCGGCAACCATGGCGCGGCGGTTGCCTATGCATCGCGGCAGCTTGGCCACCGCGCAAAGATCTTCGTTCCCGAGATTTCATCGCCCGCCAAGGTGGCACGCATCGCGTCCTATGGGGCGGAGATCGTGCAGAGGGGCGCCAATTACTCCGAAGCGCTGGCGCTGTGCGAAGCCTGGATCGCCGAAAGCGGCGCCACCAGCGTGCATGCCTATGATGCCGAGGCAACCCTCGAGGGCCAGGGCACGCTCGCCCGCGAACTCGAAGCGCAGGCGCCCGGCATCGACACGCTGCTGGTCGCCGTGGGTGGCGGCGGCCTCATCGGCGGCATCGCGGCGTGGTACCAGTCGAAGGTGAAGGTGGTGGGCGTCGAGCCCCAGACCTGCAACACGCTCCATGCCGCCATGGCCGCTGGTGAGCGCGTGCAGGTCAAGCCTTCGGGCCTGGCCACCGACTCGCTCGGCGCCAGCATGGTGGGCAAGCTGATGTTCGACATTGCCCGGCACCACATTGCCGAGGTGGCGCTGGTGTCCGACGACGACATCCGCGATGCGCAGCGCCACGTGTGGCGCGAGATGCAGCTCGTCACCGAGCCGGGCGGCGCAGCCGCCTTCGCCGCGCTGCTCTCGGGCGCCTATAGGCCGGAGAAGGATGAACGCGTGGGCGTCGTCGTCTGCGGCGCCAATACCGCGATGGACGTGTTCGGCCAGCTGTTCAGCTGAACGTCCGCACCCGCCAGCCCCGCACTCACCACGATCACGTCCATGTTCATGGCGCTGACTTGGTATGGCGCCCCTACATGAACAACCGTCCGGCCGTCACCTGATAGCGGATGCGCTCCTGCGCCGCCCGCAGCTCCTGCTGCATGCGGTAGAGCTCGCGCGGATCGATCGGCGTCTGCGTCCGCTTCATGCCGGCGTTGAGTTTGCGGGCCGCTGCCTTCGCCATGTCCAGTGTGGGGAAGAGCAGGTCGAACTTCAGAGAGAACATGCAATGCTCCATCGCGAAAACATGGGACGACCCATGCGCGTGAAAAGAGATGACGTCGCCTCTTGCGCACATGCAGGGCGCAACGCACCGTGCACGGCAGCAAGCCGGCGAAAGATTCTGTGATGTGATGAAAGCGCCTGAAGCGCGACGGTTACGCTATCCCGCCTGAGGCCCGAGCCTCAGTGCGGCCCGGAGATCAGCAGCGCGTAAAAATGGCTCCCATGGCTGACTCTCCTCTGTTGAATTGCGTGAGAGGCTTTTCTAGCAGCAATGCACAACGCAGGGAAGTAGAGCGCAGTGATTTGGTTCCGCTGTGGCGGGCGTGCAACAGCTCAGCGCGTGAACTGCGCCACGATCTCGACATGGGACGAATACTTGAACTGGTCCACCGCCGTCACGCTCTTCAGCGCATAGCCACCGGAGATGAGGATTTCGGCATCTCGCGCGAAGGTCCCCGCGTCGCAGGACACGGCCACCACCGTCTTCACCTTGGCGCGCGCGAGCTGCTTCGCCTGCGCCTCTGCACCTGCCCGCGGCGGGTCGAAGACCACGGCGTCGAGTTCCTTCATCTCGTTGGGCACCAGCGGCTCGCGGAACAGGTCGCGCACCGCGGCGGTCATCGGCTTCAGGCCGGAGGTGGCCTTGATGGCGGCGTTCAGTGCAGCGATGGCGGGGCGGTCATTGTCATAGGCCTCGACACGCGCACGCTCGGCGATGCGGAAGGCGAAGGGGCCGATGCCGCAGAAGAGATCGGCAACGCTTTTCGATTTGCCAAGCGCCGCGATCACCAGCCTTGCCAGCGTTTCCTCGCCCAGCGCCGTCGCCTGCAGGAAGCCGCCGGGCGGCAGCGCCACGGTCGCCTTGCCGATCGCGAGGCGCGGCGGCACCGCGGTGGCGATGACCTCGCCATTGACCGAGAGCCGGGCGAGCGCCAGCGTGTTGACGAAGCCGGCGAGGTTGCCGTGCTCGCGCGCCAGCACGTCGCGCTCGGCCTTCACGCTCACGTCGAGGCCGGTGAGGGTTGCCGTCACCGCAACATCGCAGTCCGCGAGCTTGCTGCCGAGGGCCCGCGCGATATCGAAGGCACGCGCCAATGCCGGTTCGAGAACGGGGCAGTGGTCGATGTCGCGCAGCGTGTGGCTGCGGGCCTCCATGTAGCCCGCCGTCACCACGCCACTGCGCTTTCTCACATGCAGCGCCACGCGACGGCGGCCGGCGCCATGCGCGTCGATGCAGCCGGCGACGTCGAAGTCGATGCCCCGCGCCTTCAGGGCCTCGGTGACGAGCGCGGCCTTCCACGCGCGATAGGGCTCGGCGCGCCAATGCTGCAACTGGCAGCCGCCGCAGCGGCCATAATGCGGGCAGAACGGCACGATGCGATCGGGCGATGACTTGACGATCGTGACGAGCGACAGCCGGTCACCTTCGCCTTCTGCGGTCACGACCTCGGCCGGAAGCGTATAGGGCAAGAAGGCGATCCGCTCATTCACGTGCGCGACACCTTCGCCACGCTTGCCAATGCCATCGATCTTCACGTCAATCTCAGACATCGGCGGCCTGCGGCGGATAGGCGATGGCGATGCCATGGCCGGTCTTCAGTGCGATCTCGACGGGCCCCAGGGCCACATTGGACAGCGTGAGCGTCGATCCGACGGGCACATCGCGACCGGCGAGCGGCCACTTCACGCCCGCCAGGTCCAGCCCATGAAGATCCGTGAACGGAATGATGCTGAGGCGCGTCTCAGGCGGCAGGTCGATGCTCATCCGGCCGCCGATCAGCGGCCAGGCCTCCTCGATGCCGCTGGTCAGCAGGCAGGTGATGCCCTGCCGCGCGATCTGTATGCTCTGCCCCAGCAGGCCTGCCGTGTGGTCGGTCTGGCCACCCAGCCCGCCCAGCAGCACGATCCCGGTGGCGCCGCGGCGCATGGCCTCCGCCACCGCGATGGATCCGTCGGTTGCATCCTTCTCGGCGGGAAAGGTTTCGCGCGGCACGTCGCGGTACTGCACGGTCAGTTCCGACCCGGCCGAGTCAAAATCGCCCACCCAGAGTTCCGGAATGATGTGAAGCGCCGCGGCGTGCATCATGCCGCTGTCGGCGGCAATCACCCGGGAACCCCGGATCTGGGACTTGAGCCGGGGTGTCACCGTCAGGTCGCCGCCCAGCAGAATTGCGAAACATGTCATGCGCCCTCTCTAGCAAAAGCTTCTTGCCAGCGCACGCGGGAAGCCTTACCTCTGGACGTGCTCTCAACGGGGTGCCGCGCAAGCGGCTGAGACGGGGCTTCCGCCCCGGACCCGCTGAACCTGATCCGGATCATGCCGGCGGAGGGATTGCGAGCGGGCGTTCTCACCCAATGCCCAATCCTCCATCCAACGGCGAATGGAGGCACTATGAAGAAGACCCTGACAGCCCTGTTCGCGCTCCTCTCGCTCACCGCTCCCGCGCTGGCGAAGGACACGCTCACCGTCTACACCTATGACAGCTTCGTCGCCGAATGGGGCCCCGGCCCCAAGGTGAAGGAGGTCTTCGAAAAGACCTGCGACTGCACGGTGGAATGGGTGGCCCCCGGCGATGCCGTGGCAATGCTCAACCGCCTGAAGCTCGAGGGCAAGAACACCAAGGCCGACGTGGTGCTGGGCCTCGACACCAACCTCACCGCGGAAGCGCAGAAGACCGGCCTGTTCGCAAAACACGGGCTGGACGTGAAGGAGGCAAAGACGCCCCTTCCCTGGACGGATGAATATTTCATGCCCTTCGACTATGGCTATTTCGCTGTGGTCTATGACAGCGAGGCCATGAAGAACCCGCCGAAGTCGCTGGATGAGCTGGTCAATGGCGATCCGTCCCAGAAGATCGTGCTGCAGGACCCGCGCTCCTCGACGCCCGGTCTGGGCTTCCTCCTTTGGATGAAGAAGGTCTATGGCGACAAGGCGGCCGATGCCTGGAAGAAGCTCGAGCCCCGCATCCTCACCGTGGCGCCGGGCTGGTCGGAGGCCTATGCGCTGTTCACCAAGGGCGAGGCGCCGATGGTGCTGTCCTATACGACATCGCCCGCCTATCACGTGATCGCCGAGAACAGCGAGCGCTACAAGGCGGCCTCCTTCGATGAAGGCCATTACCTGCAGGTGGAGGTGGGGGGCATCGTCGAGGGCAGCCAGCACAAGGAGCTGGCTTCGAAGTTCCTCGCCTTCATGATGCAGCCCGGCTTCCAGGACCAGATTCCGACGAACAACTGGATGTTCCCGGCGGGTGCGACCTCCGCGCCGCTGCCCGCTGCCTTCGACCAGCTGGTGAAGCCGACGAAGACGCTGCTCTATGCGCCGGAAGAGGTGGACCAGAACCGCCGCGCCTGGATCGACGAGTGGCTGAACGCCATGGCGAAGTAAGTCGATGCGCCAATCCCATGTCATTGCGTCACCCCGGCGAAAGCCGGGGCCCAGCTTCGGGCGCCCACAGCGGGGTTCCGGCTTTCGCCGGAATGACGAACTGTCGGGTGCGGAGCATATGCAAAGTTGATACGGTATCAGCCACTGCGCGCGCCGGCTTATGCGGCACTCGCCCTTCTGGGCCTCGCCCTCGCGGCGGGCTTCCTGCCCGTGCTGCGCTTGGGCGCGGAGCAGGGGCTGACGGGGCTTGATCCCTACGTCCTCCGCGTGTTGCGTTTCACGCTGCTGCAGGCCGGGCTTTCGACGGTCATCTCGCTTGCCCTCGGCCTGCCGCTGGCGCGCGCACTGGCGCGGCAGTCATCCTTCCCTGGCCGGGCGCTGCTGTTGCGGCTGCTCAATCTGCCGCTGGCACTTCCGGCCATCGTCGTCATCATCGGCATCATCGAGGTCTATGGCGCGAAGGGCTGGCTTGGCGGCATCTTCGACATCTATGGCTTGCCGGGCATTCTTCTCGCCCATGTCTTCTTCAACGTACCGCTGGCCGCGCGGCTGATCCTGTCCGATCTCGAGCGCATACCTGCCGAAAGCTGGAAGCTCTCGGCACAGCTGGCTCTGCGCCCTCTGGCCATCTGGCGCCTCGTCGAATGGCCGGCGATCCGCAGCGGCATCGCCGGCTCTGCCCTGCTGATCTTCCTGCTCTGCGCATCGAGCTTCGCCGTGGTGCTGACGCTGGGCGGCGGCCCGCGCGCCACCACGCTGGAAGTGGCGATCTACCAGTCGCTGCGCGCCGACTTCGATCCGCAGCGCGCGTCGATGCTGGCGCTGGTGCAGCTCGCCCTCTGCGCCACGCTGGCGCTGATTGCCCAGGCCTGGGGCGGGCTCGCCGCCGGCTGGCCCATGCTGCGGCTGCAGCCGCGGCGCTATGACGGCCGCAGCCTTGCGGCCCGCCTGGTCGATGGCGGCGTGGTGTTGCTCGCCCTTCTGCTGCTCCTGCCGCCGCTGGTGGCGCTCGTCGCGGCGGGGCTGTTCCACATCACACCGTCGTTCGTTCTGCTGCGTGCGCTGCTGACCAGCCTCGGGCTCGGTGCCTGCAGCGCGCTGCTTGCCTTCATGGTCGTCTGGCCGCTTGCCAGCCTCGCGGTGCGCAGCGGCACGTGGCGCAAGGTTGCGTCAATCGCCGTCCTCGCCTCGTGGATCGTGCCGCCGGCTGCACTTGCCACGGGCTGGTTCATCAGCCTCATCGCTCAGGCTGGCCTCACGGGGCTTGCAGCTTTCCTCGTGATCGCCATGAATGCGCTGATGTCGCTGCCCTTTGTCGCCCGCGTGCTGATGCCCGCCCTTGCCCAGTCGGCCGAGGCCCATGACCGGCTGTGCCTCAGCCTCGGGCTTTCGGGCTGGAACCGCTTCCGGCTGGTGGAGCTTGCCGTGATGAAGCGCGCCATCGGCCTCGCACTGGTGATGGCGCTCATCCTGTCGCTGGGTGATCTCACGGCGATCTCGCTTTTCGGCACGCAGGACTTCGTCACCCTGCCGGCGCTGATTTATCGCCAGATGGGCAGCTACCGCTTCGACGATGCGATCGGCACCGCGCTGGTGCTCGGCGCGCTTGTACTGGCCTTTTCCACCCTCGCCGAACGCTGGAGCGACCAGCGATGATCAGGCTCGATCAGGTGACGTTCCGCTACGAGGACATGGAGATGCAGTTCGATGCGGCCTTCCCCCAGGGCTCCTTCACCGCGGTGATCGGGCCCTCCGGCGGTGGCAAGTCGACGCTGCTCAATCTCATCGCGGGATTCGAGGTACCCGAGCGGGGCCGCGTGCTGATCGCCGGGGCTGACGTCACTGCGCTGCCGCCGGACCAGCGCCCGGTCAGCATGATATTCCAGGACAACAACCTCTTTGCACACCTCGACCTGTGGCAGAACGTGGCGCTGGGCGTATCGCCGTCATTGCGGCTCGATGCCGAAGAGAAGGTGCGGGTCGGGGCCGCGCTGGCGGACGTGGGCCTCGGCGCGCTGATGCACAGGAAGCCGGGCGAGGTCTCGGGCGGCGAGCGCCAGCGCGTCGCCGTGGCGCGTGCTCTGGTGCGGGACCGGCCGGTGCTGCTGCTGGACGAACCCTTCGCCGCACTCGGCCCCGCCATGCGCAGGGACATGCTGGAGCTCGTCAGCTCCATGCAGCAGGCGCGCGAATTGACTGTCGTGATGGTCACCCACCAGCCGGAAGACGCGCGCGCCGCGGCAAGCCACACGGCCTATCTCGAGAACGGCCGCATCCGCGCGCTGCGCCCCACGGCGGCGCTTTTCGCAGCGCAGGACCTGCCGGGCCTCGACGCCTATCTGGGGGACTGGAGAAGAGCCGGGCTTTAGGCTAGAGCCTCGGGCCTCATGAGCAGGATCCTCCTTCACCTTCGTGGCATCGGCCTCACCTTCGGGGGCCGCCCCATTCTCGAGAATGCCGAACTCGCGGTCGCCGAGGGCGAGCGCGTGGCGCTTGTCGGGCGCAATGGCTCGGGCAAGTCGACGCTGCTCAAGATCGCTGCCGGCATGATCGAGGCCGACAAGGGCGAGCGCTGGGTTCAGCCCGGCACCACCATCCGCTATCTGCCGCAGGAGCCGGACCTCTCGGCCTATGCAACCGTGCTCGAATACGTCGAAGCAGGCCTCGGCCCGGCGGATGATCCGCATCGCTGCACCTATCTCCTGCGCGAGCTTGGCCTCACCGGAGAGGAAGACCCGAAGCGGCTGTCGGGCGGCGAGATCCGCCGCGCCGCCATCGCCCGCACCCTTGCGCCGCAGCCCGACGTGCTGCTGCTCGACGAGCCGACCAACCATCTCGACCTTCCGGCCATCGAGTGGCTGGAAGCCGAGTTGAAGTCGCTGCGCTCCGCCTTCGTGCTGATCAGCCATGACCGGCGCTTCCTGCAGTCGCTCACCAACCGCACGGTCTGGCTCGACCGCGGCGAGTCACGCCGCCTCGAGCGCGGCTTTGCCGATTTCGAAAGCTGGCGCGACGAAGTGCTGGCCAAGGAAGAGGCCGAACAGGCACTGCTCGCCAAGCGCATCGAGGCGGAAGAGCACTGGATGCGCTATGGCGTGACCGCGCGAAGGAAGCGCAACATGCGCCGCGTCGACCTGCTCGCGAGCCTGCGCAAGGAGCGCAAGGACCATGTGGGCCAACAGGGGGCCGTGCGCATGGCCGCCACGAGCGGCGACATCTCCGGCAAGCTCGTGGCCGAGGCCAAGGCCATGTCGAAGAGCTTCGGCGAGCGCGCAATCGTCGCGAACCTCGATCTCCTGGTCATGCGCGGTGACAGGCTCGGCATCGTCGGCCCCAATGGCGCCGGCAAGACCACGCTCATCAAGCTGTTGACCGGTGCGCTCGCGCCCGATTCGGGCGCTATCCGCCTCGGCACCAATCTCCAGACGGTGACGCTGGACCAGTCACGCCAGAGCCTCGACCCGAACGCCACGCTGGCTGACGTCATCACCGACGGTCGCGGCAATTCCGTCACCGTCAATGGCGAGACGAAACACGTCATCAGCTACATGAAGGACTTCCTGTTCCCGCCCGACAAGGCGCGGACGCCAGTGAGCGTGCTCTCGGGCGGCGAGCGCGGCCGCCTGATCCTGGCGCGCGAGCTGGCCAAGCCGTCGAACCTGCTCATTCTCGACGAGCCGACCAACGATCTCGACCTCGAGACGCTGGACATGCTGCAGGAGATGCTGGCGGATTATCCCGGCACCATCCTGCTGGTCAGCCATGACCGCGACTTCCTCGACCGTGTGGCCACCTCCGTGCTGATGGCCGATGCGCAAGGCAAGTGGACGGAATATGCCGGCGGCTATTCCGACATGGTGGCCCAGCGCGGCCAGGGTGTCGAAGCGCGCAAGGTGAAGGCAGAGGCCGTGAAGTCGGCGTCATCCGCGCCGCAACCGCAAGCCCAGCAGTCCCAGCGCAAGCTCTCCTTCAAGGAGAAGCACGCGCTCGAGACGCTGCCCGCCACGATGAAGACACTCGAGAACGAGATCGGCACGCTGGAGGCGAAGCTCGCCGATGCCGCGCTGTTCACCCGCGACCCCAAGGCCTTCGAACAGGCGGCCTCACGATTGACATCCGCCCGCGACGAGCTCGCCAAGGCCGAGGAACAGTGGCTCGAGCTTGAGATGAAGCGGGAGATGCTGGAGGGGTAGGGTCCCGCCGCACTCTCCGCGTGCCGCATGTACTCTCTTCACCTTGCCCGGGCTTGACCCAGGCATCCTTTTCCCGGTCGCCAAAAAGGATACGCGGGTCAAGCCCGCGTAAGGTGAACCGGAAGGCGCGATCTCAGTGGAAAGTGCCGAGCGTGAGAAGCCGAACTCACCAGCCGCCGCCGCCTCCACCTCCGCCGCCGCCGCCGGAGAATCCACCGCCGCGGCCGCCCGAGCCGGACGTGCGCCCCGGGGCCGTCGCCGCTGCAGCAGCACTGGACGCGAGCCCGCGTCCGAGGCTGTCGGTGAAGCCGCCGCCCATGCGGCCGGCGTTCCAGTGGTTGCCGGAATACCAGGCGGGTGCAGCGGCACCTGCGGCCGCGGCCGCCGCCAGCACGGCGGC
The DNA here is from genome assembly GCA_964474665.1 of uncultured Aestuariivirga sp. Lineage (GTDB taxonomy): Bacteria > Pseudomonadota > Alphaproteobacteria > Rhizobiales > Aestuariivirgaceae > Aestuariivirga. Next base: position 90,249 of record CAYYTH010000006.1, read on the forward strand.
GAACTTGGCGTTCCACTCATTCTCGCAGTCCAGCGCCAGCGCATAGGGCAGGTAGCGCTCGAAGAGTTCCGGCGTCTTCTCCGGCGGGTGCAGCACCTTGAGGCGCTCCTCCTCGGCGGTGGAAAGGTAGAGCCGGAAGCCTTCGATCTGGTCCATCAGCTGACGGCCTGATTGCGTGGGCGCGCGCAGCAGGTGGTAGAAGACGACATTGAGCAGGCCGAGAAGGATGGCCGTTCCCACCAGCGCATAAAGGCCCGGCGAGCCGCCGCCCTGCAGGAAGATGGCGGCCGGTGCCACGATGCCGGCACCGGCAAAGGGAATGAGGAACAGCAGCGCCCCCAGCGAGGTGATCCTGGCCCACACGCCGCGCGCCGCGAACAGGCCCTTGAAGCTTGCCCAGCCCACGGCCAGCACCACGCCCCACCACACGCCCATCCATCCGAAGGCGAAGAGGCCCTGGAGGCCCTCGGCACCGGGCAGCAGCAAAGCGCCGATGATGAGGCAGATGACCGAGATCGCGAGGCCCACGGCGAACCAGCCGAGGTTCTTCAAGAAGGCCGTGCCTTCGAACTCGTTCTTCAGCGCCCGGTCCAGCGCGCTGCGCGCCGCGCGGATCGCGGCATGGTTCGTCTGCTTCAGTTCCGTGCTGCCGGAGGGCAGTGCGGTGTAGAGCGCGCTTTCGGCCGGGGTCAGCGGCTCGGTGCCGCCCTTCAGCTTGGTGATGGTGAAGCTGCGGTCGTCATCGGCGATCTTCAGCCGGCCCTTCACCGCGAGCCCCACCATGGCGGCGGCGAAGCCCTTGTCGTCGGCGCCGTAGTGGGTCACGAAGCGCACTGCGGAGGGCCCCAGCCCCTTGGGCGGCGCGAAGAGCGGGATGATGGTGCCCCGGGGTGGATCGCGCCCCACCTTGTTCCAGGCGAGAAGGAAGTAGAGCGCGGCCGCAAGAAGGCCCATGGCCAGCGTGAAGAAGCCGGCATTGTCGGAGGCCCACCAGGCCCATTTCCGCGCGTCCGACGGCGGCGCCACCAGACCCTTCTGCCAGGCGACGGCCACCGTGAAGCCCTGGCGGGGATCGAGCGCCACGGTTGTTTCCGCGGTGAACACATTGCCGCTGAGCGATAGGATGCGGCTGTTGTTCTCGGTCGAGCGATAACCGCCGGTGAACTCATCATGCTGAAGGATGTCGGCCCCCGGCGGGAGTGTGATGGTCACCCGTGCGAGGTCTATGGGGACATCCCAGCCATTGCCGGTGACGTTCCAGTAGAGCTCGTCGAATTTTTCGAAGAAGCCGATCTGCCGGGTGGTGCGATAGCGGATCACGTAGCGGTGCGGCGCATTCGCCAGCCACACATCCTTGTCGCCGATCTTGATGCGCACGCCGTTGCTGAGCGACTCGAGCGCATAGGGCTCGTCGCGCCCGTCGCGCTGAACGTCGAGGACGTCGAAGCCGACGATCACCCGCTGGCCATGGCCATCTGTATAGGTGGTCGGGAAATCGCGGTAGATGCCGTGGTTGATCTCGCGGCCTTCGGAATTGACGATGATCGTCTCGGTGACGTCGATCGAGGCATCGGCGTTCACCGTCACGTCGCTGACGAAGCTCTTGATGCGCTCCTCGGCCAGCGCCGGGGACGCCAGCGCAAGCCAGATGATCAGGAACGCGAGAAGCCCGCGCATCAACGCGTCTTGAAGTCGACCTTCGGCACCTCGCGCGCCGCCGCATCGCCGATCTCGAAGAACTCGGCCTTGCCGAAGCCGAACTGGCTGGCGATCAGGTTGGTGGGGAAGCTCTCGATCATGGTGTTGAGGTTCCGCACCGCGCCATTGTAGTAGCGCCGCGACAGCTGGATCTCGTCCTCGATGCCGGAAAGCTTGTCCTGCAGGTCGCGGAAATTGGCATCCGCCTTCAGTTCGGGATAGGCCTCGGCGATGGCGAAGAGCTTGCCCAGCGCCTGGCTCATCGCCTGTCCGACCGCCGACTGCTCGCCCACCGTACCGCCGGCGATCGACTTGGCCCGCAGTTCCGCGATGTCGCGGAACAGCTTGTCCTCATGCGCGGCATAGCCCTTCACCGTTTCGATCAGGTTGGGAATCAGGTCGGCGCGGCGGCGCAGCTGCACGTCGATGCCGCTCCAGCCCTCCTCCACCAGGTTCTTGTTCTTCACGAGGCCGTTGTAGGCCGTCATCAGCCAGATGGCAGCCAGCGCCACGATGCCGAGAAGAATGTAGAGCGTCATGACCCCCGGACTCCCTTGCAACCAAGGCGCGGACTATGAGGCCTTGGGCGTGGCGAGGCAAGCGGGCGTGAAATCGCGGTCGTGGGTCAGCGAAGGGATGCGCCGCCGCGTCTCGCTCACCTGCGCGAGGTCAATCTCCGCCGTGACGATGCCCGGCTCCGTGCCGCCATCGGCCAGCACGCGGCCCCAGGGGTCGACGATCAGCGAATGGCCATAGCATTCCGCACCGCCCGCCAGCGTGCCGCATTGCCCGGGCGCGATCACATAGGCGCCGTTCTCGATGGCGCGCGCCCGCTGCAGCACGTGCCAGTGCGCCTCGCCCGTCACGCGCGTGAAGGCGGCGGGCGCCGCGATCAGCTCGGCACCTGCCTGCGCATAGCTGCGATAGAGGTGCGGGAAGCGGATGTCATAGCAGATCGAGAGCCCGATCATGCCCTCCGCGCAGGGCGCAATCACTGCGCTGGCACCCGGCGCGATGGTGGCCGACTCGCGGTAGCTGCGCCCCGCGCCCAGGTCGATGTCGAAGAGGTGGATCTTGTCATAGCGCGCGGCGATGGCACCCGAGGGTGCCAGCATGAAGCTGCGGTTGAAGATGCGCCCGTCCGGCGCCTTCACCCCGATGGAGCCCACGAGCAGCCAGATGGCGAGTTCCTTCGCCAGTCCCTGCATTGCCGGAAGCACCGGGTGTTCCGCTTCCGTGAAGGCGACGGGAAACATCTTGCCGTCGCGCGTGTCGAGCCCGGCGCAATATTCCGGCGTGGCGACGAAGCCGGCACCCCTGCCGGCCGCATCGCGAATGAAATCCGTCAGTATACGGATATCTGTCTGGATGTCCGGCGTCGCGGTGGATTGCACGCAGGCGGCGATGAAGCTCATGAAGCCTCCAGAGTGAAGAAGGAGCGGATCACATGCAGCGAGCTCCGCGATTTCAGGCAGATCATCCACTCCTCCATCTCGGTCGTCCAGTCCGGAATGGCGAGCACGGCCAGCCTGCCATCGGGCACCAGCTCGCCTTGCGACATGATGGCGAGGCCCAGGCCCTGGGCCGCCGCCTCGCGCGCCGCCTCGCGGCTCTCGATCTCGATCGAGCCGGACAGCGCCAAGCCGCGCTTGCGGGCCTCCTCCAGCAGCAGGCTGCGCGTCATCGAGCCTTCTTCGCGCAGGATCAGCGGCAGCTTCACGAGCTGCGCGAAGGGCATCTCCTTCAGCTTCGCCAGCCGCGAAGACCGCTGCACCACCGCCACCAGCCGGTCGCTCCTGAGCTTTCTTGCGAGGAAGCCCGGCTCGGGCGGGCGTTCGGCGGTGATGGCGATGTCGATGGAGAAATCCTCCAGCCGCTTGACGAGCTGCGCCGAATTGCCGGTGACAAGCCTGACCGACAGCTTGGGGTGTTTCAGCCGGAAGCGGGCGAGCTCGGGCAGGATGTGGACGGCGGCATCGGCGCCGATGGTCAGCTGCCCTTCCTCCAGCGTCCGGCCGCGGGACAGCAGCTCCAGGGCCTGCGCCTCCGCCTCGAACTGGCGCTCGGCGATGGCGAAGAGCTTGCGGCCCATGTCGGTCAGGGCCACGCCCGAGGGCGCGCGGGTGAAGAGCTGAACCCCATAGGTCTCCTCGAGCTTCCGCACATGGTCGGAAACGGCGGGCTGGGTCAGCCCCAAGGCCTCGGCGGCGCGGGAAAATCCGCCGTGCACGGCAACGGCGTGGAAGGCCTTGAGCTGGGCGTGTCGCATATCGTTCAAACTTATGTGGCACATAAGAACATACGATTTGACTGATATGGGTCAAGCTCCCATTTTCGCTGCCGAAATCGAGGATCATCCCATGGACAAGCAGCCCCATCGCTTCGCCGGCCCCCCGGGCCAGGAAGACATGCCCTATCTCCTCACCCCCGGCCCGCTCACCACCTCGCGTGGCGTCAAAGCCGCCATGCTGGCCGACTGGGGCTCGCGCGACATCGAATTTCGCCGCGTCGTCTCGGAAATCCGCAAGGGCCTGCTCGGCCTCGCGGGCTGCGATGACAGCTATGAATGCGTCATCATGCAGGGCTCGGGCACCTTCGCCATCGAGGCGGCACTCGGCGCCTTCTGCCCCAAGAGCGAAACGAAGACGCTGGTCGTCGCCAATGGCGCCTATGGCGACCGCGCCGCCGCCATCCTCGGCAAGCTCGGCCGGCCGGTCGTGAAGATCGACAAGGGCGACAGCGCGGCACCTACGGTCGAGGACGTGACGAAGGCGCTCGACGCCGATCCCGCCATCAGCCATGTCTGGATCATCCACTGCGAGACGACGTCCGGCATCGTCAACCCGATCGAGGAGATCGCGCGTGCGGTCAAGGCGCGCGGCAAGATCTACATGGTGGATGCCATGTCGTCCTTCGGCGCCATCGCGCTCAACATGGGCGTCGGCATGGACGTCATGGTGTCGTCCTCCAACAAGTGCATCGAGGGCGTGCCCGGCTTCTCCTACGTGCTGGTGAAGCGCGCCATGCTGGAAGCGTCAAAGGGCATGAGCCATTCGGTGGTGCTCGATCTCTTCGAGCAGTGGAAGGGGCTCGAGGCCAATGGCCAGTTCCGCTTCACGCCGCCCACCCATGCCCTCGTCGCCTTCCACACGGCGATGAAGGAACATGCGGCCGAAGGCGGTGTCGCCGCCCGCGGTGCCCGCTACCAGCGCAATGCGCAGATCCTCATCAAAGGCATGCGCGACATAGGCTTCTCGACGCTGCTGTCGGACAACCAGGCCGGCCCCATCATCCAGACCTTCCTCACGCCGCGCGACAAGAACTTCCACTTCGAGAATTTCTACGAGGAACTCCGCCGCCGCGGTTTCGCCATCTATCCCGGCAAGCTCACGAAGCGCCCGTCCTTCCGCATCGGCACCATCGGCAAGGTGGACGAGGCGGTGATGAAGGGCGTGCTGACCGCGATCCGCGACGTTCTGGCCGAGATGAAGGTCACCGACATGGCACCGCTGGAACAGTAAGACTTAACCTCGCTCTCCCCCTTGTGGGGAGGGTCGGGGTGGGGGTGGTGCCGGAGGACCAAGCTCCTACATCGGACCTGCGGCACGGCCCCACCCCTCGCCCTCCCCACAAGGGGGAGGGGAAAAGAAAAGCAAAGGAACTGGTTTACATGACTCCCGTCTCCGTCAACGGCCGCAGCTACAACTGGCCTTCCGCGCCGCTCGTCGTCATCTGCTGCGACGGTTCCGAGCCCGCCTACATGGAAATCGCCATGGAGCAGGGGCTGATGCCCAACCTGAAGCGCATCATCGCCAAGGGCGAGAACCGCCGCGGCCACTCGGTGATCCCGAGCTTCACCAACCCCAACAACCTCTCGATCGTCACCGGCCGCCCGCCGGAGGTGCACGGCATCTGCGGCAACTATCTCATTGACCCGGCCACCGGCCAGGAAACCATGATGAATGACCCCAAGTGGCTGCGCGCGCCCACCATCTTCGAGGCCTTCCAGAAGGCCGGTGCGAAGATCGCCATGGTGACCGCCAAGGACAAGCTGCGCCTGCTGCTGGGCAAGGGCCTCGTCTTCGACGGCACGGCGGTGGCCTTCTCGTCGGAGAAGGCCGACAAGGTGAACCTGAAGGACAATGGCATCGAGGACGTCTGCGGCCTCGTCGGCATGGGCGTGCCGGATGTCTATTCCGCCGAGCTTTCAGAATTCGTCTTCGCGGCGGGCGTCAAGCTCCTGACGTCGATGAAGCCGGACCTGATGTATCTCTCCACCACCGACTACGTGCAGCACAAATATGCGCCGGGCTCGGCGGGGGCGAACAGCTTCTATGCCATGATGGACAAGTACCTCGGCGAACTCGATGCGGGCGGCGCCATCATCGTCATCGTCGCCGACCACGGCATGAAGGACAAGCACCTCGCCAACGGCGAGCCGGACGTGCTCTACCTGCAGGACGTGCTCGATGCGAAGTTCGGCGTGGGCAAGACCAAGGTCATCCTGCCAATCACCGATCCTTACGTCGTGCATCACGGCGCGCTCGGCAGCTTCGCCACCGTCTATGCCTATGGCCCGGACGTCGCCGAGATCATGGCCGTCATCAAGGCCCAGGACGGCATCGATGCCGTGCTGAATAAAAAGGACGGCTGCGCCCGCTTCGAACTGCCGGAGGACCGCATGGGCGACATCATCGTCGTCTCGGGCGGGCCGAAGGGCTCCAAGGTCATCGGCACCTCGCGCGACAAGCATGATCTCTCGGGGCTGAACGAGCCGCTCCGTTCGCATGGCGGCCTCACCGAGCAGGAGATCCCGGTGATCGCCAATCGCAAGTTCAAGAATACACCCGCAGCGCTGCGCAATTTCGATGCCTTCGCGCTCGGCTGCAACAACATCGTGGAGGCCTGAACATGAACGTCGCTGCAACAAAGCGCCCCATCATCAAGGAATCGATGCGCATCGGCGGCAAGAAGGTCGATGCCGAGGGCGTCGTGCCAGTGCACTATCCGTATACGAACGAAGTGATCGGCACCGTTCCCGCAGGCACCGCCGAGCATGCGGCCCGGGCCTTCGAGATCGCCCGCAACTACAAGCCGAAGCTTACCCGCTACGAGCGCCAGCAGATCCTGTTCCGCACGGCGGAGCTGATCCGTTCGCGCAAGGACCAGCTCTCCGACCTCATCACGCTGGAGCTCGGCCTGTCGAAGAAGGACTCGCTCTACGAGGTGGGCCGCGCCTACGACGTCTATTCGCTGGCAGGCCAGCTCTGCATTCTGGATGATGGCCAGATCTTCTCCTGCGACCTCACCCCGCAAGGAAAGCCGCGCAAGATCTTCACCAAGCGTGAACCGGTTGGCGTCATCTCCGCCATCACGCCCTTCAACCATCCGCTGAACATGGTGTCCCACAAGGTGGCGCCGGCCATTGCCACCAACAATTGCGTGGTGGCCAAGCCCACCGAGCTGACGCCGCTCACCTGCATTGCCCTCGCCGACATCCTGTATGAAGCAGGCCTGCCGCCGGAGATGTTCCAGGTCGTCACCGGCTGGCCGGACGACATTGGCGACGAGATGGTGACCAACGAGAACATCGACATCATCACCTTCACCGGCGGCGTGCGCGTCGGCAAGATCATCGCCGGCAAGGCGGGCTACAAGCGTGCGGCCCTCGAGCTCGGCGGCAACGACCCGCTCATCATCCTCGATGACCTCTCGGATTCGGACCTCGACAAGGCGGCGGAACTCGCCGCCGCCGGCGCCACCCGCAACTCGGGCCAGCGCTGCACCGCGGTGAAGCGCATCCTCGTGCAGGAGCGCGTCGCCGACAAGTTCGTCGAGAAGGTGCTGGCCAAGGCCAAGGCCATCAAGTTCGGCGACCCTATGAACCCCGACACCGACCTCGGCACCGTGGTGCATGAGCTGGCGGCGAAGACCTTCGAGGACCGTGTCCACAAGGCGGCCGAGCAGGGGGCCAAGATCCTCTACAACCCCGGCCGCCAGGGAGCGCTCCTGCCGCCCATCACGGTCGACTTCGTTCCACACCAGTCGGAGCTCGTCTTCGAGGAAACCTTCGGCCCCATCGTCCCCATTGTGCGGGTGCCCAATGACGATGCCGAGGTGATCAGGATCTCCAATTCGACGCCCTTCGGCCTCTCGTCCGGCGTGTGCACCAACAACCTGTCGCGCATCACCAAGTTCATCGAAGGCCTCAACGTGGGCACGGTGAATATCTGGGAAGTGCCGGGTTACCGCATCGAGATGTCGCCCTTCGGCGGTATCAAGGACTCCGGCAATGGCGTAAAGGAAGGCGTCGTGGAGGCCATGAAGTTCTTCACCAACGTGAAGACATGGTCGCTCCCCTGGCCGCAATGAGGGATTAGTTGAACCCAGGCACCGCCGTCATCATCAACCTGCTGGGAGGCATCGCCCTCCTGCTGTGGGGCGTGCGCATGGTGCGCACCGGCGTGATGCGGGCCTATGGCGACCGGCTGAAGAACTTCATCGAGCATCGCGTCGGAAACCGCCTGTCGGCCTTCACCGCGGGCGGCGTCGCCACCGCGATCCTCGGCTCCGGCACGGCGATGACGCTGATCGTGGCGGGCCTCGCCGCCGCGGGCGCCATCAACACCGCACTCGGGCTCGCGGTGCTGCTGGGCGCCGATGTGGGCTCGGCCATCGTCTCCGCCGTCTTCGCGTCCGGCTCCAACCTCGCCCTGTGGGCCTCGCCGATCCTGATCTTCGCGGGCTACGTCATCCATTCATGGTCGGCGGAACTCCGCCCGCACAACATGGGCCGCGTGCTCATCGGGCTTGGGCTCATGCTGCTGTCGCTCACGCTCATCAAGCAGGCATCGGCGCCCTTGAGCACGGCGACGCTGTTCCACGATGTGCTGGCAGCGGTGGGGCGCGAGCCCTTCCTCGCCTTCGTCATTGGCGCGGTGCTGACCTGGGTGTTCCATTCCTCGCTCGCCGTCATCCTGCTCATCGCCTCCTTCCTGGCCAGCGGCAGCCTCGGCGTGGACGGTGCCCTTGCCTTCATCCTCGGCATCAATCTCGGCGGCGGGCTTCCTGCCGTCTCGGCCACGCTGGCGCAGCCCCCGGTGGCGCGCCGCCTGCCGTTCGCCAACCTCATCTGCCGCGGCATCCTCGCCATCCTCGCCCTCGCCTTCATCGCCCGCATCACCCCCTATGTGCAGATGTTGCCGCTCGGCCCCATCGAGACGGCCGTCGCCTTCCACGCCGGTTTCAACATTGCGGTGGGGCTCATCTTCCTGCCGCTCACCGGGCTCATGGCGAAGCTCATGGAGCGCATCCTGCCGGAGACGCCGGGCGACAGGGACAACCTCGCACGCCCGCGCTACCTCGACCCCAAGGCAGCGAAGACCCCCGCCGTGGCGCTCGCCAATGTGCTGCTCGAAACCGTGCGCATGACCGAGCTTCTGGAGCGCATGTTCGACACCGCCCTCGATGCGCTGCGCTCCGGCTCCACCGAGAAGCTGAAGCAGCTGGCTCCGATGGACGAGCGCCTCAACACCTACCAGACCCAGCTCCAGGCATATCTCGCCGACCTCGCGCTGGAGCAGCTCAGCCCGGAGGAATCGCGCCGCGCCCTCGAGCTCACCCTCTACATCTCGAACCTCGAGCATGCAGGCGACGTGATCCAGCTTAATCTATCGGACCGCATCGAGGCCAAGACCCGCGAGCAGATTTCCTTCACGCCGGACGAGGTGGCCTCGCTCGACAATCTCTGCCGCATCATCCACGACAATCTCAGGCTCGCCTCGGGTGTTCTCTCCTCCGGTGATGTCGAGGGTGCGAAGCGGCTCATCTCGCAGAAGGACGCCTTCCGCGCATTGCAGAACGAGGTGCTCGACAGGCACTTCCAGCCCGGCTCGCGCGGCAAGGGCGAGACGCTGCGGCGGAGTGCGCTTTACGTCGACATGATCCGCGACCTCAACCGCCTCAACAGCCTCGTCGTCTCGGCCGGCTATCCGATCGCCGATGCGGCGGGACTGCTGCGCGGCTCGCGATTGAGACAGGACAATCCATGAAGCTCATCCACCTCACCGACCTTCACCTGATGCCACCGGGCGAGTTGCTGTGGGGCCTCGATCCCTTCGCCCGTCTCGATGCCGCCCTGTCCGACATCGCCGCTCATCACGCCGATGCCGATCTCTGCGTCATCACCGGCGACCTGACCGAGAAGGGCGACGTGGCGGCCTATGAGATGCTGCGCGAGCGGCTGAAGCGCTTTCCGCTCGAAACGCACCTGCTGCTTGGCAACCACGATGACCGCGCGAACTACCTCAAGGTTTTTGGCGGTGCGGATGCCCACGGCCATGTGCAGCACGCCATCATGCGCGAGGGGTGCCACCTCCTGTTCCTCGACACGCTGAAAGGCCCGCCGTCCTCCGCCGGTCTCTACGATGCGCCGCGCCGCCAATGGTTGAAGGCGGAGCTGGAGCGGATCGCCGGCGCCCCCAGCTATCTCTTCATGCATCATCCGCCCTTCGACATCGGCCACGCGCTGATGGACCTCATCAAGCTCGACGATGCGGAGGATTTCGCCGCCTTGCTCAAGGGCCACGATACCCGGCACATCTTCTTCGGCCACGCCCACCGCACCATCTCGGGGACCTGGAACGGCATCGGATTCTCGGCCTTGCCCAGCCTCAATCACCAGCTGCCCCTCGTCGGCGGTTCGGTCGAGACGGTCTATTCCGACGAACCGCCCATGTATGCCGCCGTCACCCTTTCAGCCAGCATGACGGTCGTGCACTCCGACGCCTTCCTCGACCGCCGCCCGGCACGGATGCACAAGGACGCGGAGCGGGGGAATTGGTATTAACAATGTCAATCAGCAGACCGCTGATATGGGGATGATAGGAAAATATACAAGCAGGAATGTCAGCTGATATCTTTCTCGCTCATTTCACTTTGCGCGGGCTTGACCCGCGCATCCATTTTGGGGTCCGCGAAAAAGGACGCCCGGGTCAAGCCCGGGCGAGGTGAGTATGAGTCGGTGCTAAAGTAGCGCCGGCTAAATCAAGCCAGCCCTTCCGCCTTCAGCACCTGCCGCACCGAGGCCGCGGTCTTCTCGACGATCTCGGCGAGTTCCGCATCCGTCGCGTTATAGGGCGGCGCCAGGATCACCACGTCGCCGTTGATGCCATCCACATTGCCGCCGACGGGGTAGCAGATCAGGCCGTTGTCGAAGGCCTGCTGGCGGATCTTCATGAACAGCTTCTTCTCGGCCTCGAAGGGCCGCCTGGTCTTGCGGTCCGCCACCAGCTCGAGTGCCTGGAAATAGCCGCGCCCACGGATGTCGCCCACCGCCTCGATGTCCTTCGTGGCCTCGGCCAGCATGGCGCGGAATTGCGGGGCCTTGGCCTTCACGCGTTCGACCAGCTTCTCGCGCTCCACGATCTTCTGGACGGCGACGCCCGCCGCACAGCAGGCGGTGTGGGCGGTGAAGGTGTGGCCGGTCATGGGGGCGCCATGCGTTCCGTGGATCGCATCCGCCACCTTGTCGTTGTAGATCGCGGCACCGAGCGGCAGGTATCCTGCGGCGAGGCCCTTCGCCACCGACATGATGTCGGGCTCGACGCCGTCCTCCTCCAGGGCCCGCCACACGCCCGTCCGGCCGGCGCCGCACATGACCTCGTCGGAGATCATGATCACGCCGTACTTGTCGCAGATCTCGCGCACGCGCCTGGCATAGCCCTTCGGTGCGGGCACGCAGCCGCCGGCCGCACCGACGACGGGTTCGAAGATGAAGGCGCAGATTTTGTCAGGTCCCACCCGCAGGATCTCGTCCTCGAGTTCCTTCGCACAGGCCTCGCCCGCGGTTTCCGCGGTGGCGCCCGCAACGGGCCTGTAGGCATTGGCGGGGGAGAGGCGCGAGACGTCGAGCAGCGAGCCCTCGAAGGCGCGCTTCCTTTCGAGGAAGCCCGAGACCGACAGCGCGCCCAGCGTATTGCCATGCCAGGAGCGCTCGCGGGCGATGAAGCGGCGGCGGCTCATGTCGCCCTTCGCGGCGTGATACTGCAGCGCGAGCTTGAGGCAGGATTCGACCGCCTCGGAGCCGCCGGTCACATAGACCATGTTGTTCAGGGTGCCACCGCAACGGCGGCGGATGATCTCCGTCAGCTCTTCGAGGGCGTCGGAAGAGAAGTTGTAGCGGTAGCCGTGGGCGATGCGGTCGAGCTGGCTGGTGATCGCAGCGTTCACCTCCTCGTTGGAGTGGCCGATGCAGTAGACGGCGGGGCCGCCGGAACCGTCGATATACTGCTTGCCGTCGACGTCATAGACATAGGTCCCCTTGGCCCATGCGACTTTCGGAAGGTCACCCGTCGAATGGATATGCTTGGGGAGGGCGGAGGACATGTGCTGGAAGCCTTGCTTTGGAGTGAACGCTCGCCCAAAATCCTAGCAGCAAAGCAGAAGGCTCGGCAAACCGGTGATCACCGTCTTCGACGACACGCAACGCACCCATGCACCCGGCGAATTCATCGTCTCGGGAAAGCCCCAGCCGATCCCGGAGCGCCCCGAGCGCATCGATATGCTGATGGAAGGGGTGCGCCGGATGGGCGGCCCGGTGGTGGCGCCGCCGGAGATATTCGGCGACACCTTGGCGCTGGTGCATGAGCGGCGCTACATCCAGTTCCTCTCCACCGTGTGGGAGCGCTGGAAGCGCCTGCCGGATGCGGCTCAAACACCCGTGGCCAACGTCTTCGCGCTGGGACGCCCCAGCCTGCCGCCAACGCATTACCCGGATAGCGTGGTGGGCCAGTGCGGCTGGCACCTGGGCGACGGCTCGGCGCCGATCACGGCGCAGACCTGGGCGGCGGCGCGGGCCAGTGCCGCCACCGCCGCACATGGCGCGAAGCTGGTGCTCGCGGGCGAGCGCATCGCCTATGCGCTGTGCCGGCCGCCGGGCCACCATGCCGCGGCGGACGTGGCGGCGGGCTTCTGCTACTTCAACAACGCCGCTCTGGCCGCAGCGCTTCTCACCCAGGCCGGCCGGCGCACGGCCATCCTCGACATCGATGTCCACCACGGCAATGGCACCGAGGCGATCTTCTATGACCGCGCCGACGTGCTCACCATCTCGCTACACGCGCACCCCAAGCGCTTCTACCCCTTCTTCTGGGGCTACGAGGAGGAACGCGGCCGGGGCGCGGGCGAGGGCTTCAACCTCAACCTGCCGATGGAGCGCGGCACCACCATCAAGCCCTATCGCGCCGCGCTCGATGTGGCGCTGAAGCGCATCGCCGATTTCGGTGCGGAGGTGGTGGTCGTCGCGGCAGGCCTCGACATCGCCATCGATGATCCGTTCCAGGGCTTCGCCATCCAGACGGTGGAATTCGCCGAGATCGGCCGCCACATCAACACGCTCAGGCTGCCCATGCTGGTGGTGCAGGAGGGCGGCTATCCGTCGCCCAACCTCGGGCTCAACCTCGAGCAGCTGCTGAAGGGCCTCTCCGCATGAGCCTCGATGTGCGGGCGATGCGCCCCGAGGAGGCAGAGGCCGTCGCCGGCATGGTGCGCGGCCTCGCCGAGCACATCGGGACGGACTTCGTGCCCGCACTCACCGGCGACAGGCTGCGGGCGGCGGCGGACCTCATCGACGTGGTGGTGGCCGAGGATGCGGGCCGGCTGATCGGCGCCTGCCTCGGCCTCATGACCTTTTCCACCTGGCGGGGTGCCCCGGGTCTCTATGTGGTCGATCTCTTCGTGCTGCCGGAAGCGCGCGGCCGGAACGTCGGGCTCGACCTGCTGCGCTGTTCCGCGCAGCGCTTCGCGGCGCGCGGCGCAAGGTTCATCAAGCTCGAGGTGGATGAGACCAATACGGGTGCCGAGCGTTTCTACGCCCGGCTCGGCTTCAGCAAGAAGGCGGAAGACAGGCTCCACATCCTGGAGCAGGATCGGTTCACGCAATTCCTGGGAGGGAACACATGACAATCAAGCGCGTCGGCCTCATCGGCGTCGGCCTCATGGGCCACGGCATCGGCAAGAACATCCTGGAGAAGGGCTACCACCTCACCGTCATGGCGCACCGCAACCGCGCGCCCATCGATGACCTTGTGGCGAAGGGCGCGCATGAGCGCAACAACCCGCTGGCGGTGGCGAAGGAATCGGACCTCGTCATCCTCTGCGTCACCGGCAGCCCGCAGGTGGAGCACATCGTTCATGGCGAATATGGGCTGATCCATGCCGTCCGCCCGGGCCTCATCATCGCTGATTGCTCCACCGCGGAGCCCGACTCGACCAAGCGCATCGCCGCTGACGTGGAGGCCAAGGGTGGCCATTTCGTCGATACGCCGATGACCCGCACGCCCAAGGAGGCCGAGGCCGGCAAGCTTGGCCTGATGACCGGCGGGCCGGCAGACGTGATCGCGAAAATCCGCCCGGTGCTCGACTGCTTCGCCGATACCATCGTGCATGCCGGTCCGGTGGGCTCGGCGCACCAGCTGAAGCTGATCAACAATTTCCTGTCGATCTGCCATGCCGCGGTGGCGGCCGAGGCGATCACGGTGGCCGCCAAGGCAGGCGTCGACATGCAGGCGCTGAAGGACATCGTGATGGCGGGTGGTGCCGCTTCGGTGATGTTCGGCCGCCTCATCAACGTGCCGCTCCACGATGACGACAGCGCGGCGCAGTTCGCCATCCGCAATGCCAGGAAGGACCTGCGCTACTACACCAACATGACGGAGCAGCTGCCCGCCACCTCCTTCCTCGCCGAGACGGCACACCAGATCACCGTGATGGCCGACAACATGGGCTATGGTGACCGCTTCATCCCGCGCCTCATCGACGTGCTGATGGCGGTGAACGGTGTGAAGAAGTGAATCCCTTCGCGCTCGATGGCCGCGTGGCGCTGGTCACCGGCGCCTCGCGCGGGCTGGGCTTCGCCATGGCGAAGGCGCTTGCCGAGAATGGCGCGACGGTCATCGTCAATGCCCGCAATGCAACTGAACTCGCCGACGCCGCTTCACGGATCGGTGCGGAGGCGCTGGCCTTCGACGTGACGGACCCGCAGGCCTCGCGCGCCGCGCTGGAAGGCATCGTGGCGCGCCATGGCAAGCTCGACATCCTGGTCAACAACGCGGGCATCCAGCACCGCCGCCCCATCACCGAGTGGGAAGACGCGGATTTCGACCGGGTGATCAGCGTCAACCTCTCCTCCTGCTTCCGCCTTGCGCGCGATGCGGTGCGGCTGATGCTGCCCAAGGGGCATGGCCGCATCATCAACACCGGATCCATCGCCGCCATTCTGGCGCGCCCGACGATCCACGCCTATGTCGCCGCCAAAGCGGGGCTGCATGGCCTGACGCGCTCCATGGCGGCGGAGCTCGGCCGCTCCGGCATCACCATCAACGCCATCGCGCCCGGCTATTTCGCGACGGAAATGAACACGGCGCTGCTGGAAGACAAGGTGTTCAATGCCTGGGTCGAGGGCCGCACGCCGGCCGGGCGCTGGGCGAAACCGGAGGAGCTCGGCGGCGCGGTGGTGTTCCTCGCCTCCGATGCCGCGGCCTATGTCAATGGCCACGTGCTGGCGGTGGATGGCGGCCTGTCCGTTACGATGTGAGGTTCCCAAGCACCTCTGAATTCTTGGTTCACCTTGCCCCGGCTTGACCGGGGCATCCTTTTTCTGGCGCCGAAAAGGATCGCCGGGTCAAGCCCGGCGAAGGTGAAATGAAAAATGCTGCCTGCGGAATGCCTCACGCAGCCGGCGTTTTCCCTTCCAGCACCTCGGCGAATTTCGGCATGTCGATGTTGCCACCCGACAGGATGACGCCGACGCGCTGGCCCTTCATCGCCGCACGCTCCTGCATCAGCGCGGCAAGGGGAGCCGCACCTGCGCCCTCGG
Organism: uncultured Aestuariivirga sp.; assembly: GCA_964474665.1. Lineage (GTDB taxonomy): Bacteria > Pseudomonadota > Alphaproteobacteria > Rhizobiales > Aestuariivirgaceae > Aestuariivirga. Next base: position 105,823 of record CAYYTH010000006.1, read on the forward strand.
CGATGGTGTGGCAACAGCGGAAATAGAGACGTACGGCCTCCGCGATCTCGTCGTCGCTCACCGTGACGATGCGGTCCACACCCTTGTGGATATGGGCGAAGGCCTCGGGGTTCACCACGCGCACGGCCATGCCATCGGCAAAGCTCACGGCGCTGTTGGTGGAGACGGGCTTTCCGGCGGCGAAGGACAGGGCGACGGCATTGGCGCCCTCGGCGACGACGCCGATCACCTTGGTCTTCAGCCCCAGCATGTCGCGTGCCGCGATGGTGCCGACGATGCCGGAGCCCATGCCGATGGGCACATAGACGGCATCGAGTTCTCCGGCCGCGCGGAACAGCTCATGGGCATAGGTGGTCACTCCCATCACCAGCTCCTTGCCGAAGGAGGGGATGAAGTCGAGGCCGCGTTGCTTCGCGATCTCCATCGCGGTTTCACGCGCGGCGTCGAAGTCATGGCCGGTCTCGATCAGCTCGGCGCCGAGTGCGCGCATGGCGGCGTTCTTTTCGGGCGAATTGCCGACTGGGCAGACGATGGTGGTCTTGATGCCGACGCGCGCGGCGGCGAAGGGGAGCGACTGGCCGTGGTTGCCGCGCGTGGCCGAGATGACGCCGCCGGTCTCGCCCCTGTCCTTGCGCATCTTCATGTGGACGAGGCCGCCCCTGACCTTGAAGGCGCCGGTGGGCGTGTGGTTCTCGTGCTTTACCCAGGTTT
>CAYYTH010000007.1:0-106415 GCA_964474665.1 uncultured Aestuariivirga sp.
GGAGAAGAGCACGAGGACGAAGAGGAGGATCCAGAAGGTGGGCGTGATGAAGGCCGCGAGGATGATGAGCAGATAGAGCCCCGGCATCGAGGTCCAGATCTCGATGAAGCGCTGGAAGATGAGGTCCGTCCAGCCGCCGAAATAGCCCTGGATGGCGCCCGCCGCCATGCCGATGAGCGAGGAGATGACGGTGAGGATCAAACCGAATGCCACCGAGATGCGGAAGCCATAGATCAGCCGCGCCGTCACGTCGCGGCCCTGGTCGTCGGTGCCCAGCCAGTTGAGGTTGCCGAACACGCAGTTGGGGTCGTTCACGCCCGCCGGATACTTGGCGCAGGCCTGCTCTCGGCTGAGCTGGAAGGCCGGCGGCGAGGGCGCCGGCATGGGAAGCTCGTTGTTGACCGTGTTGTAGGAATAGCGGATCGGCGGCCAGATCATCCAGCCATTGGCCGCGATCTCCTCCTGGTTCACCGGATCGCGGAAGTCGGTGCGGGCGAGGAAGCCGCCGAACTTCGATTCCGGATAATCGACGAATGTGGGGTAGAGCCACTCCCCCTTGTAGGAGACGAGGACGGGCCGGTCATTGGCGATAAAGGGCGCGAAGACCGAGATCAGGAACAGCACCATGAACAGCCAGAATGACCAGAAGCCCCGCTTGTTCTGGCGGAACAGCTGCCAGCGCCTTTCATTGAGCGGTGTCATGCGGATCGCCATGGCTCAGACGTCCCGCTTCTCGAAGTCGATCCGCGGATCGATCCAGGTATAGGTGAGGTCCGAGATGAGCTGGACGACGAGGCCCATCAGGGTGAAGATGTAGAGGCTGGCGAAGACGATCGGATAGTCGCGGTCGAGCGTGGCCTTGAAGAAGAGATAGCCCAGCCCGTCGAGCGAGAAGATCGTCTCGATCAGCAGCGAGCTGGCGAAGAAGGCGCCGATGAAGGCGCCGGGGAAGCCCGCGATCACCAGCAGCATGGCATTGCGGAATACGTGGCCGTAGAGCACCTGGTTTTCCGTCAGGCCCTTGGCGCGCGCCGTCGTCACGTATTGCTTGCGGATCTCGTCGAGGAAGGAGTTCTTGGTCAGCATCGTCATGGTGGCGAAGCTGCCGATGGCCATGGCGAAGAGCGGAAGGGCGAGGTGCCAGGCGTAGTCGCCGATCTTGCCGAGGAAGCTCAGCTGCTCGAAATTGTCCGACGTCAGGCCGCGCAGCGGGAACCAGCTGAAATAGCTGCCGCCCGCGAAGACAACGATCAGCATGATGGCGAAGATGAAGCTCGGGATGGCGTAGCCGATGATGATGACGCCCGAGGTCCAGACGTCGAAGGTGGAGCCGTCCTTCACCGCTTTCCGGATGCCGAGCGGAATCGATACCAGATACTGGATGAGGGTCAGCCACAGGCCGAGCGAGATCGACACCGGAAGCTTCTCGGCGATGAGGCTGATCACCGAGCGGTCGCGGAAATAGCTCTGGCCGAAGTTGAAGGTCAGGTAATCCTTCATCATCAGCAGGAAGCGCTCGGGTGCGGGCTTGTCGAAGCCGAACTGCTTCTCGAGGCTCTTGATGAATTCGGGGTCGAGGCCCTGGGCGCCACGGTACTTGACGTTCACCGCGTCGCCGCCCGGCATGGCCTGCTGGTTGCCGCCGGCCTCGTTGCCGGTGTTGCCACTGATGCGGCCGGTCGAGTCCGTGTCGTTGCCCTGCATCTTGGCGATGACCTGCTCCACCGGCCCGCCCGGCACGAACTGGATGACGGCGAAGGTCATCAGCATGATCCCGAGCAGCGTCGGGATCATCAGCAGGATGCGTTTCAGGATATAGGCGCCCATGGAGCGGGGTCAGTTTCCGTTGGCGATTCGCTTGGCCTTGGCCTCGTCATACCACCAGGTGTCAAGGATGCCACGGTCGTATTTGGGCTTGGTTTCGGGCCTGCCGAACTTGTCCCAGTAGGCCAGCCAATAGGTGCCCTTGTACCAGTTGGGCACCCAGAACTGCTCGGCGCGCAGCACCCGGTCCAGCGCCTTCCCGGCGGTGTTCAGCTCCTCGCGGGACTTGGCCTCCACCACCTTCTCCAGCAGCGCGTCGATCGCCGGGGATGCGACCCCTGACAGATTGTAGGTGCCGGGCTTCGTGGCGGAATCCGACCCGAAGAACACGCGCAGTTCGTCGCCCGGCGTCAACCCGGTGGAGAAGCGCGAGGACATCACGTCGAAGTCGAACTCCTCGCGCCGCTTCTGGTACTGGGCCTCGTCCACGGTGCGGATCGATGCATTCACGCCCAGCAGCTTCAGGTTTTTCACATAGGGTGCGAGAACGCGCTCGAAGACCGGGCTTTCGATCAGGAACTCGACGTCCAGGGTCTCGCCCCTGGCGTTGCGGCGCAGGGTGCCGTCGGCCGTCCAGCCGGCCTCGTCGAGAAGGGCGGAGGCGCGGCGCAGGAGCTTGCGGTCCTGGCCCGAACCGTCGGATGTCACGGGGATGATTGCTTCGCCGAAGACTTCCGGCCGCAGGCTGTCGCGCAGCGGCTCGAGCAGGGCCAGTTCGCCCGGCGTGGGCATGCCCTCGGCCTTCATCGGTGAATTCTCGAAGAAGCTGGCGGTCCGCGTATAGGAGTCGAAGAACAGGTTCTTGTTGGTCCACTCGAAGTCGAAGGCGAGGTTCAGCGCCTCGCGCACGCGGATGTCCTGGAACTTCTCGCGGCGGAGGTTGAAGAAGAAGCCCTGCGCGCCCGATGGCGTCTCGTCCGGGATTTCCGTCTTGACGACGCGGCCGTCCTTCAGCGCCGGGAAGTCATAGGCCGTGGCCCATTCGCGCGAGGTGAATTCCTCGCGCAGGTCGAGGACGCCGCTCTTCAGCGCCTCGAAGCCGGCGATGCGCTCGCGGAAATATTCATAGCGCACCTCGTCGAAATTGTAGCGGCCGCGGTTCACGGGCAGGTCCTTCGCCCAGTAGTCGTCGCGGCGCCCGTAGGCCACATATTCGCCGGGCTTGAAGGAGGCGATCCGGTAGGGGCCCGAACCGAGCGGCGGCGTCAGCGACGACTTGGCGAAGTCGACGGTGCCGTAGTAGGCCTTGGAGAAGATCGGAAGTGCTGCCACGGTGAGCGGCAGGTCACGCGTGCGCTCGCCCTTGAAGCGATAGCGCACGGTCTGAGGATCGATGATGTCGCAGGCTTCCACATCCCTGATCGTGATGCGGATGTTCTCGGCGCCCAGCGTGGAGAGCAGGCGGAAGCTGTCGCAGACATCCTCCGCCGTCAGTGGCGAGCCGTCGGAGAAGGCTGCCTCCGGCCGCAGCGTGAAAGTGACGGACTTCCTGTCGTCGGCAAGATCGACGTCCTTCGCCACGAGCCCGTAGAGTGAGCCGGGCTCGTCGTTGGCCGGCGCCATCAGGCTGTCGAAGAGCAGGCCCAGGCCCTGTGCCGGATCGCCCTTCAGGATGTAGCCGTTGAAGCTGTCGAAGGTGCTGATCGCCGCGGGGCCGATGGTGGCGACCCTGCCGCCCTTCGGTGCATCGGGGTTCACATAGTCGAAGTGCGTGAAGTCGGCAGGGTACTTGAGGTCGCCGAAGGCGGAGATGCCATGGCGCGGTGCTGCCTCCGCCGCAGCGGCGCCAAGGCACAGCGCCATCACTGCCGCCGCAACGTGCCTCACTTGGCGGCCACCTTCTTCGCCTTCTCCTCGTCCCACCACCAGATGGTGGGGAAGCCGGTGGAGAGATCGGGCAGCTTGTCGGGACGCCCGAAACGGTCCCACCGCGCGGTGCGGTCATAATCAATGTACCACATGGGAACGACATAATGGTTCCAGATGAGCGCCCTGTCGAGCGCCTTGCAGGCGGTGACCAGGCTTTCGCGGTCGGGCGCGAAGATCAGCGTCTCCACCAGCTTGTCGATCGCCGGGTCTGAGATGCCCACATAATTGCGGCTGCCGTTGCGCTTGGCCGCTTCGCTGCCCCAGAAGTCGCGCTGCTCGTTGCCGGGTGATAACGATTGCCCCCAATTGCCGACGATGATGTCGTAGTCGAATGTCTGCGTCCGGCGCTCATACTGCGCGCTGTCCACCGTCTTGATCGAAACGCCGATGCCGAGCAGCTCGAGGCTTTGCTGGTAGGGCAGGGCGATGCGCTCGAACAGCGGCGAGTCGAGAAGGAACTCCACGGTCAGCTGCTCGCCCTTGGCATTCTTCAGCACGTTCCGGCCGCCGTCCTGGGTGATCGCCCAGCCGGCGTCCTCGAGAAGCTTCGCCGCCTGGCGCAGGTTCTTGCGCTTGTTCTGCGGCGTGTCGTTCAGCGGGTTCACGTATTCGGCGGTGAAGACCTCCGCCGGCAGCTGGTCCTTCAGCGGGTTGAGGAGCACCAGCTCCGCCTCGGAGGGCAGGCCCTTCGCCTCCATCTCGGAATTGTTGAAGTAGCTGCGCGAGCGCGTGTACTGGCCGTAGAACAGGTTCTGGTTCGCCCACTCGAAATCGAAGGCAAGGTTCAGCGCCTGGCGCACGCGCGCATCCTGGAACTTGTTGCGCCGCAGGTTCAGCGCCCAGGCCTGCATGCCCTCCACCTGGGCGAGCTTGATCTCCTCCTTGATCACCTTGCCGTTCTTCACGGCCGGGAAATCATAGCCCGTGGCCCACATCTTGGAGGACGTCTCGGTGCGCCAGTCATACTGGTCGCCCTTGAAGGCCTCGAAGGCGACATTGGCATCGCGGAAATAGATGTATTCGATGATGTCGAAATTGTTCTGACCCACGTTCACCGCCAGGTCCTTGCCCCAGTAGTCGGCCACGCGCTTCAAGCGGATCGAGGTGCCGAGCTTCACCTCGTCGGCCACATAGGCCCCAGAGCCCAGCGGCACTTCGAACGTCGTGTCCTGGATGTTGCGCTGCTTGCCCTTCGCGTCCTTGCCGGTCCACCATGCCTTCGACAGCACGGGCATCTGGCCGGTGATCAGCGGCAGCTCGCGGTTGCCCGTCTGGTTGAAGGTGAAGGTCACCTCGTGGTCGCCGGTCTGCTCGGCCTTCGAGATGTTCTTGTAATAGGCGTTGTAGAAGGGATTGGCATCGCGCAGCGCCTGCATCGACCAGATCACGTCGTCGGGCGTCATGGCCGAGCCGTCATGGAAGCGCGCCTCGGGGCGCAGGCGATAGACCACCATGGAGCGGTCCTCCGGGTGCCAGACGCCGCTGGCGACGAGGCCATATTCGGTCGACGGCTCGTCGAGGGCGGAGGTCAGCAGCGTGTCGTTCTGCACCGCACCTCCGGCCTCGCCCTTGAAGGTATAGGGGTTGAGGTTGTCGAAGGAGCCGACGAGGCCGAAGCGCACGCGCCCGCCCTTGGGGGCTGCCGGGTTCACGTAGTCGAAATGCTTGAAGCCCGCGGGATACTTGATGTCCTCGAACAGCGTCAGCGCATGGCGGAAGTCGCGGTCCTCGGCATGGGCCATCTGGATACCCACCAGCTTCGCGGCAGGCGCCAGCGATGCGAGCTTCAGCAGGGTGCGGCGGGACAAGGTCATGGGGCGAAAACTCCGGCGATGTCGTGGGGTTCAGGATAAGCGCCGCGCAGCCCAAAAGAAAACACCGGCAAGCGGCTTGCCGGTGTTAAATTTCGGTGAGATTTGCGGCCTTTACGGGGCGGGGAAGGGCACCGGGCTGTCCGACAGCGTGGCCAGATAGGCCAGCAGGTTGGCGCGGTCGGCGTCCTTCTTCAGGCCACCATAGGCCATCTTGGTGCCGGGCACCGCGGCCTTGGGGCTCAGGAGGAACTCGTTCAGTGCCTCATAGCTCCAGGGCTTGTCCTTCAGCGCCGCCATGGCATCCGAGTAGGCGAAGCCCTCATGAACGCCGTGCATGCGGCCGACGATGCCCCACAGGTTCGGGCCCACCTTGTTGGGTCCGCCCTTCGAGGCGTCATGGCAGGCAGCGCAGGCCTTGAACACGGTCTGGCCCTTGGCGGCATCGGCCGAGGCCAGCATGGTGCCCAGCGATTCGGCCGGCGCAGCCGGGGTCTCGGCTGCGGCCTCGCCGCTGCCCGCTGCTTCGGCCACTTCGATGGCGAAGCCCTGCTTCTCCGGCTCGTGCGCGTGGTAGATGATCTTGCTCAACTCGTTCAGGCCGAAAACCACCAGTGCCGTACCCAGCACCGCGCCTGCGATCTTGTTGAATTCAAAGCTGTCCATGAAGGTAGAAACCCCTTGAGCCGTCGTCGGGCGCGGAAACTAGTGCTTTCTCCGCGCCGCCGCAATAGTGTAAGGGGGGTTTGCACCATTTTGCCGCGCCTTGGGCTAACTCCATGATTGATAACCGGAATACCATCGTCCTCATCCCTGCCCGGATGGCCTCCACCAGGCTTCCCGGAAAGCCCCTGGCGGACATCAACGGGCTTCCCATGATCGTCCAGTGCTGGAAGCGCGCGATGGAGGCGAACATCGGCCAGGTGCTGGTCGCCGCCGCCGAGGTGGAGATCGCCGACGTGGTCCGCGCTCAGGGGGGTGACGCCATCGTCACCGACCCGGCATTGCCCTCCGGCTCCGACCGCATCGCCGAGGCCCTGGCGCTGCGCGATCCGCAGCGCCGCTTCGAATATGTGGTCAACCTGCAGGGCGACCTGCCGACAATCGATTCCCTGTCGATCCAGCGCTGCCTCGCCGGCCTCACCAACGAGGCCGCTGACATTTCCACCATCGCCGCGAAGATCGCGCGCGACGAGGACGTGGCGAACCCCAACATCGTGAAGGCCGTGGCACCCTTGAGCGACGAGCGCGAGGTGGCCTTCGCACGCGACTTCCTGCGCAGCGTGGGGCCGGGGCACAGCCCGCCCTACTGGCATCACATCGGCGTCTATGCCTACAAGCGTGCCGTTCTGGAGCGCTTCGTGTCGCTTCCCGTGAGCGAGCGCGAGGCGGAGCGCAAGCTGGAGCAGATGCGCGCCATGGACAATGGCATGCGCATCGCCGTGGTGCGGGTTGACACCGTGCCGCTCGGCGTCGATACGCCAGCCGAACTGGAAACCGCCCGCCGCATGCTGAGGACCGCCTGATGCCCCTGAAGATCGCCTACCAGGGCGAACCCGGTGCCAATTCGCACATTGCCTGCATCGAAGCCTATCCCACCTATGAGCCCTTGCCCTGCGGCACCTTCGAGGATGCCTTCCAGGCGGTGGCCGACGGCGAGGCCGCGCTCGCCATGATCCCCATCGACAATTCGGTGGCCGGCCGCGTCGCTGACATCCACCATCTGCTGCCGCGCTCCAACCTCTACATCATCGGTGAGCACTTCCTGCCCGTGCATCACCAGCTGATGATCGTGCCGGGTGCAGATCGCACGAAGATCAAGGTGGTGCGCAGCCACGTCCATGCGCTCGGCCAGTGCCGCAAGGTGATCCGGGAGCTGGGGCTGAAGCCCGTTGTCGCTGCCGACACCGCCGGCGCGGCGCGCGAGCTTTCGGAATCGCGCGAACCCAGCCAGGCGGCCATTGCGTCCAGGCTCGCCGCCGAGATCTACGGCCTCGAGATGATCCGCGAGAACATCGAGGACGAGAGCCACAACACCACGCGCTTCGTGGTGCTCTCGGCCACCCCGCAGGATGCGGAACCCGAGGACATTCCGGTCATCACCACCTTCGTCTTCCGTGTACGGAACGTTCCGGCCGCGCTCTACAAGGCTATGGGCGGCTTCGCCACCAATGGCGTCAACATGACGAAGCTCGAATCCTATCAGATCGAGGGCCAGTTCTCGGCCACCCAGTTCTATGCCGACATCGAAGGCCATCCGTCGGAACGCAATGTGCGCCTTGCGATGGAGGAGCTCGAATTCTTCACCAGCTACCTGCGCGTTCTCGGCATCTACAAGGCATCGCCGCACCGCGCCGAAATCGCCAAGCGCTTCGAGCAGGTCTGACGGCTGGTCCTTCTCCCCTTGCTGCGCAGCGGGAGAAGGGCTTACCCCTCCAGCGCCACCCGCACCAGTTCATGCGCGATGGCGTAAGGATTGGCGGCATAGAGCCCGTCGGGGTGCGTGCGGTCCATCATCATGCGGGCCTCCGCCGCCGGGAACCACCGCGCATCCTCGAGCTCGTTCTTGTCCAGCGTGATCTCCGCTGATGTGGCCTCGCCAATGAGTCCGATCATCAGGTTGGACAGGAAGGGCCATGGCTGGCTCGTCACGTAACGCACCGCGCCCACGCGCACGCCCGACTCCTCGAACACCTCGCGCCGCGCCGCGTCCTCGATCGTCTCGCCGGGCTCCACGAAGCCGGCAAGCGCCGAATACATGCCGGGCTTCCAAGATGATTGCCGGCCCAGCAGGATGCAGCCCTCGTGCCGCACCACCATGATGGCCACCGGGTCGGTGCGCGGAAAATGGTCCATGCCGCAGCCCGGGCAATGGCGGCGATAGCCCGCATCCGCCATCTCCAGCTTCGCCGCGCAGTTGGAGCAATAGGTCCGCCGCTCATGCCATTGCAGCAGCGAGCGTGCCTGGGCGAGCATGCCGAGCTGCTCGGGCGGCAGGGCCTCCTCCATCGCCAGGCTGCGCAGGTCGCGCATGCCGTCTGCCGCATCGGTTCGGCAGGCGAACCACGGTGTGCCTGCCGCGTCGAGCCCGAGGAACACGGCGGGGTCCGCGGTCGCATCATGCGTGGTGACGAGCATTCCGTCCCGCAGCAGCGTCGCGTCGCCCGCGATGCGGATCAGTTTCGCATCCTTCCGCTGGCGCTGGGTGGCAACCCACTCTGCATTCGGCCGGTCATTGGCGCGGCGGTCGAGCGGGTTCAGCACATAGGCAAGCGGCATCGGGAAAGTGTCCGTCACAAGAAAAAGGCACCCGGGTTTTCACCCGGATGCCTGAACTCCGCAAGGTTGATGAGCGGTGTCAGCTGTTGGCGGCCTTGGGCTGCGCGGCCTCGCGCTCCTTCAGCATGCCGTCGACGACGACGACGGTCCGCTCGAGATCGCCGATCGCATCCTCGAGTTCAACGCGCTGCTTGCGCAGCGCCTCGAGGCGCTCGCGCATCTTGGTGGAGGCGATGCGCAATTGGGTGAGCTGTCCGTCGCGCAGGTTGTAGAGGTCCAGCATCTCCTTGATCTCTTCCAGCGCGAAGCCGACCTTCTTGCCGCGCAGGATGAGCTGCAGGCGGGCCCGGTCACGATAGCTGAAGAGGCGCGTCCAGCCGCGGCGGGCAGGGTGCAGCAGGCCCTTCTGCTCATAAAAACGCAGGGTGCGCGGCGTCACGTTGAATTCACGGCACAGCTCGGTAATCGAATAGGTGCGGTCACGCTTTGACCGTTCGGTGGATTCCGTCACGCTCATGATCTGTCTTGCTCCGATAAGTCGAGTCGCTGGGGCCGGTCAGTCCCATATAAACCTGCGGGAGGGGCTTGTGTATCCCCCAGCGTCAAATTTAAGGCTCAAAGCCCTCAAAACGGTTAAGTTTGCAATTCCCGGCATGTGCTGCGGCGCGAAATCGCACAAAAGAACAACCGCTTAACCGAATATTTACCGAACTCCTTAACCTATGGTGAGGGGCCTCCCGCGCCGCATTCGAGGCCGTTTCGTGGTTCCGGAGCGGGCGGTGGCCACAACTGAAAGACGAATGAGATCATGAAGCCGGGCATTCCCTGGAGCGTCAAGGGCATCGAACCCGAGGCCCGCGAGGCCGCGAAGCTCGCGGCCCGGCGCGCCGGGCTGACGCTGGGCGAATGGTTAAATAGCGTGATTTTCGACCAGAGCGCGCATAATGTGCGGGGACAGGCTGATTCTCATCCATGGGAAAACTTCGTGTCCTCTCCGCTGCCGCCGCTCGAGCCGTCCCGTCCTGACGTCAGCCCCCGCCCGCCGGCGCCGCGCACCGAGCGCCGCGACGACAGCGCGCTGCGGCTTCAGGACATCGCCCAGCAGCTGGCCGACCTCGCCCAGCGCGAGCGTCACGCGGCGCCGCCCCCGGCACCCGAGCGCAATTCCGCCGCTGATCGCGAGGCCTTCGAGCGCATTGCCGAGCGCATCGAGGAGAATGAACGCCAGACGGTGGAGGCGCTGACCGCGGTCAATGACCGGCTCAGCCTGCTCGCCCGCCAGCTCGCCCAGCTCGGCCGCCCGGGCGGTTATGAACGCCCGGAGGACGTGCCCGGCTTCCCCGCGCTCGAGAACGCGATCCGTCATGTGGTCGGCCACATCGAGGACAGCGAGAAGCGCACCCGTGACTCGCTCCGCGCCATGCAGGACCGGATGGCCGAGATCGCCGAGCGCCACGGCAGCGCGCCCGACAGCGAGGACATCCTGCGTGCCGCCCCCGTGCTCGCCGGGCTCGAAAGCCGGCTGGCCGACATGGTCAACCGCATCCAGCGCTCCGAAGGCCTGATGACCGAGCGCATCGAGAGCGTGCGCGCCAACGCCCAGCAGATGGCGAACCAGGCCCAGGCCTCCGCCGTGACGGCGCTGCGCGGTGAACTGCGCGAGGTCGAGACGCGCATGCTCGCCTCCCTCAAGGAGGCGCAGGCGGCGGCCGCAAATGCGCCCTCGATCGTCGCCACCGAGATTGCCAAGCTGCATGGCGACATGGCGGGGCTCGCCCGCCGCCTTGATGATGTAAAGGCCGGTGCGGCCAGCGAGCGCGACATGCAGTCGCTGCGCTCTGCCATCGAGCAGCTCTCGGCACGTGTCGCACAGGGGCCCGACATGCGCCCCCTCCACGACATGGACAAGCGCCTGGGCGACATCAACCGCCGCCTCGAGCAGGCCGCCGCAGCAAGCCGCGACGAGCCGCAGGTCACGGCGCTCGAACAGCGCATCGCCGAGCTCGATCATCGCCTGGCGGAAGCGATGCGCCTGCAGGGCGACCAGCAGGCGCTGCACCGCCTCGAGGACTCGATCGCCGCCGTCAATGACCGCGTCATGCAGACGGAGCAACAGCTCGGCCACCTCGAAACCATGGAGCAGGCTATCCGCCAGCTTTATGACTCGCTCGAACAGACGCGCGGCCAGGTGGGCGAGGCCGCGGAGGCCGCCGCCACCCGCGCACTCGCGCGCTACGAGCCGCCGCAGCCCGTGTTCCAGGCCTCCTCGCCGGAACTGATGGCACTGGAGGATGGCCTCCGGGCCATCCGCGAAAGCGCCGCATCTGCCGAGCGCCGCCACCAGGACACCTTCGAGGCCGTGCATGAGACGCTGGCCGAGATCGTCGAGAAGATCGCCGAACTGGAATCCGCGCCGCGCAGCGCGACGGTTCAGCCTGCCGCCGCCACTGCACCCGTCGCGGAGCCGCCCCGCAGCGAGCCCGAGGGCCATGTCGCTGCCGCGCCCGTCGCAGCTGGGGACGCCGCCCCGCCGGAGCCGCTGTCGGGTGCCGACGATTTCATCGCCGCCGCGCGCCGCGCAGCACAGGCCGCCGCGACGCGGCCCTCGGCGCTGCGTGCCGAATATGCCGTGCTCACCCAGCCGGCGGGTGAGCAGAAGTCGGCGAAGTTGTCGTTCCTGCAGCGCCTGCGGGGCTGGCGCGGCCAGGCCCAGGCGGCTGCGGAGCAGACCGCAACTTCAAGCGGATCGGCCGGCGTCGCGCAGTCGCTGGGCAGCCGCCGCACCCTCATCCTCGCGGGGCTCGTGGTGCTGGTCGCCGCGTCCTTCTTCGCCTATCGCAGCCTGTCCGGCTCGTCAGCCACAGCGGTGCAGCAGTCGAGCCGCATCGAGGCGCCGGCGCCCACCGTGTCCGTCGCCCCGATGCCGGCCCCACCCGCTGTCGCCGCGTCCAAGGTCGGCCTCCAGGTGGAGCCGCCCGATCCGCTCGTCACCGGATCCATCGTCCCGCGGGAGGCGGCCGGGAGCCTCATCGGCAAGCCGGCCATGACGCTGGCGCCGCCGCCGCCCGCAGCCGGCACCGAAGCGCTGCGCAGGGCGGCGGCCAATGGCGATGCGCGCGCGCAGTTCATCATCGCTGGCCGCTATCTCGACGGGCAGGGCATCGCCCAGGATTTCGAAAAGGCCTTCACCTGGTATCAGCAGGCGGCATCGCGCGGCCTGGCGCCTGCGCAATACCGCCTTGCCACGCTCTACGAACTGGGCAAGGGCACGCCGGCTGATCCACGCCAGGCATTGGCCTGGTACGAGCGCGCGGCACTCGGCGGCAACATCAAGGCCATGCACAATGCCGCCGTGCTGCTGGCGGGCGACAAGGCGGGCCCAACCGACTACGACCGGGCCTTACGCTGGTTCAAGGCCGCCGCCGAGCGCGGCTTCGCCGACAGCCAGTTCAATGTCGCCATCCTCTACGAGCGCGGTCTCGGAACGCCGCCCAACGCCGAGGAGGCCTATGTCTGGTATTCGCTCTCCGGCAAGCAGGGCGACCCGGATTCGGCGCAGCGCGCCGCCGCGCTGGCAAAGAAGCTGCCGGCGGCCAACCTCAAGGCCGCCAATACGCTGCTCGCAACGTGGAAACCCACCCCGGCGGATGACAGCGGCAATGTCGTGACGGTCATCGACCCGAGCTGGAACGACGGCCGCCCCACCACCGGCAAGCAATCGTCCTGACACTTGCCTCGCGCCGCTGGCCGGGCCAAAAAGCCCGCATGAGCGATCACACCGTTACCGGCAAGATTCCCGGCTCCGCCTTGCTGCTCGGCCTCGCGGGCCTCATCCCCTTCGTCGCGGGTGCTGCGGCGCTGTGGGCCAAGCTGCCCATGCTGCCCCCCGAAACGGGGCTGAAGCTCGCCATCGTCTATGGTGCGATCATCCTGTCCTTCCTCGGGGGCATCCGCTGGGGCACCGCCATCGGGCCTTATGACACGGGCCGCCAGACGCTGGAGTTTTCGGCCAGCGTGCTGGGCTCGCTCGCGGGCCTCGCCGCCGTCTTCCTGCCCGCCATTCCCGCTCTCGCCCTGCTGATCGCGGGCTTTCTCATGCAGGGCCTGTGGGACGTGATGAGCGTCGATTCCGGTCGCCTGCCCGCCTGGTTCGGCCGCCTGCGCATGATCCTCACTGCCGGCGCGGTCGTCTCGCTCGTCGCCGCGCTGCTGGCAGTGCTCGCTACCTGACCTGGCGCGCCGGAAAGCGGTGCACTGCCTTGTCGCCGATCATCCATACATGGAAGTCGCCGAACAGCCCCGCGAAGGCCTCTGACCTGACGCTCAGCGCGCCGGTGTAGCTGCCGAAGGCCGGCATGATCAGCCGCCGCTCGTCGGCGATGAAGCAGCGGCAGCGGATGCGCTGGCCCCTCGCTTGGATCGCCGCCGCCGGATGCAGGTGGCCTGAAATCTCCGCCTCGTTCTCGCGCAGCATCTTGGGCTGGTGGCGCAGCGTCACGGGTCCCAGCACCATCTCCTCGATGATGATGCCGCCCACGTCCTTGGGCGGCGCCGGATCATGGTTGCCGGTGATCCAGACCGTCTCGGTCGTGGCAGTGATCGCGCGCAGCGATGCGAGATCAGCCGCGTCGATCCGCTCGCGCGCGCCCTGGTCATGGAAGCTGTCGCCGAGGAAGATCAGCCGCCGCGGCCGCGTCGCCTCCACCGCTGCCCTCAGCTGCGCGAGCGACTCCCGCGTGTCGTAAGGCGGCAGGTGCACGCCGCGCCGCGCCAGGCTCGTGCCCTTCTCGAGATGCAGGTCGGCCACCAGCAGCGCTTCGAACGCCGGCGCATAGAGCGCGCCCGACAGGTCAGGAATGAAATCGAGCCCGGCAAGGGTGATGCGGTGTGACCTAGACAAGCCGCTCGGCCTCATCGATGAGGGCATTCGCGGCTTCGGCGAGAAGGGCATCATGGCCCTCGCCGTAAACCGATTCGCGGCCGATCTCCAAGAGGATGGGCACGGAGAGCGGCGACACGGTGTCGAGCGGCTTGTGCAGGATCTGCCCCTTGATGCGCCTCAGCATGGCACCCAGGCGGTGGGCGTCGATCAGTCCTTCCGCCGCATCGTCCCAGGCAGCGCGCAGCAACAGGTGGTCGGGCTCATGCGTCCGCAGCACATCGTAGATGAGATCGGTGTTCACCGTCATTTGCCGCGCCGTCTTCTCCTTGCCGGGCTGGCGCCGCTCGATCAGCCCGGCGATGATCGCCGCATAGCGGAAGGTGCGCTTCATGAGCGCCGACTCCGCCATCCACGCCTCGAGGTCGTCGCCCATCATGTCCTCGTCGAACAGCCGGCCGAGCGAGATGCGTCCTGATGAGACGGCCAGCGAGAGATCGCGCACCATCCAGATCACGAGGGCATATTCGGATGCCACGAAGCCCAGGGGCTGCATGCCGGCGCGCTCCAGCCGGCGCGTCAGCAGCATGCCAAGCGTCTGGTGGGCGAGCCTGCCCTCGAAGGGGTAGCACACCATGTAGTGCTTGTCGGCGCGGGGGAATGTCTCGACCAGCATCTCGCCCGCCTTCGGAACGACCGAGCGGAAGCGCTGCAGAGACAGCCACGCCCTGACCTGCGGCGGCAGGTCCTTCCATGATTTCGGATCCGCCAGCATCTGGCGCACGCGCTCGGCCAGGTAGGTGGACAGCGGAAACTTGCCGCCCTGGTAGGACGGCACCATCGGCTCCCGGTCATTCGAGCGCGTGGCCAGCGCGCCGAACTCGTCGAGCCCCTCGAAGCGCAGCACCTCGCCTGCGAAGACGAAGGTCTGCCCCACGGTGAGCTGGCTGATGAACCATTCCTCCACTTCGCCCAGCACGCGGCCCCCCACGACGACGCGCTTGCCCAGCCTGCGCTTCACATGCGCCAGCCGCACCTTCAGCATCTCGTCTTCGACGATCGTCCCCATGTTCAGGCGATAGGCCATGGCAAGCCGCGGATGCGCCAGCCGCAGCGTGCCATCGGCCTGCGGCTTCAGCTTGGCATAGCGTTCATAGGCGCGCAGTGCGTAGCCGCCGGTCGCAACGTAATCGACGGCCTTGTCGAACTCCGCGCGGGTGAGCTTGCGATAGGTCCATGCGCTCGCGACTTCCGCGAACAGTGCATCGGGATGGAACGGTCCTGCGCAGGCCCGGCACAGGATGTGCTGCGCCAGCACGTCCATCTTCAGGACATGGGGGTATTCGGTGTCCTGCGCATTCACTTCCGCTGCCTGAAGTGCGGCCTGGCACTCCAGCACCTCGAATCGGTTCGACGGCACCAGCAGCGCCTCCGAGGGCAGGTCCAGCCTGTGGTTCGAGCGGCCGATCCGCTGCAGCAGCCGGCTCGAGCCCTTGGGTGCGCCCACATGCACCACGAGGTCCACCTCGCCCCAGTCGATACCCAGTTCGAGTGTCGAGGTGCAGACCACCGCGCGCAGCTTGCCTTCGCCCATCGCGGCCTCGACCTTGCGCCGCTGGCCGACGTCCAGCGAGCCGTGGTGCAGGGCAATCGGCAGGTTGTCGTCATTGGCCTCCCACAGCGCCTGGAACACCATCTCGGCCTGAGACCGCGTATTGACGAAGACCAGCGTCATCTTCGCGCGCCTGATCTCTGCATAGATCTCCGGGATCGCATAGATCGACGAATGCCCCGACCACGGCACGCGCTCGACGGAGGAGAGTATGCGGATATTGGGTTTCGCCCCCGGCTGCCCCAGCACCAGCGGTGCCGGTTCCGCACCCGTCGGCACGAGCCAGGCCCGCAGCGCATCGGGGTCCGCCACCGTGGCCGAAAGCCCGATGCGGATTGCCTCGGGCGCCAGCGCCTGAACGCGGGTCAGCGCCAGCGAGAGGAGCACGCCGCGCTTGGACGTCACCATCGAATGCAGCTCGTCGAGGATCACCGTGCGCAGGCCCTTCAGCAGGTGTGCCGCATGCGGGTCGGCGGCGAGCAGCGACACCTGCTCTGGCGTGGTGATCAGGATGTCCGGCGGCTTCTGCCTCTGGCGCACCCGCTTCGAATGCGGCGTGTCGCCGGTGCGCGTTTCCACCGTCACCGGAAGCCCCATCTCGGCGATCGGCGCCTCGAGGTTGCGGGCGATGTCGACGGCCAGCGCCTTCAGCGGGGAAATGTAGAGGGTGTGGATGGCGTTCCCCGATCCGCGTTCGGTGATCTCGGCAAGGCTCGGCAGGAAGCCCGCGAGGGTCTTGCCGCCGCCGGTGGGCGAGATCAGCAGCACGCTCTCGCGGCGCTCCGCATGCGCGAGCACGGCGAGCTGGTGCGCGCGCGGCGCCCAGCCGCGGGTGGAAAACCAGTCGAGGAAGCGTTGCGGCAGGCTCATGTCTGTCCCAGCTTGACTTGGTGCGGCGGGAGAAGCAACACCGCGCGATGTCCTTCGACCCACAAGCCCGGGTGACGCACCGTTCGGTCCTGACGGTGGCGGTGCCGATCATGCTCTCGAACGTTTCGGAGCCCTTGATCGGCGTCGTCAACACCGCCGTCATCGGCCAGCTGAAGGAGCCCTATTACATCGGCGCCATCGCGGTTGGCGCGCTGATCTTCTCCTTCATCTTCTGGGGCTTCGGCTTCCTGCGGCTGTCCACCGGCGGGCTGTCCGCCCAGGCGCTGGGGGCGGGCGACCGCACGGAGCTCGTTGCGGTGCTCATCCGCGCGCTGATGATCGGGCTTGGCGCTGGCCTGGGCCTCGTCCTGCTTTCGCCCTTTATCCGCGATGCTGCCTTCGACCTCGTCGGCGGCTCGGAGGAAATCCGCGCCCATGGCGAGACCTATTTCAACTACCGCATCTTCGCGGCCCCGGCGGCGCTGGCCAATTACTGCGTCATGGGCTGGTTCATCGGCCAGTCGCGGGCGAAGCTGGCCTTCGTGGTGCAGCTGTTCCTGAACCTCACCAACATGGCGCTCTCGGCCTTCTTCGTCCTGGGGCTCGGCATGACCTCGGATGGCGTCGGCCTCGCCGCGCTGATCGCCGAATGGTCTGCCGTCACCCTGGCGCTGGTGCTGGCGGCCATCATCCTGCGCGGCATGGGGGCGCACATCTCCTGGCCGCGCATCCTCGATCCCGTCCGCTTCAAGCGCACCTTGCTGATGAATGGCGACGTGATGATCCGCACGCTCTGCCTGGTCTTCGCCTTCACCTTCTTCACCGCACGGGGGGCGCGGGCGGGGGACGTCATCGTGGCGGCCAATGCCGTCCTCCTCAACCTGTTCGAGGTCTCCGCCTACCTGATCGACGGCTTCGCCTATGCCTCCGAAGCCCTCGTCGGCCAGTCGGTGGGGGCGCGGAACCGGGAGCGCTTCCGGGCGGCGGTCTGGCTCACCAGCGTCTGGGCCATGGTGCTGGGCGTCATCTGTTCGCTGGTCATCTGGTTCTTCGGCCCCGCGCTCGTCGACCTCATGACGCTCAGCCCCGAGGTGCGGGAGATGGCGCGGGCCTATCTCCCCTGGGTGGCGGTGTCGCCGGTGCTGGGCGTCATCTGCTTCCAGTTCGACGGCATCTTCACCGGGGCCATGGCGACGAAGGACATGCGCAACATGATGATCGTGTCGCTCGGGGTCTTCCTCCTGGCCTGGTGGATGCTGGAGGGGCGCTATGGCAACCACGGGCTCTGGGCGGCGCTGAACATCTTCTTCATCGCCCGCGGGCTCACCTTCGCCACCCGCATGCCGTCGCTGGAGCGGCGGGCGTTTGGATAGTCCTTCACAATTTCAATCAGCAGCAGGCACGAGCTTGGTACTTGGGAAGTCACGAGGTGAATTCCCAGTAATATTTTCTTAATTTAGACATCAGGAATATTAACCTTGCCCCGGCTTGACCGGGGCATCTTTTTTGTCGCCACCAAAAATGATGCGCGGGTCAAGCCCGCGCAAGGTGATTGGTTGGTGGAATGGAAGATCTATTCCGTCTGGTACCTGGCAATCGCCGAGCGCTCGATCGCTGCGGTCACCAGCTTGTCCAGCCCCAGTGCGTCGCGCAGCATGGCGAGGAAGCGAAGCTCCTCCTTGCCGACCGCGAGGTCGGAGGCCGCGACTTCCACCGCCAGCGCATAGGCGGTTTCGCGCAGCTTTGGTTTCAGGGCACCCTTGATCAGGCCGAGGATGGCCTGGAGGCCCTCGCTGTCCTGCAGGATTTCACCGGCTTCCTGGGCCACGCCGAGCAGGCGGTGCTCGTCGAAATCGCCGAAGATCGGCAGCGTCTGCACCAGCTGGCGGATCTCCGCCAGTTCGATGGCATTCACCTTGCCCTCCACGCCGGACATGGTGACCATGGTGAAGATGAGCGCCTGTTCAGTCGAGATGGTGCCGGGCATTGATGTCCTCCTGAGGCCCCGACAGTTATGTCGTGGAGCGCGAATTGTCCAGTTGTGCACGCACTGCATCTATCGCCTCGACGAGGCCCAGACGAGAGACCGTCACGCCGGGCGGAAAGGCGGTGAGGAAGCGCGAGGCGAGGCGCGGGTCGAGGATCACGAAATGCCCGCGGTCGCCTGCCCGGCGGATCAGCCGGCCGAAGGCCTGGCGCAGCCTCAGCCGCACCACCATGTCGGTATAGCCATTGCCGCCGAAGGCTTCCTTGCGGGCGCGTTCGAGAATGGTGGGTGTCCCCCACGGCACGCGGTCGAGCACGATGAGGCGCAGTGAATCGCCGGGAACATCCACCCCGTCCCGCACCGCATCGGTGCCGAGCAAACAGGCATCGCGCTCGGCGCGGAACATGTCCACCAGCGTACCAGTGTCCATCGGGTCCACGTGCTGGGCATAGAGCGGCAGGCCGGCATCGGCCAGGGGCTGCACCAGCCGCTTGTGAACGGCCCGCAGCCGCGAGATGGCGGTGAAGAGGCCGAGGCCCCCGCCACCCGCCGCGAGGAAGAGCTCGCGATAGGCGGCGGCCACCTGGTCCATGTCCTCGCGGTTCACATCCGTCACCACGATGACGCGGCTGGAGCCGACATAGTCGAAGGGCGAGTCCCAGCTCTCGCGCTTCACCGGGTAGGGCAGGTGAACCGCACCCGTCCGCATCTCGGCATTGGCCCAATCGTCCGGCACGTCGGGCGGGCGGTCCTTCAGTGTCGCCGAGGTGATGACGATGCCGTCGGCCTGGCGCAGAACGGCCAGCGCCATGGGCTCCGTCGGGTCCAGCCAGTGCGAGTGCAGGCCCACGTCATGCTCGCGGCCGAAGGCCTGCGCGATGTCGAACCACTCGACGAAGAGCGGGTTCTTCTCCTCCAGCAGGCGCTTCAGCATGTCGACCCACGATCCCACCATCAGCTCGCCGCGCCGCTTCAGCGAACGCGACACCGCCTCGATGCGGCCGCGATCATGGGTGGACAGATCTTCCGCCTGCTCGTCCAGCTTCCTCGCCAGCGCATTGGCCAGCGCCGACATCGGCTTCTTCAAGTCGAGAAGTGCTCCCATCAACTCCTCCGCCGCTTCGGCGAGGCCGTCGATCAGCGGCAGGCAGTCGGTCTCGATGGTGTGGCCGGAGCCCGCATTCTGTTCGGCCCGCGCCAGAACCTGCTGGCGCACAAGGGAGAGGAAATTCTCGGCCAGCCCCTCCGGCTGGCCCGCCTGCACGCGGCGCGTCCAGCCCGGGCCGGGGAGCGCCAAGGCGGCGCGCAGCACCTGCTGCAACAGCTTCTCGCCGTTCTCGTCGTCGCCCAGCAAGTCGCCGATGCGGTCCGACAAGCCGCGCCCGCGGCGGCGCTCGGCCTCGGGTCCCCTGATCCAGCGGCGGAGTTCCGCGGTTTCGAGCGCGGTGAGGTGGCCGGAGAAGGCCGAGTCCGCGGCATCGAACAGGTGGTGGCCCTCGTCGAAGACGATGCGGCGGATGCCGCCGGGGGCTGCTTCCTCCTCCTCGGTCAAGGCGATGCCGAGCGCGTGGTCGACGGCCGCCTGGTGCAGAACCAGGGCATGGTTGGCGATGACGATCGAAGCATTGCGCCCGGCGCGCACCGAGCGCTCGATGAAGCAGCGGCGGTAATGCGGGCAGGCGGAATAGATGCACTCGCCGCGCCGGTCGGTGAGGCCCAGCGACTGCGCCGTGACACCGCGGGATTCGCCATCGAGCGAGAGGTCGTTGAACAGCGACAGGATCCAGGAGGGGAAGTCGCCGCCCACCATGTCGCCGTCGCGCGTGAAGCGCGCCCAGCGCGAGATCAGCGCAGCGAGCAGGGCGGTGCGCGGGTTGGCGGAAGTCAGCCTCCCGAAGACCTCCTGCATGTTCAGGAGGCAGACATAGTTCTCGCGCCCCTTGCGGATGACGATCTTGGCGCTCCGCTCCTCCGGGTTCTCGATGAGGCGGGCGGTCTCCTGGTCGAGCTGGCGCTGCAGGTTCTTGGTATAGGTCGAGACCCACACGGGGGCGTTGTTCTTGCGCGCCCACAGAAACGCGGGCGCGAGATAGCCCAGCGTCTTGCCCAGCCCCGTGCCCGCTTCCGCGAGTAAAATATTGTTGATCTCTTTTGATTGGCGCGGCTGGAAGGCGAAGGTGGTCGCCCCCGCATAGGCCGCCTGCGGCGCACGCTGTTCGGACTCCGTGCCCAGCACGTCACGCAGGAAGCGCCGTGCCTCTTCCGCTTCGATGGGGTCCTGCCGGCCGGGTGCACGGCCGCCGTCTTCCTCCCATTCCTCGATGCGGTCCCAGGCATTGAGGCCGGTGGCGAAGCTGCCGACATCCATCTTTGGGTTGGCCTTCATCAGGGCGCGCATCACGCTTTCGGCCCAGGGCCACTTGGCGCGGGCGAGGAATGTGGCGTTCTCCGCCGTCTCGCGCAGCAGCGGATAATGCTTGTTTGACAGGCGATTCAGAAGATCATCGGCGATGAGCCGCAGCGTCTCCTCGTCGTCCGCGCCGGGATCGAGCGCCAGCGAGCGGGCGAAGCCCGTGGGCGTCGGCGTGGCGAAGCGGGCGGGGCAGACGAAGGCGAAGAGTTCGGCCACATCGAAGTGGCGCTGCTCGCGCGCCGCCCTCACCGTGGCGCGCGGTGCCTGCGCGGCAACGCCCAGCCGCTCGATCAAGAAGGCGGAGTGGCAGATCAGGTGCGGCCTCTCGGCGAGGGCCGCCAGCGCATGGGCGGGCTCCATGGGCTCGCCGCCGATCACGGCGCCCATGCCGGACGCCACGGCGGTGCGAAGAGTCGAATCCATTGTCATCCTGATGCCTTGGGCCCACGTTTAAAGACTGGGACAGCTGAACGGAAGAGGAACAGGGCCAATGGAACAGAAAATCATCGATCTCTTCGATCGCTACACGCATGGCGGCATGAACCGGCGCGACTTCCTGGAGCGGTTGACGCTGCTGGCAGGTTCCACGGCAGCCGCCACCGCGCTGCTGCCGACGCTCGAAAACAATTACGCCCATGCCGAGATGGTGCCCGAGAACGATGCGGCGATCGTGGCCGAGACCACCGAGATCGCGCCCGGCATCAAGGGCTATCTGGTGCGCCCCAAGGCGGCGGGAACCTATCCGGTGGTGCTGGTCATTCACGAGAACCGTGGCCTCAACCCCCATATCAAGGACGTGACGCGGCGCCTGGCCAAGGAGGGCTTCATCGCCTTCGGTGCCGACTACCTGACGCCGCTGGGCGGAACCCCCGCCGACGCCGACAAGGCCCGCGACATGTTCAAGGATCTGACGCCCGAGCAGGTGCTGGCCTTCAGCAAAGCGGCTGTCGATGCGCTGGCAAAGATCCCGGGCGGCAATGGCAAGGTTGGTGCAGTCGGCTTCTGCTGGGGCGGGGCTGCCGTCAATGCGCTTGCGGCCTCGGGCGACCCGAACCTGCAGGCGGGCGTTGCCTATTACGGCATGCAGCCCAAGGCGGCCGATGTGCCGGGCATCGCAGCACCGCTGATGCTGCATTATGCCGGCCTCGATGAGCGCATCAATGCCGGCATGAAGGATTACGAGGCCGCCCTCACGAGCAATGGCAAGGTGTTCGAGCTTTTCGTCTATGACGGCGTGAACCACGCCTTCAACAACGACACCAATGCGGCGCGCTACAACAAGGAGGCGGCGGATCTGGCCTGGGGAAGGACGATCGGGTTCTTCCGGAAGTATCTCTCGTAAATCTTTCCTCTTGCCGTCACCCCGGCGAAGGCCGGGGCCCAGCTTTGCCGCTTGCCAAGGAAGCTGGATCCCGGCCTTCGCCGGGATGACGGCCTTGGGTGTGCCATTGGAACAGCCCCCAGCCGTGATTGACCCCGGCCCGTGTGATCCCTAAACAGCGGGCTCACTTTCAATCCGGAACCGCGCCAAAATGACCGTCGATCCCGCCCTTCGTGCCGCCGCAGAGACCAGCAAGGCCTGGCCTTTCGAGGAAGCCCGCAAGCTGGTGGCGCGGGTCAAACGCACGGGCAAGAAGGAAGTGCTGTTCGAGACCGGCTATGGCCCGTCGGGCCTTCCCCACATCGGCACCTTCGGCGAGGTGGCGCGCACCACCATGGTGCGGCGCGCCTTCGAGCTGCTCTGCGACATTCCGACGAAGCTCTTGTGCTTCTCGGACGACATGGACGGCATGCGCAAGATCCCGGACACGGTGCCGGACCCCGCTGCGCTCAAGCCCTACCTCCACATGCCGCTGACCGCGGTGCCCAACCCCTTCGGCGGCGACTACAAGAGCTTCGGCGACCACAACAACGCCATGCTGCGCCGCTTTCTCGATACGTTCGGCTTCGAGTATGAGTTCGCCTCGGCCACCGACTATTACAAGTCGGGCAAGTTCGATGCGATGCTGATCCGCGCGCTCGAGAAGTTCGACGACATCATGGGCGTCATGCTGCCCACGCTGGGCGAGGAGCGGCAGGCGACCTATTCGCCCTTCCTGCCGATCTCGCCCACCTCCGGCCGTGTGCTCTATGTGCCGATGAAGAAGGTGGACGCCAAGGCGGGCACCATCACCTTCACGGATGAAGACGGCACCGACGTCACCATGGATGTGCGGGGCGGGCGCACCAAGCTGCAGTGGAAGCCGGACTTCGGCATGCGCTGGGCCGCACTCGGCGTCGACTTCGAGATGTTCGGCAAGGACCACCAGACCAATGCGCCGATCTATGACCGGATCTGCGAGATCCTCGGCGCGGAAGCCCCCGAGCATTATGTCTACGAGCTGTTCCTCGATGACGTGGGTCAGAAGATTTCGAAGTCCAAGGGCAATGGCCTCACCATCGACGAGTGGCTGACCTATGCCGACCCGGAGTCGCTGGCGCTGTTCATGTACAACAAGCCGCGCGAGGCGAAGCGGCTCTATTTCGACGTGATCCCGCGCGCAGTGGATGATTACGGCGCCTTCCTGTCAGCCTATCAGCGCCAGGCGGACAAGCCCGTGGACCGGCTGATGAACCCGGTGTGGCACATCCATGGCGGCATCCCGCCGCTGCCGGAAGAGGGCGGCATTTCCTTCGCGCTGCTGCTGAACCTCGCAGCGGTGGCGAACGCCCATGACAAGTCGGCGCTGTGGGGCTTCATCCGCCGCTATCAACCGACCCTGAGCCCGGAAACGCACCCGCGCCTCGACCTGCTCGTCAAGCATGCGCTGAAATATTTCGACGACTTCGTGAAGCCGAAGAAGCAGTATCGTCCGCCCACGGAGGAAGAGGCCCAGGCGCTCAACGACCTCTCCGAAGCCCTTGGCACGCTCGCCGCCCATGCTGCTCCGGACGAGATCCAGCAGAAGGTCTATGACGTGGGCCGCCGCGATCCTTACAGGACCACGCAGAAGGATGGCTCCGTCGGCGTGGGCCAAGGCTGGTTCAACATGCTCTACCAGGTACTGCTGGGCGAAGAAAAAGGCCCGCGCTTCGGCAGCTTCGTGGCGCTCTATGGCATCGACAACACGCGCGCGCTCATCGGGCGGGCGGTGAAGGGAGAGTTGGCCACATAGGCATCACGCCTGTTCCTGACGTCACCTTGGCCGGGCTTGACCCGGCCATCTTGTGTGGTGGCAGCAAAAAGGACGCCCCGGTCGAGCCGGGGCGAGGTGACGTCATGGTGAGGGGTGGCAGAGAGGCCTTACTGGCTCGCCCACATGATCCTGGCGATCCAGTCGACGTCCTTCATGTCGAGGTTCTTGGTCGCGTGGTTCGGGTTGAAGGACGCGAGTTCGAGCGTCTTCGAGGTCTGGCGCTGCATGACCTTGGCCATCACCTGGCCGTCGTTGAGGCGGACCACCACGCGGTCGCCCTTCCTGACGGCAGCGGAGGGCGAGAGGATGATGATGTCGCCCTCGCGGTACACGGGCAGCATCGAATCACCGGTGATCTCGAGGGCGTAGGAATTGGGGTCGGTAACGCCCGGAACCTCGATCTCGTCCCAGCCATTGCCGGAGGGGAAGCCCGAATCATCGAAGAAGCCGCCCTTGCCCGCCTTGGCGAGGCCGAGGAGCGGGATCTGGCGCAGCTTGGGCGGCTGGCCGCGGCGGCCGATCAGCAGTTCGGAGAATTCCTCCATCGAGGCGCCCGAGGCCTGAAGCAGCCGCGAAATCGACTCCATGGTGGGCCAGCGCGGACGGCCGTCGGGACCGTTGCGCTTGGACGGATTGAACGAGGTCGGGTCGAGGCCGGACTTCTTGGCGAGGCCGGAGGCCGAGAAGCCGTAACGTTCGGCGATGGTGTCGATGGCGTTCCAGACCTGCTTGTGCGTGAGCATGTTCCCCTCCGGGCGGGAGTAAAAGTTCATAGTTGTAGGAAGCTATACCTTACGCTGCGGTGATTGTCCAGATGCAATGGGGGGCCTATGGTCCGCGCCCATGCGAATCCTCTACAAGATCCTGCCCGCCAGCCAGTGGGATGCCGCCCAGTCTGCCGGCCTGTTCACCGGCTCGGCGGTGGACATCAAGGACGGCTTCATCCACCTGTCCACCGCCATGCAGATGCGCGAGACGGCGGCCCGGCACTTCGCCGGGCAGGATGGCCTCCTTCTCGTCGGTTTCCGCGAGGCGGACCTTCCCAACCTGCGCTGGGAACCCTCCCGCGGGGGGGCATTGTTCCCCCATGTCTATGGCGCGATCGACACGGCGCTTGCCGTCTCGGTGGATGCGCTGCCGCTGGAGAATGGCGTGCACCGTTTCCCCGCGGGGGCCGTATGAGCCTCGCCGCGCTGGCCTTCCCGCTTGCCCGGCCGCTGCTTCATGCGCTCGATGCCGAAACCGCGCATGGGCTGACCATCCGCGCCCTGTCGGCCCTGCCGGCGGGTGCGGCAGCCGCCGGCGACCCGCGGCTTTCGGTCGAGGCCTTCGGGCTGCGCTTTCCCAACCCGCTCGGCCTCGCTGCCGGCTTCGACAAGAATGCCGAGGTGCCGGATGCCATGCTGGCCCTTGGCTTCGGCTTCACCGAGATCGGCACCGTGACGCCCAGGCCGCAGGAGGGCAACCCCCGGCCGCGGCTGTTCCGCCTGGCGGAGGACCGCGCGGTGATCAACCGCATGGGCTTCAACAACGAGGGCCATGCGGCAGCGCTGCGGCGGCTGGAGGCGCGGGCAGGCCGGGGCGGCATCGTGGGCGTGAACATCGGCGCCAACAAGGATTCGGCCGACCGGATCGGCGACTATGTGAAAGGCATTGCTGCCTTCGCGCATCTCGCCTCCTATTTCACGGTGAACATCTCCTCGCCCAACACGCCGGGCCTGCGCGGCCTGCAGTCGCGCGCCGAACTGGAGCAGCTGCTGGCGCGCCTCAATGACGAGCGCGCACGGCAGGCGAAGAACCCGCCAATGCTGCTGAAGATCGCGCCCGACCTGCGCGAGGACGAGCTCGAGGACATCGCGGCTGCCTGCGGCAACGGCACCGTCGACGGCATCATCGTGTCCAACACCACGCTCTCGCGCGATGGTCTGCGCGCGCCGCAGGCGCGGGAACAGGGCGGGCTTTCGGGCCTGCCGCTGCTGGCGCTGTCGACGCGGCGGCTGGCGCGCATGTTCGTGCTGACGGAAGGCAGGATCCCGCTGGTCGGCGTGGGCGGCGTCCATGACGGCCCCTCGGCCCTAGCCAAGATCCGGGCCGGGGCGAGCCTCGTGCAGCTCTACTCGGCGCTGGTCTATCAGGGGCCGGCACTGGTGACGTCGATCCTGTCGTACCTCGCTGCCGAGGCGTCACGCGGTGGCGGTTCGCTGGCGGGGCTCAGGGGCTGCGATGCGGCTGTTCTCGCTCACCAGGGGTCGAGCGGCACGTAGGTCCGCAGGATCTTCGCGGTGGAGCCCGCAGCCTGCGCCTTGTCGAGGCCGTAGTCGAGGGCCTGGGCCAGTTCCGGCCTGTCGCGCCGCACCAGGAAGGACAGGTTGCGGCTGAAATAATCGAAATCGGAAAAGGCCCCGTCCAGCAGGCGGCAGCAGTCGGCCGCGGCTTCTCCCGCCACCCAGTAGATGACCTGGAGATTGTCGCCGAAGATCACGTCGACCTCGCCGGCCTTCAGCGCAGTGCCGGCCTTTGCCAGATCGTCATAGGGCGTGATGCGGGCGGAATCATAATAAGCGGCGAGCCAGCGGGCGTGCACCGTGTCCTTCACCACGCCGAGGCGGCGGCCTGCGAGATTGCCGACCGAGGCCACCTCCAGCGTGCTGGCATTGGCCACCGCGAAGCGACCCATGATGCGGAAATAGGGCCTGGTCATGCGTGCGGCGGACAGCGTCTTCTCATCGAGGCGCGGACCCGTCACCGCCACATCGGCCTCGCCGCGTTCGAGCGCGGGCAGGATTTCGGCGAAGGGGCGGACCTCGATGGTGCAGGCAAGCCGGGCCTGCTCGCAGGCGGCAATCGCGATCTCGACCGAGATGCCGACGGGCGACCCGGTGCGCGAGCGGAAGCTGTAGGGCGCGAAATCCGCATCGGCGATGAGCCTGACGGAGAGATTGTCCGGCAGCTTGGGCCGTGCCTGCTCCTCGACCGTGCGGAACAGCGGGGGCTGGTAGGGCGCGGGGGCCGTGTCCTGCGCAAATGCAACTGAAGATAGTATCATCAGCGCGAAAAACATCCGGCAGGCAGTAGAAAACTTTACGTTACGTCGCATTACTCGACCATTGGCAGGTGAAGGCTGTGTTTTCGGAATACGATCACCATGGCTTCGGCGAGTCTTCCGCAACCCCGCTCACCATAACCGGGGCCGAGGACGAAGTCTTGCCCCGTCTGGGCCATTCCGCCCTGTGTGACCTGCTGCGCCGCCTGCCGCGGGAGGACCTCGAAGACGCACTGCGCCACAAGATCCTGCGTGCCGTGAGCCTGCCCGGCGTGGTGTTCCATGCGGTCTGCGGGATGGGGGCGCTGCGCCTGGCGCGGGCGCAGGGGCTGGGCGTGGTGGCCTATGCCGAGGTGGCCGAATTGCTGGCAGCGGTGCGCAGCGTCCATGGTGCAGCCCTGCTGCGCGAGGCGACATCGGGCCTGGCGCGGCGCTGGCCGCAGTTCTCGGCGGACAGCCGGATGAGCCCCCCGCAGGTGGTGGCCCTGATGGTCATCCTGCTGGTGACTGGCCTCGCGTGGCTGCTGCTGCCTGCTGCGCTGTTCCTGGCGCTGGCCTCGGCGATAAGCGGGGCCTTCTTCCTGGGTGTCGTCGCGCTGCGCCTGCTCTGCCTGATGCCGCCGCTCGGCACTCAGCTGCCTCCGGCCCGCGACATCGCGGCCGAGGCCTGGCCTGCCTATTCGGTGCTGGTGCCGCTGTTCCGCGAAACCGCGGTGCTGCCGCAACTTCTCGGCGCGCTGGAGAGCCTCAGCTACCCGGCGGAGAAGCTCGACATCAAGCTCATCCTCGAGGAGGAGGACATCCCGATGCAGCGTGCCGTGGCGCAGCTCACGCTGGCGCCGCAGTTCGAGGTGATCGTGGTGCCCGCCGGCCTGCCGCAGACCAAGCCCCGCGCGCTGAACTATGCGCTGCAGTTTTGCCGCGGCGAGCTGCTGACCATCTACGACGCCGAAGATATTCCGCAGACGGATCAACTGGAGAAGGCGGCACGGCGCTTTGCGGCGGAGCCGCGCGAATTGGCCTGCCTGCAGGCGCAGCTGACGTTCTATAACCGGGAGGAGAACTGGCTCACCCGCCAGTTCACCGCCGAATACGCGACACTGTTCGGCGAGTTGCTGCGGGCGCTTGCGCAGCACCGCCTGCCGCTGCCGCTGGGCGGAACCTCCAACCACTTCCGTGTCGAGGTGCTGCGCAGCGTCGGCGCATGGGACCCCTACAACGTGACGGAGGATGCCGACCTCGGGATCAGGCTGGCGCGGCTCGGCTATGACACCGGGGTTCTCGACAGCTTCACTTATGAAGAGGCAAACACGCGGCTCGGCAACTGGATGCGCCAGCGGGCCCGCTGGCTGAAGGGCTTCCTCATGACGTGGCTGGTCCACATGCGCGAGCCCCTGCTGTTCATGCGCGAGATGGGGCCATCGGGCTTCTGGGCCGCACAGGTGCTCACACTCGGCGTCTTCGCCTCGGTGCTGCTGCATCCGCTCTGCATGGCGGCGACGGTGGTGCTCTTCGTGCTGTATCCGGTCCTGCCGCAGGATGCCGGCTTCGCGCTGGTGGTGCTTGCGGGGGTAAACCTCTTCGTGCTGGTGGCTGGCTATGCGGTGTCCATCATGCTCACCCGCCGCGCCCTCGTCCGGCGCGGCCTGCGCGGCTGGCACGGCACGCTGGCCACCATGCCCGTCTACTGGCTGCTCATGTCATGCGCGGCGTGGCTGGCGCTGTGGCAGTTCATCACCAGGCCCTTCCACTGGAACAAGACCGAGCACGGGCTGTCGCGCCAGGCGCCGGTCAGGCCGAAGCCAGTTCGCGGTACTGGGTGAGCGCATTGTCGATGGTGGCGGCGAAGTGCACCGCCGGCGGGCGCACGCCATGCGTCAGCAGGCTTCGCCGCACATCCGGATTGGCGCCGCTCACGAACAGATGCACGCCCCGCTTCGCCGCCTTGTGGGCGAGGCCCTCCATGACGTTGGCCCCCGTCGAATCGAGAAAGGGCACGGCGGTAAAGTCGACGACGAGTGCCCTGTGCGTGTCCTGGATGCGGTCGAGCACCGAGGCGATGGAGGCAGCGGCGCCGAAGAAGAAGGCCCCGGTGATGCGGTACACGACGAGTTCAGGGTTGGCGGCCAGCGCCTCGTCATAGCTGCCGCGCGGCTGTGTCGAATCGGCCAGGTCCTCGCCGACGAAGGGCGTGTGCGTCTCGACCGCGGTGGCCTTCGACATGCGGTGGATGAACAGCACGGAGCCGAGCGCGAAGCCGACGATGATCGCTTCCGTCAGATCGCGGAAGATGGTGAGGAAGAACGTGACCGCGAGCACCGCGGCATCACCCCAGCCGGAGCGGACGAGCACGGCGATGGCCGGTTTCTCGATCATGTTCCATGACACGACCGCCAGCAGGCCGGCGAGGGCCGCCAGCGGAATGTAGGCGGCGAGCGGTGCCGCGACCGCCATGAAGATGAGGATGAACACCGCATGCAGCATGCCCGATACCGGCCCGTGGGCGCCGGAGCGCACATTGGTTGCGGTGCGCGCGATGGTGCCGGTGACGCAGAAGCCGCCAAACAGTGCCGAGCCGATGTTGGCGGCACCCTGCGCGACCAGCTCGCAGTTGGAGCGGTGGCGGCGGCCCGTCATGCCGTCCGCAACCACGGCCGAGAGCAGCGACTCGATGGCGCCGAGGAGCGTGAAGGAGAGGGCGGCGGGAAGCACCGCGATGATTTTCGCCAGCGACAACTCGGGCAGCGCGGGTGCCGGGAGCATGCTGGGAATGCCGCCGAACCTGGAGCCGATGGTGGTGACGTCGAGCCCCATCTTCCAGGTGATGAAGGCAGCGAGCGTCACCGCGATCAGCATGCCCGGCCAGTGCGGCTTCACCGTCTTGAAGCCGATGATGATGGCGGCGGTGCCGGCGGAGAGTGCCACGGCTGAGGGCGACAGCGTGGGCAGGGCGCGCCACAGCACGGGAAGTTTTTCCAGCAGCGGCCCCGGCTCTGGCCCGCTCAGGCTGAGGCCGAGGAGATCCTTGATCTGGCTGGCGAAGATGATGACCGCGATGCCCGCCGTGAACCCCACGGTGACGGGAAAGGGAATAAACTTGATGAAGGTGCCGAGCCTCAGGAAGCCCACGGCGGCGAGCAGGAAGCCCGAGATGAATGTGGCGAGGATCAGCCCATCCATGCCGTGCTGTGCGACGGTCGCCGCGACCAGCACGATGAAGGCGCCGGCCGGGCCGCCGATCTGGAAGCGCGAGCCGCCGAGCAGCGAGACGAGGAAGCCGCCGACCGCGGCAGTGTAGAGCCCCTGCGCAGGCGTAGCGCCGGAGGCGATGGCGATCGCCATGGACAGCGGCAGCGCGACGATGGCGACGGTCAGGCCCGCCAGCGCATCGGCCCGCAGGTTCTGCAGGGTATAGCCCTCGCGCAGCACCGTCACCAGCTTGGGCGTGAAGAGTTCGGCGAAGCTCGCGCCCTGCTGGGCGTGACGTGAGACAGGCGTGGAAGACTGAACGGACATCGGTGATGGCCCCGTTGCGTGACGTCTCAGGTGTTGGGCGGCGCCTTCGGTTCGCGGAAGCGCACGCCGCGCCCGCCTCCGCTGCTCTGGGCATTGTCGCCAATGAGTTCGATCCCCGAAGCCTCGAGCGCCTGGACAAGCTTCACCAGGCTGTCGACCACGCCGCGCACCTGGCCGTCACTGGCTTCCATGCGCTGGATGGTGGGGAGCGACAGGCCCGCCTTTTCCGCCAGCATGCGCTGGTCCATGCCGAGCAGGGCACGGGCGGCGCGAATCTGGGCAGAGGTGATCATGGGGGTGCGACAGTTCCTGAACGTGCATCTGACATAGCAATCCACGTCAAAAACGTCAATAGTGATGTTTAAAACATCAGTAGGGCGTTACTTTCCGAGGTAGCCCTTCAGCTTCATGTGGCGGTTCACGTCCTTGTAGAGCAGGTAGCGGAAGCGTCCCGGTCCGCCGGCGTAGCAGGCCTGCGGGCAGAAGGCGCGGAGCCACATGAAGTCGCCGGCCTCGACCTCCACCCAGTCGTTGTTGAGCCGATAGACGGCCTTGCCTTCCAGCACGTAGAGCCCGTGCTCCATCACATGCGTCTCGGCAAAGGGGATCACTGCACCGGGCTCGAAGGTGACGATGTTCACGTGCATGTCGTGGCGCACGTCGCTCGGGTCGACGAAGCGGGTGGTGGACCACTTGCCGTCGGTGCCCGGCATGGCGATGGGCTTCACGTCCTGGTCGGACGTGACGAAAGCCTCCGGGTGGGGAATGCCCTCGACCGCCTCATAGGCCTTGCGCACCCAGTGGAAGCGCACGGGCGCGGTGGACTCGTTGCGCAGCGCCCAGTGAATGCCGGCTGGAAGATAGGCATAGCCGCCGGGCTTCAGGTCGTTGCGCCCGCCGTCGATGGTGAGCACCGCCTCGCCCTCCACCACGAAGAGCACGCCCTCCGCGTCGCGGGCGGGTTCGGGCTTGTCGCTGCCGCCGCCGGGGGCGACCTCCATGATGTATTGCGAGAAGGTTTCGGCGAAGCCGGAGAGCGGGCGGGCGATGACCCAGGCGCGGGTCCCCTCCCAGAAGGGCAAGACGCTCGTCACGATGTCACGCATCACGCCCCTGGGGATCACCGCATAGGCCTCGGTGAAAACGGCGCGGCCGGTGAGGAGCTCGGTCTGCGGCGGGTGGCCGCCGTGCGGTGCGTAGTAGCTGCGGGTCATTCTGGTGTCCGTGTGGTTTGGCGCAGGGTAGGGCGGCCGGATGCGGCCCGCAAGCTGTCAGAAAGCCAAGCGATCCGGCGTGCTTGCCGCACCGGTTCCCTCATGACCTTCGCCCTGCCAAGCTGGGAAAAGATGATGGGTGGTTGTCCTTGCGTGGCCAGGCTATTGGCCCGAGAAGGCTGTGCTCAATAGGTCTTGGGCTGCGGCTGGCCCAGCACGAAGTCCGTGCCATCCAGGCCATAGACGTCGGGGCGGAAGTTCACGCGGCCGTCGTCGGTGGCCCAGGCGGTGAGATACATCCAGCGCACGTCCGGGCCGTTCTCGATCTGCTGGTCGAACTGTTCGGTCGAGTTCACGAGGTTGAGGTAGCTCGCCTCGTCCAGCGGCGCCTGCGTGCGGTCGAGAATCCACTTCACCACGGTCTGAACCTGGTCGATGCGCACGCAGCCCGAGCTTTCGAAGCGCACGTTGCGGCCGAACAGCTCGCGGTGCGGGGTGTCGTGCATGTAGACCATGAACTCGTTGGGGAAGTTGATCTTCACCGAGCCCAGCGAATTATGCGCGCCGGGCTCCTGGCGGAAGAAGTAGCGCTCGGCCGACGTGGTGGTCCAGTCGATCAGCGCGGGGTCAATCTCCGGACCCTCGACGCCGTCGAAGATGCGGATGTGGTTGTCGACAAGGTAATTGGGATCGGCCATGTATTTCGGCACGATGTCGCGCTCGACGATGGAGGCCGGGATCTTCCAGTAGGGATTGAAGTTAATGTCGCTCACCTTGGAGATGAGCGTCGGCGAGGGCCGCTCCTGCTTACCCACCACGATGTTGTGGCGCGAATAGACCCTGCCATATTCCACCGTCTCGAGCTGGGCGGCGGGAATGTTGACGAGGATGGCGAAGTCGCCGGTGAGGTCACGCGAATAGGCATCGACCCTCGGCAGGTTCTCGCGCAGCATGCCGAGCCGCGTCTCGGCCGGAACGTTGAGCTCGGCCAGCGTCTTCTCGGCCACGATTCCGGAGGGCAGGATGCCGTGATTGACCTGGAAGGCCTTCACGGCCTCCATCAGCTCCGCGTCATAGACCGCGGCGGTCTCTGAGGAGAGGGAATCGAAGGGCAGGTAGTTCTCGCGGATCAGGCGCTGGCGCAGGGCGATCACGGCTTCGCCCTTCGCGCCCTTCTTCAGGGTGCGGGGCGCAAGCTCTTCCCAGCCGCCGCCGGCGACGATCTCCTCGTACATCGCGATGGCGCCTTCCATGGCGGAGAGCGCGTTGAGGCCGATCATCGGCACCTGGTCCTGGCCCGCGACAATTTCCGTCTGGGTGGCGAGTCCGCCGGCCTTGGCTTTCTTGGCAGGTGCAGCCTGCGCGGGCTCGGGCGACGAGAGGGAACTCGTGAAGGTCTGCTCCTCCGCGAAGGCGGCTGCTCCCATGGCCAGAAGACTGCCCATGGCGAGAAGGCTGCGATTGAAGGCGCGACGCGACAACACGGATGGATCCCCTTGAACTAAGCGTTTTTACTCTGGCCGCGCTGGGTAAATGGCGGCTTAAGCGCGGAATGTCTAGAGCGCTTGTTCGGCAGGAATGCGGCAGCTTCTGGTCAACTCAGCGCCGTCACCTCCCGCTTGAAGGGAATCTCGAGGAAATCGATCTCGGGCTTGCCGAATTCCTCGGCGAAGCGCCGGCCCGCGTGAACCGCCGCGGCAATCGTGCCGGGGCCATAGCAGTCGCCGGCGCGGCTTGCGGGAACACCCGCCGCGGCGAGCGCCTGCCACAGGCCGTCCACCGGGCGCCGCGCCGTGACCAGCACCACCGACCCGGCAGCGAGAGGCGATGTCTCGCCGGTATAGGTGCATTCCAGCGTCACATGACCTTCGGCGATGGCCA
Organism: uncultured Aestuariivirga sp.; assembly: GCA_964474665.1. GTDB lineage: Bacteria > Pseudomonadota > Alphaproteobacteria > Rhizobiales > Aestuariivirgaceae > Aestuariivirga. Next base: position 33,375 of record CAYYTH010000007.1, read on the forward strand.
CCACGGCCTGGTTGGCGATGATCTTGACGCCGTGCTTCAGCAAGCGGGCCTGGATGGCCTTCTGCTCGAGCGAGGCCTTGGTGAAGGACGAAGCGACGGCGGCGGGCGTGACGAGGGTGACCTGGTGGCCATCGCGCGCCAGCAGCTCGGCGCAGACCCCGCCCATGTAGTAATGGTCGTCATCGAAGATCACCACGTCCCTGGCCTTCGGGCGGCGGCCCGCCATGAGATCATCGGGGGTGAGCACGTCCGCCGCTTCCGGGTGGTGGAACGGCACGACGGTGTGGCGGCCGGTCAGGTCGCGCAACCATTCCGAGCCCGTGGTGACGAGAATGTGATCGGCACCGACTTCGATCACCGTCTCCGGCGTCATCTCGCTTTCGAGATACATGGCGACGTTCGGCAGCTTGGCGAGCTGCAGCAGGCGCCAGTCGCGCACGCGGGCCCAGGCGGCGAGGCCCGGCAGCCTGCTCTCGCGCGTCACGCGGCCGCCGGCCTGCGAGGCCCGGTCGGCGAGCGTCACCTGGTAGCCGCGCTGGCCCAGCGCACGCGCCGCCTCGAGGCCCGCGGGACCCGCACCGACGACGAGTATGTGCCTGTCGTCCTCCTTCGGGCGGATCACCTCCGGGTGCCAGCCGCGGCGCCATTCCTCGCCCATCGAGGGGTTCTGGGTGCAGCGAAGCGGCGTCATCGTATAATCATGGGTGACGCAGACGTTGCAGCCGATGCACTCGCGGATGTCCTCGAGCCGTCCGTCGCGGATCTTGTTGGGCAGGAAAGGGTCGGCGATCGAGGGCCGCGCGGCGCCGATCATGTCCATGATGCCCTGCTTGATGACCCGCACCATGGTGTCTGGCGAGGTGTAGCGGCCGACGCCCACCACGGGCTTCGTCGTGAGCTTCTTCACGCCCTTGATATAGGGTTCCTGGAAACCTTCCTCGGCGAAGCGCGAGGTCTGGGAGTCCTTCGACCAGTCGGAGAGCGACAGGTCCCACAGGTCGGGGAGTTCCGCCATCATGGCAATGGCGTCCTCGACCTCGGCCGGTTCAAGCCCGGCTGCACCGATGAACTCGCTCATCGCGATGCGCACCGGAACCGCACAGGTGTCGCCCACCGCGTCCTTGGTGTCCTCGATCACCTCACGCAGGAGGCGCGCGCGGTTCTCCAGCGAGCCACCATATTCATCGGTGCGGAAATTGGTGGCACGGGACAGGAAGTGCTGGAAGATGCCGAGGCCGTGCCCGGCATAGACATAGACGAGGTCGAAGCCCGCCTGCTTCGAGCGCAGCGCCGCCTTGCGATGCGCGCGGCGCAGATTCCGGATGTCTTCCTTGTCCATGCCGCGGGCCTGGATGGGGTCGTTGAAATAGCTTGCCGTGGGCATGGGGCTTGCCGCCATGGGCACTTCGCGGGTCCAGAGATTGTTCGCCGTGTAGCCCGAATGGCACAGCTCGATTCCGGCCAGCGAGCCATGCGCGTGCACCTTCTCGGCGATGCGGGCCAGCATGGGAATGTCATGGTCCGACCAGAGGCGGAGCTCGACATAGGGAGAGACATCCGCCGTGTGGTGGATTTCCACCATCTCGGTGCAGACCACGGCCCAGCCGCCTTCCGCCTTCATGCCGCGCATGGCGGCCAGCGCCGAGGCATCGCGATAGCCCATGCCGTTGCAGTGCGGCACCTGGTAAAAGCGGTTACGCGCCGTGACGGGGCCGATGCGGACGGGCTCGAAGAGGATGTCGTAGCGGGGGTCGCGGGTCATGTCATCTCCCAGGGTTTCCAACCGCTTCTAGCAAATCCGCCCCGGCCTCGGCTATGCTCCGCCGCAAAGGGACATATGCGGGGTCACATGCTGCCGGAGTTCAAGGACATCGAGAAAGCGGCGCGGCGGATCGAGGGATTTGCCGTCAGGACACCCGTGATCGAATCCCCGAAGCTCAATGCGCTGACCGGCGGGCGCATCCTGATCAAGGCGGAGTGCCTGCAGCGGACGGGATCGTTCAAGTTCCGCGGCGCCTGGAACATGATCTCGAAGCTCGATGCGAAGAAGGCCAGGGGCGGTGTCGTCGCCTATTCCTCGGGCAACCATGCGCAGGGTGTGGCCGCCGCGGCCGCGATCAAGGGCCTGCCGGCGCTGATCGTGATGCCGGCGGATACGCCGCTGATCAAGCAGGAGAACACGAAATCCTATGGCGCGGAGGTCGTCACCTATGACCGCGCGACACAGTCACGCGAGGCGATCGCCGAGCGCTACATGAAGGAGCGCCATGCCGTGATGGTGCCGCCCTTCGAGCATCCCGACATCATCGCCGGGCAGGGAACGGCGGGGCTGGAACTCGCGACCGAGGCCAATGAGCGCGGCATTCGCCTCGATGACGTGCTGGTCTGCTGCTCGGGCGGCGGGCTGACGGCTGGCGTGGCGCTGGCGATGGAAGAACTGCAGCCCGCGGCGAAGGTCCACTCGGTGGAGCCTGCCGGCTTCGATGACTACGCCCGCTCGCTGAAGAGCGGCAGGATCGAGAGGAACCCCAATCCGTCCGGCTCGATCTGCGATGCGCTGATGTCAGTCTCGCCGGGCGAGATGACCTTCGCCGTCAACCAGCGCCTGCTGGGCGAGGGCCTGACCGTTACCGATGCTGAAGCGGCGGGGGCAGTGCGCTTCGCCTTCGAGGTGCTGAAGCTGGTGCTGGAGCCCGGCGGCGCCGTGGCGCTGGCGGCCGTGCTGTCGGGCAGGATCGCGACGAAGGGCAAGGCGATCGGCGTCATCGCCTCCGGCGGCAATTGCGATCCGGGCCTTTATGCGCGCATCCTGAACCGCGAGATCTGACGCCTCAGGAGGCTTTCGGAAGCTCGTCCGCCAGCGGCACGTCGAAGGGCTCGCCGGGCTTGTGGCGGGTGAGGATGATGCGGCGGCGCGGTGCGGGTGCGGGGTCCTCCGGCGGCAGCATGTCGAGCAGGCGCGGCACGGCGGCGATGCTGGCCTCGGGGGCAGGCTCGAAGATGTCTTCGTCGGCGCGGAAATACTTCATGTGGCGGGGGGCGAGGCGCGCGTCGGGTTCGGTGCGCAAGGGGGCGGGCTCCTCGCTGTCGCCGTTCGCCAGCACGCCGGCCAGGCGGGACATGACCTCGTCGTGGTTGGCCGCCATGGCGGTTTCGAGCCGGCGCATGCTGTCCTGGAGGCGCGATGTCTCGGCCCGGCGGAGCCGGGTCGAGAACTCGTCGAGGAACCAGCGGCCGCGCGGGGTTTCCATCACGGCCTCATGGATGGCCTCGAAGTCCTCGGGCTGAAGACCGGCCGGCCTCGCACGGGGCGGCAGTTCTCTGGGCGGCATACGCAACTCCACTCACCGGGGCGCGCTGGCCCCATCCCCTGCGCCAGCCGCAGGGCACCACTGCCGGCCATAATCATGGCGAGTGGTGAATCTTTGGTTTAGACGCGGTTAACCCGAGACCCGCCCGACCCATGCCCGCCCGCAGTTTCACCCTCAGGCTTTCGCTGTTCAATGCCGTGCTCTTCCTCGGCAGCGGCATCCAGCTGCCGTTCCTGCCGCTGTGGCTGAAGGACCGGGGGCTTCCGGACTCCCAGGTTGCACTGGTCGTGGCGCTGATGATGGCGGTGCGCATCCTGGGCATTCCGCTCGGCACCTTCATCGCCGACCTCACACAGCGCCGCCGCGCGGTGATCATCGCCTGCGCCTTCGGTTCGACCGCGGCCTATGCCCTGCTGGGCGCCATGACTGGCTTCTGGCCGATCCTCGTCACCGGCATGCTGACCGCGGCACTGCTCGCCCCCATCGTGCCGCTGACCGAAACGCTGGCGGTGGAGGGAAGCGCCCATTACGGCCTCGACTATGGCCGCATCCGGCTGTGGGCGTCGCTCAGCTTCCTTGCCGGAAGCCTCGGGGCCGGCGCGCTGCTGGAATTCATACCGGTGAGCTTCGTGATCCTGCTGATCGCCTGCGCCCAGGCGGTGGGCGCGCTGGTGACGCTGCTGCTGCCCGCCGACAAGGCGGTGCGCAGCGCGGTGAAGGCGGAGCCCATCCGGCTTGCCTCTTTCGTGGCGCTGGTCAGTGCCGGCAGCTTCATCGTCTTCATGCTGGCGGCGGGCCTCGGGCAGGCCAGCCACGGCTTCCTTTATGCCTTCGGCTCGGTCTACTTCGAGTCGCTCGGGCTTTCGAAATTCGTGATCGGCCTCCTGTGGGCGGCGAGCGTGATGGCGGAGGTGCTGATGTTCGCCTTCTCCAACCGCTTCTACAGGGCGTTCGGCTCGGTGCGGCTCATCATACTGGGCACCGGCCTCGCCACGCTGCGCTGGGTGGTGACGGCACTGGCGCCGCCGCTCGGCATCCTGTTCCTGGTGCAGACGCTGCATGCGGGGTCCTTCGGCCTCACGCATCTGGGCACCATGCACTATATCCGCGAGCGCGTTCCGGCCTCGATGCGCAACACGGCGCAGGGTCTCTACTCGGTGCTCGCGAGCGGCGTGCTGATGTCGGGCACCATGTGGGCCTCCGGCGCGCTCTATGAGGGGCTGGGCGGCAGCGCCTTCCTGGTCATGGCGGCGATCGCGGGATTGGCCTGCGCCTTGTCCCTGCTGCTCGCGGCGATCAGCCCCAGAGGTCTGGCGGCGGCGGATTCATGAGGCTGCCGTCGAAGCGGATCGCGGGTGAGCGGTCCTCTTTCAGCAGCAGCGGGCCGTCGAGGTCGATCACCTCGGCGAAGGGTGAGAGCAGGAAGGCCGGGGCCATGGCGAGCGAGGTCGCCAGCATGCAGCCCACCATGATGCCGAGATCACGCTCGCGCGCGGCGCGGGCCAGCGCGATGGCCGGCGTCAGGCCGCCGGTCTTGTCGAGCTTGATGTTGATCGCGTCATACTTGCCGATGAGCTGGTCGAGCGTGTGCAGACCATGGGCCGATTCATCGGCGCAGACGGTGACGGCGCGGGGCATGTTCCGCAGCGCCTCGTCATTTTCGGCAGGCAGGGGCTGCTCGACGAGTTCGACGCCCGCATCGGCGCAGGCGGCAAGCATCTGGCCGAGGTTGTCCGGCGTCCAGCCTTCATTGGCATCGACGATGAGGCGGCTCGCCGGCGCGTTGCGGCGAATGTGCGTCAGCCGCGCGGCATCGCCCTCGCGGCCGAGCTTCAGCTTGAGGAGCGGGCGGTCCGCCGCCTTGGCCGCAGCCTCGCCCATGGCCTCCGGCGTGTCGAGGCTCAGCGTATAGGCCGTGACCGCGGGCCTGGGTTCGGGCAGCCCCGCGAGCTGCCAGGCAGGCTTGCCGGCCTTCTTGGCTGCAAGGTCCCACAGGGCGCAGTCGAGCGCGTTGCGGGCCGCATGGGGCGCGAGGAGGGACGCCACATCGTGGCGGCCGATGCCGGCCTCGATGCGGCCCCGTGCCGCCTCGAGTGCGGCCATCACCTGGGGCACGGTCTCGGCATAGCGCGGGTAGGGAACGCACTCGCCGCGGCCGGTGACGCCTTCATCCTCCAGCGTGACCGTCACCACATGCGCTTCGGTCTTGCTGCCGCGCGAGATGGTGAAGCTGCCGGCGATGGGCCAGCGTTCCTCGGCAATCAGCAGGCGCATGGCGTGGGCAGGCGCCGCGTCAGTTCTTCGTCGGCTTGCCGCGGCCGCCCGACACGCCAGGCCCCGAGACATCGAGCGCGCCGGCCTGGCGCTTCACCACGTCGGCAAGGGCCGCCAGGGCGCCGATCTGGTCGGCCACCACGCGGCGCATCGCATCGGCGTTGGAGCGGGTCTCCTCGGGAAGCTCGGTCAGGGCCCGCAGCAGGTCGCCGCGCGCCGAGTCGATGTCCTTCACCACCTGCTGGGCGGTGAGGCGCATGTCCTGCGCGGTCTGCTGGAAGTCCGTGGCAGTCGACGACAGCATCTCGTTCATGGCCGCCATGGCGCGTTCGTGCTGGTCGCGCAGCACGCGCACGGCCTGGGTGATCTGGCCGCCGGAGGTTTCCTCCAGCCGCTCGATCTCCTTCTCGAGATTGCGCGTGGCAAGGGCCGACTGCTCGGCCACGATGCGGCTGATCTCGCGTGCCTTCGCTTCCGAGTCGGCGAGCGAACCCTCGATCAGGTTCATGTAGCCGCCCATGACCTTGTCGATCTCGGTGGCATGGGTGGCGGCATCGGCCACCAGGCTTTCGAGCGCCTGCTTGCGGTCGGCGAGCACGCGTTCCATCTCGCCGTTGAAGCGCTCGATCGAACGCTGCACCAGCATGGTGGCGTCGTCGAGGCGTTCGGACACGCGGGTGGAGGTGCCCTCGAGGCGGCCGGTGAGGTCGCCCGCGACGGTCTCGAGCCGCTCGTCCATGGTGCTTGCTGCACTCGCCAGCTGGTCGGCGAGGAAGCTTGTCGCTGTCTCGACATGCTTGGCGAACTTGCGGTTCGCGTCCTCGAGCTTGGCGGCGGTGCTGACCGAGACCTCTTCGAGGTCGCGTGCGGCCTGCTCGACACGGGCCGAGAGCAGGCTCGAGTCTTCGTGAATGCGGCTCGAGATCTCCTCTGTCCTGGTGCGGAGTTCCTGCGACAGCGTCTGGCCCGCCTTGCCGAGATCGGCGAGGATCGCGCCTGAGGCCTGGTCAAGGATGTCGGCGAAGCGCAGTCCCGTGCCGTCGAGCTTGGTGTTGAGCTCGTCGGTGACGCGCTCCATCATGCCCGTCGAGTTGTCGAAGCGCTCGCGCAGCAGTTCTGCCGTCTTCTCGATCCGGGCCAGCATCGAGGTGCCGGCCGTATCGAGCTGCGAGGTGACCTCGGAGGAGGCATCGCTGAGCCGCTGGGCCATCACGCGGTTGACGTCGCTCACCTGCTGGGTGACGCGCACCGCGGTTTCCGAGAAGCTGTCGGTCATCTCGGTCGCCGTCTTGTCGATCTGCTGCGCCATCATGCGGGTGTTGGCGATGAACAGTTCGTTGAGATCGGCCGAGGTGCGGTCCAGCTGCTCGGTAAGGGCCTCGGTCTTGTCGTTGAACAGGCTCGAGAAGCTGTTCCAGGTATTGTCCAGCGTCTCGCTGAGGCGCTCGGCATTGACCGAGAACATGTTGGAGAGGCGGTTCGAGGTTTCGCCGAGCTCGTCGCTGATCTTGCCGGTATTGGTGGTGAAGAGGTCGGAGAGCTTCAGTGACGTGGTCTCGAGCTGGCCGTTCAGCATCTCGGTGTTCGTCGTGAAGACGTCCGACAGCTTGAGCGAGGTTTCCGCCAGCTGGCTGTTGAGCATCTCGGTGTTGGTGGTGAAGATCTCCGACAGGTTCGAGAAGGTCTCGTCGAGCCTCGTGGTAAGCGTCTCGGTCGAGTTGCCGAAGAGCGCCGACATGTCGGCCGCCGCCTGGTCGAGCTGGCTGCCGAGGCGCTCCGACGTGTGGTCGATCAGCTGGCCCAGCTGCTGCGACGAGTTGTCGAGCTGCGTGGTGAGGCGGTCGGTGACCGAGGCCACCTTGGTGACGGCGTCGCCGGCGGAGGTCGAGATATAGTCGGTGATGCGCTGCGCCGTCTGCTCGAGCTCGCCCGACATATGGGCCGACACCTGGTCGAGGCGGGTGTAGAGCTTGGTCGCCGTCTGCTCCAGCTGGCCAGTCATCGAGCTCGTGGTGCCGTCGAGCTTCGAATAGAGCTGCATCGTGGTGTCGGCGAGGCGCCTGGTGACATCCTCAGACGAGGTGGTGATCATGGTCAGCAGGTCCTCGCGGGCCCGCGCCAGGTTGTGGGTGAAGCTGTCCGACACGGTGATCAGCTTGTCCGTCACCTGGCCGCCGGAGTTCTCGATGCGCTCGGCCAGCGCCACGCCGGATTCGGCCATCTCGCGGTTGACGATCTCGGCGGTGTCCTTGAGGTGAGCCGCGACGGTGGTGCTGGTCTGGGCCATCAGGTCGTTGATGCCGCGGGCCACGGTCTCGATGCGCGACGTGGCGGTGCTGGAGGTCTCGCCGAGGCGGCTGTTGACGCGCTCGTTGACGTCGTCGATCTGGCTCGCGACCTGCTCGGCCGTCTCGGCGATGCGGACGTAGAGCCGTTCCGCCGCGCCATCGACCTTCTGTTCGAGGTCGTCCGCCGAGCCGGCGATGAGCGACTGGAAGGAGGTGGCGGAGTTCTCGAAGCGGCTGAAGGCCTCGGTCACGGTGGTCTCGACAGAGCCGATGATCTCGCGCGTGGCGGTTCCGATCTGGCTCACCACGGCGCCGGCGGTGCCCGTGATGACGTCCTGGAAGGTCTTGTTCGCCTGGTCGAGGGAGCCGGTGGCAGAACTGACCGATGTCTCGATCTGGCCGTAGAAGCGCTCGGCGGCGCCGTCGACACGGCGCTCGATTTCCTCCGATGCGCCGCCGATCAGCTGCTGGAACATGCGGGTGGTGTCGTCGAGGCGGCCCGAGGCGGCGGCGATGGCGCGCGACACCTGGTCCTCGATCAGCGTGGTGGAGGTGCCGAGGCGCTGCTCGAGGTTGCCCGTCACCTGCTGCACGATGTCGTGGAACAGGCCCGAGGCCTCGTCGATGCGCGAGCGCGCGGTTTCGACGGCAGTGGCCATGAGCGCGTTGAGCGCCTCGCCCGAGACGCCGATGCGATCCTCCAGCCGGTCGCTGGTCTGGCTGATGACGCCGTGGAACGTCTCGGCGGCATCGGTAAGGCGCGTGTTCGCCGTGCCGAGCACCGCGTCGAGCTGGTCCAGCATGTCGCGGGTGCGGCTGTCGAGCTGGCCCAGCACGTCGGCATTCGTCTGGCTGAGCAGGGCGCGGAGTTCGCCGGACGTATCCTCGAGGCGTGCCAGCGCGGCCGACACGGCATCATCCACACGGGCCACGATGTCGCCCTGCGAGGCGCCGATGCGCGAGGTGAATTCGTCGGTGGCCCGCGCAATCGCCAGCTCGACGCGCGCTGCGGATTCGGAGACGCGCTCGGCCGAGTCGATGTTCTGCTGGTCGAGAGCCGCCAGCACCTGGTTCGAGGCTTCGCCGACGCGCGCGGCGGCGGCCGCGGTGCGGTCCTCGATCGTGTAGAGGAGGCGGGTGGCGGTTTCCTCGACGCGGGTCGAGATCAGGCCGGCCTGCTCGTCGAGGCGGGCGAAGACGCCGCCCGCCGAATCGTCGAGCCTCGTGATGATGGTGTCGGCGCGGTTGCCGATCTCGTCGATCAGGCGGCCGGTCGTCTGCTCGATGCGGCCGGAGACGCCGGTGCTCATCGAGCCAAGCTCCTCGAGCAGCGTGCTGGAGGTCTGGTCGAGGCTGGTGAGGAACTGGGTTCCCGCCGCGTTGAGGCGGCCCGCAACGGTGTCGGTGGCCTCGTCGACGGCCGCGGCGACGCCCGCCGCCGACTGGTCGAGATAGGTGATGAGCTCGGCACGCGACTGCGCCACGCGCTCGATATAGTCCGAGGCCATCCCCTGCATGCCCTGCGTGACCATGCTGCGGCTCTGCTCGAGCAGGTTCGAGGTGTCGACGCTGACGCGCTCGAGGCTGCCGGTGACATCGTCGGCGATGGTCTTGAGGTGGAAGCCGAGGTTGCTGCCCGTGGTCTGCACCACGTCGGCGAGTTCGGCCACCTGCTGGCGGATCTGGTCGGCGGAGGCGACGCTCGAACGCTCGATGACGCGCGAGATGTCCTCGTGCACCGCGGCGAGCGAATCGACCGCATTGCGGACGAGGCCCGTCATGTTCGATTCCATGTCCTGCACGGTGCGGCTGAAGTCCACCGTCTCGGAATTCAGGGCCGAATAGGCCATCTTCATCTGGTCGATATGCGAGCCCACCTGCTGCGAGAAGTCACGCAGCTGGCCGATCATCTGGGTCGAGACGTCCTCCATGTGGGCCGTCTGCATGCTGACCTCGGAGCCAGCGGCACTGGCGCGGTCGGCCATGTCTTCCATGGCGGAGAGGACCGAGCCCGAGATATCGCGCAAGCCGCCTTCAAGGCGGCCGAGCGTGTCCTGTGCGGCCATCATGATGCCGTCGAGGTTCTTGGTGTTGTTCTCGAGCCTTGTGATCAGCGGGTTGGTGTCGTTCGAGATCAGCAGGGCCGCCTGGTGCAGCGCCGAGCGCTGATTCTCGATGCCGGCGACGAGGTTGCGGATGCGCTCCTCGTTGCCGCCGAAGGCACGCTCGATGGCGGCGATTTCCTTGTGGACGATTTCCTCCAGAACCGCGGCGCGCTGGACGGCATGTTCGACGCCGCCGACGAGGAGATCGACCTCGGAGCGAACGGCCTGGGCGATGGAGGTGAGGCCCTCGGTGGCGATGTCCTGCGGGCGGATGAGGCGCATCGCGGACTGGAACAGGGCTTCCGACACCTGGCGCATGTCGGCGGCGCGCCACAGGATGAAGGCACCGAGCCAGATCACGGAAACAGGCACCAGCAGCAGGGCCAGCGCCTGCAGCACGGAGGCGGCGGGCGTGTCGCTGCCGAGCGCGCCGGAGTTGACGAAGAACCAGCCGCCTGCCCACAGCGCCGTGAGGATGACGGCAACCAGGGCATAGGGCGTGAACGACGGGCGACGGCGCATCTTGGCCAGCAGCATGGCGGTGGCGGGGTCGTTCTCGTTGGCGGGACGGCCCTTGACCGTATCACCGGACAGCCTTGGCGTGTCGCGCCGTGTTGCGTCTGCCTCGGCCTGGCGACGGTCAGAACGGCGCGTGTCGGTGGTGTTGGCCATGTGTCAATTCCCGCACAATTACGAACTTGCAGCCCCGGTTGAGGACCGCGTTGCCCCGGGCCGCATCCGATGTTGCCCGCGCCCGGCATTTTTGTGACCGGTGCGCAGGCTGGTCTCATCCGGACGCGGCTTCGCAACCTTTACCATAGCCCATCGGGAGCACCGGTTGAACCCGCCATCGGCCAGCCGGGTGTGAATATTTAAAATTTGGTTAAAGCCCGTGGGAGCATTGAAAAATTTGTGGAAAATGCGGGTGCTGGGCGCCCCTTTACCATCTGCTCAGGCTTGTATCGTAGGCTGAAGTCCGGGGTGTGTGGGAGTTTGGATCAATGGGCAGTTACAAGCTGAAGCCGGAGACCGACAGCGCCGTGTTCGACCGCCTCGGTCTTGAGCACAATACCATGCATGATCAAAGGCTTGCGGCAGAAGTTCTGGGGCTTTTCCTGGCCCAGCTGCCAGCCACGCTGCGGCTTCTGGACGAGGCGGCGACGGCCAACGACTGGAAGTTTGCGGCGCACACGCTGAAGGGGTCCTGCATGGCAGTGGGTGCGCAGAAGTTGCATAACCTGGCCGCCTGCCTCGAAGTAATGGCCTTTCCGGGCGACGCCGACGTGAGGTTACTGCGCCTCCAGGGCCTCAAGGCGGCGGCGGCGGAATTCCGCGAGGCGGCGCGGACCGCCTATGCCATGCCGTGACCTGACGCGCCCGGAGTTGTGTTTGCCGGGATGATCCCCTAGATACCCGTTCGAAAAAACGAACGCCTTTCTTGCGGATACATCATGGCCAAGATCACCTTCATCCAGCACAACGGCACCGAACAGACGGTCGACGGCCTCCCCGGCATGTCGGTCATGGAAACGGCCGTCAAGAACATGGTGCCCGGCATCGACGCCGACTGCGGCGGCGCCTGCGCCTGCGCCACCTGCCATGTCTACATCGAGCCCGACTGGGTGGAGAAGGTGGGCGCGCGCAACCCGATGGAAGAGGACATGCTGGATTTCGCCTTCGACGTCCGCGACAATTCCCGACTGTCCTGCCAGATCAAGGTTTCCGACGCCCTCGACGGCCTGCGGGTGAAAGTTCCCGAAAAGCAGTTCTAACCAGAAGGGGCGAGGCCCATGCCGGATGTGATCACGACGGATGCCGTCATCATCGGTGCCGGGCCCTGCGGACTCTTCGCCGTATTCGAGCTGGGCCTGCTCGACATCCGCTGCCACGTGATCGACATCCTCGACCGGCCGGGCGGCCAGTGCGCCGAGCTCTATCCCGAGAAGCCGATCTATGACATTCCCGCCCTTCCCGTGGTGACGGGTGCGGAACTCACCACGCGGCTGCTGGAGCAGATCAAGCCGTTCCACCCGGAGTTCCACTTCAACCACATGGTCACCGGCGTGACGAAGCGCGGCGATGCCGACTTCGAGGTCGAGACCGACGGCGGCCTCCGGTTCCGGTCCAAGGTGGTGGTGATCGCGGCGGGTGGCGGGTCCTTCCAGCCCAAGAAGCCGCCGATCCCGGGCATCGAGGCCTATGAGAATGCCTCGGTCTTCTACTCGGTGAAGAAGATGGAAGCGCTGCGCGGCAAGGACGTGCTGATCGTCGGCGGCGGTGACTCCGCGCTCGACTGGACGATCAACCTGCAGCCGATCGCGAAGAGCCTGACGCTGCTCCACCGCCGCGACGAGTTCCGCGCCGCGCCCGATTCCGTGAAGAAGATGCGCGAGCTGGTGGAGGCCGGGAAGATGTCCTTCAAGCTCGGCCAGGTGACGGGCCTCAAGGGCGACGGCGGCGTGCTCTCCGCGGCCACCGTGAAGGGCAATGACGGGCAGAGCTTCGAGGTCGCCTGCAATGCGATGTTGCCGTTCTTCGGCCTCACCATGAAGCTCGGCCCCGTCGCAGAGTGGGGCCTCAACCTGCATGAAAACCTCATTCCCGTCGACACGGAGAAATTCGAGACCTCGGTCGAGGGCATCTTCGCCATCGGCGACATCAACACCTATCCCGGCAAGCTGAAGCTGATCCTGTCGGGCTTCCACGAGGCGGCGCTGATGGCGCAGAAGGTGTTCAAGCTGAAGAACCCCGGCGAGCGGCTGATGTTCCAGTACACGACGTCGAGCTCGAACCTGCAGAAGAAGCTGGGCGTTTCGTAAGGCTTCGGGTGCAGCCTTCACACGCATCATGGCCGTGCCTGTCCCGGCCATTTTTGCATGCCTCGTCTTTCACCCGCGCGGGGCCTGACCCGGCAATCCCTCGTCGGGCGGCGGAGCAGGATGCCCTGGTCAAGCCGTGCCAAGGTGACAGCGAGGGTGACGGGCACTTAAATTTTTTATTCCTGAAATCAGATTTTAGTCCTTGGCAGCGCGCGCTCGCTGTGCTAGGAAGAGGTATGCTCCACAATTTGGCTTTTGCCCTCGGCAGGATATTCCTATCCTGCCGACTTCTCGCGTCTGAGGCGCTTCTTCGACAGTTCCAGCTCCTCCTTGCGGTTCGGCCGGCCCAGCAGCTTGCGGAAGCCATCACGGCGCTCGTGCACCGAGGCGATGGCGAGGCCCATGGGCACGCCCGTTTCCACCAGCAATGCTTCGCCCAGCTGCAGGCTCGACTCGATGGTCTCCGGCACGGCTTCGGTCACGCCCCAGCCATAAAGGCGCTGCGCGTGGCGTTCGTCACGCGCGCGGGCAATGATCTTGAGGTCGCTGCGCAGCGTGCGGGCAACGCGCACCACCTCGTCCACCCGCACCGGATTGTCCATGGTGACGGCGAGGGCCTTGGCCTCCATCAAGCCGCAGCGCTTCAGGAACTCCGGGTTGGTGGCATCGCCGTAATAGACGTTGCCGCCGTCCTTGTTCTCGCGCGACACGAGCTCGGCATCGGCATCGACCGCGAGGCAGGGGATCTTGTGCTCGGCCAGCATGGAGGCGACCAGGTGGCCGACGCGGCCATAGCCGGCGATGATGACGCGCGACTGGTTATCCTCCGGCAGGACCGTGTTGACGGCCGCGGCCGCTGCGCGATGGCGCAGCGAGCGGGTGAACCATGCGCCGAATTTCGCCAGCAGCAGAAGGGCGATCATGGTCAGGGTCACCAGCAGCATGATGTTGCGGGTGGTCGGATCATCGATGAGGCCATAGGCCAGCGCGGTGCCGGCGATGACGAAGCCGAACTCGCCGCAGGGGCCGAGCAGCATGGCCGACTCGAGCGAGGCACCGCGGTTGACGCGGAACAGCCGCGCCAGCAGGTAGACGATGACGCCCTTGATGAGGATCACGCCCGCCGCCACGCCGAGCGTGTAGAACGGATTGGCGAAGAGCGTGTCGAGATCCAGCTTGAGGCCGATCACCAGGAAGAAGGTGCCGAGGAGCAGGCCCTTGAAGGGCTCGATCACCGCCTCGATGGCGCGGCGGTATTCGGTCTCGGCCAGCATCAGCCCGGCGATGAAGGCGCCGAGCGTCATCGAGAGGCCGGCGAGGCTCGCCGCCGCGGCGGCGCCGACGGCGATGAGCAGCGTTGCCGCCATGAACAGGTCGGAGCTGCCGGTGCGCGCCACCAGCCTGAGCAGCGGGCGCAGCAGGTAGCGCCCGACGCCGATGATGATGAGGATGGCAACCCCGGCCTGCAGCAGCGCCAGCAGCAGGCTTACGGCGACGTTGCCCTCGCTGCGCTGGCCGAGGATGGGCAGCAGCAGCAGGAAGGGGATGACCGCGAGGTCCTGCATCAGCAGGATGGCGAAGCTGAGCCTGCCCGTCTGCGAGCCGAGCCGCTTCGAGTCGGACAGGATCTGCACCACGATGGCGGTGGAGGAAAGCGACAGCGCGGCGCCGGCAACGAGGGCCGTGCGCATGTCGAACCCCATCAGCAGGGCCGCCGCCGCGACCGCCGCAAGGCTCAGCACCACCTGCAGGCCGCCCAGGCCGAAGACCAGCCGGCGCATGGTGTTGAGGCGCTCGAAGGAGAGTTCGATGCCGATCAGGAACAGCAGGAAGACGACGCCGAGATCCGCCATGTGGGCGAGGCTCTCGGGGCTGGAGAAGCCGATCTTGTCGATGCCCGGCAGATAGGCCGCGGCATGGCCCAATATGTCCGGCGACAGCAGGACGCCCATGATGAGGAAGGCCAGAACCGAGCTGATGCCGATCCGGAGGAACAGGGGCACGATGAGCCCCGCCACGCCCAGGACGATCAGGAATTCCTTGTAGTAGAATGCAGCTTCGGACGGCATGTTTCCTTACCCCCGCCGCGCAGTGTGGGGCAGGGCGGGCATGTTGGGAAGCGCAAATCGCGTCATGGAACGGCGGCGACGACCACGAACATGATGAACAGGCCGATGTGCACGAAGCCCTGCAGCACCGTGGTGCGGCCGGGCAGCAGCGTGATGGCGCTCACGAACAGCGCGAGCGAGAGGAGCACGATCTTGGCAGGCGGAACGCCGAGCACGATCTGCACGTTGTCGAGGGCGCCGAGGATGGTGATCACCGGAATGGTGAGGGCGATCGAGGCCAGGGCCGAGCCGAGGGCGAGGTTGATCGCGGTCTGCGGCCGGTTGGCGAGGGACGCCCGCACCGCGGCGATGCTCTCCGGTGCCAGCACGAGGGCCGCGATGACGACGCCGGTGAATTCCTGCGGCAGGCCCGCGAGGTCAATCAAATCGTCGAGCGCGGGCGCCAGCATCTTGGCCAGCAGCACGACGCCGGCTAGCGCCACCAGCAGGAACAGGAGACTGATTCCGGCCTGGCGGTTCGTCGGGGCTTCGTAATCCTCGGCGTGCGCATCGTCCGCGGCGGCGAGGAAATAGTCACGGTGGCGCACCGTCTGCACGAACATGAAGGCGGCGTAGAGCATGATGGAGACCAGAGCCACGGCGGTGAGCTGCGCGACGCTGTAGGTGGGGCCGGCGGTGGTGGTGGTGAAGTTCGGCAGGATCAGCGCCGAGACTGTGAGCGTGCCGAGCACGGCGAGGTAGGACGAGGTGCCTGTGACCTTGATGGTCTGCTCATGGTGCTTGTGGCCGCCGACCACCAGGCAGAGGCCGATGAGGCCGGTGAGCACCAGCATGACGGCGGAATAGACCGTGTCGCGCGCGATGGTGGGGCCGCCGTCGTCCGCCGCCAGCATCAGCGCCACGATGAGGCCGACCTCGATGATGGTGACCGAGACGGCAAGGATGATCGACCCGAAGGGTTCGCCCACGCGGTTGCCCACCAGCTCCGCATGGTGCACGGCGGCGAAGACCGTGCCGAGCAGAAGCGCTGCCTCCAGCACGAAGACCAGCGGCTGGTCCTTGGGCACCAGACCCGCGAAATAGGCGATGACCAGCGCCACCGCCAGCAGCGGACATGCGATCGACCACCAAGGGTTATGGGCGTGTTTTGGTCCGGCCAAGGGAGACTCCATTTATTCTGCGAGACTTAAGAGGCTGGGCCTCGACGCGGCAAGCGAATTTGCTAGGCTCGACAGGATTTTGACCGTGCGAGGGAGAGTGCCGTGGGCGAGCGCAAGCGTGGCCGGGAGCTGGGGCTGCCGTTTCCGGGAACACCGGGACAGTGGAACGCCATCACCGATGTGCCGGGCGTCGAGGTGGGGCAGGTGACGCTGATTTCCGGCGATGGTGCGCTGAAGGTGGGCCATGGCCCGGTGCGCACCGGCGTCACCGCCATCTTGCCGCGCGGGCGGGCCAGGGCCGACGTGCCCTGCGCGGCGGGCTACTACTCACTCAACGGCAACGGCGAGATGACGGGCGTGGTATGGATCGAGGAGTCGGGCGAACTGCAGACGCCGATCACCATCACCAACACCCATTCCTGCGGGGTGACGCGCGACGCGACCATCCGCTGGCTCGTCGGGCGCGGGGTGGGCACCGGGCAGGACTGGGGGCTTCCCGTCGCGGCCGAGACCTATGACGGCGACCTGAACGACATCAACGGATTCCATGTGACGGCGGAGCACACGCTGCAGGCGCTCGACGGTGCGCGCTCCGGCCCGGTGGCCATGGGCAGCGTGGGCGGCGGCACGGGGATGCTGACCTATGACTTCAAGGCCGGCAACGGCTCTGCCTCGCGCATTGTGGACATCGCCGGCCAGCGCTTCACGCTCGGCGTCTTCGTGCAGTCGAACTTCGGGCGGCGCGAGGATTTCACGGTGCTCGGCGTGCCGGTGGGGCGGCACCTTCTGGACGGCAAGCTGCGCGGCAAGGAGCAGGGCTCGGTGATCGCCATCGTCGCAACGGACGCGCCGCTGCTGGCACACCAGCTGAAGCGCCTCGCGCGGCGCGTGCCGCTGGGCCTCGCGCGCACCGGCACGGTGGGCAACAACTCGTCCGGCGACATCTTCCTCGCCTTCTCGACGGCGAACGCCGAGGCCTTCGCGCAGCGCAGCGGCATTGCAACGATGACGGCGCTGGGCAATGTCGACATCGACAAGCTGTTCATGGCCACGGTGGAGGCGACCGAGGAAGCGGTGATCGACGCCATGCTGATGGCCGAGACCATGACGGGGCGCGACGGCAACACCGCCGTGGCGCTGCCGGCGGGAGACCTCATGGAACTGATGCGGCACTACGGGCGACTCTGATACAGTGGTGGTGGGGTGCGGGATGGCCGCGCCGTGCAAGGGAGACTGACATGACGAAGAACATGGGCGGCATCGACCGCGGATTGCGCATCGTCGTCGGGCTGGCGCTGCTGTGGTATGCGCTGCTGGCGCCCGCCACGGGGTATAACTGGATCGGCTGGATCGGCTTCGTGCCGCTGCTGACTGCGCTGATCGGCAATTGCCCGCTCTACGCGGTCCTCGGCGTCAGCACCTGCCCTGTGAAGAAGGCCTAGCCATCGGCCGCCTGGGATTCGCCGGTGCCGAGGAAGAGGTAGCGCGCGAGCAGCATGCCCACCGCCATGGCCGCGACGAACAGCATCGACGGCCAGTAGCCGAAGACGAGGGATGCAATGGCGGGGCCTGGGCAGAAGCCCGTGAGCCCCCAGCCGAGGCCGAAGACCACGGCGCCGCCGATCAGCCGCTCGTCGATGCCCTGCAGGGCCGGCACGATGAAGGCCGGCGCGAAGCGTGGCCGCGGCGCATTCAGCACCAGGCGGTAGCCCGCATAGGTGACGGACAGCGCGCCGCCCATCACGAAGATCAGCGTCGGGTCCCAGCGGCCGAAGAGATCGAGGAAGTTCTGCACCTTCATCGGGTTCACCATGCCCGAAATGGCGAGGCCCGCGCCGAAGAGCAGGCCGGAAAGCAGTGCTGTGAGCTTGCCCATCGCTCAGCCCCCGATCACGTGGCGCATCATGAAGACGGTGGCGACCGCGAAGAACATGAACACCGCGGTCGACACCATGCTGCGCAGCGACAGCCGCGCGAGGCCGCAGATGCCATGGCCCGAGGTGCAGCCAGCACCCATCACCGTGCCGAGCCCGACCAGCAGCCCGCCCAGCATGGTGGTGAGGGGATTGCCGGGGAAGGCCATGCTGTCCGAATCGAATCCGCCGAGCAGCGTGGCAAGCGCCGTTCCGGCGAGCATGCCCAGGATGAAGATGAGCCGCCAGGCATTGTCTGGCTGCCAGCGGCCCAGCAGCGAGCCGAAAATGCCGGAAATTCCGGCGATGCGGCCGAGGCCGGCCATCAGCAGCACGGCCGAGAGGCCGATCAGAATGCCGCCGGTCAGGCCGGCGAGGGGCGTGAAATCCGTCACGTTGCGCTGTCCATCCTTCGCGTCGATCGACACTTGATGGCGGGAATGACGGAAAAAGGAAAGACCCGGAGCGTTGCCCCGGGTCTGCAGTGCGTTCAGGGCGTGGCGGGTTCGCCGCCCGGCGCGGCTTCGGGCGCGTCGGAGCGCTGCCCGGCATCACCCTCATCCTGCATGCAGGGCGCTTTGCCACCACTCATCATGCCATGGCGCCTGCCCATACCCTGGCCCTGACCTTCACCCATGCCCTGACCCATGCCGTGTCCCATGCCGTGACCCATGCCGTGGCCCTTCATGCGGCCCCGGTGGTCGTCTGCGCCGAGCGAGCCGTCATCGTTGCGGTCGCGACGGGCCACGACGCCGGCCATCGGGCCCTGGTATTCCTCGATCGTCACCTGGCCATTGCCGTCACGGTCGAAGAACTGGAATTCGCGCACCATCATCTCGTTGCGGCCCTTGAGCCACAGCACCTTGAACTCCTCGAGCGACAGCGTGCCGTTCTTGTCGGCATCGGCTTCGGCAAGCCATTGCTGGCGGTTCTTGTCGATCTCGGCCTGGGTGACCTTGCCGTCCTTGTCGGCGTCGTAGCGCTCCATGAACTGCTGCCCCATCATGCCATGCGGCGTCAGGCGATGGTGCCGGGCCATGCCGCAATGGCCGCCGCCCATGCCCCCATCCATGCCGCCGTCCATGTCGGCCTGTGCCAGGCCTGCGAGGCCGCCGAGCGCCAGCATGGTGGCGGCGCCGAGGCCGAGGAAAATCTTGGTTCGATTGCGCATCGTGATGCTCCATTGTGATCCGATGCTGACAAGACGGCGGCGCGCGCCGATTCCGTCGCGGCACCACCGAAATGATCCTGGATGCGAAGGGAGGTTGTTCAGCGCACCAATTCGCGCATGGCGCGGTCGATGCCGTCGAGTGTCAGCGGGAACATGCGGCCATCGAAGGTGCGGGACACGAGGCTGATCGAGGGCGAGTAGCCCCAGTATTTCTCGGCCGACGGGTTGAGCCACACCGCCTTTGGATAGGTTGCGGCAAGGCGGGTGAGCCAGGTGAGGCCGGGCTCCTCGTTCCAGTGCTCGACCGAGCCGCCTTCATGTGTGAGTTCGAAGGGCGACATGGACGCATCACCGACGAAGATCACCTTGTAGTCGTGCGGATAGGTGTGGAGCAGCGTCCAGGTGTCGATGCGCTCGGCGTTGCGGCGGCGGTTGTTCTTCCACACGCCCTCGTAGACGCAGTTGTGGAAGTAGAAATATTCGAGGTGCTTGAACTCGGCGCGGGCAGCGGAGAACAGCTCCTCGCAGACGCGGATGTGCGGATCCATGGAGCCGCCGACGTCGAAGAAGATCAGCACCTTCACCGTGTTGCGGCGTTCCGGGACCAGTTTCACGTCGAGCCAGCCCTGGCGCGCGGTGGCGCGGATGGTGTCGGGAAGGTCGAGTTCCTCCGCAGCACCCTCGCGCGCGAACTTGCGCAGCCGCCGCAGCGCCACCTTGATGTTGCGGGTGCCGAGCTCCACCGTGTCGTCGAGGTCCTTGAACTCACGCTTGTCCCAGACCTTGACGGCGGCGTTGTTGCGGTTCTTGTCCTGCCCGATCCTGACCCCTGCGGGATTGTAGCCATGGGCGCCGAAAGGCGAGGTGCCGGCGGTGCCGACCCATTTCGAGCCGCCCTGGTGGCGGCCCTTTTGTTCCTCGAGTCGCTTCTTCAACTCCTCAAGGATCCTGTCGAGGCCGCCGAGGGCCTTCACCAGTTTCTTTTCGTCCTCGGTGAGGTGCTTTTCGGCGAGTTTCCTCAGCCACTCTTCCGGGATTTCCGCCATGAGCGCATCGCCGGGGCTGGCGAGGCCCCTGAAGACGTGGCCGAAGACGCGGTCGAAACGGTCGAGGTTGCGCTCGTCCTTCACCAGTGCGGCGCGCGAGAGATAGTAGAACGCTTCCGTGTCGTATTGCGCGACGTTCTTCTCCAGCGCCTCGATGAGGGTGAGGTATTCCTTGAGCGAGACGGGAACACCGCTTGTCTTCAACGCGGTGAAGAAGGTGAGGAACATCAGCCGCCCTTCGCCAGAAGCACGGGGTAGCCGGTGCGTGCCGCCTCCTCCGGGGCGTTGCGGCAGAAGGCGTCGCGGCCCTGCTTCGCCTCATAGGTGAAGTCCTCGTAGAAGCTGTTCAGCGGCCTCGAGAGCAGCGAGGCCAGCCCCGCGATGTCATATTCGTGGAAGTGCTCGAGCAGCCTTGTCTTTACCTGCTCGTCGACCTTCAGCGTGCCTTCGCAGTGCTCGGCGGTGACGTCGAGCAGGGCAACCGCCATGGCGATGCGCGTGCCACGGTTTTCGGTGGCGGTGGCGGGGCCCGCCACGGCCGCGAGGACGAGCAGGGCAACAGGGAGCCTCATTCCGCCTTCTCCTGCGGGGCGGAGGAGACGAGTTCCTTCATCAGGCTGCCGAGCGTGTCCTTGGCGGATGTTTCCTGCGGGATGGGGCGGCAGACGTCACGCGCGGCGAGCCCGACGCGGGCAGTGAGGATGCCGTTGACCGTGCCCTCGCCAAAGCGCGCCGAAAGCTTGCCGAGCAGGCCGCGGCCGACGACATGCTGGATGAGGTTGTCGGAGAGCGCGATGCCGCCGGTGAGCGCCAGATGGCTCAGCACCATGCGCGCCAGCCGTAGCGTCGAGAGCGTCGAGGGACGGCCACCATAGAGGGTTGCCAGCTCGCGCATCATGCGCAGGTTCTGGGCGGCGACGAAGAGGATGTCGAGGGCCGCCGTGGGCGCCACCGTGGTGAGCAGGGTGATGCGGCGCGCGGCATGGGCAATGATGCGGTGCGCCTCGGCATCGCGCCAGTCGACGAGGTGGCGCTCGGCAAGGCGAATGCGGTCGCGCCCGTCGAGGATGTCGCCCTCATATTGCTTCATCTCGCGCAGGCCCAGCTGGGCATCCGGACGCGCGGCATAGAGCGACTTCAGGCTGTCGACCGCGCGCCTGGCGGCAGCACCGTCATCGGTGTTGATGGCATGGGCAGCATCGACCTGGATGTGCTCGATGCGGCGCAGCCGCGCCAGCGCCCAGATCTCCCGCAGGATGATGACGAGGGCGGCGAGGGCGGCCACGGCGGCCACGCCCAGCGCCGTCCAGCCGAGGACGGCGGAGCGCGCGAAGAAATCCTCCACCAGCTTCGAGATGGAGAGGCCGGCCCACATGGTGACAAGTACGAACAGCGCGGAGGCCAGCAATGTTCCCCAGCGGAACCGCGCGGGCCGCGCCACAGCGGGCGGCATCACGATCATCTCGCCCTCGTCCAGCTCCGGCTCGAAGGTAATGCCGGTGATGGCGCGCGGCTTGCGCTGCGGTTCCTCTTCCGGCTCCCGCCGATCGAAGACGAAGGCCTGCGGTTGGCGAGGCTCGCTCATTGGAAGCGGTCTCCCAGCAGGAAGTCCATGGCACGGTCGAGGCGGATCGCCGGCCAGGTGCCGTCCTTCGGCAGGGGCGGGCGAAAGCGCACGAACTTGAGGCTGCCTTCGAGCGAGCCGTCCAGCGCCTTCTGCGCATCCTTCGGCAGGTCGCCGGGGAAGATCGCGGCTTCCGTGCTGCCGTCGAAAGTGGTGTCGCCCACCGTCTCACCGGCCAAGGGCGTGCCGACGATGCATTCCAGCGTCTCGCCCTTCTGCCGGACACTCGCTTCGCGGGTGGCGCGGATCGCGGCCAGCGCCGCGACGTCGATCGTCGCGCCGGAATATTCGGCCCGCGTCATCGCCTGCTCGACGATGAGCTTCAGGATGTTCTCCAGCCGGTCGTGGCTGGTGTGGTGCAGGAGATCGGCCTTGGTGGCGGCGAAGAGCACCTTGTCGATGCGGCGGCCGAAGAGGTTCGAGAGGATGGAGTTCTGCCCCTGCCGGAAGCAGGCGAGAATGTCGGCCAGCGCGTGCTGCAGGTCCTTCACCGCGGAGGCACCGGCATTGAGCGCAGTGAGCGCATCGACCAGCACGATCTGCCGGTCGAGCCTTGCGAAGTGGCCATAGAAGAAGGGTTTCACGATGGTGGAGACATAGGCCTGGTAGCGCCGCTCCATCAGCGCGCCGAGAGAGCCGCGGGCAAGCTCCGTGTCCGGAGTAATGTCGAGCGGCGCGAAGGCGAGGAGTGGCGAGCCCGTGTAGTCGCCCGGCATGAGGAAGCGGCCCGGCGGCAGGGTGGAGAGCGAGACGTCGTCCTTGCGGCAGCGCGCGAGATAGGCGGTGAAGACCTCCGCCGCGGTGATGGCATCCTGCTCGTCGGCGGGCTTTCCGGCATCGAGGGTGGCGAGCAGGGCGTGCCAGTCGGCGGCGAATTGCGCGCGCGGCGAGCTGCGGCTGGCCGCCACCGTTGCCGCCGACCACTGGGCATAGCTCATGCGCATGAGCGGCAGGTCGAGCAGCCATTCGCCGGGATAGTCAACGATGTCGATGTGGAGCTTGCCGCTGCCGAGGTTGCGCGCGATGAGGCCCAGGGGCGTGTATTCCGCCGTGATGCGCAGCTGGCTGATGCGGCTTGTGCTCTCCGGCCAGTGGCGATGCTCGCCCGACAGGGCCTTGGTGTGTGACTCGAAGGCGAAGCGTGGCAGCGTGTCGTCGGGCTGCGGCTCGAGATAGCAGCGCGTGATGCGGCCTCCGCTCAGCGCCTCGAAGGCGGGGAAGCGGCCACCCTTGAGCAGCGCGTTGACGAGGGCGGTGATGAACACCGTCTTGCCGGCACGCGACAGGCCGGTGACGCCGAGGCGCACCGAAGGATTGACGAGGCCGGTGGCAAAATCCGACAGGCCGCCCGCGGCGACGCGGGTGCCATCGATGATATCCGTGAAGCTGACGATCTCTGAAACCCCTTTCAGGCGCAATAAGTGGTGCGGTTCCGCCCGCAACGCAAGGGAAACGTCAGGCGAGGTCCCGGGGGCGGATGAAGGCGTCGAGGCGGCAGGTCGCTTCGGCGAGGTCCGGCCAGGTGCCCGCGTGGGTGAGCACCGCGAGGCCGGCCGTCGGGTATTTCTCCAGCATCTGGCGGCGCTGCACCGGGTTGCCGGAACTGGCGAGTGCCAGTGCCAGGTGCTGGGTGGCCGGATTGTGGGTGACCAGCAGCAGGCGCCTGGCCGACCCGCCCTGTTGGCGGATCACCTGCAGCAGTGCCTCGCCGTCGCCGAAGTCGTAAAGCGCCTCGACGAGGTGGACCTCCGTGGGCGGCAGTTCCCGCGCGGCGATCTCCCAGGTCTGGCTGGTGCGGCGGGCGGGAGAGCAGAGCACGAGATCAGGCGCGAGGCCGTTGGTCGCCATGTAGCGACCGATGGCCTGGGCCGCCTGCTCGCCGCGCGGCGCCAGCGGGCGGTCGAAGTCGTCCATGCCTTCGCCGAGCACGGCCTTGGCATGGCGGAGGAGGAGGAGCTGGCGGTCCGGCATGGGTCATCCCGCAGTTGAGAGGGCGCGAGGCTAGCCCGGCATCTTGACGAAATGAAAGCGGTTGAGAAAAATCGCAAAACGGGAAGTTAGTCCTAGATTGCAAAGTGCGCGCGGGTTCGACGTGCTTGTTGCAGATTGCCATTGTGAATCTGCTTTTTCAGGCCCTGGCGCGGGGGCTGGCCCTCCCGTTGCCGTCCTGTGGCCACCGGCGGGAGCGCGGAGATTGGTTGGAAGAGGGCCCTTACCGAGCCCCGATCCTGGACAGATCGAACGGCGTCGTCTGGTAGACCTCGTTGATCCAGTTGCCGAACAGGAGATGGGCGTGGCTGCGCCAGCGGTTCTCCGGCGGCTGCTCCGGATCGTCCTTGGGGAAGTAGTTCACCGGCAGGTCGATCGGCTTCCCGGCGTTGCGGTCGCGCCAGTATTCGTCCGACAGCGAGGTGGTGTCGTACTCGATGTGGTTGAACATGTAGAGCGAGCGCTTGCCCGGATCGTTGATGAGGCAGAGGCCGGCCTCGTCCGACTCCATCAGCAGTTCGAGCCCCCTGTCGGCGGGCAGGTCGGCCCGGTGGTTTTCGGTCCAGCGCGAGACGGGGATCGAGAAGTCGTCCGAGAAGCCGCGGAGATAGGGCGAATTGGGCTTCAGGTTGCGGTGGGTGTAGACGCCGAAGCGCTTCTTCGGCAGCGCATGCTTGGGCACCTTGTGGAAGTGCCAGAGTGCGGCTTGCGCACCCCAGCAGATGTTGAAGGTGGAATGAACGTGGGTCTGGGTCCAGTCATAGATGCGCGACAGCTCGTCCCAGTAATTGACGTCGCTGAACTCGAGCAGTTCAACGGGCGCGCCGGTGACGATGAAGCCGTCGAACTTCTCGTGCTTCACGTCTTCCCAGTTGGCATAGAAGGCGAGCATGTGCTCAGGGTCGGCGTTCTTCGGGGTGTGAGAGGTGATCTTGACCAGGCTCAGCTCCACCTGCAGCGGTGTGGCGCCGATGAGGCGCGCGAACTGCGTCTCGGTCTTGATCTTGTTGGGCATGAGGTTGAGCAGGCCGATGCGCAGGGGGCGGATGTCCTGGCGGGCGGCGCTGGCTTCCGTCATCACCATCACGCCCTCGGATTCGAGCGTGCGGCGGGCGGGAAGGTCGTTGGGAACGCGGATGGGCATGGCAATTACTTTTCGATGGCGGTGGCGACGAGTGCGGTGAAGTCCTTCTCGGACTGGACGTTTGGCACGTCACGCATTCGGACCGTGTAGCCGAAATTGTCGGCAATCGCCTTGTAGAGCGGGATGCGGTGGTGGAGCAGCTGCTCGAAGCCCCAGACGGCGAAGCCATCGGGGTCGACGTCGTCATCCTGCGCGATGCCGTTGAGGGCCTTGTACTCGGCCCACTTCTTCTCGAGGAACTGCGGCTGGTAATACATGGGCTTCGGCTGCTTGCGGAAGCGTTCCACCAGCATCTTTGTGTGCTCGGGCGTACCCTCGATGTAGAGCAGCAGCGTGTTCTCGGCGAGGCAGGAGAGCACGGGGTCATGGGGGTTCGCGGGGTCCACCACCTCGCAGAGGGAGCCGCCGGAATCGCAGACGAAGTTGCCGTACTGGTAGATGTCGCGCGCCTTGCCGATGAAGGTGGGCACGTCGAGCAGGGCCGCGATCTCCGCCGCGCGGTGCTGGGCCTGGCGCCTCTTGTATTCGGCGAAGGAGATGCCGCCCTTGTCGGGGTTGCCGGGCTTGCCGAGATAGGTCGAGAGCGGCTTCAGGTGGTCGAATGTGATGTTGGACTGGATATGGATCGAGTCCGACAGCAGCAGGTCGCGCAGGAAGGGCACGCGCATCGCCTCGCGCTTGAAATTGTCGACGATGTGCTCGCCCATGTAGCGGGTGCCGATGCGGTAATCGACGGAATAGTGATACCAGCCCTGATCCTGCAGCAGGTTCGAGAGCGTCGTCTTGCCCACGCCGGACATGCCGAATATGGTGACGGCCTTGTTTGGCTGGTTTGCGAAGTCTTTGCCTGAAGTGAAGCGCATGAGGCGTTCCATAGCGGAAGGCGTGGGGCGGGGGCAACCGGCGCGTTTGGCCTGAGGCTTGAGAATGATTGACGCGAACTGCTCCGAAATGACCTGGTATGAAGCCACCGCAGACCGGGGAGCGCCCCGGCCGGTGCTCAGCGGTCGGGTGGAGGCCGATGCCTGCGTGATCGGGGCGGGACTTGCGGGGCTCACAACGGCGCTGGAACTGGCCCGCCGGGGCAAGTCGGTGGTGCTGCTGGAGGCGAAGAAGGTGGCCTGGGGCGCCTCGGGCCGCAATGGCGGCTTCGTGTCCAACGGATTTGCCGAGGGCATGGGCAATGTCGCAAAGCGGGTGGGGCTGCCGGCGGCCCAGGCCCTCTATAACCTGTCCCGCCACGGCACCGAGTTCGTGCGCAGGGAAATTGCCGAGACCGATCCCACGATCAGGATGGGGGATGGCTGGCAGGGCTGCATTCGTTATTCCAATGCGGCCGAGAAGCAGGCGGCGGTGGCGGAGATGACCCGCGACTACGGCCAGGAGATGGAATTCTTCGACGTGGCCGAGACACGGGCGCGGGTGAACACGAAGCGCTATTTCCAGTCCTCCTATGATCCCACCGCCTTCCACATGCACCCGCTGCGCTATGCGCTGATGATCGCGAGCAAGGCCGAGGCCGCCGGCGTGAAGATCTGCGAGAATTCGCCGGCCCTGTCGGTTGAGAAGCAGGGCGCGGTGTGGTCGGTGAAGACCGCCACGGGCGAGGTGCGCGCGCCGAACGTGGTCTATTGCGTGTCGTCTCTCGACCGCAGGCTGCACCAGCCGACGGGGCGCGCGGTGCTGCCGGTGGCGACATATGTGGCGGTGACGGAGCCGCTCACCCAGAATGTGATCCGTACACGGAGCGCCATTTCGGATACCAGGCGCGCCGGGAACTATTATCGCCTCGTGGATGAAGGGCGGCTTCTCTGGGGCGGCGCGATCACCACGCGCATCTCGGAACCCGCAAGGCTGGGCGAGCGGATGAAGGGCGACATGGTGTCGGTGTTCCCCGAACTCGGCAATCCGCGCATCGATTATGCTTGGGCCGGGCTCATGGGCTATGCGCGCCACTTCATGCCGCTGATCGGGTCGGACGGGCAGGGGCAGTGGTGGGCCACGGCCTTCGGCGGCCATGGCATGAACACCACCGCCATGGGCGGCATCCTGATGGCGCGCGCCATCGGCGCCAAGGACGACGAGTACCGCCGCTTCGCGCCCTACGCGCCGGACTGGGCGGGCGGGCCCTTCGGCCGGGTCGGCGTGCAGGCAGGCTACTGGTACATGCAGCTGAAGGACGTCATCGACGAGCGGCGGTACGGAAAGGCGGCCTGACATGGCCTTCGGCAGTTCAGCGCTCAGCAACAATGCCTCCTTCGACCCCTACTGGTGGCGCGCTGCCCCGCACGAAGAAACGCAGCGCGCTGCCCCGCCCCGGCGCACGGACGTGGCGATCGTCGGATCCGGCATCACCGGCCTGAACGCGGCGATCAACCTCGCGCGCGGCGGGCGGCAGGTGACGGTGTTCGAGGCGAAGGAGCCGGGCCACGGCGCCTCCACCCGCAATGCAGGCTATGTGGGGCGCACGCTGAAGCATTCCTTCAGCGAGATCATGGAGAATGAGGGGCTCGACAAGGCGAAGGCGACCTATGGCGAGCTGATGGAGGCCTTCCTCGCGGTGAAGGACGTGGTGGAACGCGAGAACATCGCCTGCCACTACAAGCAGCAGGGACGGCTCCTGCTGGCGACCTCATCAAAGATGTATGACGACATGGCGCGCGAGTTTTCCTTGCGCGAAAAGCACCTGGGCGAGCCGTTCCAGACAGTGAGCCGGGCGGAGCAGCGCGAGGAGATCGCCACAGACCATTATTTCGGTGGCGTGAGCATCCCGGACCATGCGGGACTGCATCCCGGGCTCTATCACCAGGGCCTGCTCGAGGCGGCCCGCGCCGCGGGGGTCACCATCTGCGCCTTCACACCGGTTTACGGCTTCCGCAAGGAAGCAGAGGGCTTCACGGTGTTCGTGAAAGGGGCCAAGGTTGCGGCACGCGATCTGGTTTTCGCCACCAATGGCTATGGGGGCCGGGAATTTCCCTGGCTGCAGCGGCGCATCATGCCGTTTCATGCCTATCAGGCCGTCACCGCACCGATGAGCGAGAACCGCATCCGCGCGCTGCTTCCCGGAGACCGCACCTTCATCGACTGGAACTTCAACGTCGACTGGATGCGCATCGCACCGGGCGACAATACCCGCATGACCTTCGGCGGGCTGACGGGCGAGGTCGACGCCGACCTGCGCATCATGGCGGAGCGGCTGCAGCAGCGCCTGGTGCGCATCTTCCCCGACATGGATGGCATCCAGTTCGACCATGTGTGGACGGGAAAATGCGGCGGCACCTTCGACATCACGCCGCGCATCGGCTGCCATGACGGCGTCTACTACGGCAGCGGATACTGCTTTGCGGGCGTTCCCATGGGCACCCTGTTCGGCGCCAAGATCGCGCGCCGCATCCTGGGGCAGGAGGGCGGAGAGAGCGTGTTCGACAGCGAGCCGCCGGCGAAGTTCTGGTACCGCGGCAATGCCTGGTTCGTGCCCCATGCCCTGAAATGGATGAGCCGGAACGACCGCTAGGGGCGGCCAGCCGTAATTTTCCGGACTGTGATCCATATCACGGCGGCGTCTCGCAGGTTGCATAGTCTGTCCTCCAGAGATTCAGCGCGGGAGGACAGTATGGAACGTTTCGGGCATGGGGCAGGCATCATCGCCGCCATTCTCGTTCTCAGCGTTCTGGCCCCCGCCGCGCATGCGGCCTGCTTCGAATCCGGCATCGGCTGCACCGATGACCATGCCATGTCGAAGAGCCAGCTCGGCGCGCTGTCCTGCGATGCGCTCTGGACGGTGCGCAACACGATCTATCACGAGAATGGCTATTGCTTCCGGACGGCGCGGGCCCTGGCCGTATTTTCCAACGATGGCTGCCACGTCACGGATGCCGCGCGGCTGGGGTTCAACAGCTTCGAGCGCACCAACGTCGACCGCATCGTGGCGGTGGAACGCGCCAAGGGCTGCCGCTAGGTGCCGCGCCGGGGTGATATCGGGCGATGATGATGCCCGGAGATGGAACTTTGGGGCTGTTGCCGGAGTTGTTGTGCAGCCCGCCGTGCCGGATTGACTTGCGTGAAGTCAGATAAGCGCGGTTCTATGCGTAAGTTACCGTCAGCAAGCCGGGGCCGGTTTTGCCCTGTGGGTGGTGGCGACGTGATTTCCTGCGGGTCATCGGCACTGCCGGGGACCCTTCTGGCACGATGGCGAGTGGAGGGCTTGAAAATGCTGTGGCTCATGAAACGGACGTCTCCTGCACGGCGCTTGCGCGCGCTCGCTGCGGCGCTGCTGCTGATGTCGGCACCGGCGGCGGCCCAGGTGGCCGGTGGCACGGGCCTGCTCGGCCCGGGCGACGCGGTGGTGACCGGCTTCTCCGGCACGCTGCCGCCGCCCGAGGGCCTGCCTGACGGGGCAGACCCGCTCGACTTCACCTTCATCGACCCGGACGGGCCTTCCATGCAGGTGCAGCGCTTCCTGCCGGCGGGGCCGCCGGCGGGCCAGCTCATCGATGCGCCGGCCCTCGTCACCGCGCCGGCGCGGTCGGTGGGCCAGGTCTTCGGCGTGACGCTCGACGATGCGCCCGCGCCCAACATCTATCTCGGCGCCAGTTCGGCCTTCGGCATCCATATCGTGGCGCCGGGCGATGACGGCACGCCGCGCCACGTGAAGCAGGGAACACCCGGTGCGCAATTCATGGACGGCCAGTGGGGAGCGGAGAAGGGCGGCTCGCCGGGCAGCGTCTACCGCATGGACGGTCTCACGGGCGAGATCACGCTGTTCTCGTCGATCGGCAGCAATGCTGGACCCGGCCTCGGCGATGTGGTGTTCGACCGCGCGACGCGGCAGTTCTTCGCCTCCGACCTCGATACCGGGTTGATCTACCGGCTGGAGTCCACCGGCATCATCGCCGACACCTTCGACCATGGCAGCGCCGCGCGCCCTGCCAAGGGCCTGCCGCCGGTGGCCGATGACGGCAGCCGGATGGACATTTCGAGCCCCGCCTTCAGTTCGGAAGACCCCGCCACCTGGGGCATCACACCGGAGGGGCGCCGGGTTGGCGGCATGGCCGTCCATGGCGGCCGCCTCTATTATGCCGTGGCCGAGGGGCCGCAGGTGTGGTCGGTCGGCATCGCGCTCGACGGTTCGTTCCGCGGCGACGCGCGCTGGGAACTGGATGTCGCCGGGCTCGCCAGCAGCAACCCCGTTACCGACATTGTCTTCGACCCGTCGGGCCGCATGATCCTGGCGCAGCGTGGCACGCAGCGCGGCAGCTTCGACTACAGCGTCTTCGCCGAACCCAAGACATCCTCGGTGGTGCGCTACACGCGCGAGATCCCCGACGACCCGACGACGCCCGGCACCTGGGTGCCGGTGCCGGAGGAATATGCGGTGGGCTTCCGCCCCGACCAGCGCAACACCGATGGCGGCGTTGCGCTCGGCTACGGCTATGACGCGACGGGTGCGGTTCGCGGCGGCTCGTGCAATGCCTTCCTGTGGACCACGGGCGAGGCGCTGCGCGACGACCCGGCACTGGCCGCGCAGCTGTCTGCCGGCGGCCCCGCCACGGTCGATGGCCTGCAGGGCAATGACGCGTCGCTGGTGAAGCCGGCAAATGCGCCGCCCTTCAGTTCCTACTTCACCGATTACGACGGCAATTTCGACCACCCGGAGCGCCAGGGCTGGATGGGCGATGTCGAGATCTTCCAGCCGTGCGAAGGCACGCAGGGCGAGCTCGGCTATCCCGGCTACCAGCCGCCGCCCTTCTATTTCCCGCCCGGCTATGAACCGCCGCCGTCGGGCTCCTTTAACCTGACGCTCGACAAGGAAGCCACACCGCAGGTCTGCCTGCCCGGCGGCCTCGGCTGGCTGTGCTATTACACGATCCGCGTGACCAACACCGGTTCGGTGCCCTACTGGGGTCCGCTCACGGTGCGCGACTGGATGCCATTGCCGGTGGCGGGCGCCCTGGTGCGCTTCGACTTCCAGCCGCCGTGGCTGTGCGCCGATCTGGGGGCGTTCAATTATGAATGCACGCTGCCCGGCGCCTTCCTGTGGCCGGGCGACAGTGTCGACCTGTTCGTGACGGTGGAGCAGCCCCTCGCCGCCGTCGGGCTCCGCGAGGTGACGAACGGCAACATCTGCTACGCGGGCAACGGCGCCGAGATCTTCTGGTGGGGCGATTATGGCGATGCCAACCCTTGGGATGATTTCGACTATGCCGAGGCGCAGATCCCGGACGAGGACTGCCTGCCGCGTGGCAACGACACCAATCTGACCATCGCCAAGCGCGCAGTGAACGAGACCTGCTATGTCGAGAGTGATGCCTGGAACTGCCACTTCCTGATCACCGTGACCAATGCCGGGCCCGGCCAGTACAATGGCCCGATCACGGTGGTGGACGAACTCTCGATGGACGGCGCGGTGAACTACGGCCCGCAGCCCAACCCGCCCGCCTGGAACTGCATCGCGGGTGGCGGCGGCAGCTATGCCTGCAACCATGCGCCGGTGAGCCTGAACCCGGGCCAGAGCGTCGAACTCTGGTTCTCAGTGAAGGTGCCCGTGCGCGCGCAGCAGGCGGCCAATCGCTGCAGCATCACCAACCGCGTGCGCATCACCGAGGCGCCCGGCGGATCGCCCGGCAACATCAATGCGGGCGATGACGCGGCCGCGGCTGAGGCCCAGACGCCCGGCCCCAACTGCGTGCCCGACACGCAGAAGTCCGACCTCTCCATCACCAAGGAGGCGAAGGGCTGCGAATATGCCCCTGGTACAGGTGGCTTCGCCTGCGCCTATCAGGTGATCGTGAAGAACGAGGGTCCGGATGCCTTCGCCGGCGTGCTGACCGTGCACGATGCGCCGACGGCGGGCGGTGCAGCACCGCTGTTCACGGCGCCATGGGCCTGCGTGCCGGCCGGAGCTGGCTTCGATTGCTCGCTCGACTTCGCTGCCATGCCGCTGGCCGCGGGTGACAGCCGATCGCTGAACATGGCGATGACGGTCCCGTTCAGCAGCCAGATCTGCGAGGTCGGAAATCAGGCGAGCATCAAGCTGCCTGCCGGCGGATCGGACGCCAACAGCAACGCTGGCAATGACGCGACAGGCATCATCACCCAGAACGTGCCATTGCCGGCGTGCAACCCGCCGCAAACACCGCAGTCCAACCTGGTCATCACCAAGACCGGCACCGGCTGCGAGATAAGCACCGGCGGCAACCTGACCGCCGCGGTGGTGCCGCCCACCGGTGTCATCTGCTCCTACCAGGTGACCGTGCAGAACGCGGGTCCGGGCGACGTGAACGCGCCCGTCGTGTTCAACGACGCGCCGAGCGTGGCGGGGCTGACGCGCATCACCCCGGCGGGCGGCCAGCCCGGCTGGGTCTGCAGCGGAGATGAGCCGATGGCGGCCTGCAGCAATGCGGCCGGCATGCCGGCGGGCGCTTCGGTCACCTTCACGGTCGAGGTTGCCACGACGATCCAGCAGGTGCGCAACAGCCAGTGCCAGGTGGTGAATCAGGCCTGGCTCACGACGCCCGTGGGTGGCCCGCTCAACGGCAATGCCGCTGACGACGTGTCGACGGCATCCGCCAATGGCCCGATCACCCTCTGCACCGATACGCAGCAGCTCAAGAGCAACATCTGCCCGGCCGAACGGCAGATGCCGGACCAGGGCTGCTGCCCCGAGGGCCAGAGGTGGACCGGCAAATCGTGCTCGGGCGGTGTCACGCCGCCGAAGGTCTGCCCCTCCGGCACCACGGGCACCTATCCCAACTGCAAGAAGATCACGACCAAGCAGTGCCCCTCCGGCACGACGGGGAAGTATCCCGACTGCAAGAAGATCACCACGCGGCAGTGCCCGTCGGACTCGGTCGGCAAGTATCCGAACTGCGAATGCCGGAAGGGAACCTATGGCGAACCGGGCAATTGCCGGCGCAAGCAGTGCCCCAAGGGCACGGTGGGCAACTGGCCGAATTGCGAGAACGTGGTGCGCAACTGCCCGACCGGCACGCATGGCACCTGGCCGAACTGCGAGGCCAACGTTTGCCCGAAGGGCACCGTGGGCAAGTGGCCGGACTGCTCGAAGCCGAAGCGCTGCCCGAAAGGCACATCCGGCACCTGGCCGAACTGCGAAGCCAATGTCTGCCCGAAGGGCACCTATGGCCAGTGGCCGGACTGCTACAAGCCGGGTGGCGACACGCCCAAGAAGTGCCCGAAGGGGACCTATGGCACGCCTCCGAACTGCAAGCGGATCGGGACCGGCACGGCCCCCAACACCAACTGCCCGGATGGCTACGTGTTCAGTGACAAGGTGAAGACCTGCGTGCGCAAGAAGAACCAGAAGCGCAAGCAGCAGGAGCAGCCGCAACAGGATCAGCCGCCGCCGAGCCCGACCATGAAGATCGACCCGAAGCTGCTGCAGCAGCAGTGACAATGTGAGGAGCGGGCGCCCGATTGCGGCGCCCGCTGCCCCTAGCGGCCCTCGCGCCTGGCCATGAAGGCAAGGCGCTCGAACAGCATCACGTCCTGCTCGTTCTTCAGGAGGGCGCCATGCAGCGGCGGGATGACCTTGCGCGGGTCGCGTTCGCGCAGCGTCGCTTCGTCGATGTCCTCGTTCAGAAGCAGCTTCAGCCAGTCGAGGAGCTCGGAGGTCGAGGGCTTCTTCTTGAGGCCCGGCACGTCGCGCAGCTCGAAGAAGATGCTGAGCGCTTCCGAGACGAGGCGCTTCTTGATGCCGGGGAAGTGCACGTCGACGATGGCCTGCATCGTCTCGGCATCGGGGAACTTGATGTAGTGGAAGAAGCAGCGGCGCAGGAAGGCGTCGGGCAGTTCCTTCTCGTTGTTCGAGGTGATGATGACGATGGGGCGGCGGTGTGCCTTCACCGTCTGGCCGGTCTCGTAGACGAAGAATTCCATGCGGTCCAACTCCTGCAGCAGGTCGTTGGGGAACTCGATGTCGGCCTTGTCGATCTCGTCGATGAGCAGCACCGGGCGCTGCTCGGCGGTGAAGGCCTCCCACAGCTTGCCGCGGCGGATGTAGTTGGCGATGTCGTGCACGCGCTTGTCGCCGAGCTGCGAGTCCCGCAGGCGGGCCACCGCATCATATTCATAGAGGCCCTGCTGCGCCTTGGTCGTCGACTTGATGTGCCACTCGATGATGGGGGCGCCGAGGCCCGCGGCGATCTCGCGCGCCAGCACCGTCTTGCCGGTGCCGGGCTCGCCCTTCACCAGCAGCGGACGCTCCAGCACAATGGCCGCGTTGACGGCGATCTTGAGGTCGTCGGTGGCAACGTAGTCCGCGGTGCCTTCAAAGCGCATGCATCTCAGTCCTCTCCTGGCCACAGGGGCCTTTGTGGCATTCCCCGAGGCGCCTGGCAAATGTCATGAAAACGTTGCAGAATCATGGCGATAGCAGGGTTGTGGATGGGCCGGTCAGGCCGCAATCCGGCTATTGTGGAAGCTCCGGCCTGCCGCTATAAGCCGCGCCCAAGCAGGGGTTCACAGAGAGTTCGAAATGGCTGCAGAAGTCGACGAAGCCTACAAACCCAGTGACGACGAGCCGTTCATGAATGAACGGCAGCGCGAGTATTTCCGGGCGAAGCTGCTCGCCTGGAAGGAAGAGATCCTGCGGGAGAGCAAGGAAACGATCGCCCACCTGCAGGACGAGAATCACGTGCTGCCGGACCTCGCTGACCGTGCTTCCTCCGAGACCGACCGTTCGCTGGAACTGCGCACCCGCGACCGCCAGCGCAAGCTGATTTCCAAGATCGATGCCGCGCTGAAGCGCATCGAAGACGGGTCCTACGGCTACTGCGAGGAGACGGGCGAGCCCATCAGCCTCAAGCGCCTCGACGCCCGCCCGATCGCCACGCTGTCGATCGAGGCGCAGGAACGCCACGAGCGCCGCGAGCGCGTGTACCGCGACGATTGACCCGAAGAGGCCGCCGAAGGGCGGCCTCTTCGTTTTCGCCCCGGCAAAGGGGAATTACGGATTCCCATTTCCGCACATGGCGCTAGTACTCCGCCGAACGCATTCTCGAAAGGACACTCCAATGCGCATCATCACCGCCATCGCCGTTCTGGCGCTCACCGCCGCGCCTGCTTTCGCCGGCACCGCCGAAGCCGAAAGCTGTGCGGCTGGCCTCGACGCCAACGGCAAGCTGATCTTCACCTCGGCGCTGCCGCAGGTTTCGCCGTCGGCGGACCTCAAGGCCGTTGTGACCAGCGCCACCAAGGCGCTCGTCTCCTCGGGCCAGGTGCCGATGTCGGCGGCCCGCCCCGCCGCCATGGCCGCCGGCGAGTGCCTCAAGCTGGCGATGCAGTAAGCACCATCAGCCTTGCAGAATTCGATGCGCGGGCCTGTGCCCGCGCATTTTGCTCTTCAGACGAAGAGATCGACCTTCTCGAAGGTCCTCACGTCGACGAGGCCGATGTCCGAGATGCGGAGCTCGGGGATCACCACCAGCGCCAGCAGCGAGTGCTGCATGTAGGCATTGTTGAGCGTGCAGCCACAGGCCTTCATGGCCGCGACGAGGGCCTCCGCCTTTTTCGCCACCACTTCGGCGCGCTCGTCCGACATCAGCCCGGCGATGGGCAGTTCGACCAGCGCCAGCGTCTTGCCCTTGCTCACCACCACCGCGCCGCCGCCAACCTTGCGCAGGATGTTGGCCGCCGCCGCCATGTCATCACGATTGGTGCCGACGACGATCATGTGGTGGCTGTCATGGGCGACGGTGGAGGCCACCGCGCAGTCCACGTCATATCCGAAGCCCGAGACGAAGGCATTGCTGACACCGCCCGTGGCCTTGTGGCGCTCGACAACCGCGATCTGGCAGACACCCGAGGCCTTGTCGGCATCGACGAGGCCCGAGGACACCTTGAGCCGCGCTTCCAGCGCGCGGGTGGGGGCCTGGTTCTCGATGACGCCGATGACGCGGGCCGTCACCTCGTTCGCACCCTTTGGCGCCGCGATGGCGAAATCCGCCGCCGTCAGATCACGCTTCATGTTCACGGTGTTCTTGGCGCTCGCGGGGTAGGCGAAGGCCGGTATTTCCGTTGCCAGCCGGCCATGCTCGGCCAGCACGCGCCCGCGCGCGATCACCATCTCCACGGGCAGCGTCACGAGGTCGGAGGTGAGCAAGAGGTCGGCGCGGCGGCCGGGCGTGATGGAGCCCAACTCACGTTCCAGCCCGAAATGCTGCGCGGTGTTGAGTGTTGCCATCTGGATTGCGGTGATCGGCTTCAGTCCCTGGGCGATGGCGTGGCGCACCACGCGGTTCATGTGGCCGTCGTTGACCAGCGTGCCGGAATGCGAGTCATCCGTACACAGAATGAAATTGCGCGGATCGAGCCCGCTCTCGGTAACAGCCTTGACCTGCGCGGCGACGTCATACCAGGCGGAGCCGAGCCGCAGCATGGCGCGCATGCCCTGCCGCACGCGGGCGATGGCATCCTCGGCGCGGGTTCCCTCGTGGTCATCGGCGGGGCCGCCCGCCGCATAGGCGTGGAAGGGGAGGCCCAGATCGGGTGAGGCATAGTGGCCACCCACCGTCTTGCCGGCGCGCTGCGTGGCGGCGATCTCCGCCAGCATCTTGGGGTCACCCGCGATCACGCCGGGGAAGTTCATCATCTCGCCGAGGCCGATGATGTTGGGCCAGGTCATGGCCTCGCGCACCTCCGCGGGGCCGAGCTCGGCGCCGGGGTTCTCGAGGCCCGGTGCACTCGGCACGCAGGAGGGCATCTGCACGAAGACGTTGACGGGAAGGCCCATCGCCTCGTCATGCATGAGCCTCACGCCCGGCAAGCCTAGCACATTGGCGATCTCGTGCGGGTCGATGAACATCGAGGTGGTGCCGTGCGGGATCACGGCGCGGGCGAATTCGGTGACCGTCACCATGCCGCTTTCAACATGCATGTGCGCATCGCAGAGGCCGGGCACGAGGTAGCGCCCTTCCGCCTCGATCACCTGGGTGGCGGGGCCGATGGCGTGGGACGCATCGGGGCCCACATAGGCGAAGCGGCCCGCCGTGATGGCGATGTCGGTGTCCGGAATGATCTCGCCCGAATGCACGTTCACCCAGCGGCCCTTGCGGATCACCATGTCGGCCTTGGCGCGGCCCATGGCGGTGTCGACCAGGCTTTCGGCGGTGTCGGCCCAGCTCTTCAGTGCGGTCATCGGTCACTCCTCTTTCGAGGGCACTATAGAAGACGCTTGCCCGCAGGCAAATTCAGTGCGCCATGATGGCGAGAGCCTCGTCGAGGAGGGCCTGCGAGCCTGCCGTGATGACGTTGCCGCCCCGGGCGAGATCGCCGCCGGTCCATTCCGCCGCCACACCGCCCGCGCCGGTGACGATGGGGAGCAGGGGCGTGATGTCATAGGGCTGCAGACCGCAGTCCATCGCGATGTCCATGTGGCCTGCCGCCATGAGGCAGAAGAAATAGGCGTCGCCGCCATAGCGGGTGAGCTGCGCCTTGCTGCGCAGCGCCTGGAAGCGGCGCTGGTTCTCGTCACTGCGGTAGAGTTCCGGCGCCGTCGTGCCGAGGGTGGCGCGGCCGAGCGGCACGCCCTTGCGGCAGGCGATGGCGGAGGCGGCGCCGCGATAGCTGTGCCAGGCACCTTGCGGGTTGCCGTAGAACATGTCGCCGACCACGGGCTGATTCATCAGGCCAAGAACCGGCCGACCTTCATGGCTGAGGCCGATGAGCGTGGCCCAGCTCGGCATGCCGCAGACGAAGCTGCGGGTGCCGTCCACCGGGTCCAGCACCCAGGTGAAGGGCGAGCGACCCTCCTTGACCCCATACTCCTCGCCGTGGATGCCGTGATCGGGGTAGTGACGTTCGATCAGCTGGCGGATGGCACGCTCACCGGCCCGATCGCCCTCGGTGACGGGGTCCCAGACGGGACCGTCCTTTACGTCAACCGCGGCGTTCTGCCGGAAATAGGGGAGGATGGCCGTGGCCGCTACTTCGGCCAGCGCAATGGCAAAGCGGGTGAGTTCGGCCCAGTCCGGCTGTGTCATGGTCGTCTCCCCCTTCACGCGGTCCCTTCCTAGGGGAGGCGCGAATATGCCTCAAGATGCCGTTTTATGTTGCGTTGCAACAAGAGTCTCGGCCCATGCGATCTGTGCATGGCTTTCCGGTCGTCCTTAGATCAGATCAAAATCATCGCGATTTCAAGTATTTCTGGTCAGTTCTCACGCAGGGCCTGTGTCGATTTTGACCAGTTGTGCAAAATTCTGCCAATGGCCCTCTTGATTCACTCATTCCGCACTGCCATATCGCCCCTCGCGGGACAGCGATGTCCCGCAGCCCTTCCTGGGCGTTTCCTCCCTAGACTTGGGCCAGTCACCTTCGTGCACTGGCCCTTTTTTTATGCTGCAGCAAGGGTTTACGGGGGGGCGGGCAAGCGGGCGACCGTCGGCATGCGCTCAGCACAGGATCTCTGCTGCCCTGCACAATGGCCTTGTCATCGAATCGCAGGCTCACCGATTCCGGCTTCCGCGGCTGTCTTCCAAATACTGTGTTCCGCCACGGAGCGCCGATCGGCGGCGGTGCCGGGGCAGGGCACTCGAAATGATGTCTGCGAGCGGCTGGGCCAGGTGGGATCCGGCCATTGACGGGCTGCCACCCTGCTATTCGGCCGCGAGCTGTTGTGGCGTGAAGCGTTCCTCGAGATAGGGCAGCAGACTGGCGCACAGCCGGTCGAGGATGGTTCTCATTTCCTGGAAGCCGGCGTTCTTCTCGAATGTTGCCTCGTTCATGTAGAGGCTGCGGTTGATCTCGATCTGCAGCGCATGCTGGCCGCGGTGGGGCGAGCCGTGGTTCTGGGTGATGAAGCCTCCCGCATAGGGCTTGTTGCGCAGCACCCGAAGCCCATGTCCGCGCAATTCACTTTCCACTAAACCCGATATGTCTTCGGCGCAGGAGGCGCCGAAGCGGTCGCCCAGCACGATATCCACGCCGCCAGGCACCTGCGGCGCTACATGTGCGCTCGCACTGGCCGGCATCGAGTGGCAGTCGACCAGAAGCACCTCGCCGGCCTTGGTGAGGACGGCATTGGTGAGGGCGGAGAGCGTGCGGTGGTAGGGCAGGTAGATTTGCTCGATGCGGCTGCGCGCCTCGGCGAAGTCGATGCGGCCGCGGTAGATTTCCTCGCCCTCCGAGACGATGCGCGGAATGGTGCCCAGCCCCCCGGCGACACGCGGCGAGCCGGTATTGGCATATCCCGGCAACTCGCCGGTGAACATGCGCGGATCCAGTTCATAGGGCTCGCGGTTCAGGTCGATGAAGCTGCGCGGCACGCGGGCTCTCAGCATCGGCGCCCCGTGGGCGACGCAGGACAGGAACAGTTCATCGACGTAGCAGTCCTCGGACCGGCGCAGCGTGTGCTTCGCAAGCCGGGACTGGCGCAGGAAATCCTCCGGGAAGTCCCGGCCGCTGTGGGGCGAGTTGAAGACGGCGGGGGCCGTCCACTCCTCCGGGGACAGGATCTCGAATGGCTGTGACACGTCCGGCATGCCGTCTCGGTTTCCCATGGCGCTTTTCCGGCATTATTCCTCCAGCGGGAGGGCGGCGGCAAGGCTTCATTCACCGTTTACCGGCACAGTCCTACAAGCCCCACACGGCGTTCCGATGTTGGCGCCCGGGGTTCCAGGACGATTTGTGACGATGAAGACCATGGCCAAGATTATCCTCGCGGAAGACGATGACGACATGCGCAACTTCCTGGTGAAGGCGCTGCAGAAGGCCGGCCACGAGGTGACCAGCTTCGGCGAGGGCATGAGCGCCTTCGAGGAGATCAAGCATGCGAGCTTCGACCTGCTGCTCACCGACATCGTGATGCCGGAAATGGACGGAATCGAACTTGCCCGCCGGGCCTCGGAACTCGACCCCGCCATGAAGATCATGTTCATCACCGGCTTTGCCGCGGTGGCGCTCCACCCCGACTCCAAGGCTCCGAAGGATGCCAAGGTGCTGTCCAAGCCCTTCCACCTGCGGGATCTCGTCAATGAAGTCGAGCGCCTGATGGCAGCCTGAGTTTAGGGGTTGCGCGGCCCTGCGGCCCCCGCTATAGGGTCGCCACCGCGTCGGACGTGGGTGGTTAGCTCAGCGGTAGAGCACTACCTTGACATGGTAGGGGTCACAGGTTCGATCCCTGTACCACCCACCATTCTTCCCCATGATTGTCGTCTTCTCCTGCGCCTCAACTCCGTCAGCTGCCATGCCTTGTACGCAATGGCATGCGCGTTTCCGTTCAGGCCCGGCCATCCGCCTCCGCCGTAGAACAGGGCGGTTGGGGAGATCTGCACGTGCTTGAAGTGGTGATGATGATTGCGATTGCCGGAGCGGTTGTACTGGTCGGCCTGTCCTATTTCTATACCCGGATTCCCTGAAGACGGCTCGCGCGGGCAGATCAGGGTATCCCGCCGCGGGCTTTTGTGGGAAAGACGGCGCAAACCCCGCGGCGCGTCGAGCCGTGGCCAGTGTCCGCAAGTTCCCGAAAGTGCACGTTCCATGACTTCTTCCGAAGATACCCCGGCCACGCCGCTGCAGGCGAATGTGCATCCTGCACTCATGCCTGCCCTGGCGCGGCAGGGCTATGCCACGCTCACCCCTGTTCAGTCCGCGGTGCTGGAGGAGAAGGCGCAGGGCAACGACCTGCTGGTCTCAGCCCAGACGGGGTCCGGCAAGACGGTGGCCTTCGGGCTTGCCATCGCGCCGACGCTCCTCGGCGACACCGGCATCGCCGGTCCGGCCGAACGCCCGCTTGGCCTCATCATCGCGCCGACGCGCGAGCTGGCGCTGCAGGTGGAGCGTGAATTGCGCTGGCTCTATGCCGATGCGGGCGCCGTGACGGCGAGCTGCGTGGGCGGCATGGACATGCGCAAGGAAATTCGCGCACTCGACCGTGGCGCCTATATCGTCGTCGGCACGCCGGGCCGGCTGCGCGATCACATCACCAAGGGCTCGCTCGACCTTTCGCAGCTGCGCGCTGTGGTACTGGACGAAGCGGACGAGATGCTCGACATGGGCTTCCGCGAGGACCTCGAGTTCATTCTCGCCGCAGCGCCTGAAGACCGGCGCACGCTGATGTTCTCGGCCACCGTGCCGAAGCAGATCGCGCAGCTCGCCCAGACCTACCAGAAGGATGCATTGCGCATCGTGGCGGCGGGCTCGCGTGACCGCCATGCCGACATCGACTACCAGTTGGTGCTGGTGCAGCCGCATGAGCGCGAGAATGCCATCATCAACACGCTGCTCTACTATGACAGCGGCAGCGCCATCGTGTTCTGCCACACGCGCGAGGCCGTGAAGCACCTTGCCGCCCAGCTGGGCGACCGTGGCTTCCATGTCGTGTCGCTGTCGGGCGAGCTCTCGCAGTCCGAGCGCACCAACGCACTTCAGTCGATGCGCGACGGGCGTTCGCGCGTGTGCGTGGCAACCGACGTGGCCGCTCGCGGCATCGACCTGCCGAACCTGGACCTCGTCATCCATGCCGACCTGCCATCGAATCCCGACACGCTGCTGCATCGTTCCGGCCGCACCGGGCGCGCGGGCCGCAAGGGCGTCTGCGTGCTGATCGTGCCGACGCGGCGCTTCCCCGCGGCGAAGCGGGTGCTGGGCTTTGCCAATGCCCAGGGCACGGTGCGAAATGCGCCCACGGCCGCCGAGATCGAGGAGCGCTATCGCGAGCAGATCCTCTCTGCCGCGGCGTCCGCCACGCTGCCGGACGAAACCGAATCCGCCTTCGTCGCGGAGTTGCTGGAACGGCTGACGCCCGAACAGCTGGCGGCTGCCTATCTGCGCCAGCAACTGGCGACCAGGCCCGCGCCGGAAGACATCTCGGCCGTCACCCTGCCGGGCGAGAAGGCGGTGCGGACATCCGACGAAGGCTCTCAGCGTCCGCGCCCGGAACGGCGCGACATGAGCGGGGCGCAGTGGTTCTCGGCCTCCGTCGGACGCAACAAGCGGGCCGAGCCGCGCTGGATCCTGCCGCTGATCTGCAAGGCAGGCGGCATCACCCGCGATGACGTTGGCTCGATCAAGATCTTCGACGAGGAGACGCGCTTTGAGATCGCAGCGGACAAGGCCGCCGACTTCGCGGAGCGCGTGGCGCGCGCCGGCAGCGGTGAAAAGGGCGTGACCATCACGCCGGCCGAGGGGAAGCCGCGCGATGCGCGAACCGACGGGCCGGGTCCCCGCAAGGCCTGGCAGACCCCGCGCCCTGCCGCCGCGGATGCGCCCACGGGCAGCATGGCGGAAGGTGAGGCGGCAAAGCCCGCGAAGCGCAGTTGGCCCAAGCCCGATTTTGGCAAGAAGCCGGTGAAGGGGAAGGCCGGCAAGGGCGACTTCAAGGGCAAGAAGCCCTATGGCGCGAAGGGGCCCGCCAAGTTCAAGAAGAAGAGCCCGAAGCAGGGCAATTAATACAGGCATTGCCGAACACAGCGGCCGGACCACAGCAGGCACGCCGGCGACCCGGCACGTGGTGCGTCAACTCGCACAACTGTGCGCGATGCTAATGCGTCATGCCGCTCGTGTCGGTCGAAATTCAGCGTTGCCGCCAGGCGCCGGCTGGCGCAGATTTCAGCCGAGGCGGGTTCGGATGTCCGAATCCTGGATGCGGAGATTGTCGTGCTGGCGAAGCTGTTGCGGGTGGCTGTCCTGGTGTTCCTGCTCGCGCCGGCGGCGCGGGCCGACAGCCTGCCATTGCCGGACAATCTCGTCTCGTCCATGTCGCCCCAGGGGGAGGCGCTGCTCATCGGGGCTGACGCGCGCGCGGCCTACTTCGCGCTCGCCGGCAATTACCTGACGCAGAAGACGCAGACCTTCTGCGGCGTTGCCAGCATGGTGATGGTGTTCAATGCCATGCAGCTGCCCGCGCCCGAAGTGCCGGAATACGCGCCATACCGCACCTTCACCCAGGACAATGTGCTCAACGCCAGTACCGAGGTGATCCTGCCGAAGGCGACGATCCTGAAGCAGGGCATCACGCTAGACCAGATGGGGGCGCTGCTCGCGGTGCAGCCGGTGGACGTGACGGTGCGGCATGCCTCCGACAGCAGCCTCGAGGCGTTCCGGGCCGAGGCCGCAGCCTATCTGGCGCAACCGGGCCACTTCGTGCTGGCCAACTATTTCCGCAACGCGCTTGGCCAGCAGAAGGGCGGGCATTTCTCGCCGCTCGCGGCCTACGACAAGGACAGCGACCGTTTCCTCATCCTCGACGTGGCGCGTTACAAGTATCCGCCCGTCTGGGTGAAGGCGGATGAGCTCTTCGCCGCGATGAACACCAAGGATTCCGACAACGACGACAGGTCGCGCGGCTACGTGCTGATCTCGCGCAAGCCATAGTCACGCCTTCCCAACAGGAGTTTGCCTTGTCCCATCCGATCCGTTTCTCACCCACCGGCCCTGCCGGGTGGAGCGCTGCCCCGGACCAGCCGCTCGAACATGCCGAACT
Organism: uncultured Aestuariivirga sp.; assembly: GCA_964474665.1. Taxonomy (GTDB): domain Bacteria; phylum Pseudomonadota; class Alphaproteobacteria; order Rhizobiales; family Aestuariivirgaceae; genus Aestuariivirga. The sequence continues at coordinate 76,724 of CAYYTH010000007.1, forward strand.
CCTCGCGGGGACGCCGGTCGGCCTCGACCATGCCTATTTCAGCAAGCCTGGCCTGCGCGCCGGGCTCTGGCGCTGCGGCGCCTATACTGAGCGCTATGACGACTACCCCGTCGACGAGTTTATGGTGGTCCTCGAGGGCGAGGTGACGCTGACGCATGACGATGGCACCCGTGACACTTTTCGCAAGGGTGATTCCTTCCTGTTGCCGAAGGGCTTCAAGGGTGTGTGGCACCAGCCGGGCCCGATGCTGAAATATTACGTGATCGTCGGATGATGGCCGAGAGCTACGACTACATCATCGCCGGCGCGGGCTCGGCGGGCTCGGTGCTGGCGAACCGGCTGGGCGAGAATCCGTCGCTGCGCATCCTGGTTCTGGAGGCGGGCGGATCGGAGCGCGCGGTGATCGTCGACATGCCGGCAGCGCTGTCGATCCCGATGAACACCAGGCGTTTCAACTGGGGCATGCGCACCGAGCCTGAACCGGGGCTAGACGGGCGCGAGGTGAACCTGCCGCGCGGCAAGGGTCTGGGCGGGTCATCGTCAATCAACGGCATGTGCTGGGTTCGCGGCAACCCGATGGACTACGAGCTGTGGGAGGCGCTGGGGGCGGACGGCTGGCGCTGGTCCAACGTGCTGCCCTATTTCCAGCGGCTCGAGAATGTCGAGGGCGGCGGGCCGCTGCGCGGAACCTCCGGACCCGTTCATGTGAACCGCGGGCTTAAGAAGAACCCCCTCTACGGGGTCTTCGTGGAGGCGGGTGTTCAGGCGGGTTATGCCCGCAGCCGCAACATGAACGAGGTCCAGCATGAGGGCTTCGGCCCCATGGAAATGAACATCGGCGACGGCCGCCGCATGAGTGCTGCGCGCGCCTATCTCCGCCCGGCCATGGCACGCGGCAACGTGCGTGTCGTCACCAGCGCGATGGTTGATCGCGTGCTGTTCGACGGCACGCGCGCGACGGGCATCTCCTATCTCGTCAATGGCGAGCTTCGCCGGGCGAAGGCCACGCGCGAGGTCATCATCTCGGCAGGTTCCATCATGTCGCCGGTCATTCTCAAGCGCTCGGGGATCGGGCCTGCGGCGGAACTGAAGGCGCACGGTATCGGCGTGGTGCATGATTCACCCGGCGTGGGCGAGAACCTGATGGACCATCTGGAACTCTACATCCAGATGGAATGCACCAAGCCCGTCACGCTGTTTCCGACGCAGAGCCTGTGGGGCAAGGCGAAGATCGGCATGGAATGGCTCGCAACACGCAAGGGCCTCGGCGCGACCAACCATTTCGAGAGCGGCGGCCACATCCGCAGCCGGGCGGGCATCGTCTATCCCGACATTCAGTATCACTTCCTGCCGCTGGCGATCTCATATGATGGCCTGAGCCTTGCTTCGGGCCATGGCTTCCAGGTCCATGTCGGCACCAAGCGCTCGAAGAGCCGCGGCTGGGTGCGCCTGCGTGACGCGCGTGCTGAAAGCCTTCCCCGCGTGCGCTTCAACTACATGTCCCACCCCGATGACTGGCTGGAGTTCCGTGCCTGCATGCGGCTGACGCGCGAGATCTTCGCGCAGGACGCCTTCGCACCCTATCGCGGCAAGGAACTGGCGCCGGGGGCAGAGGCGCAGGACGATGCCGCGCTCGATGCCTTTTTGAAGCGAAAGGTGGAAAGCGCTTATCACCCCTGCGGCACCTGCCGGATGGGAACGGATGAGGCGGCGGTCACCATGCCCGATGGTCGTGTGCGCGGCGTCGAGGGGTTGCGGGTCGTCGACGCCTCGCTGATGCCGCAGGCCACGGCGGGCGATCTCAATGCGCCGACGCTGGTGCTGGCCGAGCGCATGTCGGACCTGATCCGGGGCCGACATTTGCCGGAAGCAGAGGGAGCGGCCCTTCCGGCCGATCCGTACTGGGCAACGCGCCAGCGCGGCGCCGCGATCAGCCGCGATTATTCCCGCGATCGTGCCGCGCTGAAAGCCGCGCTGCTGGCCAATGCAAGGGGGGAGAAAGTGCCGGACGAGTGCCTGCTCACCTTCTGAGCGGCGGGTGGGACTGCGGCCGGACGCCCGGCGCCGGCCGCAGGTCGATTCAGCCTGCGACGGATGCGTCGTAGATCGCGTTGATGGTCTTCTCGAGTTCGCCGTTGAACTGGGCGTCCGTCTGCTGGGCCGAGAGGCCCTCGCTCAGCGCGCGCGAGAAGCTGGCGATGAGGCCGGTGTTCTTCGCCAGCATGGCGTTGGCGTCCTCGCGGCTGTAGCCGCCGGAGAGTGCGACCACGCGCATCACCTTGGGATGATCGATCAGCGGCTTGTAGAAATTGGCCTCGCTGGGGATCGTCAGCTTCAGCATAACCTGCTGGCCGGCGGGCAGCTTGTCGAGGTTCTTGAGAATCTCCTCGCGCAGGATCTTCTCGGCGTCCTTCTTGTCGGCGATCGAGATGGTCACCTCAGGCTCGATGATCGGCATCAGGCCCTTGGCGAGGATCTGGCGGCCATAGTCGAACTGCTGGGCCACATTGGCGGCAATGCCCGAGGGCGAGGCGGCATCGATGACCGAGCGCATCTTGGTGCCGAAGATGCCCTTGGCCACGGCGCGGTCCAGGAGCTTGTCAAGATCCGGCATCGGCTTCATCAGGCGCACGCCGTCGGCTGCATCGGCGAGGCCCTTGTCGATCTTCAGGAACGGCACCACGCCCTTGTTCTGCCAGAGGAAGTCTGGCACGGGCTTGCCGTCGATGTCGCCGTCCATGGTGCGCTCGAACAGAATGGCGCCGATGACGCGGTCACCGGTGAAGGCCGGCGACTTGATGATGCGGGCGCGCATGGCATGCATCAGCGCGAACATTTCCTCGTCGGTCTTCCAGGCATCCTTGCCGATGCCGTAGCCCTCGAGCGCCTTGGGCGTCGAGCCGCCGGACTGGTCGAGCGCGGCGATGAAGCCCTTGCCGGTGGAAATTTTTTGCGCTTGTGCGGTGTTCATGGCGGATGGTCCTCTTTTTTCGGGCCGGACCTTAGCCAATCACCTCCGGAGCTTCAACCAAGACCCCCGCATGCCGGTTACGCCTTTCGCAGCATGCATTTCAGCACTTCGTTAACTGCCCGGGGTGCAGGCTCCGCGGCACAGCTCGCATGGGGCGAGCAGCGTGCAGGAGAAGCTGGGCATGAGCCTCGACATCGATGCGGAACCGGTCGTGCAGCGCCCGCTCGGGCTGACCAGGATCGAGCCTGCCACATTCCGCGGCGTGGATTGCGCCGTGCTCGCGGAGCGCTATGCGGCCTATCGGCGCGACAGCGGCCTCGATGCCATGCAGGATGACCCAGACGTCATCAGGCCGCAGGCCGTGGCGAACAGCGAAAACGTCTAGCACCTGATTGTCTTGCCGCTGGAACCACCTTGCGCAAAGGCGTAAGCTCATCAGCGTTTCATCCGGAGGTTTTGCATTGAGGTTTCTCCCGTCAGTGGCTGCAATGGCCACCCTTGCCGCGATCGCGGCTGCTCCCGCTTCGGCTGGGGTCTGCAACGAGAATGCCTGTTCCACCCGCCTGACGGGTGTCGTCAGTTCTGGTCCTGCCAAGGGCGCGAAGCCGGTTCGCGGTGCAAGGGTTTCGATCTATCGGGCCGGTGTCGGCGCGCCGGTTCTGCTGGGCGAAACTGTCAGCAATGCGCGCGGTCAGTTTTCGCTCAACCTGCTGCCGCAGCAGGGAGCCGAGGAGACCCGCTATGTGGTTGCCTCTGATGGCCGGACGGAGCTGATGACGGTTCTGTCAGCCTCAGACCGTCCGCGTGTCCGCGTCAACGAGATGACTACGGTGGCCGCGGCCTACGCCATGGCGCAGTTCTTCGATGGCAAGGTGATTGGCGGCAAGCCGCTGCCGCTGCGCGTGGCAGCGGGCATGTTCCGCAATCTCGCGGCGCCCGACCGGGGGGAGGTGTCCAACGTCCTGCGTCGTTCGCCCAATGCTGACCAGACCAATGCCCGCCGCCTGATGGCGACATTGTCGAACGTGCTGGCGAAATGTGTCCGCAATGGTGAAATCGATAACTGCGTGCCGCTGTTCACGGCGACGGGTGCGGCGACGACGCTCGAGGCGGCGATTTCGATCGCGCATAATCCAGCCAACCGGGTCCACGAGATTTTTGCGCTCGGCAACGAGGTGCAACCCTTCAAGCCGGCCCTCATGGCCTCGCAGGGGCCGGATGCGCCGAATGAGTTGATGCGGCTCGACGCCTTTACCATCGCGGTGAAGGTGAATCGCACCAGCGCAAAGTCGCGCAAGGAAAGCTGCCCCTTCGCCGGCACCGGCAATCTGGTGTTCGATGACAGGGGCTATGCCTGGGTCACCAACAACGTGGTGGCGGGAACGACCAAGTCGGCCAATTGCTTTGCAGTCCTGAAGCCTGACGGCGCGCCGGCAGACGGCAAGGCTGGAACGCCGACATCGCCGCTCTCGGGTGGCGGCGTGCTGGGCCAGGGCTTCGGCATCGGGCGCGATCCTTCCGGCAACATCTGGGCCGGCAACTTCGGCTGGGGCGGGGTGAACCCGGTTGGCTCGGTGTCGAAATTCTCCAGCGATGGCAAGGCCTTGTCCCCCTCACCCAATGGCTTCGTGTCGACCCTCGACCGGGTGCAGGGCACGGCCCCCGACCAGTCCGGCAATATCTGGATGGCGAGCTACGGCAACAACCGCGTCCAGGTCTTCCCGGCGGGCAATCCGTATACGGATTATCCCTTCTATGCCGATGAAAACACTGAGCCTTTTCATATCATGATCGATGATGCCGGGGCTGCCTACGTCAGCTACACCGGCACCTCGGCGCTGTCGAAGTTCACTTATTCGCCGTCGGGTATCACCAGGGTGGCCACCGCTGCCATCGGTACCGATGCCAATCCGAAAGGCATCGGTCTCGACTCGACCGGCCATGTGTGGGCTACAGCGGGTGCGGAATCGCTTGTCTATCTCTTTGATTCCAATCTGAATCCGCAGGGCTCCTTCGACGGCGGGTCGATCAATGGGCCGTGGGGGCTGTCGGTCGACTCGAAGGACAATGTGTGGGTGGCGAATTTCGGGCTGGAGCGGCAGCTCCCGCTCAAGTACCGGGTGACGCAGCTGTGCGGCACCAACACCGCGAACTGCCCGGCGGGCAAGCAGACCGTGGGCGCCGGCATCTCGCCGACAACCGGCTGGACCCTGCCCTCGGGCGGCGACCAGGTGCGGCTGGCAAGCGGCAAGCCCTTGTATTATCCGCTGAATGTGAGGAGCTATAAGCCGCTGATGCGGGCCACCACGACACAGATCGACATGGCCGGGAACGTGTGGGTGACCAACAACTGGAAACCCTCGGGCGCCAATGACCTGCTGCTCAACCCGGGTGGCGACGGGCTGGTGATCTTCGTCGGCATGGCGGCACCCGTTGCACCGGGAATCGGGTTGCCAAAAGCACCCTGATTGTTGTCTTCGGACTAGCCGAATGTTGCAGTTTGCGTTGCCGCGGTTGCACGGCGGATGTGCAAACCGATGCTACCGGCTTGCGTTGCGGGACCATGCACTCCAATTGTCGACGACCGTCTCCATGGTCACGTTGGTGGAGGTGCTGGCCACGAAGGGCAGCTCCGAGATGCGCTCGCCGAGGACGTGGCGGTAGCGCCGGATGTCCCGGGTGCGGATCTTGAGCAGGTAGTCGAAGCGGCCGGCGATCATGTGGCATTCCTCCACCTCGGGGATCTTCTTCACCGCCTCGTTGAAGGCGCGGAGCGCATCCTCATGGGTATTGGTCAGCTTGACCTCGGCGAAGGCCACGTGGTCGAGCCCCATCTTCACCGGGTTCAGCACCGCCTTGAAGCCCTCGATGTAGCCCTCGGCCAGGAGCCGCTTGAGGCGGAGCTGGCAGGGCGTGTTGGAGAGGCCCACCCTTTTGGCAAGGTCGGTGACCGACATGCGGCCATCTTCGGCCAGGCAATCGAGGATGCGGCGGTCGAACTGGTCAAGATCGCTGTGGTTGCCTGTTTCCGTGGTCATTTTGCCTCCATCAGGGTCTAAAATCGTGAAAATCACCAAGCGAAGACATTGAAATAGGTGAATCGGCTTTGCAAGCCGGTGGTATGGTCGGCTTTCCCTGTCCAGAGAGCCTGAGCCATGACGCACGCGCGCCCGCTGTTCGAAGCCTTCGCCCCGCCAATCCGCCCGCAGGGCGAGATGCGGCGAACCATCACCGCGCATTGCCGGACGCCGGAAACGGAGTGCCTGCCGCCGCTCGTCGCCCTGGCGCGGATGACGCCGGAGCAGAAGCGCGAGACGGCGGCCACGGCGCGCAAGCTGATCGAGGCGCTGCGGGCCAAGCACAAGGGCACGGGCGTGCAGGGCCTCGTCCACGAATACTCCCTGTCGAGCCAGGAGGGCATCGCCCTGATGTGCCTCGCCGAGGCGCTGCTGCGCATTCCCGACGCGGAGACGCGCGATGCGCTGATCCGGGACAAGATCGCGGAGGGCGACTGGAAGAGCCACCTCGGCGGGACGAAGTCGCTGTTCGTCAATGCCGCGACCTGGGGCCTCGTCGTCACCGGCAAGCTGACCTCGACGGTGAGCGACGGCAGCCTGGGTGCGGCCCTTTCGCGCCTCATCGCGCGGGCGGGCGAGCCCGTCATCCGGCGCGGCGTCGACATGGCGATGCGCATGATGGGCGAGCAGTTCGTGACGGGCGAGACCATTGCCGAGGCGCTGAAGCGCTCCAGGCCGCTCGAAGCGCGGGGCTTCCGCTATTCCTACGACATGCTGGGCGAGGCCGCGACGACCTCGGCCGACGCCGCGCGCTATTACCGCGACTACGAGAACGCCATTCACGCGATCGGCGAGGCGGCGGCGGGCAGGGGTGTCTATGAGGGCCCCGGCATCTCGATCAAGCTCTCCGCACTTCACCCGCGCTATGCCCGCGCCAAGGCAGAGCGCGTGATGCAGGAGCTGCTGCCCAGGGTGAGGCAACTCGCCAAGCTCGCCAGGCATTACGACATCGGCCTTAATATCGATGCCGAGGAGGCGGACCGTCTCGAACTCTCGCTCGATCTGCTCGAGTCGCTGAGCCACGACGCGGAGCTCGGCGACTGGAACGGCCTCGGCTTCGTCATCCAGGCCTATGGCAAGCGCTGCCCTTATGTGATCGACTTCGTCATCGACCTTGCGCAGCGTTCGCAGCGGCGCATCATGGTGCGCCTCGTCAAGGGCGCTTATTGGGATGCCGAGATCAAGCGGGCGCAGGTCGACGGGCTCGACGGTTTTCCCGTTTTCACCCGCAAGGTGCACACCGACGTGAGCTACCTCGCCTGTGCGCGGAAGCTGCTCGATGCGCGGGCGCATGTGTTCCCGCAATTCGCCACGCACAATGCGCAGACGCTGGCGGCGATCTATACTTTGGCCGGACCTCGGTTCGCGGTGGGCGACTATGAGTTCCAGTGCCTCCATGGCATGGGCGAGCCGCTCTATGACGAGGTTGTCGGGCCTGACCGGCTGGACCGGCCGTGCCGCATCTATGCGCCGGTGGGCACGCATGAGACACTGCTGGCCTACCTGGTGCGGCGGCTTCTCGAGAACGGCGCCAACTCGTCCTTCGTCAACCGCATCTCTGACCCCAATGTCTCGGTCGACGATCTGATCGCCGACCCCGTCGACGTGGTGAGCGCCATGCCGGTGGTGGGCACGCCGCATGACCAGATCGACCTGCCCGCCGACCTGTTCGGCAAGGATCGCAGAAACTCGCGCGGGCTGGACCTCGCCAGCGAGACGGCTCTGGCCGCACTGGGCGCGGTGCTGAAGGAGACGGCCGCGACCCAATGGCATGCAAGGCCGCTGCTGGGCGATGGCGCGGAGCAGGGTGAGACGCGCGACGTGCTGAACCCGGCGGACCACGGCGACCGCGTGGGGCGCGTGACCGAGCTTGCGGCGCAGGATGCGGGACGCGTCGTCCGCATCGCTCATGAGGCCGCGGCACAGTGGGGCGGCGTCACTCCGGCGGAGCGTGCGGCCTGCCTCGCGCGCGCGGCGGACATCATGGAGGCCAGGATGGACGTGCTGATGGGCATCGCCATACGCGAGGCGGGCAAGACCGCAGCCAACGCGGTGGGCGAGGTGCGCGAGGCGGTGGACTTCCTGCGCTATTACGCCGAGCAGGCGCGGAAGACGCTGGGCCCTTCGCACAAGGCATTGGGCGCCGTCGTGTGCATCAGCCCGTGGAACTTTCCGCTGGCGATCTTTACAGGCCAGGTGGCGGCGGCTCTCGTGGCCGGCAATGCGGTGGTCGCCAAGCCCGCCGAGGAGACGCCCATCATCGCCTTCGAGAGCGTGCTCATCCTCCATGAGGCGGGCGTGCCGCGTGATGTGCTGCAGTTCACCCCCGGCGATGGCAGGCTGGGCGCCGCGCTCGTTGCAGCGCCCGAGACGGCGGGCGTGATGTTCACCGGCTCGACCGAGGTAGCGCGGCTGATCCAGGCGCAACTGGCCCAGCGCCTGTCGGCGCAGGGGCGGCCCATTCCGCTGATCGCGGAGACGGGCGGGCAGAATGCCATGATCGTCGATTCCTCCGCCCTGGCGGAGCAGGTGGTGCAGGACGTGATCGCGTCGGCCTTCGACAGTGCCGGGCAGCGCTGCTCGGCGCTGCGCGTGCTGTGCCTGCAGGAGGACATTGCAGAACGCACGCTGGCGATGCTGAAGGGCGCTCTCGCCGAACTCTCGCTCGGGCGCACCGACCGGCTGTCGACCGACATCGGCCCGGTGATCACGGCGGAGGCCAAGGCCAATATCGAGCGCCACATCGCGAAGATGCGTGACACAGGCCATCGGGTCGAACAGCTGGCCCTGCCGCGCGAGGCGGAGCAGGGCACCTTCGTCGCCCCCACCATCATCGAGATCGACGACATCGGGCAATTGCACCGCGAGGTGTTCGGGCCGGTGCTGCACGTGCTGCGCTGGAAGCGCGAGGACATGGACCAGCTGATCGCGCAGATCAACGCCACGGGCTATGGCCTGACCTTCGGGCTGCACACGCGGCTCGACGAGACCATCATCAGCGTCACCGAGCGGGTGAAGGCGGGGAACCTTTATGTGAACCGCAACATCATCGGCGCCGTCGTGGGCGTGCAGCCCTTCGGCGGGCGCGGGCTTTCAGGCACAGGTCCCAAGGCGGGCGGGCCACTCTATATCGGCCGCCTGGTGCAGAAGGCGCCGGTGCCGCCGCACGGGAGCTCGGTGACGACCGACCCGGCCCTGCGCGACCTCGCAACCTGGCTCGGCCAGCGCGGCCACAATGACGAGGCGGAGGCGGCGCGCGACCTGGGTGCGCTGTCCGCGCTCGGGCTGGTGAAGGAGCTTCCGGGCCCGGTGGGCGAGCGCAATGTCTATTCGCTGCATCCGCGCGGCCGCATCCTTCTGGTGCCGGAGACGGAGAAGGGGCTTTACCGGCAGATGGCCGCGGCCCTGGCCACGGGGAACGAGGTGGTGGTGGACGCGGCGCGCGGGCTGTCGCTGGCGTCTCTTCCGCCGAGCGTTGCGGCGCGGCTGTCGTGGAGTGCGGCGTGGGAGACGGATGGGCCATTCGCCGGCGCGCTGGTCGAGGGCGATGCGGCGCGCGTGCGCGCGGTGACGGCGCGGATTGCGACCCTCGACGGGCCGCTGGTGCTGGTGCAGGCGGCAAGCTCCGCGGCGATTGCACATGACACCGAGGCCTATTGCCTGAACTGGCTGGTGGAGGAGGTGAGCACCTCGATCAACACCGCTGCGGCGGGCGGTAATGCGAGCCTCATGACCATCGGGTGAGGGAGACGTCTCCCGGATCCCGATCCCATCACCCTGACCCCTCAGACCGTCACCCCGGCGAAGGCCGGGATGCCGGCCCGCAAGAGGGCCGCGATGGGGAACTGGAGAGACAAGAGGCGGATGCTCGGGCGATTGGTTCCACCGCGCGAAGATGCGATAGTCCTGCCGGGGCATGAAGGAACGGGGGGCAGCCATGGCAGGCGAGGACAACACGACGGGGCACAGGATTCGCTTCGAGCCCGACGAAAGGGCGCCGCACCCGCTGGCGGCGGCGATGGCGGCGCAGACGGTGCTGCTGATCCTCGCCGGCATCATGCTGACGCCACTGGTGGTCGCGCGCGGGGCCGGGGCGAGCGATGGCGACACCGCGTGGATGGTGTTCGCCGCACTGGTGGCGGCCGGAGTCTCGACGTGGCTGCAGCTTCTGCGCAAGGGGCCGATCGGCAGCGGCTATGTTCTCTTCGTCGGGTCCAACGTGGCCTTCGTGGGCGTTGCGGTGGCGGCCTACAAGGCTGGGGGCATTCCGCTGCTGGCAACGCTGGGCGCGTTTGGTGCCCTCGCCACCTTCGCCTTCACGCGGTGGCTGCCCATGCTGCGCACCATCCTCACCCCCGCGGTGGGCGGCACGGTGCTGATGCTGATGGCGCTGAGCGTCGGCCCTGTCGTCTGGGGCATGCTGTCGAAGCCGCTGCCGGGCGACGAGCTTGGCGCGCCGCACGGCATCGTGTTCCTGCTGACGCTCGGCGTGATCACGCTGATCCTGCTGTTCGGCAGAGGCATGTTCCGGCTGTGGGCGCCGCTGGTCGGCGTCGGCATCGGCACGCTGGCAGCCACCTGGTTCGGGCACCTCGATGTTTCAAAGGTGGTGGCGGCACCGTGGTTCGGCATTCCGGGCGGGGGCTGGCCGGGCATCGACCTGTCCTTCGATGCGCGCTTCTGGAGCCTGCTGCCGGCCTTCGCGCTGCTCAGCCTCGTGGGCTGCATGGAAACCTATGCTGATGCCATCTCGGTGCAGCGCATGTCGCACCGCAGGGAGCGGCCCATCGACTTCCGCTCGGTGCAGGGGGCGATCAATGCCGACGGCACCGGCTCGATCTTCGCGGCCCTGCTCGGCACGGTTCCGAACACCGTGTTCTCGACATCGCTCGCGGTGTCAGAGATCACCGGCATCGCGGCGCGGCGCGTGGGCATGTGGGGCGGGCTGTTCCTCATCCTGCTGGCCTTCTCGCCCAAGATCGGCGCGGCCGTCGCGGCGATCCCTGCCCAGGTCGTGGGTGCCTATATCCTGATCCTCATCGTCATCATCTTCGGCCATGGCATTCGCCTGGTGAACGAGGAGGGGCTCGGCTTCGAGGTGGGTCTCGCCGTATGCCTCAGCTTCTGGATCGGGCTTTCCGCCCAGTCGGGCGGCCTCATGAACACGATCATGCCGGCGTGGATGCAGACGATCTTTTCCAACGGCACCACGGTGGGCGGTGTCACCGCCATGATCCTGATGCTGGCCATCTCCTGGCGTCGCGGCCCGCAGGACCGCGTGTCGCTGCCGCTCAGTCCGCGCGCGGTGCTGAGCCTCAATGAGACCGTGGCGCGCTTCGCCCGGCGCGTGGGATGGGACCAGCTTGCCGAGAACCGGCTGATGCTGGCCATCGAGGAAGCCGTGATCTTCCTCTGCGAGGAGCGCGAGGCAACGGGCGCCAGAAGCAAGGGCAGGCTCATCGTCAGGCTGAAGGAGACGAAGGGCGAGGCCGAGGTCGAAATGGTCACAGGCCCATCGGAGCGCAACCTCGAGGAACTGGTCGCCGCGGCATCGGATGCTCCGCCGGCGGATGATCACGGCAACCTGGCGGTTCGCCTGCTCGCGGGCGTGACGAAGGACCTGAAGCACCTGCAGTACACCCAGGGCGACTACCTGCGGTTCCGTGTCGACAGCAGCGGCTAGGCGGCGATCAGCCCGGCGATGACCAGGTAGGACAGCTGGTGGAGCATCTGATCCAGGCCGGTAAGCCACCAGTATTGCCGGTCCTGTGCGGTCCAGCCTGCGCGGAAGACCCAGCGGTCTTTCACCCAGTCGACGTGATAGTGGAACAGCGCCTCGCCCAGAAGGATGGCGAAGAACAGCACACCCTGCACGCCCGCCGCGAGCAGCAGCGGCAGCGTCAGCGCGGCGTGGATCGCGACATGGATCAGGCCGCCAGGGTGGCCCCAGACGCGGCGATGATCGATGATATAGGCGTTCTGCAGCACATAGTCGCCCAGCAGATGCTTCACCTGGAAGCCGGCGAGGAGCAACAGAAGGGCGATGTCCGTCACGTCTGGTTGACCGCCTGTCGCGCCGGGCGAAGACCATCGACGCCGCAGCCTTTGCGCAACCTATTGCCGCCAGCGTTGCAGGGTCAAGCGCAGTTGCCCGCGCCGGTGGGCGATCCATGCGCAGGCGGGATGGGTGAACGGCATCAGCCGTCTTGCCGCGTGTCGTCGTTTCATGCGGCTTTGTGGATGAGAGGATGACACACCTCGGAACTTTCTTCTGCCGTGACGACGACAACATCAGGAAGACACTGGGAGAACGAAAATGACCTTGACGATCCGCCTCGCTTTCGGAGCCGCCTTCGCGGCGCTCACCGCAACCGCTGCGCCGGCCATGGCCGACCTGAAGATCGGCGTCGCCGCCGAGCCCTACCCGCCCTTCGCCTCGCAGGATGCGACGGGCAAGTGGGTGGGCTGGGAAGTCGATTTCGCCGAGGCGCTGTGCGCCGAAGTGAAAGAGAAGTGCGAGATCGTCGCCACCGCATGGGATGGCATCATCCCGGCGCTGACCTCGAAGCAGATCGACGCGATCGTCGCCTCGATGCTGATCACCGAGAAGCGCAAGGAGGTGATCGACTTCACGCAGTTCTACTATGATACGCCGCCTGCCATCATCGGCGCGAAGGATGGCAACAAGGATGTCAGTCCGGCGGCGATGACCGGCAAGACGCTGGGCGTGCAGGTGTCGACCGGCCACGAACGCTATGCCAGCAAGTACCTCGTTCCCGCGGGCGTCGCACTCAAGACCTACGCAACCCAGGACGAGGCCAACAACGACCTTGCCGCCGGCCGCCTGGACTGTGTGCTGGCCAACAGCTCCGCCCTCTTTGACTTCCTCGACACCGACCAGGGCAAGGGCTGCTGCGAGCTGAAGGGCATCGTCGAGAAGCCGAAAGACGACCCCGGCATCTATGGCGAGGGCGTGGGCGTGGGCCTGCGCAAGGAGGATGCGGCGCTGAAGGACAAGCTCAACGCCGCCATCACCGCCATGGCCAAGGCCGGCAAGTTCGACGCGTTGACGGCAAATTATTCGCAGTTGGTCGGCAAGATGACGCTGCCCAAGGGCGAGTGACGGAACGCCATGACGCAAGGGGCCGCGGTCTTGCCGCGGCCCCTTTCATTTGCGAGAAGACGCCCCATGGGCTGGAGAGACATCAACATGAACCGCCGCAAGCCGCGCCGCGACGTGGCCGTGGTGCCGATGGCCGCGGGCGAGGACCGCGTGGCCGCCGTGCTGCGCAAGGCGGTTGCGGCGGCATTTGCCTGCGTGGCCGAGCAGGACGCACCGGGCGGGGCCTTCACCGCGGGCTATCTCGCCGGTTTCGCGCGCCAGCAGGCGCTGAAGCACGGGCTCGATGCGGAAGCCGACGGGGGTGTTGCGCTGTTGGCTGCACTGGCCGCAGTGGCGCCGGACACGCTGACGGGCGCGGTCGCCGATCTGCGGCTTTTGCCGCGGCCGTCAGCCTCGTCGCGCGCGGCGCTCGGTGCGGCGTGTCCGGTGGCGGATGCGGGCTACCTCGTCGGCCACCTCGAGTCGCTGTGCGGCACGCGCAAGCTGCTCCGCCCGGCGGCCAGCATCGGCGGCTATCTCACGCTCTGCGACCAGGCGGCCGACCGCATGCAGACGCACCATCCCACCGCGGTGCTGCGCCTCGATGCCGCCGAACGCGCGATTGTCGAGCGGGCGCTGGCGAGCCTGGACTGACCCCCGCACCATCCGGGCGGTGAGGGGCCTGGCGCTAGTCCAGCAGCGCCTCGATCTCGCTGCGCGTCGGCATGGCGGGTGCGGTGCCCGGGCGGGTCACCGAAATGCCGGCGGCAGCACAGCCGAAGCGGGCGGCGGCAACGGGGTCCATGTCTTCGGCAAGCGCCGTCGCGAAGGCGCCGACGAAGGCGTCGCCGGCACCTGCCGTCTCCACCACCTTGCCGGCGCTGAAGGACGGGACCAACACCGAGCCTTGCTTGTTGTGCAGCAGCGCGCCGCGGGCGCCCAGCGTGATGAGGGCAGTCTTCGCACCCTTGGCCAGCAAAGCGTCGCCGGCTCTGCGGGCCTGGTCCTCGGTGTCGACGGGAAGGCCCGTCAGCGCCGCGGCCTCCGTCTCGTTGGGGATGACGTAGTCGCAGAGTGCATAGAGATCAGCGGGCACCGGTGCCGCGGGCGCCGGGTTGAAGACGGTGATGGCACCCGACGCGCGGGCGATCTCGAGGCCTTTGCGTGCGGCATCGATGGGTTGTTCCAATTGCGTGACGAAGACCTTGGCACCCGCGATGGCGCCGCGGGCGGCCTCGACGTCATTGGGCGAAAGCCCGCCGGCGGCACCGGGCACCACGATGATGGCGTTCTCGCCGGTCTCGTCGCTGACGAAGATATAGGCCGCACCCGTCGGTTCATCGGGGGCGATGGCGACATGCGGCGTGATGCCCTCGGCCTTCCACGTGGCGATGGCGATGTCGCCGAAGGCATCCTGGCCGAGGCGCGAAATGAAGCTCACCTTGCCACCGGCGCGCGCTGCGGCGACGGCCTGGTTGGAGCCCTTGCCGCCCGGTCCCATCTTGAACCCCGAGCCCATGAGGGTTTCGCCCATCACGGGCTGGCGACCGGCGCGAAAGGCGAGGTCGGCGACGAAGATGCCGAGAATGGCGATGCCCTGTTTCATCCCGGTCAGGCCTTCGGCGGGATCACGCCCTTCTTGAGGATGAAGCAGCCATAGAAGCGCGTCTCGCCGGTGACGATGACGGCATAGGCGTTGCGCGCCTTCTCATAGAAGGCGAAGCGCTCGACCGAGCCCATGGGCCAGGATTTTCCTTCCCACTTGTCGATCACCTTCTGCACCTCCTGCTGCACCGGCGGGATGTCGTTCGGGTTGCCGACGATTTCCATGCGCTCGGCCGGCTTCTCCACGAAACTGTCGAGCGGCATGACCGAGAGGATGGCGTCGATCGCTTCGGCCGCGGTGAGGTTGTCCATGCGCAGCAACTCGCCCGTCACCGTGTGGCGGGCCACCGAGTCGGCGGGGAAGTTGGTGTCCGAGATGATCAGGTCGTCGCCATGGCCCATGGCACGAAGGCAGCGGATCACGTCCGCGTTGAGGCGGTTGTCGAAGTTGCGCAGCATGAAAGAGACCTCCCGGAATTTCTCAGGGAGGCTAGAGACGCGGCATCAGGAGTCAAGAAGGCTCAGTAGCCCTCGGGCTTGCCCGGCACCTTCACCAGCGCCTCGCCCTCGAGCACCAGGGTGTCGCCCACCTTGCAGCGGCAGGCGAGCTTCACGCGCCGGCCCTTCTCGACGAGTTCGACGACCTCGACAGAGGCTTCCACCATGTCGCCGATGCGGACCGGCGCCTTGAAGTTCAGCGTCTGGGACATGTAGACCGCGCCCGGCCCGGGAAGCCGCGTGCCGATCACCGCCGAGATCAGGCTTGCGGTATAGAGCCCATGGGCGATTCGACCGCCGAAGGGGGTGCGCGCCGCGAAATGCTCGGAGAGGTGGATCGGATTCCTGTCGCCCGAGATTTCGGCGAAACCCACGACGTCGGAGGATTTGACTTCCTTCACGTAGGTCTCGGTCATGCCGAGGGCGAGGTCTTCGAAATAGAGGGTCTGGCTGGGAGGGAGCATGGTGATCAGAGCCTCGGACGGTTTCCGGTGGTGAAGCCACCCAGGTTGACGAGATGCACCAGTGCCAAAAGTGCAATGAATCCAAACAGCAACACAATCGGGGTGCCTGAGAAGAGGCGCGGCTTCAGGTCCTTGCGCGGGCGGCGGTCGGACCAGGACTGGTACGCGACGATGCCGGCGCTGACGAGGAAAACGGCGAGGGTGATGAGGAAGTCGTAGTGAGACGCAAGGTCGGGCATCGGATCGGACGATTGGTTGACAGCCATGGGTGACCCCGCTAATGAACCCGCCAGTGTTCAACAGGCGGACCGGAGCCGGGCTCCTTCTGCCTGAATTATCAGGTGAAGTCCATGAAAGTCCGTAATTCCCTCAAGTCACTTCTGAAGCGCCACCGCGACAACCGCATGGTGCGCCGCAAGGGCCGTATCTACATCATCAACAAGACCAACCCGCGCTTCAAGGCGCGCCAGGGCTAAGTCTTTCCGTTGCCAGATTTGTGAACGCCGTGGACGGGATGCCGCCCACGGCGCTCTTTTTGTTGCCATGAATTGGGGTAGACTGGCCCGCATGCGTGGTCAGATCGCCGTTATTGCCTGTCTTGCACTCTGTTCCGGGGCCCTGGCCGATGAGGCTGCCGCACCGGCCGATGCGCCCGCATCGCAGGGCGAGGCTGCACCCGTGGAAAAGCCGCGCTCGCCCGCCGAATTACGCGCTGAGCAGCTGGATATCCTGTTCGGCCACCTGCACCAGAAGGGCATGCCCAGCCCCAAGGTGGAGGAGCGGATCTGGGAATTGTGGGGCGCTTCCGACTCACCCACCGCCGAAGTGCTGCTCACCCAGTCGAGCCGCGCCATCGAGGATGGGGCGCCTGCCGAGGCGCTGTCGATCCTCAACCGCCTGATCGGCGCCAACCCGGATTTCGCCGAGGCCTGGAACAAGCGCGCCACCCTCTATTTCATGATGAAGAAATATGACGACGCGCTGAGCGACATCGCCAAGGTGCTGGATCTCGAGCCGCGCCACTTTGGGGCGCTGGCCGGCAAGGGCATGATCCTCGAACGCCAGAAGAAATATGCCGCCGCCCGCGAGGCTTACGAGGCGGCGCTGGCGGTGAACCCGACCCTCGAACAGGTGAAGGCCGCGCTGAAGGACCTGGACCGGGTGGAACAGGGGATCTGAAGAGCCGGTTCCTTCTCAACTCTCATCTCCGCCGGATGAGGGCTTGTTCGGCGTGGCAGCGTCAAGGCGCTTCAGTTGACGTAGGCGATCCGCAACATGTTGGTGGCGCCCGGCGTACCGAGCGGCAGGCCGGCGGTGATGATGATCCGCTGGCCGGCGTCGGCAAAGCCTTCGCGCTGGGCGATGCCGGTGGCGCGGGTGACCATGTCGTCAAGGTCGTGCGCGTCCTCGGTGAGCACGCAGTGCAGGCCCCAGGCCAAGGCCAGGCGGCGGGCCGTCGTGGCGATTGGGGTGAGGGCGATGATCGGCGTGTCCGGCCGCTCGCGCGACATGCGCAGGCCGGTGGAACCCGAGCCGGTGTAGCAGACGATGGCCGCGAGCTTCAGGGTTTCCGAGATCGAGCGTGCGGCACTCGAGATCGCATCGGCACTGGTCGGCTGCGGCTCGGTGCGTTGCGCGGTGATGATGCCGCGATAGAGCGAGTCGCGCTCCACCGACTGGGCGATGCGGTCCATGGTGGCGACGGCCTTGTCGGGCCAGGCGCCGGTGGCGCTTTCGGCCGACAGCATGATGGCATCGGCACCTTCGTAGACGGCTGTCGCGACGTCGGAGACCTCGGCCCTGGTCGGCACCGGCTCGACGATCATCGACTCGAGCATCTGGGTTGCCACGATGACCGGCTTGCCGACGCGGCGCGCGGCACGGGTGATCTGCTTCTGCTTCGCGGGCACGGTTTCGAGCGGCAGCTCGACGCCTAAGTCGCCACGCGCCACCATCAGGCCGTCGGCGATCTCGAGGATCTCATCGAGCACGGTGAGGGCCGCGGGCTTCTCGATCTTGGCCATGACGCCGGCGCGGCCAGCGACGAGCTTCCGCGCTTCGGCTACGTCGGCCGCGCGCTGCACGAAGGAGAGCGCGATCCAGTCGACGCCGACGGAGGCCGCGGCCTCGAGGTCGGCGCGGTCCTTTTCGGTGAGGGCCGGAATGGGGATCACCGTGTCGGGCAGGTTGACGCCCTTGCGGTCCGACAGCACGCCGCCGAAGATCACCTTGGTGGTGAGCTTCGCGGGCTCGGCCTTGATGATCTCGACGCGCAGGCGGCCGTCGTTGAGCAGAAGGTTGTCGCCAACCTGCGCGGAGGCGAAGATTTCCGGATGCGGCAGGTGAACGCGCGTCGCGTCACCCGGGGTCTTGTCGGTGTCGAAGATGAAGATATCGTCCGGCTGGATCTTCGCTTCCTTGGCCGCGAAGGTGCCGATGCGGATCTTCGGGCCCTGCAGGTCGGCGAGGATGCCGATGGGGCGCTTCAGCTTCGCCTCGACGGCGCGGATGTCATGGTGGAGCTGGCGCAGCAGTTCATGCTGGGTGTGGCTCATGTTGATGCGGAACACATCGACACCGGCGCGGAAAAGCTTTTCCAGCATCTCGGGCGACGACGATGCGGGCCCCAGCGTCGCCACGATCTTCACGTTGCGGTTACGGCGCATTATTTTCCTTGTGTGGTCTTCTCGCCCGACAGCGACACCGTCCAGTCGGTCTCCTCACCGGTGTCGACCTCGAAGAAGCCGGTCTTGGTATAGCCGCGGCCTTCGCAATCCTCGATGCCGCGGATGGTGAAGACCTTGTCGCGCGTGCACATGATCGACTTGCCGCCCCACGAGCCGCCCTTGTCGTAGTCCACGGCGAAGACATAATAATATCGCGCGATGAGGTCGCCCTTGAGCAGCGGCATGCACTTCTGCGGTGCGATGGTCCACCAGCCCTCGGTGGCCCAGCCTTCCTTGTCCTTGTAGCCAAGGGCCACGCCGACACGGCTTTCCGTCTTGTTGCAGAGCTTGAGGTCGGCCTGCGCCGGTGCGGACATGAAAAGACCTGCCATCATGAGCGCGCCTGCCGCCAGCGCCGTGTTGCGAAGCATTCTGCCGCCTCCGGAAAAGTTCCGCGAATCTGTCATAGCTTTCCAATCTGAATTATGCCGCGTCAACCCGATGAGCGGAAGCCCAGCGATTTGCGCGGCGTAACCGGATGACTGACGGATTAGCCTCATCTATATGGCCAGTCCATGACAAAGATGCCGCCTGCGGAAGCCTACGAATTTGTAACGGGAGCGCGCCCCACTCCCCTGATTCTGCTCTGCGACCACGCCTCCAACAGCGTTCCGGAGCCCTATGGGGACTTGGGCCTGCCTGCCGGCCAGTTCGCCCGCCACATCGCCTATGACATCGGGGCGCGGGACCTGACGCTGGGGCTGGCGGCACGGCTTGGCGCACCGGCCGTGCTGTCGCGCTTCTCGCGCCTCCTGATCGACCCAAACCGCGGGTTGGACGATCCAACCCTGATCATGCGGATTTCGGATGGGGCGGCTGTGCCGGGCAACCGCGACGTCGACCAGGCGGAACGCCAGCGGCGGATCGACCGCTTCCATGCGCCCTATCACCGGGCGGTGGCCGAGACCATCCGGGCGACGCAGGGGCAGGGGCTGACGCCCCTGATCGTGTCGATCCACTCCTTCACGCCGGTCTGGCGGGGCTGGCCCAGGCCCTGGCACGTCGGCATCCTGTGGGACCGGGATGAAAAGATCGCCCAGGCCATGATCCGCGCCTTTGCGGCGCAGGGTGATCTTGTGGTGGGCGACAATGAGCCCTATCACGGGGCGCTCGAAGGCGATACGCTCAACACCCACGGCACCGTTCCCGGGCTGCCGCATGCCCTGATCGAGGTCCGGCAGGACCTGATCGCCACCAAAACAGGTGTGGACGAGTGGGTGGAACGGGTGGCCCGCGTGATCGAACCGATTATGAATGACCTCCGGTGACGGACCCGGAACTTGCCAAGGGCTTTCTGACCATGAACATCGATGACAAGACCAGGACCGAACTCGAGGCCGCCGCCTTCCGCCGCCTGCTCGAGCACCTGCGCACCCGCACCGACGTGCAGAACATCGACATGATGAATCTCGCTGGCTTCTGCCGCAACTGCCTGTCCAACTGGTTCGAGGATGCAGCCAAGGCCAAGGGCGTCGCCGTCACCCGCGACGAGGCGCGGACCATGGTCTATGGCATGCCCTATGACGAGTGGAAGGCGAAGCACCAGGCCGCCGCCAGCGACGAGCAGAAGGCGAAATTCGCCCAGTCCCACAAGCACTGAATTCGCACCGAAACGCGGGGAGCACGACACCATGAACAAGACCACATTCGCCCACGGCCAGCTGAAATCCATCGTCGAGCGCATCGAGCGCCTCGAGGAGGAGAAGAAGACCATCGCCGGCGACATCAAGGAAGTCTATGCCGAGGCCAAGGCCAACGGCTTCGACACCAAGATCCTGCGCAAGGTGATCAGCCTGCGCAAGAAGGACGCCGCCGAGCGCGAGGAAGAGGAATCGATGCTCGACGTTTATCTCGCCGCCCTGGGCATGATCCCGGGTGACAGCGAGGAGGCGGCGTAAGGGCGCCAGGAGCGCAATCGAAAAGGGCCGCCCCGAGGGGCGGCCCTTTTGCATTCGATGTGGGTTGTTTACTGCGCGGCGTCGGCCTGGCCGAGCTGGACCGGCGGCACGAGCAGGCTGCCCTTGCCTTCGCGGTTGACCACCAGCATGTCGCCCTTGCCGGAGGCCGGCGCCTGGGTCATCTGGGCCACCGCAAGGCGCGGGGCCTGCTGCTGGGCAGGCTCGTCGGCCTGGGCATCGCTCACGCCCGGCAGCATCGAGGCGACGGCGGTGTTGCCGCTGGCGAACTGCTGGGGCGCGCCATCGCGGCGCACGGCCTTGTTGGTGTCGAACACCAGCTGGCTCGGCCACCAGAAGAGATCGTCACCCGAGGCAGAGGCGGTAATGGTGCGGATGGTCGGGACGTCCGTGGCACTGCCGTTCTCGATGTCCTCGGAGAGGCTGGTCTTCTCGGCGGCATTCGACTCGAGCGAGGCGGTTTCCGTCAGGCTCTCAGGCGCGATGACATAGCCCTGGGCATTGCCGGCGAGCGGCGACACGCGCTTAGTCGGGTCAGGCGGCGGCGCGGAGGCTGGCTGGATCTGCATGTTGACCGCGGCCATCATCAGCACTTCGATGGGCTTCGTGCGCGGCTTGGGAGCGGGGTAGCCCTCGTTCACGCCGGAGGCATCGGCCACCTGCTCGCCATCGGCGTCGTCGCCGGCGTCGATGACTTCGGGCTTGGCCTTGGGCTTGGCAGGGGCCGCGGCTACGTCCTCGCTCATGCCAGCGAGCTCGGCGTCGTCGCCTTCGCTGTAGCCGGTCTCGAGCGGGACCTTCTTCTTGGCCTTGAGGTTGACGTTGACGCTCTCCTCGTCGCCCTCGTCGGAGGCCTCCTGCTGGGAGGGAAGCTTGGCGGCGGTGGCGTCGGCTGCTGCGAGTTCGACCTCGGGAACGGCCTTCATGCCATTCTTGTTGATGCGGGCACCCACCGTCTTGCGGTAGTCGCGCATGATCTTGGCCATCTGGGCCGAGCTGATGGCCGGGCCCCAGTGGCGCACGCGGCCGGAGTCGATGTGCAGGAAGCCCGTCGGGCCGCCGCCGGAGCGGTAGTAGCCCACGCCGCCCACCTGGCGCACCAGCGCCGAATTGCGGATCTTGATGGTGGGAACGTCGGGGAAATAGAGGTCGATGGCGCGGCCAACCATGTGCTGGCTCTTCTTGGCGACGTTGCGGCCAACCTTTTTCAGGAAGGCGTTGGTCTTCGGCGAACGATAGCCCGACACGATGTGAACCGGCCGCTTGGACCCGAGGTCGGCGTGCAGTTCCCACATCAGGTCGATGGTGCGCGGTGACATGGTGATCACCTCGTTGCGGCGCCAGTCACGCAGGAAGTAGTTCAGCTTCTTCATGGCGGACGGGATATACTTGCCGTCCTTCTTGTAGGTGATGGTCAGGCTCTGCTTGGTATGCACCTGATAGAGCGAGATGGTGCGCGTCTCGCCGCCGGAATGGGCGGTGCCACTCCAGTTCAGGAAGGCGCCTGCGCCGACAAGCGCGGCGGCCACGGTGGTGGCGGCGAGCTTCTTCCAGCGGTTCATGAAATTCCGAAGTCCGGCGTCCCTGCAGTCCAAACCCATACCCCACTTACAACCGGTTGCTCCGGTTCCTCTGGTGCCTGTGCGGCCTGCCAATCCCCATCCCGGGTTCGGCTTACACTGTTACCGCGTTTCAAACAAGAATGAGGCCACCATGAGGCGGCAATTCATGAATGGTAAATGGTTATGTTTAACAGCGGCTTAACAGGAAGACCTCGCCATCTTGTAAAACCTTGGATAGCAGGGTCTGCGGAATTTGGCGCCGTTGAATGTCAGCGCTGGGCCACCAGAGTCGCCGAGCGGGCGGTCTCGAGGGTCCGGTCACGGCCATAGATGTCGTTGAAATAGACGATGTTTCCGGTCTCGTCCGGCCAGGCGGTGAAATAGGTGATGTGGACGGGGAGCTTTTCCTTCAGCCGCACGGTCTGGCTGTCCTTGCTCTCGACCTTGGCGGCGACCTCCTCGGGCGTCATGCCCAGCACCACGGAGGCGAACTGGCGGGGATCCTGCACGCGCACGCAGCCATGGCTGAAGGCGCGCATGTCGCGTTCGAACAGCTCGCGCGAGGGCGTGTCATGCATGTAGATGTCATGCGTGTTGGGGAACAGGAACTTCAGTTCGCCCAGCGCATTGTCCGACCCCGGCGGCTGCTGCACGCCGAAAGGGACCTTCGAGCCGTAGCTGCCCCAGCTCACCGCGCGCGACGGGATGACCTTGCCCTGCTGGTTCACCACCTTGAAGCCCATGCGGTCGAGATAGCCCGGGTCGCGCCGGAGCTTGGGCAGGTATTCGTTGACGATGATCGACTGCGGCACGCCCCAGGAGGGGTTGAACACCACCATCTCCATCTCGTCGTGGAACACCGAGGTCTGGGTGTTGGGCTTGCCGACGATGACCCGCGTGGTCCATTCCGGCTTGCCGTCCTTCATCACCGTCGCCGCGAAGGCGGCCTGGTTGACGAAGACGTAGCGCTTGCCGAGGTCACGCGGCAGCCAGCGCAGGCGTTCCATGTTGTCGAGCAGCTTGGCGACGCTGCCGCCGTTGCCGGTGGCGTTCAGCGCTGCGACCGTTTGCGGGCCGAGCGCGCCGGTAACACGGACGCCCGCCTGCTTCTGGAACAGGCGGAGCTGCACCGAAAGCTCGGCATCGAGTAGCTCGGGATCGGCGTCGACCGCCGGCGCGGCCTTGAAGCCCAGTTCGGCAAGGTGGGCGCGGACCGCGGGAATGCGCGCGTCGCTGCCGCCCTTCTTGACGATCTCGCCGTCGGCGATCCTGTCGTCCTTGGGTTCGGCCTCGACGGCGCGCAGTTCGGCGAGCGCCTTCTTCATCGCCGCATAGGCGGGATGGGTGGGGTTCAGGCCCCTCAGGTAATCCGCCGCGAAGGGCGAGAAGGCAATGACCTTCAGCGCCTTGTCGGGTGCCACCCAGGGCGGCGCCACGTCGTGGTAGCGCGACAGCAGGGCAGGCTCGAACTGGCCGCCCGAGGCATCCCGCGCATAGCGCAGCGCCGCGGCGGAGAGATCGATGTCGAGCCGCGCCATGGCGGCGGCATCATGTTCGGGAAGCGGTGCCTCGAAGCTGGCGAGGCCGGTGGGAAGGTAGCTCTGTGGCTCGAGCCCCTCATCGCCCGCCGTGGCGAGCAGCGCCAGCACGTCCTTGCCGCGCGGGGAGAGCCTGCCGTCCGTGAGCCAGATCGGGCGGTAGGACTGGGCGGCATATTGCGCCAGCAGCGCCTCATGTGCGGCGGGCCTGAGGCGGAGCGAAGGGCCAGCCGCGGTGAGCTGGTTGTAGATGGCGGCGGCGGCAGGATCGGCCGGGGCGGCATCGGCGAGGGTGAGCCCGCTCATCGCCACCAGCTTCGGCGGCACATAGGTGAGGTTGCCCATGCCAAAGCCGGTGTCGCCGCCGCCGGGATCGGCATCGGCCACGGTCAGCTTGTTCTTCGGGGCGCTGGCCGCCTTGCGGGGCGCGACCTCGCCGGAGGGCTGGTCGTCCTTGAAGCTGCCGAACAGGGTGCGGCGCTTCTTCGTGGTGTTGCTTGAGGACCCGCTGAACATCTTCTCGAGGAAGGTGGGCTTCTGCTTCTTGGAGTCGGCCTCGGCGGGGGCCGCTCCGCCCAGCAGCAACGCGGCCATCATGGCCACCACACTCGATCTGACAAACGTCCTCATGAACCCACCTGCGCACGGCAACCGATCGGTCGCTTCTTTTAACAGCGCCGGCCGGAAAGAATGTCAAATCACACTCAATTGCAAGTCATTTGCTGCAACCGAGGCAAAGCTATCAACCGTTGGCTGCTTCCTCGAGGCCCAAGTCCTTCATGCGGCGGTACAGCGTCGACCGGCCGATGCCCAGCTTGCGGGCAACTTCCGACATCTGGCCCTGGTAGCGAGCGAGCGCGAGGCGGATCATGTCGGCCTCCACCTCCTCGAGCTTGCGGATGTGGCCGCCGTCGGTGACCACCGGAATGCCGAAGGCCACGCCATCGGCCACGGCCGTGCTGCCCTTGGCCACGCTGGTGCTGCCGGCAATGGCCGCTGCACCCTGCGGCAACGCGGGCTTGGGGGCGAGTTGCGGGGCAGGGGGGATCTTGATCTCATAGCCCTCGACGAGCGAGGCGATCTGCGGAAAGTCCTCGACGTCGAGGCGGCCGCCCTCGCACAGCACCATGGCGCGGAACACGGTGTTCTCGAGCTGGCGCACGTTGCCGGGCCAGCTGTATGCCTTGAGGAGGCCGAGCGCCTCGGGCGTAATGCCACGCACCTTGCGGCCCTCTTCGGCTGCAAAGCGCGTCACGAAGTGGTCGACGAGAGCGGGAATGTCTTCCTTGCGGTCGCGCAGCGGCGGCACCATGATGGGGAAGACGTTCAGGCGGTAATAGAGATCCTCGCGGAACTGGCCGGCCTTCACCATCTCGATCATGTTGCGGTTGGTGGCCGAGATGAGGCGGATGTTGACCTTCACCGGGCGGCGCGCGCCGACGGGATCGACCTCGCCTTCCTGGATGGCGCGCAGCAGCTTCACCTGCATGTCGAGCGGCAGTTCGGCCACTTCGTCGAGGAACAGCGTGCCGCCGTCAGCCTCCTGGAACTTGCCCATGTGTTTTTGCGTGGCGCCGGTGAAGGCGCCCTTCTCGTGGCCGAACAGGATCGACTCGACGAGGTTCTCCGGTATGGCGCCGCAATTGACGGCGACGAAGGGCCGCCCGGCGCGGTCGCTCTCGCCCTGAATGGCGCGGGCGATCATTTCCTTGCCGACGCCGGATTCGCCTTCGATCAGCATCGGGATATTTGACTGCGCGCCACGGCGGCCGAGGCGCAGCACATTCGCCATGGCGGGGGCGGAAGCGATCAGGTCGTTGAAGCTGAGTGCGCCGCCGACCTTCTTGTTGAGCCGCTTCACCTCCTCGGTGAGGGCATTGACCTTGAGCAGGTTCTGCACCGAGACCTTGAGGCGCTCGGGGCTCACCGGCTTCACCACGAAATCGTCGGCCCCGGCGCGCATCGCCTTGATGACGGTTTCGATCGAGCCCTGCGCGGTCTGCACGATGACCGGCAGGTCGCCGCGGATCGCCTGCATGCGCTCGAGGAATTCAAGGCCCGACATCTGCGGCATGTTGAGGTCGAGGATGACGAGCTCGATGGTCCCGCCGGACTGGCTCTTCAGT
This sequence comes from uncultured Aestuariivirga sp., assembly GCA_964474665.1. GTDB lineage: Bacteria > Pseudomonadota > Alphaproteobacteria > Rhizobiales > Aestuariivirgaceae > Aestuariivirga. The sequence goes on from CAYYTH010000007.1 coordinate 102,309, forward strand.
ACCTCCAGGGCCTTGAGGCCGCTGTCCACCGGCATCGGGTCGCAGCCGAAGCGGCGCACCATTTCCTCGAGGATTCGTCGTTGAGCCGGATCGTCTTCGACGATGAGAACGCGGACAGCCATGCGCCTGTGGTCTTCTTCTTTATGTGTTTCTTGGCCTGCGGACAAAGCGGCCCGGACCGGGCGTCCGGGATGAGCAGCGACTCGCCTCTTCCTTGGGCTTAAGGTGACAGGGAAGGGTAAAGGCGCTGTTAATGAAGAGCCACGTTTGGAGACACTCGCAATCGATTGGAAAAAGGGAAAACTTAATCCCTGTCATGGCGCCGCCGCATCATACGGGCAAAATGCACAACCAGGAGAAAGCATCCTGAACCCGATCCGCGTCAGCCTGTTCGTCATTGCGGTCGCCGGGCTCTTCGGCGGCCTGCTTGCGCCTTTCCTGGGGCTCGCTGCCGTCCAGAGCCTGATCTGGGGGGTGGCGGCCGGTGCGGTGCTCGCGGTGCTGCTCTACGAGATCGTCACCTCGCTTCTGAAGGGCGAGGTGGGGCTCGACATCGTGGCGGGGCTTTCGATCTCCGCGGCACTGGTCTTCGGCGAGACGCTGGCAGCCGGCGTGGTGGCGCTGATGTATGCCGGCGGGCAGCTGCTGGAAGACTATGCCGCCAACCGGGCCCGCGCCGACATGAAGGCGCTGCTGGCCCGCGTACCCAAGACCGCGCTGCGCTATGACGACGGCCACCTCGCGCAGGTGGCGATCGACGCCATCCGCCCGGGCGACCGGCTGTTGATCCGCCAGGGCGACATCGTGCCGGTGGATGGCCGGGTGAGCAGCGGCCGGGCGCTGCTCGACCTTGCCGCGCTGACGGGCGAGTCCATTCCGGTGAAGGCCGTCGAGGGGCAGGACGTGCAGTCCGGGGCGCGCTCGCTCGACACCGCCTTCGACATGCTGGCCACGCGACCGGCATCCGAGAGCACCTATGCGGGCATCGTGCGCCTCGTGCAGGCGGCACAGGCGGCCAAGGCACCCATGGTCAGGCTGGCGGACCGCTATGCGCTGCTGTTTCTCGCCGTCACCGTCGGGCTTGCCGGGGCCACGTGGTATCTCACGGGCGATCATGTCCGCATGCTCGCGGTGCTGGTTTCCGCCACACCATGCCCGCTCATCCTCGCCGTGCCGGTGGCCATCATCGCCGGCATGGGCAAGGCGGCGCGGCGCGGCGTCCTCATGAAGGGTGGCCCGGTGCTGGAGACCATGGCGCGGGCCGCCAACCTGGTCATCGACAAGACCGGCACGCTGACGCGGGGCCGTGCCGAACTGTCGGGCATCGTACCTTCCGCCCACTGGACATCCGACGAGATGCTGCGGCTTGCCGCCTCGCTGGAGCAGGCCTCGGCGCATGTGACCGCGGCCTCCATCGTGGCCGCGGCGCGCGGGAAAGGCCTTGCGCTGTCCTATCCCCAGCAGGTGCGCGAGACGGCGGGCGAAGGCCTGGAAGGCGTCGTCGAGGGCCATCACCTCATCGTCGGCGGGCATGACTTCGTGACGCGCAAGCTGGGCATATCCGCACTGCCGCGGCCGGACCGGGAGCCCGGCACGGCGCTCGTGGCGCTCGCCGTGTCGGGGCGGCTTGCCGGCCACCTGTTGCTGGCCGATGCGGTGCGCCCGGAAACCCCGCTGGCACTGGAACGGCTGCGGCAGGCCGGCATCCGGCGCATCGTGCTGGCCTCGGGCGATGCCCAGGGCGTGGTGGACCGGGTGGGCGAGGGGCTGGGCCTCGACGTGCTGCGCGGCGCGTTGAGCCCCGAGGAGAAGGTGGCCGTCGTCAAGGCAGAACGCGCGTCCGGGATCACGCTCATGGTGGGTGACGGGGTGAACGACGCACCGGCACTGGCGGTGGCCGATGTCGGCATCTCGATGGGGGCCACCGGTTCGGCGGCGGCCACCGAATCCGCCGATGCGGTGCTGCTCGTCGATGACCTGACGCGGCTGGCCGAGGGACTCGCTGCAGCAAGGCGGGCGCGGGCCATCGCCGTGCAAAGCGTCATCGCCGGCCTTGGCCTGTCCGTCGCGGCGATGCTGGCGGCGGCCTTCGGCTACATCACGGTGGTGGAGGGCGCGCTGATCCAGGAGGCGATCGACGTCGCCGTGATCCTCAATGCGCTCAGGGCGCTGAAGTAGGTTTCCAGGTAACGGCGATTTAATCGGCGGCAGGTTGCCGAAGCTTGCCTGCTGGGCCATATCAACGGTTCACGCATCACGAAGGACCCGTCATGACCGCCACTGCCGCCGCTCTCGGACCGCTTCCTGAATGGAACCTCGGCGACCTTTATGCCGCGCCCGAGGATCCGGCCTTCGCGGCCGACATGAAGCGGGGCGAGGAACTGGCGAAGGCCTTCGCAGAGACATATCGCGGCAAGCTGGCCTCGCTCTCAGGCGAAGGGCTTGCGGCGGCGCTGAAGGAGTATGAGGCGCTGTCGGATCTCCTCGGCCGCACCGGCTCCTATGCGCAGCTCTATTATGTTGGCGACACCACGGATTCGAAGCGCGGCAAGTTCTATGGCGACGTCTCCGCCAAGCTGACGGAGATTTCGACGCTGCTCCTGTTCTTCGAACTGGAGCTGAACCGCATCGACGACACGGCGCTGGCCGCGGCGATGAAGGTTCCGGCACTCGCGCATTACCGCCCATGGATCGACAACCTGCGCATGGAGAAGCCCTACCAGCTGGACGACAAGCTGGAGGAGCTGTTCCTCGAGAAGTCCCAGACATCCTCCGCCGCCTTCAACCGGCTGTTTGACGAGACCATGGCCGGCCTGCGCTTCGAGGTCGATGGCGAGAAGCTCTCCCTCGAGCCGACGCTGAACATGATGCAAAGCCCGGACGAGGCGGTTCGCCGGAAGGGCGCGGAGGCGCTGGCCAAGACCTTCGGCGAGAACGTGAAGCTGTTCACGCTCATCACCAACACGCTGGCCAAGGACAAGGAAATCTCCGACCGCTGGCGCGGTTTCAAGGACATTTCCGACGCGCGGCATCTCTCCAACCGCGTCGAGCCCGAGGTGGTGGCGGCGCTGGTCGAGAGCGTCAGGCGCAATTACGAGAAGATCTCGCACCGCTATTACAAGATGAAGGCCAAATGGCTGGGCAAGGACAAGCTCATGCACTGGGACCGCAATGCCCCGCTCCCCGCCGAGGACACGCGCGAGGTGCCGTGGGCGGAAGCGCAGGAGATGGTTCTCTCCGCCTATGGAGAATTCGCGCCCGAGATGGCATCGATCGCCAGGACCTTCTTCGACAAGCGCTGGATCGACGCGCCGTCGCGGCCGGGCAAGGCGCCGGGCGCCTTCGCGCATCCCACCGTTCCTTCCGCGCACCCCTATGTGCTGCTCAACTATCTCGGCAAGACGCGTGACGTGATGACGCTGGCCCATGAGCTGGGCCATGGCGTACACCAGGTGCTCGCGGCCAAGCAGGGCGCGTTGATGGCGTCGACGCCGCTGACGCTCGCGGAGACGGCGAGCGTGTTCGGCGAGATGCTGACCTTCCAGGCGCTGCTGGCCAAGACCACGGACCCGAAGAAGCGCAAGGTGCTGCTCGCCTCCAAGGTCGAGGACATGATCAACACGGTGGTGCGCCAGATCGCCTTCTACACCTTCGAGCGCAAGGTGCATGAGGCGCGCAAGGAGGGCGAGCTGACGCCGGAGCAGATCAACGCCATCTGGATGTCGGTGCAGCACGAGAGCCTTGGCGACGCCATCGAATTCGGCCCGGGCTACGAGACCTTCTGGACCTATATCCCGCACTTCATCCACTCGCCCTTTTATGTCTATGCCTATGCCTTCGGCGACTGCCTGGTGAACTCGCTCTATGCCCGCTACCGCGAAAGCGAGCAGGGCTTCCAGGATAAGTATTTCGAGATGCTGAAAGCCGGCGGCACCAAGCACCACTCCGACCTGCTCCGCCCCTTCGGCCTCGACGCGGCGGACCCCCAGTTCTGGGACAAGGGCCTGTCGGTCATCTCCGGCATGATCGACGAGCTGGAGAAGATGTAGCGAACTCTCCCCTCCCCCTTGTGGGGAGGGGCGGGGGTGGGGGTGATGGTTGGGGCGC
>CAYYTH010000008.1:0-51629 GCA_964474665.1 uncultured Aestuariivirga sp.
TTACCGAGAAAATTCTACTTCCGAACCCCCTCCAAAAACGGGGGGATTACCGCTGCACCATGGGTTTCACTTGTCTCAATGATATGTTGGTCGGAATGCTTGGTGAGACACCTCGTTACCAAATCCGCCCCAATCAAGCCAGCTTCAGCGAGAATTCACTCGCTTTATCTGAACCACAGTGAGCTTTATCGGCTTACCCGTCTGCTCCTTGGCGATCAGCTCCCAAGCCTTCCTGTCGACATCGCGATAAACAACAGCCTTGGCGATAAATTCTCTCTGGATTCCGCTCGGCAAAGCGGACTTTCAACGAGTGATATATGCTTCAATCAGCATCCTTGGGGTTCCCCTGATGTTTGCCTAGCTATTCCTCGCGAGGAAGGGCGGGGTTTAGTCGGATCAATGGATAGAAACACCCATGCCCAGAGCCTCGATATGACATCTGGACAGACGACATGGCTCGCTCGTCACAGTTCATCAAAAGTTAGGCCCTGATCGAGAGAATCGCTCTGTAAAACTGAGATCAGCGAGGGAGGGAGCAGATGACACTGATCGATGCTTCAAATGACTTCAACCTCAACGCCCTGGCCCTTGGTGTAGCGATCCTGTCGTTCTGCCTCCTCGTTCAAGTGACAATCATTCACTATGCGGCAGCTAGCATCGTGTTTCTCCAGAAGACGCAGAGGTACCCAGCGGGAATCAGGGGATATCAGCTCACGTTCCTGGTGGGCGCGGTGGTCCTCGTGTCCATTCATCTTCTTCACATCTACATCTGGGGCTATTCGCTATATCTGATGGGTATTGTCATGCCTCTCAAAACGGCCATCCTGTTCGCTGGCAGCACCTACACGACCGTAGGCTTTGCAGACGACCCCTTGACGGGAACTTGGCAGTTGCTGACGACAATCATGGCAACATCAGGACTGTTCTCATTCGGCATGAGCACATCAATAATGTTTCTTCTGAGCCAGAAGATTTTTACCTTGCTGGAATCCTTTCGAGGCTGATCAGCAGCCAAGTCCTGTAATCATAAAATGATGGTCAAGTCAGCGAGCGGGTGAGTCAACCGCCGAACAGGAGTGGAGAAGGGGCGCACTTGATCTCGGCGACGTTGAGTGGCGCATTACGTCGCCTCTTCTGCCCAGCCGGACGCGGGGCATTCTAGGTAGTGATGCCGCAGGGTTCCAAATGTTCTCCCTTGCGTCTTGTGGTTGGGATATTCGTGCCGCGATTTGCCGGAGCGATATGGCTCATATACGACGGCATATAATCGCTATGACCGGTGTGCCGAGGCTGCCGTCTGGCTGCGGATATGTGAAGCGCTCTCCGAGCGATCTCTGCAATCCATGACGCAGATCGACAGTATCAGTATCCGCGCCCACCACCGCGCGGCAGGTGAAAAAAGGGTGTCTGGGTGACATCATCGACCGGGCTCATGGAGGACTGAGCAGCAAAATCCGCGTCGTCGCGGATGCCGAGGGTGTGCCCAGCTGCACTGCACTCACGCCCGGACAGACTTCTGACAAGGAATCGCCCCTGCTGCTCATCGAGAGCCTCGCCGGAACCAGCCAACTCTTGGCAGACTGCGGCGACCACGCGCCGGCCCTCGTTTATATCGCGGAAGTGCAAGGCGCCAAAGCCCACTGTCCGAACCAGTGTGACCGTAAGCTGCAGTTCAGGTTCAAGCATGACATCTACCGCCCCCGCAACCTGGTCGAACGCTTCTTCAGCAAGTTCAGAGGCTTCAGCAGCCTAGCCAAACGATTCGACGAGCTTACCTGAAGCTTCCCTGCTGCTGTCACCTTCGCATCAGTCAACGCGAGAATCAGCGCTTATGCCTCCACGACCTGGAGTTCGATCAGCAGCAAGTCGCCTCCAGTGCCAGCCATGACTGACTTCAAGTGCGCGATCACTTCCACCGGCTTCAATGTACGATCGTCACGGGACAACGGGACTTTCTGAGAAGATCCATTGATGTGGAGCCGAATGCGAAGCGCTGCAGAGCGTGCTTTCCGGTTGCCCCGATGAGCATCAGTCCAATGTCATGTTCGTCTGCATAGTCCGCGATGGCAACGGCAGCGTCTCTGGCCGAAATTTGAACGACCTTGGCATCGGTGATCTGGTTCTGGCGTGCCAGTTCCTGCGCCTCTGCCAAGATCAGGTCGATATCTTCTGGTGTCTGGAGACCGGCAGCTGCCGTGCGGTCAGTGTGGAAGCTTCGAACGCTCAGGATCGTCAGCTGGGCATTCAGGCCCCTGGCAATCTGGCAGCTGAGGGCGACGGCTCGGAGAGACGGCTCTGATCCGTCGACAGCGCAGAGGAGATGTCGAATGGTCATTTGCACTCCATTTTGATGCGATACCTTGAAAATCATACATCGCGACCGACATTCGAACCAGATGTCGGTTCGATATGCTGTCTCTGCGATGCCACCATAAGAAGGCTCAGCCCCACGATAGACGCAATGACGGACCCGTAGAGAACGCCAACCCGCACGGCGGTGAGGTGCTCCGGCGTCGAGAATGCGAGAGACCCAATGAACAGGCTCATCGTGAAGCCGATGCCGGCCAGGAAGCCAACACCCGCGATATGAACCCAGTTGCAGTTTTCGGGCAATGCAGCGAGCCGGAGCTTCACCGCAAGCCAGCATATGCTGAGAACGCCGAGAGGCTTACCGACCACCAGGCCCGCCGCTATTCCGAATGGGAGTGGTTCGAGCGCGCGAGCGGGGGCGAGGTCAGCGATTGGAAGACCGGCATTCGCGAAGGCGAACAGGGGTAGGATCATGAACTTAACATAGGGAAGCAATGAGTGCTCGATCACATTGAGAAACGGTGTTCCGTCCTTGCGCCTCAGGGGAATCGAGAGGCCGATAATCACACCCGCCAATGTTGCGTGAACGCCGGACTCAAGAACGCACAGCCACAGCGCGCCGCCGACAACGGCGTATAGACCAGCCTTACTGTAATGCATGACGTTCAGCGCCAGCAGCATGGCACTGGCCAATGCGGCAAGGGTGAGCGCCATGACGGAGATCTGGGCTGTATAGAACACGGCGATGATTATGATCGCTCCGAGGTCATCCAACGTGGCCAGCGTGAGCAGAAAGACTTTCAGGCTTGCTGGCACTCTCCGCCCGAGAAGAGAGAGCGCGCCGAGAGCGAAGGCGATGTCCGTGGCCGCAGGTATTGCCCAGCCGCGGAGCAGCAGTGGGTCACCGCCGTTTACCAGCAAATACACGAGAGCGGGGGCACCCATGCCGCCTACGGCAGCCAGGGCGGGCAAAATGATCTGACTTCGGGATGAAAGCGTGCCCTCAAGAATCTCTCTCTTCAGTTCGAGCCCGACGAGAAGAAAAAAGAGCGCCATCAGCCCATCATTGATCCACAGCAGTAGCGGCTTTGACAGCTCTGCGTCTGCAAGTCCGATCCGAAGCGGTGCCTGGAGGGCATCTCTGTAGTAGGGAGTGATGGGGCCGAAGTTGGCCGTGGCGATCGCCAGAACGGCAGTAACTGCAAGAATCAGTCCTGGTGCCGTATCGCTGTGGAGAAAGGCCTGCAGCCTTTCGGTCAGCGTCTGCTGTGTTCGGTCTCTCCCCTGCAGCATGCAATTCTCCGGCTTCGCGTGTCTGTGGCGACGGTAAAAATCAGATATGGAGCTGCCAGGAATTAAACTGGCATCACCACAATTACATGGAGTTAAGGTCGCCACGCGCCGACTCAAGCAAGCGCAGCATTAACTCGATGTAATTCTGCGGCCCCGTTGAAGTGGCATCTGAGGGTGTGAATGAACTGTGGGCAACCATGCGCGGGTGGTGGTAGAATTCAAGCGCAGGACGGCCATCGACGAAAGAGCATTTCTTGTTCAAGCCCGGTTCCCCCAAGTCCCAGTCCGCCAGATTGCGCGATGCACTATGGCCACGCATCGGTTTCCGCCGCGCGTGGTTCTACCGGTTGAAGCGACTGTCGCGCATTCAGGTAAGTGAACACAGCATCTCGCTTGGGTTCGCGACAGGCGCCTTTGCCTCTTTTACACCCTTCATGGGTCTGCATTTCATCATCGCCGCCGGTCTGGCGCTCGCTTTGCGTGCAAACCTGCTGGCTTCAGCGGTTGGTACGGTGGTCGGCAATCCGCTGACATTTCCGCTGATCTGGATGGCAACCTATCAAGTTGGGAACACCATTCTCGGGGTCAGCCATGGGCAGCACTTGGCGGATGCGCCATTCAGCGAAAGGATGACCTTCAGCGCCGTCGCAAGTGAGGATCTTTGGAACTCTCTTTCAAGCGTCATCATGCCAATGCTGGTGGGGGGCGTTCCTCTCGGTCTGGTATGCGCGGCCGTGTGCTATGTCTTTGTGTTCGTTTCACTGCGAAAGATCAGGCAAGCACGCCGGAGAGAGCCGGCGATCAGTGCCACCTAGACCAGGTAGTCGACGGCCATAATGATCAGTGTTGCAAGGGGGGTGACAGCGAACAGCAGTTGAGCCGGCCATATGGACGAATCGAATGCATCGGGAGCTCCGTTCATTGGCTTGCCCAGACGATGCGGCCGAGAAAGCTGACTTGTGACGGGTCTACGATCACATCCTTCCGCGACCGGCCTCCCAGCATGAGCGCGATGCATTTCGGATCCCGGTAGAGAAGCGTGCCGCCAAGCGTCCCGTACTCACGGGACTCGACGAGGACACGATCCCCCACCGCGATGGGTACTTGATCGGACACGATCAGACGGTCACCGTGGCGATACAGCGGCAACATTGAATTGCCATGAACTGTGACGGTTTTACCGCCGGTCAGAGGGGGGTCAGCAAGGGTCATTTTCGAACTCCATGAACAGTATGGTGTGCCATCGACCCTCGCGCCATGGGCATTGCTACCTATTCATGCAGAGGGAACTATTCGCGCGGCACGAGAAGAAGGTATTTGAGCAACTGCGGCAGAGACGTGGCTTGCATCTTGGCGAGGATGGAGGCGCGATGATGGTCCACAGTCCGGACCGAAATGCCGAGGGTTGCAGCGATGGCCGCACTGGCGAATCCTTCGCCGACGAGGGCGGCGACGGCCTGCTCGCGGGGGGTAAGGGTGGCGTATCGCTCGCGCACGACGCGGGTGAGCAACATATCACCGGCATCGCGCCAGCTGCGCTCCAGAACGGCCTGGATGCTGTCCACCAGTGCCTCGTCGATGACTGGCTTCTCGATGAAGTCGGCGGCGCCCAGCTTCATGGTTTGAACCGCCATGGGGACGTCCGCATGCCCGGTGATCATGATGACAGGCGGTGCGGAACTGAGCGACTGAATGAGCTTGAGGGCAGAAATGCCATCGAGGTCCGGCATTCTCACATCGAGAAGCACGCAATCACAAGGCTCCTCGGAGATCGCGGCAATTGCGGCTCTTGCCAAATCGAAAGAGCGGATGGCGTACCCATAGGTACTTAGGACTGCTGAAAGTGACAGTCGAACTGCCAGATCGTCGTCAACGATGACGATGCGAGCAATCATGGCCGTTCTGAGCCGGTTTTCTGCCGCGGCAGCGTGAAGACAAAGCACGCGCCATGGCGAGGCGTTGTGTCGAGCTGAAACTCTCCGCCGTGGCTCCTGATGATCGTGCTGCAGAGCGAGAGTCCCAGTCCAAGTCCATCTGGTTTCGAGGACTGCAGGGGTTGAAACAGGTGCGGTCGAAGCTCCTCCGAAACGCCCGGTCCGCTGTCCTCCACCGAAATCTCGACGAAGCCTGGTCTTGCGGTGGCCGATCCGCTGATGGTGATGGTGCCGCTCGGCATGTTTGCTGCGCTGATCGCCTCCCTCGCATTCCTGATCACGTTCAGGAGTACCTGCTGGACCTGCACTTCGTTGCAGATCACCGGCGGAAGTGCTCGCAGGTCTCTCATTTCAAGCCTGATCCGGGCCTTGCGTAACTCCGGCTCGACCAGCTCCCCGCAGCGCGTCACGAGCGTCCCGATGTCCAGCGCCGTGCGCCTGGCTGAGCCGCGCTCGAGGAACTGGCGCGTCGACCGCAGCATGCCGGCTGCGGCGTCCACCTGCTCAACGGCGGCATCGATGCCGGCTCGCAGCGAGTCTCTGTCTATTTCTTCTGCGTCGAGCTTGCGGCGCACGGTCCGAACGAAGTTGCGGACGGAGGAAAGCGGCTGATTCAATTCATGTGCCAATGCGGCAGCCATTTCGCTGGCAAGCGAGAGTCGGGATGCCTGGAGCAGCGCAGACTGGCTTTCCTGTAGCTGCGCATGGCTGATCCCGAGATCGGCCACCGCCCTCGCGCGATCCGAGATCGCGGCGCCCAGCAGTAAGCCGGTGGTTGAAAGGGCGAGCATGAGGAATTGCAATTCGGTGACGCTCGCCGCCCCGGTGTCGCGCCAGTACAGTATCGTCATCATCAGCAGGTCGCTGACGAGAACGGAGAAGGCAGCCGCCACGTAGCCGTCCCGCACGGCGAACGCGACGACCGGCAATAGGATCAGGTAGAAGAACTTGAATTCGTCCACTTCATCCACAGCGAAGACGACGAACGAGACGACGACGAGGCCGGCAAGCATGGACCAGTGGAAGAGGCGCCAGCTTAATATGTAGGATCTGATGCTCTGTGGCCAGTTGTGGAGCATGAAAAGCGGCGTGACGGTGAGAATGCCAAGCATGTTGCCGATGGAGAGGGTCACTGTATACCGCAACACATAGGCTGGTTCGATGCCAACACTGAGCCATAGGATGACAAGGCGCGTCGCCGCATAGCCAATGGTCACCATGAAGGTGAAGCAGAGGAACAAAAGCACAGTCTGCAATGATGGAACAGACTGCCGCAGCAGCCATCGCGCCGCAAATGTCGCCAATCCCGCGAATATCAGTGCGCGCAGCGCTGCAGAGAGGAGATCCCAGAGCCCAGGCAGGGGCCACCCCCAGAGCCTGGTGCTCACATAGATAGAGGCTGCTGTGGTGAAAATCGCGCTGCGCCCGAGCATCAGTCCCGCGGCGACGGCGAGGCCGGTTTCCGGGTGCCATGGGGTCGATCTCAGCTCAGTCGTCTGGAACAGCGCCGACATGCGCGACAGCAGCAGCAGGGCCGCGAACAACCCGAGATGAAGCAAGAGGCCGCGCAACAGAGGTTTGCCACCGTCCGTAAGCAGATCGCCGACCACGCTGAATGGAGTTGCTCTCAAGTGCCTTCCCGCCTCTGTCATCGACAATCTATGACGGGAAGTTCCGCAGGCCAAGTGACGCCCGCGTGCACGGGTGGATGCAGCGCACGGCATCGAGGATCCAAGGGGTACCCAGGTCGGCGGCCGAAACCGTTGCCGCAAGGTGTCCCGTGCTCTTGTGAAGCAACGGTCACTATCGGCGAACTGGCCTGCTCGCGAACAACCGGAGTGTATTGACGTGGTAGATGTCTGCAATTCCGCAGTGTGAGCAGCGCAGTTCCAGCAGCGTGGTTCCCGGTGCCGGCCGTGAGACAGGTAACAACGCTTCGCAGCTGCTGCAGGCCGTGCAGAGTGCCGCGCTGTCGTCGATCCGATGAGCGAAGGCGATCGTCATGATTTGACCTCGAACCTGCAACGGCACTGTCCGTCACGCGCCTTCACCTCGTTCAACGCGAGTTCGACTGCCGTCCCGCAGTCGAATGTCAACATGAGCCAGTCGCTGCTGTGCAGCGCGGCGAAGCCGACCTCCGCCGGGCAGTGCATGTATCCCTCGCCGGATGACGACAATGCCGAGCGGCACAATGAGACGCTCGCCGTGACCGGGTATGTTCTTCCGTCGGTGAAGGCAAGCCGTGCCGTGCCCTCGATGCTGCGGCGGGTGAAGGAGAACGGCCTGGTCATGCGCTCGAAGAGAGACGCGCCGTGGCCGCGTTCCCCCTCGGTCAAGGTCGTGGGCATCTCACCTCTCCCGTGATTCATCGTCATGCACGCAGCAGATCACACGTGGCATCGGCTCCCAATGGGCAGCGCTACCTAGTCCGCCATTCCGATGATTGTGCGATGATCGGATGGAACCAGCGGGGCGCTCGCGCGTTCTGATCGATCGAACCTCATGAAAGGCGTGATGCAGACACCAGATCCACGAGCCCTGCCGGCCCCACCTTATGGCTTGCTCGGCAATGCAAGTCTCTTCCTCGATCTTGACGGCACGCTGCTGGAGATCGCCTCGCGGCCCGGTGACGTGATCGTGAACGATAGCCTGAAGGGTCTTCTGGCGCGTCTGGGGCAGTTTCTCGGCGGACGGCTGGCGGTGGTGAGTGGCCGGCCGGCGGCCGAAGTGCGCAGGCTTCTCGGCCCGGTTGATCTCGCCATTGCAGGGAGCCATGGCGCAGAGTATGGGACGGCGTGCGGCATCGGTGAGCCGCCTGTGGTTGCGCCGCTGCCTTCCATTGTCGGTGAGGCGCTGCGGCAATTGCAGGCCCTGCACCCGGGTGTCCTCGTGGAGGCGAAGCCGTTCGGGCTGGCGCTTCACTACCGCCTGGCGCCGGCCGCCGCGAAGGCCTGTCACGCGCTGGCAGAGCGCATTGCCTCCGCGGAAGGTTACGTCCTGCAGCCAGGAAAGCAAGTGATTGAGCTGAAGTATCATGACAGCAACAAGGGAGATGCCGTCCGCATGTTCATGGCAAGCGAGCCCATGAAGCATGGTCGCCCGCTGTTCGTGGGAGACGACCTGACCGACGAGGCAGGTTTCGCCGCGGCCCGCGCGCTTGGCGGAGCCGGCATTCTCGTCGGGCCGCCGCGGCCCACCGCGGCCTCCTATGGGCTTGCCGATGTCAGTGCGGCGTTGCGTTGGCTGTCCCGGTGCGAGACGGTCGGATGAGGATGGGCGCTCTTGACCTATGGCTCATTGGCAATTGCCAGGTGAGTGCACTGATCGACAGCAGGGCCGCGATCGTCTGGGCCTGCGTGCCACGCGTCGATGGCGATCCGATGTTCTCGGCGCTTCTCGACCGGCGTGGCCCGGACGGCGATGCGGGCAGGGGCAGCTGGTCCATCGAGATGGAAGGCTGCCGCAACATCAGCCAGGCCTACCGGCGTAACACGCCTGTTCTCGTGAGCACCTTCGAGGATGGCTCCGGCAATGCAATGGAGGTCATCGATTTCTGTCCGCGCCGGCAGCGGCTCGACCGGGTCTACCGTCCGACCGCCTTCGCCCGCATTCTGCGGCCGCTGAAGGGCGCGCCGCGCATCTGCGTCAGGCTGCGGCCGACTTATGACTATGGAGCCGCGCAAGCGGTCAGGACCTTCGGGTCGAACCATATCCGCTATGTGCTGGACCGGGCCAGCTATCGCCTCACGACGGATGCGCCGGTGTCCTTCATCGGTGAGGAGGTGCCGTTTCGTCTCGAGCGCCCCCTGCACTTTTTCCTCGGGCCTGACGAGACCTTTGCCGAGGAAATCGCCGGGTCGCTGGAGCGGATGCTGGATGACACGACGTCGGACTGGCGGCTCTGGGCGCGAGGGCTGGCGACGCCGCCGGACTGGCAGGAGGCCGTCATCCGCGCCGCAATCGCCCTCAAGCTTTGCCAGCATGAGGAGACGGGCGCAATCGTCGCTGCGATCACGACATCCATTCCTGAGCATGAAGGATCGGAGCGCAACTGGGATTACCGCTATTGCTGGATCCGTGACGCCTACTACACGGTGCAGGCGCTGAACCGGCTTGGCGCGCTGGACGTGCTCGAGGGCTATCTCGGCTTCCTGCGCAACGTCGTCACCCTCGCCGGTGGCGGGCATGTCCAGCCTCTCTACAGCGTCCTTGGTGAGGCGCGCATCGCCGAGCGCGTGGCCCCGGGGCTGGCCGGCTATCGCGGTCTCGGCCCGGTGCGCGTCGGGAACCAGGCACACGAGCAGGTACAGAACGACGTCTATGGTCAGATCATCCTGTCCAACGTGCAGGCTTTCTTCGACTCCCGCTTGCTGCGTCCCTCCGGGCTTGCCGATTTCGAGGCGCTTGAGCGGGTGGGCGAGCGCGCCTGGGAAAGCCATGACAAGCCGGACGCCGGCCTCTGGGAGTTCCGCACCATCAGCGCCGTTCACACCTATTCCGCCGCCATGTGCTGGGCTGCCTGTGACCGGCTGTCACGTACCGCCGAGGTGCTCGGCCTGGGGCAGCGTCGCGATCTCTGGCAGGAGCGTGCGCAACACATCCGGCGCGCAGTCGAGGATGGCGCATGGCGCGCGCATCTTGGCAGCATGTCCGCGACGCTTCATGGCGACCAGCTGGATGCCAGTCTCATTCAGCTTCTCGACCTGCGCTTCTTCTTGCCGGAGGATCCCCGTTTCATCGGCACGCTGCGCGCTGTGGAGCAGGGGCTGCGCCGCGGGTCCCACATGCTGCGCTATGCCACCGAGGATGACTTCGGCATTCCGCGGTCAGCTTTCAACTTCTGTACCTTCTGGCTGATCGAGGCCCTGCACATCATGGGCCGCCAGCAGGAGGCTCGTGTGCTGTTCGAGGAAATGCTGTCACGGCGCACCGCCGCGGGGTTGCTGTCCGAGGACATCGATCCTGAAGCGGGCGAGCTCTGGGGCAACTATCCGCAGACCTATTCGCTCGCGGGGCTGATCAACTGTGCCCTGCTGCTGAGCCGCCCGTGGAGTGCGGTGCGATGATCAGGCGTGTGCTGGACATGCCCTTCAACCTGGGGCCGCTGGTGTTCGGGCTGCTGGGCCTTCTGCTGCTGCTTGGGCTCACCATGCTCGCCGTGCCGCCCTCGAAGCTCTTGCTGGAGCAGTGGGCGAATACTGATGTGCTGGCGCGCTCGAGGCTCATCCAGGCATCGGTGCAGGGTCCCGTCCGGCGCGCCCTGGCCGATGGCGATCAGGAGCGCCTGGCAAGCATCCTCGCCGGGGTGGCCGAGGATGACCGCGTGCTGGCGGTTGGCGTCTGCGACGAAACGGGCGCGATGCGTGGTGCGACAGCCATGATGCCCGCCGATTTTTCCTGCGAGAGTGCCGCGCGGTCGGAGGCCGAGAGCTTCTCCAACATTGTCCACGATGGCCGCCGGGTTTTCGTCGCCACGTTCCCGGTCACCACGGCGAACGGCGTTGCCTATCTCGCCGTGCTCAACGACCTCTCCTACATCGAGCAGCGTGCCTGGGAGATCCAGACCTATGTGGTCGCCACGCTTCTGGGTTTCGGCCTGGTGATTGGCGGGGCGGGTGCATTTCTCGTCTTCTACCTGCTCAAGCGATGGGCGGACTCGTTTCGCCAGGCGGTCGAGAATGCGCGCAGCGGAAAGCGCCCGCCGCCGCAAGGCAAGGACGGTTCGGCCATAGAGCGGCAGATCGCGCTGCTGTTCAAGGAAGTCGAGGCCGCACGCGGTAAGGTGGACACGCCGGACGTCAAGTGGTCGCCGCAATCGCTGCAGGACCTCCTGGCCTCGACGCTGCCTGAGGCCGAGATCATCATCGTCTCCAACCGCGAGCCCTACATTCATAACCGCACGGGAGACAGGATAGAGGTCCAGACGCCCGCGAGCGGGCTTGTCTCGGCGCTTGAACCGGTGATGCGTGCATGCGGAGGCACATGGGTTGCGCATGGGAGCGGCAGCGCCGACCGGGAGGTGGTGGACGGGAGCGACCGCATTGCCGTGCCCCCGGCCGACCCTGCCTATACGCTGCGCCGCGTCTGGTTGAGCGACGAAGAGCAGAACGGCTACTATTATGGCTTTGCCAACGAGGGTCTCTGGCCGCTCTGCCACATTGCCTTCGTGCGGCCCATCTTCCGCGAGGGCGACTGGAACCATTACCGCACGATCAACCAGCGCTTCGCGGATGCGGTGGCGGCGGAGGCCCGCACGCCCGATCCCATCATCCTGGTACAGGACTACCATTTCGCCCTCGCCCCGCGCATGATCCGCAAGCTGCTTCCGGAAGCGACTATCATCACCTTCTGGCACATTCCCTGGCCCAATGCCGAAACCTTTGGCATCTGCCCGTGGAAGGAGGAAATCCTCGAGGGCATTCTGGGCAGCAGCATCATCGGCTTCCACACCCAGTTCCACTGCAACAACTTCTTCGAGACGGTGGACCGCTTCATCGAGAGTCGCATCGACCGTGAAAATGCCGCAGTGGCATTGGGCGGGCAAGAGACGCGCATCAGGCCCTATCCGATCTCGATCGAATGGCCACCGGCTGCGATGTCGGGGCAGAGGCCGATCGCGGACTGCCGCAAGTCCGTCTATGCCCGCTTTGGTCTCGCTCCCGACGCCCGCCTCGCCGTCGGCATCGAGCGCTTCGATTACACCAAGGGCATCCTCGACCGGATGCGCTCGATCGACCTGCTCCTCACGCACCATCCGGAATGGCGAGGCCGGTTCACCTTCGTGCAGGTTGCTGCGCCGACGCGCAGCAAGCTGGCAAGCTACAGTCGGCTGCAGGACGAGGCGCTCGCCCTCGCCGAAGAGATCAATGCCCGCCATGGTGAGGCAGGACGCAAGCCGATCGAACTCGTTGTCCTCCATCATGAGCCGCCGGAGGTCTTCGAACTCTTCAGGGCTGCCGATCTCTGCATCGTCAGCAGCCTGCATGATGGGATGAACCTGGTCGCCAAGGAGTTCGTGGCCTCGCGGGACGACGAACACGGCGTCCTCATTCTCTCCACCTTCGCGGGCGCCTCGCGCGAGCTGACCGAGGCGCTGATCGTCAACCCCTATGATACCAGGGCAATGGCGGAGGCGCTCCACGCCGCACTGCTGATGCCGGCGGATGAGCAGGCCGAGCGGATGCGGCTGATGCGCCAGCAGGTGAGGGACCAGAACGTCTATCGCTGGGCTGGTCGGATGCTGCTGGACGCAGCGCGCGTGCGGCAGCGCCGCCGCGTGATCGCCTTGGCGCGATCTGCCTTGTGAGGTGAGCGGCTGTCCTTGTCGGCCTCAGGGCGTCGCCTCCGGAGCCGTTGGTCAGATTGGCGTCAGCGCTTCAGCCCCAGCCTGATCCGCTTCTCGATCTCGATGATTGCGAAGAACACCGCTCCGACACCCACGATGAGCAGGCCGTCGACCAGCGGCACGGACTGGGTGCCGAGCATGGCCTGCAGTGGCGGCAGATAGGTCACCGCCAACTGCGCAAGGGTGGTGGCGAGCACAACCAGCCAAATGACGCGCGTGCCGCGAACCGCCGCCCAGGTCAGCGACGTGCCGTGTATGTTGCGGATGAAGAAGAGGTGAAAGATCTCGAGCACGGCCAGCGTGTTCATCGCCATGGTCTGGGCAAGGGCGAGCGGATAGCCTCGGTCGACAGCATAACTGAAGATCCCAAACACCGCCGCCACGAAGAGTATTCCGACCAGGACCACGTGCCAGACGAGTTCACCCGAGAGGATCGGTTCGTCGCGCCGGCGTGGCGGGCGGGTCATCGTGCCAGCCTCCGTCGGCTCGAATGCAAGGGCGATCCCGAGCGTGATTCCGGTGATGAGGTTGATCCACAGGATCTGCACGGCGGTCACCGGCAGGGCGAGTCCGAGCAGCAGGGCAAGAACGATGGTCAGGCCTTCGCCGGTATCGGTCGGTAACGTCCAGCTGATGACCTTCTTGAGATTGTCGTAGACCGTCCGCCCCTCGCGCACCGCTGCAGCAATCGAGGCGAAGTTATCATCGGCGAGTACCAGGTCGGCGGCCTCCTTGGCGGCTTCGGACCCCTTCTGCCCCATGGCGATACCGATGTCTGCGCGCTTTAATGCGGGCGCGTCGTTCACGCCGTCACCGGTCATGGCCACTGACAGGCCATTCGCCTGCAGCGCCGTGACAAGGCGCAGCTTGTGCTCCGGGCTGGTGCGCGCGAAGACGTCGACCGACGAGGCCTCGATCTGTAGCTGTGCGTCGTCGAGTTCGTCGAGATCGGCTCCGGTCAGCACGTGAGAGGGATTGGCCAGTCCGATCTGCCTGGCGATGGCAGAGGCCGTGCCTGCGTGATCCCCGGTAATCATCTTGACCATGATTCCGGCGGCGCGGCACTCCGCAACGGCAGCCACCGCCTCGGGCCGCGGCGGATCGATGAGGCCGAGGAGGCCCAGAAATGTCATTGACCCATCGAGCACGTTGACGTCGATGCTGCGGTTGGTGTCGCGGCGCTGGGCGAGTGCGAGCACGCGGAGGCCACGCATTGCCAGGGCTTCGGCGCGGCGATGCCAGAATTCGGAGTCGATTCCCCTGCACATGCGCAGCACCCTCTCGGGCGCACCCTTGACATGAATGACGTTGCCGTCGTGCCCCTGGCTCAGCACCGCCATGAAGCGGTGGCGGCTGTCGAAGGGAATGGCGTCGAGGCGCGTCGCGTGGTGCTCGCCACCCACCTTCCCGGCGAAGGCGAGCAGCGCCCCCTCCATCGGGTCACCCTCGACGTTCCAGTGGCCGTTGCGGCAATGCAGGGCGGCGTCGTTGCACAGGGCTGCCGCGCCGCCGAGGGCGGTGAGATCTCCCTCGGGGGTTATGGCCCCGTGCGGCGCGTAGCCTTCTCCGCAAATCTCGAAACGGCCTTCGGGCGTTTCGGCCGCGGCCACCATCATCTCGTTGCGTGTGAGGGTACCTGTCTTGTCGGTGCAGATCACCGACACGGAGCCGATCGCCTCGATGGCCGGCAGGTGACGCACGATGGCGTTTCGCCGTGCCATGGCCTGCACGCCGATGGCCAGCGTGATGGTCATGACGGCCGGAAGCCCCTCTGGGATGGCCGCCACGGCCACGCCGACAACCGCCATGAACAGCCCGGAGAATTCCTTGTGGCCGACCGCATAGCCGTACACCAGCAGCAGTCCGGACAGGAGCAGGATCAGGAACGACAGCCAGCGTGCAAAGTGATCCATCTGAGCAACCAGCGGCGTGCGGAGCTGCTCAACCCCCGCCAGCAGGCCGCCGATTCGGCCGATCTCGGTGTTGGGGCCGGTGGCCACCACGAGGCCGCGCGCCGTTCCCTGGGTGACGAGCGTGCCCGACCACAGCATCGGCCTGCGATCGCCCAGCGGCGCGTCCTTCGGCACCGGGTCGACCGACTTCTCGACGGGTACCGATTCACCCGTGAGGATCGCCTCCTGAGCTGCCAGTCCGTGTGCCTCGAGCAACCTAACGTCCGCGGGAACCTTGTCGCCCGCCTCCAGCAGCACGATGTCACCCGGCACGAGGCTGGATCCGTCCACGCTCATCCGGCGGCCTTCGCGCACGACGGATGCACGCGGCGACAGCATGCCTCGGATGGCGGCCATCGCCGTCTCTGCCTTGCCTTCCTGCAGGAAGCCGATTGCGGCGTTGGCCAGCACGACGGCAAGGATCACCCCCGTGTCGATCCAGTGCTGCAGGCCTGCCGTCACGACGGCAGATCCCAGCAGCACATAGATCAGCACATTGTTGAACTGGGCAAGAAGGCGCATCAGCGGCCCGCGGGCATGGACCTCCGGCAGGAGGTTCGGCCCATGGCGGGTTAGTCTGCGCGCAGCTTCGTCAGCCGTTAGGCCATCGGCTGTCGCGTCAAGGGCCTGAAGGCAGTCGGCGCTGGAGTGGGCATGCGGGTCCCGCAATCAAACCTCTCAATCAGGCTGAGACTCTATCATGAATTCCAAATTTGGCTTGGTTCTTCTGCCGGCCTTTCGCGTGGCTGATACGCGCTGCTCTCGCGCAGTGGTGGCGCGGCTGCGGAAGCCAGAGACCCCACTCTCGGCTCGGCTGGCTGACACCGGCCGAGATCGCAGGCCGCAGCGTCCTGAGCAAGCAACTGCCAGCAAGCGCTGAGGGCTCCGCGGACATGGTCGTTACATCGACGACTGGACACGTCATCCCCCTTGTCGAGGCGCGAGTCATGACTAGATCGCAAAGTACAACGAGATCACAAAATGCACGGATCAAAAAGCCCCGACCACTCGGTGTGGGCCTATCAGTTCACGCGAAAGCCGGACGAAGCCGACCGCTTTCTTGTTCCTTCAGGGTATTGCCCACCGCCGGAAACCTCGACTATCCTTCTCCGCGAAAGCCTGGATGTGCTGGGCGTAAGCAATTTCTGAGGTAATCTATCATGACTGGACTCACTCGGCGCGGCGTCCTCGTCGGAACCGGAGCCGGCGGAGCCGCGATCGGTGGACGCATGGCGAGTGCTGCGACCTTCGGCAATCCCGACCTTCCACCACAGGGCTCTGTCAACGTCACTGATCCCAGCAGCCTCACCATCCCGGGTCCGCATGACAGCGCCCTGGCGGACACGATGCCGACATTCCTTGACCCGCCACCCACCGATGTCGGCAGCATGCCCACGTTCTGGGCGTCATTTAACTTGTCACAACGACGTATCCAGGATGGTGGCTGGGGACGTCAGGTGACTCAGGCCGACTTCGCAATCTCCACTGAAATCTCCGGCGTGAACATGCGACTGTCCGCTGGAGGCATTCGTGAACTGCACTGGCACCAGCAGGCAGAGTGGGCGATCATGACCTACGGAAACTGCCGCATCACGGTGCTCGACTCACAAGGCCGCCCCTATGTGGCCGACGTTACCGAAGGCGACCTGTGGTATTTTCCTGCCGGCATGCCGCACTCCCTGCAGGGCCTCGGCCCCGACGGGGCCGAATTCGTCCTGGCCTTCGACAACGGCGCTTCATCGGAATTCAACACACTGCCGGCGACTGACTGGATGGCGCATACGCCACCTGACGTACTGGCGAAGAACTTCGGTGTCCCAGCCGAGTCCTTCAAAGACATTCCCTTGCAGAACCGCTGGATCTTCCAAGGAAAAATCCCACCACCGTTGGAGGACGTGCGCAAGGCAATCGCCAGCAGCGCCGGCGCACCGGAACATCCCTTTACCTTCTCATTGTCCAAGTCGCCCAAGATAAGCGATAACAACGGCGGTTTCGTGCAGGTTGCCGACAGTTCGAATTTCAAGGCGTCCAAAACTGTCGCAGCCGGTCTCCTCACGATCATGCCTGGCGCTATGAGGACGATGCATTGGCACCCGAACGCGGATGAGTGGCAGTACTACCTGAAAGGCACCGGCCGCATGACTGTGTTCAATGCTGGTCCAGCCGCAAATACCGCAAATTTTCGTCCCGGCGATATCGGCTACGTCAAGAAAGGCCTTGGCCATTACATCGAGAACACGGGGAACACCGAACTGGTCGTGCTGGCGGTCTTCCGATCTGACCGGTACGAAGAAGTGTCGTTTGCCGACTGGCTGGCCCATTCCCCACCTGAAATGGTCGCCGAGACCTTCAATCTTGACCCGCAGGTCGTGGCCCGGTTTCCGAAGGGCAGACCCAAGATAATGCCGGAGTAACCGGAGGAGGCGACTGTCAAGGTGGATGCGTGCCGTCCCTGCAAGGGGGGCGGTACAGATGCAGTAGCCGGTCGATCAGAATGACAAGGCCGGAGCGCAAGCGGACGATCCGTAATGGAGCCGCCCGGCGCGAACGGTCATTGAGTGCCAGATGGATTCGGTCTTGGGTCCCTCATGGTTCGTGGTGTTGATATGATCCATGCCACACCAAGCCGATGTGCAACAGCTCAGCGACAGGCCCTTCTTCTCGATTTGAGTGTAAGAAGGCTGTGGTGGTCAGTCTGCCCCGCAGGAGCGCGCGGGGGTACACCAGTGTTGCCCGGCCGGAGCCAGCGGCAGTCCACAATGTGGTTATTGAGGACTGCGGGATCAAAGAAGCTGGCAATCATCTCGGCGAATTGCCGAGACGTGATGGTCCCTCGGAAAGAGGCGGTGAGCAAAGCAATACCGATGTGAAGGATTGCGAACAGACCCTAGCTGACGAGCCCCTTGTAGACGGTGCTCACGCCCGCGATGATGAATTGTACGCCGATCGACAGCGTGAAGAGTCCCATCACCTTGATCATCACGTTCATGCCGGTGTTGCCGAGAATCTTCACCAGGGGCAGGGCATAGCGGAATACCAGGAAGACGATGACGGTCATCACGCAGATGGCCGCGAACAGATCAAGCTCCGTATGGGATGTCTTGGCGCTGGCCGAGAACAGCGTGATGGTCGAGATCGTACCCGCGCCCGCGGTGAGCGGAATTGCGATCGGCACGATCGCCTGTGACACTTTCGAATTGAAGTCGTCAGCCGAGTCGTCCACTTCCTTTCCTGCAAAGGAAATGCTCTTGGAATGCAGCATGCTGAGGCCCGTGCCCCCCAGCAGAATGCCGCCCGCAATCTGGAAGGCACTGATCGATATCCCGAAAAAGTCGAGCACCGCCGACCCTGCAAGCATCGACACCACCATCACCACAAAGGCGCCGACCGTTGCCACGATGGTAATCCGCCTCACCTCTGCGGGCTTCATGCCCGCCACGAGTTGCAGGAAGGGAGCGATCGCGGGGATGTTGTTTGCCAACGCGACGATGCCGAGGAGATAGTGCTGGAAGGACGCTTCGGAAACCACCATTGGATTCTCCTGAGGATAAATCGGGACCTGTTCGTCGTCAGGCCTTTCGTTCGCTGCTCGTCATCAGCGTCCAGATCGTGCCGTGCCCCAGCACGAAGGACAGTTCGCGGAATGCAGCGAGCGGGATCAGCATGAAGAACACGACCGCGGCATAGACATAGAGGCCGAGCCACGAGCCGCCGCCGACCTTGACGATGCTGTCAACGATTGGCTGGGAATCATACCATGCCCGAAACACGCTGAGCATCACATGAAAAAAGATGATCAGAAAGGCGAAGATGAAAGAGCGGCCGAGCACCACCCACATCAGCGCCCGCTTGCGGAGGCTCTGGCCGATGTTCAGTGCATCACCGATCAGTAAAATCTTGCCGAAAACCAATGCACTGAAAAAGGCATATCCCTGATCCCAGTAATCAATCCCGTTCTCGCGTAACAAGGCCGTCTTGTAGAGATTGAAGAGAGCGAACAAAATCCAGAGGTAGATCGTGGCGATGGCGACATTCCGCGCAACGGTCAGCGCCTTCTCCTTCAAGGTTTCGTGGCCGTCTGCCCGTTCCGGGGCCGATGTTGGTTTTCCTGGCATCTCGCGTGTTGTCCGATAATCCCTGATCTAGGCCAGTGAAATAGACCTAACGCGTCTTCAGCGGAAGATTGATGTCACGGCCGGGAGCCGATGTGAGAGTTTGTCCTCTTTTGCTGGCGCTAACTGTCACCAATAATCATGCAACCGAGATTATTGAAAATTGCCGTAATTGCGATCAGTTCGGTATTCTTACGCAGAGTCAGGGGAGGGCCAGCCCGCTGCGGCCCGGCGGCACATTGCCCATATCCTGCAACTTGCGTAGGCTGACAGGCAATCATCATCGACAAGGGAATGCATCGCCGTGACCAGCGCAGCCGACATGATCTTCCATAACGGCACTATCCTGACCATGGTTGATGCAAGGCCACAGGTCGCGGCCGTCGCCATCGCCGGCGGCAAGATCCTCGCAGCCGGCGACGAGGCCGAGGTCATAGGCCACAGGACCGCCGGCACCAAACTCATCGACCTCGGGGGCGCCACCCTCATGCCCTCATTCATCGAGGCGCACGGACACTTCATGAATGCCCCGCAGCTGGTCAAATGGGCCAATGTTTCCGGCGTGCCCGCCGGTCCCGTCCGTAACATTCCAGACATCATCGCAGTGCTCACGGCGCACAAGGCCGAGTTCAACACCAAGCCCGGCGAGTGGATCATCGGCTACGGCTATGACATGAGCAATCTCGCCGAGAACCGCCAACTCACGCGGGATGATCTTGATCCGAGCTTCCCCGACAATCCGGTGATGCTCATCCACTCCTCCAACCATGGCTGCGTGCTCAACTCGGCGGCCTTCAAGCTGTTTGGCATCGACGCCGCGACTAAGACGCCGCCAGGCGGCGTCATCCTGCGCAAGCCCGGCTCGCAGGAGCCCGAGGGCCTGTTGATGGAAACGGCCTTCATGCCGATCTTCGCGAAAATGCCCCAGCCCTCCGAGGCCGACATGCTGGCGGCCCTCGCGCCCGCCCAGCAGATCTACGCCAGTGTCGGCGTTACCACCTGCCAGGACGGCGCCACCAATGCCCATGACCTCGACTTCATGCGCAAGGCCGCTGCCCAGGGATTGCTCTACCTCGATATCGTCTCGCTGCCGCTGTTCCTCGAAGTGCCGAAGATGGTGGCGGAGTATTTCCCCGGCTTCAATCCCGTCAACTCCCCCATGCCGAAAGAGGCGGCGAGTGCCTTCGGCACCTATAAGAACCGCCTCAAGCTCGGCGGCATCAAGTTCGTGGCGGACGGCTCGCCGCAGGGAAAGACGGCCTTCTGGACGAAGCCGCTGCTCACCCCGGGGCCGGGCGGCGAGACCAACTGGCGCGGCCAGCCGATGTTCCCGCCGGAGGTCTTCACCAAGGCGGTGGGGCAGGCCTATGCGCAGGGCATCCAGACCTTCTGTCACTGCAACGGCGATGCGGCCATCGACATGATGATCGATGCCGTGCGCGCGGCAGGCGGCAGGGCGGATGATGACCGCCGTACCGTGGTCATCCACTCGCAGTGCATGCGTCCGGACCAGCTCGATGCCTATGTCGAGCTGGGCATGAGCGCCAGCTTCTTCACCGCGCATTGCTTCTTCTGGGGCGATCTCCACATCGAGAACCTCGGGCAGGAGCGTGCTTTCTTCATCAGCCCGATGAAGTCGGCCCAGCAGAAGGGCATCCGCTTCTCGAACCATAACGACTATTCCGTCACCCCCATCGAGCCGATGCGCATGACCCAGACCGCGATGGACCGGACTTCGCGCAAAGGCGTCGTCGTGGGGCCTGCCGAGCGCGTCGACTGCTGGACCGCCCTGAAGGCGCTCACCATCGATGCCGCGTGGCAGATCCGCGAGGAGAATGCGAAGGGCACCATCGAGGCCGGAAAACTCGCCGACCTCGTCATCCTCGAAGCCAACCCGATGACCACGCCGGTCGAGAAGATTGCGGACATCAAGGTCGTCGAGACCTTCAAGGAAGGCAAGAGCGTCTATCAGCGCAAGGCAGCATGAGCCTGCCGCCCTTCACCGTTATTGGTGGCTATCTGGGGGCTGGCAAGACCACGCTGCTCAACCATCTGCTGACCGAGGCCCATGGGCTTCGCGCGGCTGTGCTGGTCAATGATTTCGGTGAGGTCAATATCGATGCCGCGCTGATCGCCGCCCATGACGGCGACACCATCAGCCTTGCCAATGGCTGCATGTGCTGTTCCCTCACCGGCGGCTTCGCCACGGCGATCAACAGCGTGCTCGCCCACAAGGACCGGCTCGATGCCATCGTGGTGGAGGCGAGCGGCGTCGCCGAGCCTGGCAAGATCGCACAGTATGGCCAGATGTATGACCTGCCGCTCGACGGCGTCATCGTCGTCGTCGATGCCGAGCGCATCCGCGAGCAGGCAGTGAACAAGTATGTGGGCGATGTGGTTCTGCTGCAACTGGCGCAGGCCGACCTGATCCTGCTCAACAAGACCGACTGCGTGACGGCGGAAGGTCTCGCAGTGCTGCGCAGGTGGCTGGACGAAACGGCGCCCGGCATTCCAGTTTATGAGACGGTGCATGCCAGTGTTCCGCTCGAGTTGCTGATGGGGCGTGCCCCCAGGCCGCGTCAGGAACAGCCCCTCCGCATGGTCGGGCACAGGCTGAACCACGAGACGCTGCACCGCAGCTGGATCATCCGGCGGGACAGGCCGGTGTCGCGTCCCGCAGTGGAGCGTCTGGCGCGACGCATGGGCGGTCGCATCTTTCGCGCCAAGGGCTTCCTGCAGCTCGCCGAAGATCCGTTGCGGCGCTACCTGCTTCAGCAGGTGGGCCGGCGCTGGACCCTCGAGGACGTTGGGAACTGGGACGGCGCTCCCCCTCGGACCGAGATCGTGGTCATCGGGCCGCGCCTGTAGCAGGTCTCGTTCTCGAGACCTGCTACGGTGCAGACGAAAGTTGGTCATCACGGATGGCAGGCAGGCTGCCGATCTCTGCGCTGCGTGGAGGATCCGAGGTCCGTCCTGAGCAGTCGGCGCTTCCGCTCAAGACGAAAAGTTCGACGCATCCTGCGGGCGGAGGCTGATGACTGGTCTGTCCGGTCAGCCACGCGCTTCATGGGGTGGCGACTTGGGCCTCATCGCCGTCGACGCGGTCTCCCCGGCTATTCCTGCACCTGCTCTGCGGCGCAGCCGTCTGCTGCGGGCTTGCCGGCCAAACGATCGGCGATCCACGGCAGATAGAGAGGTTGCGACGCGGCGGGCGTCGCGAAATGGGTGAGGTCGCCGGCCAGTTGAACGCGGGTGATATTGCCGCCGAGCTTGCACATGTGCTCGCGGTAAAGCTTGTGCATGATGGGCGGCGCCACCGTGTCCTTCGTTCCCCAGTAGATGATGATGGGCGCCACCGGCTTCACGTCGGGACCGGCGCTGTCGACCAGCGTCTGCGCCCAGTCCTTCGCATTCACAGGGTCGGGGCGCAGAAGCGATGTGAACTGGTCGCCATAGGTGTAGTTGATGGTGTCGGATGAGGCGTGCACGCACTTGTTGGTCATGACCTCGTCGACGAAGGTGACGCCAGCATCGGTGAAGACGTCGGAGAGCTTCAGCTTGTCCGGATAGGCGGCTTGTGCGCCCCACAGCGTCATGACCATGTGGTTGAAGTTGTTCACGCTGCTGGAGAAGGCCTTGGTGGCCTCCGCCAGCATCGCCTGGCCGCCGGCATCGTCGAGCGGCCCCGCGGGCGCGAGCGTCCTGAAATCCGGGGGCGCCATGGCCACCCCGCCAAGAACTTCGATGCCATCGAAGGCCGTGCCCTTGCGCGCGATGTAGTCCGGGCTGCTGGCCGCGGCGAGAACGGCGGCAGCCCCCTGCGACCAGCCATAGACGATGGCCTTGCGTCCGGCTCCGGTCTCGGTCATCGCACCTGCGGCGCGGATCGCGTCGATCGTGTCACGCGCCTGCGTCGCCGCAAGCTGGTACTGGTGCCGTCCGCCACCGCCGAGACCCTGGTAGTCGGTGGCCACCACCACGTAGCCGGCCTTGATGAACTCGGCCAGCGCAGGCACGCCGTAATCCGTCCAGGAATTGCCGCTCGGCAGGAAATATTCGTTGAGCGGCACCGCCGGGTCGAGCACCTGCGAGGGCCCGCAGTTCTGAGCGGTGCCCGTCGTGCCATGTGCCCATGACATCACCGGCCTGCCGCCTTGCGGAGGTGCCCCCTCCGGCGCAATGACGAGGCCGGTCGCGACCGTCGGATTGTCCGCCATGTCGGAGGAGAGGTAGGCGATGCGCCAGGCCCTGGCGCCGGCGATCGGTGTGGCGACCTCTTCGCGCGCAATCACCTGGCCGAGAGGGCCCTGCGGCTGCATACCCGCGACGGATGCATAGAAGGGCGCAATTGGGGGCTCGGCAGCGGCGGGAAGCACAGGCAGAGAGGCCGCCACGAGAGCCAGCCAGGCCACAGGATGTTTGCGCATGTCGAAAGAGCCTCCGGAACTGCCTGCACATCACATTACCGGGACGGCAAAGGTCCTGGCGAGGGCGCTCATTGCACGTATTGGGGGTGTTTTCAAGGTCCGGGAAATACTTAGGGAGGGGCAGTGCGGGTTCTTGCCAACATTGAAAGCGGCCGTAATAGTGACTATCCCTGCGCGCTGTCCTTGTATCCCCGAATCTTCCAACCTGCCGAGGAAATCATCATGGCTGTGCCGACCGTTGCAGAATATGCCGTCATGCGGCTCTCGGAACTTGGCATCGACCGCGTCTTCGGCGTGCCTGGCGACTATGCCTTCCCCATCGATGATGCGATCGAGGCCTGCCCGGCGCTGACATGGATCGGCTGCGCCAACGAGCTCAATGCGGCCTATGCGGCCGATGGCTATGCCCGGCGCAAGGGCGCGGCCATTCTCACCACCACTTACGGCGTCGGCGAACTCAGTGCGCTCAACGGTGTTATGGGCAGCAAGGCGCACCGCGTGCCGGTCTTCCATCTCGTCGGCGCGCCGAGCCGCCGCATCACCCGTCAGCAGCTCGTCACCCATCATACGCTGGGCGACGGCGTCTACGGTAATTTCGAAGCCCTTTCGGCCGCGGCCGCCTGCGTGAGCGCCAGGCTCACGCCGGACAATGCCATCGAAGAGCTGGAGCGCGTCATCCGCGAAGCGCTGCGCCAGAGCGCGCCGGCCTATATCGTCATCCCGATGGACCATGCGCGGATGCCGGTGACCGGGACACCCGTGAAGGGCCAGCCGCTGGGCACCATCAAGCGCCAGTCGAGCGCGCCGGATGAACTCGCCGCCGCCCTCGCCGCCATCCTCACACGGCTGAAGGCCGCGCGGAACCCGGTGGTTTTGCCCAGTGCCTTGCTGGCGCGTTATGGCCTGCAGGCGAAGCTCGCGGCATTCCTCGATAAGTCCCAGATACCCTTCGCCACGACCCCGATGGACAAGGGCGTGGTGAGCGAGGGTCATGCCAACTTCCTTGGCCTCTACAATGGCCTGAGGAGCGCCCCTGCCGGGGTGAAGGCGCTTGTCGAGGGCGCGGACCTCGTGCTCGATCTCGGGGGCATCGTCCTGGCGGACGCGAACACGGCCAGCTGGAGCGATGCACTGCCGGCCGACCGGCTCGTCAGTGTGAACGACAATTGGGTGCGCATCGGCGGCACGATCTTCTCGCAAGTGGCGATCGAGGACATGCTGGACGGCCTCATCGCACAGACGCCGGTGTTCGGGGGCAGGGGCAGCGCCCCCGCGCCAGCCATGCTTGCGATCACGGGCAACAAGGCCGATGCCCTCAGCTCCGCCACCTTCTATCCGCGTCTTCAGCGCCTTCTGAAGGCGGAGGATGTGCTGGTCGTGGAAACGGGCACCTGCATGCTGCATCTCGGCGCCATGTTGCTTCCCGATGGCGTCGGCTGCGAGGGCCAGACGCTGTGGGGCTCGATCGGCTGGGCCACGCCGGCGACGCTGGGCGTGGCCATGGCGAATGACAAGGGCCGCACCGTCGTGGTCACCGGCGATGGCTCGCACCAGCTCACGCTGAACGAGATCGCCGTCATGGGCCGCTATGGCATCAAGCCGGTCATCTTCGTCCTCAACAACGGCATCTACGGCATCGAGGACGTGGTGAGCGAGCGCGGTCATGTCTATGACGACATCGCTCCGGTGCAGTATCACCTGCTGCCAGAGGCCATGGGCTGCAGGGAGTGGATCAGCCGCCGGGTGTCAACCATCGGCGAGCTTGAAGAGGCCCTGGCGGTGATCAGCAGCAGCGACGCCGCCGCCTATGTCGAAGTGATGATTCCCGAAAGCGAAAGCCAGCCTCTGCCGGACTGGGTGCTCGACGCCACTTACAAGTCGCGCACGCCGCGCGCGTGAGGCGCGGCACCAGCGCGCCATCGGTCCAGGCGCGGCAAGTGAATCAGGTTTCGCCCGGGTAGAGTATCCTCGACAGCCCGAACATCGCCGACGTGCTCCAGGCGAAAGAGAAGAAGCCGTTTGTCGCCATGATGATGGCGGCCAGCTGCCATTTCTGCGCCAGCGGGTCATCGACGAAGCCCACCGTCGTGTAGGTGCTGCCGGCGAACAGCATCGCTTCATGATCGTTTTCGATGATGCCGGCGAGATTGAATGACAGACCCCAGATGTAGACCTGGGCAAGATGTGACAACAGCAGCAGGACGGTGGCGCCGAAGAACACCAGCTGCGCGACGAGGTGCCGCTTTCGCTTCACGAGGCTGCTTGCCTGCATTTTTACCGGGTTCATGACCAGAACCACGGTAATGGCTTGCACGGCAAGGCATAGCAGCATCACGCCGCATCCGAACAACAGGGCCTCGGCATTGAAAACATCGTGTGGCATTTGATTCGCTCCTATTGCCGGTAGGCGCTCCAGGCATTGACGTCGAAGCCGGAGGCTGAGCGCCACTGCGCGAGCGCCTTGGAGCCGGCCGGCAGGGTGAGCGGAACGGCGAGGTCGGCGCGACGGCCACCCACCAGCTTGCCCTGGTTCATCCAGTGATTGCTGCCCAGTGTGGTGAAGGCGTGGCTCACCACTTCCGCCTGGTCGACCGAGCCGACGACCGGTGCGTCCAGACTGTCGACCGGGTCGATGGTGAAGATGCCGCTTGAGCCCATTGCCCCATTGTCCACGGCATTCGCGACCACGGTATAGGCCTGCGCCGTCTTTGCAGCGGCATACCAGAAGATCATGGTATTGGCCGCATAGGGGTGATCGAAGAGGCCCGCCGCATCCTGCAGGCGGCCGCCATACTCACCTGCCCATGAAACGGGCGCGGCGATGATGTCGGCGCGGCGAAGCCCCAGCACGGCAGAGGCCTCGGGAAACCGGAAATCGTCGTTGAGAAGCATTCCGATCCGGCCGATCGCCGTCTCGAAGACGGGCAGATCGTCACCGGGGGTCAGTATTCCGGCCATTTCGGCGGAGAGATGCGTCTGCCGATAGCTGCCGATGATGCGGCCATCGGGGGACATCAGGACCGAAGTGTGGAAGTACTTGCCGTCGCCGGCTTCGACGAAGCTCGCCACCAGATGTGACTTGAGCCTTACGGCGAAGTCGCTGGCAGCCTGCGTCGTGCGACCCAGCGGCTTTTCCGCGATCGCCGCACAGTTTTCGGCGTTGACCGGCCCGCAGAAGGAGAAAGCGGGAAGAACGACCAGGTCGTAAGGCACTGTGCCTGCCTGCAGCCCGGCCACGAGTACCTCGCAGCGGTTGAGGTTGGCTGTGAAGTCATTGGCGTCGACGCGGTATTGCAGGGCCCCGGCCTGCACCTGCGCCGGTGTCGTTGATGCCGCCGTATCGGTTGGTGCGCGATAGAAGGCGACATCGCGATAGAGTTCAGGCCTCCGCCGGGCCAGCGTGCGTTTCTGATCATTCGAAAAGCGCGCGGGGTCGATCATGCCATAGATGATTGAAGCGGGGTTTGACATCGTCGCGCTGTAATCCGTCGCCGGTGCATGGGCGATGCGCTCGCCATCGGCCTGCCAGATCGAGGCCGCCCCGCCATAGGTCACGGTCACGCCCGTTGTCGGGTTGGTTTCTGCATTGTTGCGGTCCGCGGCCACCATGGCCAAACCGTTCCACGCGCACTGGTGCTGAACCGCGGCGATGGTTGAGTGCTTGCCGGCGGCCGCTCCCTTGATCTGGGGGAGCAGCCTGTCGGATGAACAGATATAGGCAATGATGTCGCAGCCCTTGACGGCGGCAAGTCGCGCCGGCTCCCAATAGGTGTCATCGTAGCAGATGATCATGGTGATGCGGCCCAGCTCCGTATCGAATACCGGGTGGCCGGTATTGCCGGGCACGAACCACAGCACGTCAGAAGGGTTGAGGCCGTTCTTGCGGTATTTTCCGATGTATCCCTGAGGCCCGATCAGGGCGCCGGTATTGTAGGTAAGGCCGGTGTCGTGGTCGATCTCGGCTATGCCGATGGCGATGTAGCAGTTGTGCTCACGGGTGACGGCACCCAGCGCATCGGTCGTCTTGCCGGGGACCGTGTCCATGTAGGGAAGGAACTGCGCAAGATCGCGGTAGATATAGCCCGACACCGCGGCCTCGGGCATGACGATGAGACGCGCACCATTGCGTGCGGCGTCCGCCGCGATCTTCGCGGCCGCCGTGATGTTGCGGTCAAGCTCCATGAACTCGGGGTTGAACTCGATCGCGGCGACTTTGAACGGCGTGGTGACGTGATCCATATCCGGTGTCCCTTGGGGGGCCTCTCAGGCTGACATGTCCATGCTCTCGCCCGGCCATCTGGGTGATGGCCAGTTGCGAAGCACGCTGGTTGTGAAGAGTGCCGTGGTGACGACGATCGCCACCGCGGTTGCGGCATAATCGCCCGCCATCAGGTTGGTGGCGTAGTAGGCGCCGCTGCCGATCAGAAGCGAGGTCAGCACCCAGTGGGCCTGGCTGAAGGCAGAGGCTCTGTGCCTCGTCAGGGCATCGACTGCCATCCCGCCGATCGAGGCCGTGATGACACCACATAGGATGACTGAAAGTACCGGAACACCGTGCACCAGTGCCTTCTGGCACCCGATCGAAATCAGGAGCCCGAAGACCAGGCCGTGCAGCAGCAGACCGGGCACGGTGATCGCAACGATCCGATAGAAAAACAGCGCACCGATGATGCTGGCGACGACAATGGCAGGCAGAAACAGCGGGCCGGTGATGGCGACGGGCTCCAGCCCAAGAAGAATGTCGCGCGCCATGCCCCCGCCAAGACCGGTTAAAATACCCGCAAAGAGTGTTCCCGATACCGGCACATTTCTCGTTCTGGCCAGCGCGGCTCCGTAAAGTCCGCTTGCTGCCATGGCCATGATTTCCAACCAGAGCGGCAATGAAGGCTCCAAGGCACGTGCTCCCCAACGCAGAGTTTGCCCCTTGCCTTTAACCAAGTTTTACTTCCGAAGTGTGAAAGCGGTGTCGTCGGCCAGCCGCGGTGTGATCGCCGCGTCCGCCGGCGACAGGACCGCAAGCTGAATTCAAATGTAAGGGCGACGGCAATGGACAAGACCAAGGATCTGCAACCCATTCGGGGCAGCAAGGGGGCGACCGATCCCGGCCCGCGCAACATCATGCTCGATGCGCAGAACCCGGACGTGCTGCTGCCGCCGGCGACCGACAAGGGCTCGCTTCCCAACCTGAAGTTCTCCTTCGGCATGGCGCACAACCGATTGGAGGACGGCGGCTGGGCCCGCGAGGTCACGGTGCGCGAACTTCCCGCCGCCAAGACGATGGCGGGCGTCGACATGCGCCTCGATGCGGGCGTGGTGCGCGAACTGCACTGGCACAAGGAGGCCGAGTGGGCCTATGTGCTCGAAGGCAGGGTGCGCTTCACCGTGGTCGACCCCGATCGTGGTGTGTGGATCGACGATCTCGGGCCGGGTGATCTCTGGTTTGCGCCCGCCGGTGTCCCGCACTCCATTCAAGGGCTCGAGGGCGGTACTGAATTCCTGCTGGTCTTCGATGACGGCAATTTTTCCGAGAACGAGACGCTGCTGATCACCGAATTCATGGCGCACATGCCGCCCGAAGTCGTGGCCAAGAACTTCGGCCTCGATGCGTCACATTTCGCCGCCATTCCGAAGTCGGAGAAATACATCTTCCGCATGCCAGTGCCGGAGCCGCTTGCCACGGTGCGTGCCCAGGTGGGCGGGACCACGTCCAAGCAGGCCTTCACCTATCACGCCGGCGCCAAGCAGCCCGTCTCCTATCCCGGCGGCAAGGCCACGGTGATCGATGCCACGGACTTCCCCGTCACCACCATGTCGGCCCTCATCATGGAGATCGAGCCAGGGGGCATGCGCGAACTTCACTGGCATCCGGATGCCGACGAATGGCAGTTCTACATGGAAGGTCAGGCCCGCATGACGGTGTTCGACGCCACCGCCAATGCCCGCACCTTCAACTACACGTCAGGCGACGTGGGCTTCGTGCCGCGCACCCTGGGCCATTACATCGAGAACATCGGCACCGGCGTGCTGCGCCTCGTCAACGTCTTCAACACGCCGCATTACAAGGATATCTCGCTCAACAACTGGATGGCCCTCACGCCACCCGCTCTGGTGCAGGGACATCTCAACCTGGATGAAACGGTCATGAAGGCATTGCGGAAGGATCGCAGGACCATCGTGCCCGGCTGACATCGCTGATCGCCCATACTGCGCAACAAGGACGCAGGACCGTTCAGGTCCTGCGGACGTCTTGACGGCGAGGGGCCATGAGATGGCGCCATGCTTCCTCTGGTGTCATCGCTTCCGCCGGTTGGTTGGCGTCCCAGCTGGCGCTCTCCCGGCAAGCCGCGGCCGATAGCTGTTTCCACACGAGCAGCGGCGAGCAGGTCTTCGCACCCGCCGGCCTCGGCCACGACCGGGTGACGTCCTCCACTGCCGACCAGAACGGCATTGCAAAAAGGCCCAGCGTAAAGCTGGGCCTTCTTTCATTGGTCAGAAGCCCATGTCGTCGCAGGCGCCGTTCAATGCGGGAGCGGCAGCTTGCGAGGGGCCGTGCTACTTGAGCAGAAGTTCGGTGCCGTCCCAACTCGTGGCGCTGTTGAGGCGCTGGAAGCTGACCTTCGTGACCGCCTTCAGGCCAGCGAGTTTGCTCATGTCAAAGCGCACGTAATTGATCTGCTTGATCGTCCTGATGTAGTAGTGGCCCTGGCTCAGATCATTCATCACGGTGAAGTATGTCGCCTCGGATGTGGCGCTCTTTGACTGAACCGCTTCGCCCCCGCTGGTGTTTGACGGTTCGTCGATGGTGATGTCGATGGGACGGTCAAAGTTGTTCATCACATGCGACAGGGTCTGGATGGCCTCCTCCGGGCTGCTGGCCTTGAGGGCGTAGTTGGCATAGTAAGCCGCCTTCACAAAACGGTCGGGCGAGGTATTCGACGACGGCAGGCCGGCGAGGGCGCCGCCGGAGTCAGGTGCTTCCACCTTGAGCGCCTGGAACTGTCCGGAGTTCTTGTCCACGTTGGTGAGGCGCGCATAATTGTTCATGTGATCGAGATGCCACGGGAAAGGCGGATCGTTGGTCATGACACCGACCGGGTTGTCATAGACCTGGGTTTTCCCCCCGACAAATTCGATGACGATTGCGCCGCCCGTCTTGTCATAGACGGCGAAGTGAACCGGAGCCAGAAGGTTCCACATGCTTGCGATGTTCGGCAGCCAGACATCGACTTCGTTGCTCTCGATCGCCTTCTTTACCTCGGCGGTCGTCTTGAAGTTCCCCAGCACCCACGCGCCATAGTCGACAACCGACAGGACCTTGTCGGGCGGCAGGGTGATCTTGGCCTGACCGTTGCGGGTGAATGCATTGGTGGTAAAGCTCATCCCCTGGTCGTTGACCGCCTCGTGAATCGTATCCTGCTTCGCATTGGGCGTCATGCCCTTCAGCGTGGCGCCGAAGATGGCGTATTTGGTCTGGAACGACATGCCCTTCTGGCCGTCGGGGGTCACGGATTCGATCAGGGTTCCAGCCGGATAATAGGTGAGCTCATCGGGCTGCATTCCGGGGTATTCGTTGGTCCGCCCCTGATAGGTATTTCCGCTGGCGTCCTTTATGGCCAGGACGGTGCATGCAATTGCATTGGACGTCAAAGAGACGCTGAGCAGAACGGTCAGCAGTGCGTTCTTGAGCAGTCGAAGCTTCATGAATATCCCCGTGTTGCATTCAGTCGATCATCATGTTCGGAAAATCAGCTTAGCAGTCGACGGCTGTTCCGTACAGGATGGCGAAGGCGACAGTCGTCTCCACAGTGGCAGCTCAGGAGAATTCGGCTATGGCGCGGACATCGAGCCTTCGGGGTCATGTGATCCACGCGCAGCAATTCCATTGCCGCAGTCGATGCTTGCCGGCCCCGGCCGCGTCGGACGCATCATGTATAAATACCGATCGCGAGGTGCAGGGCAGGGCCATCGCGAAGCGTGAACATGACAAGCCGGTCCGTCATTTCCCCATTGGAAAGGGACCTGGCGTTGCGACCATGATTGGGGACCTCATCAACACGAGATGAGCGTCTTTTGGTGGTCTTCGCTCGTGCCCTTGTGGACGCGCAAGCCGGGAAGCAGTATCCCGGTCAGCAAGTTTCCAGCCTTCCACGGATCCCTTACTCCAGCCGCTCAGGAATTCCCCATGACTGCTCCCGACAGCCGTCCGCGCCGCAGCCGCCGTGAAAAGGCCCTGTCCGCTCCGCACCGGCAGGACTACGGCCATCTGCGTAATCCCTTCACGCCCCAGCTCGGCTTCTCGGAAGACGCCGTGGCGGCCATGCATGAGGCGGCACTGCGCGTGCTGGAGGAACTTGGACTCAAGGTGCTCCTTGATGAAGCGCGAAACCTCTTCCGCGCGGGCGGCGCGATCTGCGATGACGCCAGCCAGATGGTCCGCATCGGGCGTGACATGGTCGCGGCGGCCCTTGCATCCGCTCCACGCTCAATCCGCCTGCGTGCTGCTGCGCCTTCGCGCGAACAGGTGTTCGAGCCCGGTGCCATGCTGTTCATGGCCGGTTCGGGTTGCCCCAATGTCGTCGATGCCACTCGCGGCCGGCGTCCCGGCTCCCGGGAGAGCTTCGTTGAAACGCTCCGCCTGCAGCAGAGCTTCGACGTGATCCACATGCACGGGCCCTCTGCCGAACCGCAGGACGTGCCCGTGAACCTCCGTCATTACGCGATGACCGGCGAGCAGCTCGCCAATTGTTCGAAGCCCATGTTCGTCTATGCCCGCGGCCGGGGCCAGGTGGAGGAGTCCTTCGAGATGATCCGGCTGGCGCTTGGTCTTGATGCGGCAGAATTCGAGAACGGTGTGTGGGCAACCACGATCATCAACACGAATTCCCCACGGCAGCTGGATGTGCCGATGGCACGCGGCATCATCGACTTTGCCCGCGCCAGGCAGCTTTCGGTCATCACGCCCTTCTGCCTGTCAGGGGCCATGGCGCCGGTGACGGTGGCGGGCGCCCTCGTGCTGCAGCATGCCGAGGCACTTGCCGGCATCACCCTGTCACAGCTCGCGCGGCCGGGAGCACCTGTGGCCTATGGCGGCTTCTCGTCGAATGTCGACATGAAGTCGGGCTCGCCCGCCTTCGGAACGCCGGAGCACATCCGGGCCGCCCTCGGCTCCGGCCAGCTTGCCCGTCACATCGGCCTTCCCTGGCGTTCGGCGGCAGGCTCTGCCGCAAACCTGGCCGATGGGCAGGGTGCCCAGGAAAACGCCATGGCTTTGTGGGGGGCCGTGCTTGCGCAGGCCACGGTCACTGTTCATGCGGCCGGCTGGCTGGAAGGCGGGCTGACCTTCGGTTACGAGAAATTCATCGTTGATCTCGAAGGCCTGCAGACCATCGCTGAACTCGCCCATGCGGCTCCGCAGGACGAAGCGGCGCTGGCCTTCGAGGCGATCGCCGAGGTTCAGCCGGGCGGTCACTTCTTCGCGGCTGCGCATACCATGGAACGCTATCAGTCGGCATTCTATTCGCCGCTGGTGGCAGACCTCTCGAACTTCGGGCGGTGGACGGAAGGCGGTTCGCTCACTGCGGAGCAGCGCGCCACCTCGGTGTGGAAAAAGGTTCTGGAGGACTTTGTGCCGCCAGCCCACGCAGGTGATGCCGTTGAACGGCTGAAGCCCTTTATTGCCAGGCGAACCGCCGCCGGTGGCACGGCGCCCGAGGACTGACCGGCTGGTACCGGGTCTGGGTGCCACCTGCCGGCCGCCAGCAACGATTGCCCGGACCTTCACAAGACGACGTTCGTCATCCGCCAGATGAGGCCGACACCGCGCACGTCGACCGTGCTGTCGCCGCAGCGCCCGGAAGGCTCGGCCCGGACCGCGGCTGGGCATCCTGCCGCGGGTTGCGTTGACTTTCGTCAGGTTATGCACCAAATGCGCGTCCCTCTGCGCCTGTTGCAATCGTGGCCACAGGGAACCCAATGTCGGATCGCGCTGTCGCCTGAAGTGGCGTATGACGCTTCGCCAGCGGTCAACACTTGCAGTCTGAATGATGATCCATCGCCCCGTCCTTGCTGTCTTTGCCTTTGCCGTAATGGCTGCCGGAAGCATGATCGCCATGGCGGAGTCAGGCGCTTTTCCGGACCAGGTGGCACTCGGCAGGTCGCTGTTCTTCGACGTCGACCTCTCGCTCAACAGGACGCAGTCCTGCGCCTCGTGCCATATGCCTGACCGGGCCTTCAGCGATGGGCGCGACACGGCGGGTGGCGCAGCCTCGCTGGGCGATGACGGCACGTCGATCGGCGACCGCAATGCGCCGACGGCCGCCTATGCGCGCTTCGCGCCCGCATTCGGCAAGACGGCGAAGGGAAAATGGGCCGGCGGCCTGTTCCATGACGGGCGCGCCGCCACACTCGAGGACCAGGCCGGCGGCCCGCCCTTGAACCCGGCCGAGATGGGCATGCCCTCCAAGGCTGCCGTGGTGCAGCGCCTGAAGGAGAACAAGGATTATGTCGCGGCCTTCAAGGCCCTGTTCGGGGATGATGTTCTCGACAGCGACGAACGCGGGTTTGCCGCCATGACGCAGGCGATCGCCGCCTTCGAGCGCTCGGCCGAATTCGCGCCCTTCGATTCGAAATACGACCGGTTCCTGCGCGGCGAGGCCAAGCTGACGGAAGAGGAGGAGCTGGGGCGCGTGCTGTTCTTCTCCAACCAGTTCACCAACTGCAACAAATGTCACCAGTTGAATGAGTTCCCCGGTGGAGAGGGCGAGACCTTCTCGAACTATGAGTTCCACAACATCGGCGTTCCGGCCAATGCCGAGCTGCGCAGTGCCAACGCCTCTCCGCCGGGCCACGTCGATACCGGCCTCGCACAGAATCCGGCCGTCTCGGGCGATGAGGCCCAGCGCGGCAAGTTCAAGACGCCCACCCTGCGGAACGTCGCCGTCACCGGTCCCTACATGCACAATGGTGTCTTCAAGGACCTGCGCACCGTCGTGCTGTTCTACAACAAGTACAACAGCAAGTCGGCCAAGCGGCAAATCAACCCGGAGACGGGGGCCCAGTGGGCGCCGCCCGAGGTGCCGGAAAACCTGTCGCGCGAGGAACTTGAATTCGGGCCGGCCCTCAAGGACCGGGAGATCGATGCGCTGGTGGCCTTTCTCCGCACCCTGACTGACCAGCGTTATGAACCGCTGCTCGGAAACTGAGTTTTCCCGACGAGGATCCATCGCCGCAAACTTAGAATTGTTCTAAATAATTGAAGTGAAATAGATTTTTCTTGTGAACTCGGCCGACCTTTGGTATCCGACAAAAATAGTCGGAAATTAGAGTGCCCTGCCGTCATGAACCGTCCCACCCGCGATCTGCTGGCCCGCCGTGCCGAGCGCCTGGTTGTTTCCGGCTATCGCAACATGATGGCGGCGCTGGAATTGGGGGACGGGGCCTGCTGGGAGGAGATCTGGCGGTCCTTCACCGATGAGCTGGGATCCCAGGATGCCCGCCGCACGGTGGGCGAGGTGCAGTACTGGGTCCGCACCCTGCGCGCCAACAGTGCGCGCACGCTGAGTTTCTACCCGCACCGCAGCCTGCACCTCTGCGAGGATGAATGCATGGCCCTGTCGCTGGTGGCTGCCGCGCAGGTGGGTGACGCCGAAACCGGATCGCGTGCCGCGGGCTTCCTGACCGGAACCGCCGAGGCGACAAGGCTGCGTGAGGTCTGGCAGGCCTCCGGCCATCTCGCGGTGGCGCTGCGTTGCTCGGGGCAGGTGATGCACGCCTGTCCGCGCGCCGTCATTGCGCGCCTTTCCAACGTGGCAGCACCTGCCTGCCCGCTGCTGTCCAACCGAATCCTCAATTGACTGGAGATACCCTCATGCGCCTTCCCTGGATCGGACTTCTGAGCGCCACCGCACTCACCGCATGTTCGCTGATGTCGCTCGCGCACGCCGAGGCGGTGACGCCCAAGGCGGTTGCCCAGCATTATGTTGCCTCCGCCGAGGCGATGTTCGGCGATGCGGCTGCCGCCGCAACCGACCTGCAAAAGGCTGTCGATGCGCTGATCGCATCGCCGTCCGAAGCGACACTCAAATCCGCCCGGGCGGCCTGGCTCGAGGCACGCCCGTGGTACCAGCAGACCGAAGGCTTCCGCTTCGGCAATCCGCTGGTCGATGAATGGGAAGGCCGCGTCAACGCCTGGCCGCTGGACGAGGGGCTGATCGACTATGTCGACGTCAAGGTCTACGGCGAGGAGTCGGACGAGAACGAGCTCTTCACCGCCAATGTCATCGCCAATCCCGCGCTGAAGATCGGCACGATGACCATCGATGCCTCGGTGATCACGCCGGAGCTGGTCCGTTCGCTGCACGAGGCCGCCGACAACGAGGCCAATGTGGCGACGGGCTATCACGCCATCGAGTTCCTGCTCTGGGGGCAGGACCTGAATGGCACCGGGCCGGGCGCTGGCAACCGCCCTTACACGGACTTCGACCCGGCCAACTGCACCGGCGGCAACTGTGATCGCCGCGCGGCCTACCTGAAGGCAGCCACCGACCTTCTCGTCGCCGATCTCAACGAGATGGCTGCGAGCTGGAAGGAAGGCGGTGCGGCGCGCAACGACTATCTGGCCAGGAACGACAAGGACGCGCTCTCGACCATCCTCACAGGCCTCGGCAGCCTGTCCTACGGCGAGCTCGCAGGTGAACGCATGAAGCTGGGCCTCCTGCTGCACGACCCGGAGGAAGAGCATGACTGCTTCTCCGACAATACCCACAACTCGCACTACTACGACGTCGCCGGCATGTGGGCGATCTATTCCGGCACCGTGCCGCGCCGCGACGGATCGGTGCTGGAAGGCCCCGGCCTCGAAGAACTGGCCAAGGCCGAGGCGCCGCAGGCCGCCGCGAAGCTCGATGCCGACATGCAGGCATCGCTCGCGGCCTTCAAGGCGCTGAAGGACAAGGCCGACGGTGGCATGGCCTATGACCAGATGATCGGCGCCGGCAATGCCGAGGGCAATGCGCTGGTGCAGGCGGCGATCGACAGCCTCGTCAACCAGACGCGCGGCATCGAGGCGCTGGTCACGGCGATGAACCTCTCGATCAAGGT
Source organism: uncultured Aestuariivirga sp. (assembly GCA_964474665.1). GTDB lineage: Bacteria > Pseudomonadota > Alphaproteobacteria > Rhizobiales > Aestuariivirgaceae > Aestuariivirga. The sequence goes on from CAYYTH010000008.1 coordinate 36,472, forward strand.
CGAAGGTTCGGACAGCCTCGACAATCCCTCCACCGTCGCCCAGTAGCGCCACGGCACCGGCGATGATCGCCTCGCGCCACGTCGTCGCTTCGCTTGGGGTCGCCTCTGCGGCGCTCATCGCCATGGCGTGGCTCGCCGGCGCCCGTGCGGGAGCAGGGGGGTATGACGGGCTCGATGTGGCACTCGGCAAGGCGCTGTTCGAGCGCCTGTGGGTCGCGGCACCCTCCTCCACTGCCGCGGCCGACGGGTTGGGGCCGCTGTTCAACGGCCGCTCCTGCGCCAGCTGCCACATGGGTGGCGGTCCGGCGCGCTTCGTGCAGCGAGAAGAAGGGCTTCAGGCGCATGGCCTCGTCGTCCGCGTGGCGGGCGCCGACGGATCGCCCCATCCTGAACTCGGCACGCAGATCCAGGATCGCGCCGTGGCCGGACTTGCTGGCGAGGGGCGTGTGACCGTGGCGCTGCGGAACGGCGCGCTGCAGGTCGGGACCGAACTGATGTACCCGTCCGCCGCCGCCGCGCTGTTCGAGACCCGCATCGCGCCCTCCCTGAAGGGACGGGCCGTGCTCGATGACATCGATGAGCAGGCGGTGCTGGCACTGGCAGACCCGGCGGACCGCGATGGCGACGGCATTTCGGGCCGTGCGCACATGCTGCGCGATGACAGGGGCAAGCGCGTTCTCGGCCGTTACGGCGCCAAGGCCACAGGGGCCAGTCTCATGCAGCAAACGGCGGACGCCGCTGCCGTCGACATCGGGCTCTCGTCGCCGCTTCTGCCGCGCCCTGCGGGAGACTGCACGGCGTTGCAGCCGGCCTGCACCGGCCGCCCCAACGGGCGCAGCGCCATATCCGATGGTGAGGAGGTTTCGGCCGAAGTCCTCCGCCTGATCACCGCCTATGTCGAAAGCCTCGCACCGCGCCAGGTCGATGCTGCTTCCGAGGGGCTCAGGCTTTTCGCTGCGGCCGGCTGTGCTGCTTGCCATGTTCCGGCCCTTCCCGCGCGGGATGGCACGCCGCGGCAGGCATTCACCGACCTGCTGCTTCACGATCTGGGGCCTGAAGGCACCTCCCACATCAGGGCGGGTGATGCCGAAGCCGCCGAATGGCGCACCGCCCCGCTCGCCGGGCTCGACCCGCTGAAGGGTGCCCGCCGTTACCTTCATGACGGCAGGGCAGCCTCGCTGCGGGATGCGATCGCGCAACATGGCGGTGAAGCCTCCCGGGCGCGTGCGGCCTTCTTCCAGGCCGATGGACGTGATCAGCAAATGATCCTAGACTTCCTTGCCAAACTGTAACGCCATGTCCTTTCGCATCCTGTCCTTTCGCATCCCGCTCGCCATTCTCGTCTTCGCTGCCTCGGCTGCCAATGCGCTGGCCCAGTCCGCGCCGGAGCAGGCCTATGCGCGCGTCGTCGCGGACTTCATCCGGCCGGGCTTCGCAACCCTGGCCGGCGAAGCGGATCGGCACGCGGCAGCATGGCAGGCCTATTGCGACGCGCCTTCGGCTGCGGAGCTGGAGACGCTTGCGTCCTCGTTCCAGTCGCTGGGCGATGCCTGGGCCGGTATTGAGATGATCCGTTCGGGCCCGGCCGCGGAAGATTTTCGTCATGAGCGCTTCTATTTCTGGCCGGAGCGCAAGAATGCCGTCGAGCGCGGCCTCAATGCCCTGCTGAGCCAGGCTCCCGCATTGGATTCGGTTGCGATCAGCAAGCAATCGGCGGCGGTGCAGGGGCTGCCAGCGCTCGAGCGCCTGCTCTATGCGGACGGCAAGCCGGATGCGCGGCTGGGCGATGGTCCGGAGGCAGACGTCCGCTGCGCCGCCGGTGAAGCGATTTCCGCCAATGCCGCTCGCATTGCAACCGAGATGGCGGCCGCATGGGCCGCAGCGCCGGCGACGGCATCGCCGGAGGCAAGGGCCGCGCTGGCAACCGACATCGTCACCGCCTACGCCATCCTCAAGGACAGCAAGATCGAGGCGGTGATCGGCAAGGACGAAACCCAGGTCAAGCCGCGTGCCGCCGAATTCTGGCGCAGCGGCCGTCCGATGCGGAACATTGTCCTCAACCTCGAGGCCATGGCGAAGCTCAACAAGCTCTTGTTCCCGGCGCCGCCGGAAGACATCGCCTTGCCCCACGCCACGAAGACCGCGCTCGGCATCGCCCAGTCGATCGACAATCTGGTTGATACCGCGCGTGACCGCAGGAGCGAGGCAATCCTCCTTCGCGATGCCGTCGGCGCGGCAGAGGACCGCGCGATCATCGAGGTTCCGCTGGCACTCGGCGTCACCATCGGGTTCAACAGTCTCGATGGTGATTGACCGGCGCCAGCTTCTCGGCGGCATGCTGACCGCCTTCATGGCCACGGAGGCTGGTGCCGACGTGCCGGGCGCCCGGCTGTTCGTGTCCTGCCGCATGGACGCACAGGACAATGCTTCCGTCGCCTGCTTCGATCGCACGGGCCGCGAGGTGTTCGCGGCAAGCCTTCCGGCGCGTGGGCATGATGTGACAGTGCGGCCCAAGGCTGCCGAGATCGTGGTCTTCGCACGCCGGCCGGGCAACTGGTTCGCGGTGGTGGGCAGCCGCGACGGGACTGTTCGGCAGGTGGTGCAGGCAGGCGAGGGTCGGCACTTCTATGGTCACGGCGCCTTCTCGGCCGATGCGAAGCTGCTCTATGCGACCGAGAATGCAATGGCCACCGGCGAGGGCTGCATCGGCATCTATGATGCCACCGCGGGCTACCGGCGTGTCGGCGAACTGCCCTCGGGTGGAATCGGGCCCCATGATCTGATGTTCGTGCCGGGCACCACGAAATTGGTCATCGCCAATGGCGGACTGCGCACCCATCCTGACACAGGGCGCGAGGTGCTCAATCCGAACGACATGAAGCCCAACCTGGCAATTCTCGATGTTCGAAGCGGGAACATCGCCGACCTGCATGAGCTCGATGCGGATCTGCGCATGCTGAGCATCCGTCATCTGGCTGTCCGGCAGGACGGCTGTGTCGCATTCGGCTGCCAGTACCAGGGCAGTGAGCAGGATGCCCCGCCATTGCTGGGGCTGCTGCCACCCGGCGCTCCCCTGAAGATGCTGGATATTGAAGACGACACGCTGTTCCGTTTGCAGAACTACATCGGATCGGTGAGCTTTGATGATGGCGGGGACTATCTCATCGCCACCAGCCCACACGGTGGGGCCGCGGTCGTGTGGGACATGGCGCAAGCGGCTGTGGCGCGCAGCGTCATGATGGCGGATGTCTGCGGCGCTGCGCCCATCGGCACCGGTGCCTTCCTGATGACATCGGGAAATGCCGGGCTGTCTGCCTTGGACGTCGACCGGCCGTCATCCGCATCGGTCGCGTCTGCCTGGATATGGGACAATCACGCCCTCGCGCTCATCCCGGCCTGAAGACAGGCGTTGAGGCCCCAATGGCCCCGCCTTTCCTTCGGCCCTCGTTCCGGCTTTGTTGACCTGATCGGGTAATTCCGACAGAAAGCACGGAACACCGCCCCTTGCGGTGCGCACGATCCCTGTCGCCACCCCCTAACCCGCATTGGCCATGTCCACAACCACGCTCCTCGCCGCCCCCGCGATCACGCCCATGCCCAGTGCGAAGGGGCTGTTCTCCTACCGCAAGTACTGGGCGCACCGGTTTGGAACCGCGCCGTTCTTCCCCATGTCGCGTGCCGAGATGGATGAGCTCGGCTGGGACTCCTGCGATGTCATCCTCGTCACGGGTGATGCCTACATCGATCATCCGAGCTTCGGCATGGCGCTGGTGGCGCGGCTGCTGGAGGCGCAGGGCTTCCGGGTGGGCATCATCGCGCAGCCCGAATGGCGCGATGCCGCTGCCTTCGCGGCGCTGGGCAAGCCCAACCTCTTCTTCGGCGTGACCTCGGGCAACATGGACTCGATGGTGAACCGCTACACCTCCGACCGCCGCCTGCGCCACAATGACAGCTACACGCCGGGCGGCGAGGGCGGACGCCGGCCGGACCGCGCGGTCATCGTCTATGCCCAGCGTTGCCGCGAGGCCTTTCCCGATGCGCCCATCGTGCTCGGCGGCATCGAGGCGTCGCTGCGGCGCATCGCGCATTACGACTACTGGTCCGACAAGGTGCGCCGCTCGATCCTGATGGATGCCAAGGCCGACATCCTGCTCTACGGCAATGCCGAGCGGGCCCTCGTCGAGGTGGCGCACCGCATCGCGAAGTCCGGGATTGGCGCCGACTTCAGCGACGTGCGTGGCGTTGCCTTCATGCGCGATGCCGTTCCCGAGGGCTGGGTGGAGGCCTCCGCCGACGACATCGAAAGCCCCGACGAGGGCATTCGCCGCAGGAACCTGCAGCACGTTCCCACCGTGATCCGCATGCCCGCCTTTGAGCAGGTCGTGGATGACAAGGAACTCTATGCCCGCGCCTCGCGCGTGTTGCACAAGGAAGCGAACCCGGGGAACGCACTGCCGCTGGTCCAGCGTCATGGCGACAAGGAAGTCTGGCTCACGCCGCCCCCCATCCCGCTGACGACGGCGGAGATGGACGGCGTCTATGACCTGCCCTATGCGCGCGCACCGCACCCGGCCTATGCCGGGCAGAAGATCCCCGCCTGGGAGATGATCCGCCATTCGGTGACCATCATGCGCGGCTGTTTCGGTGGCTGCTCCTTCTGCTCCATCACGGAGCATGAGGGCCGGATCATCCAGTCGCGCTCCGAGGAATCGATCCTCAGGGAAATCGAGACGATCCGCGACAAGACCGAGGGCTTCACCGGCGTCATATCGGACATCGGCGGCCCGACGGCCAACATGTACCGCATCGCCTGCAAGGACCGGCAGACCGAGGCCGTTTGCCGCCGTCCGTCCTGCGTCTATCCCGATATCTGCAAGAACCTCGACACCAACCACGATCCGCTGATCCAGCTCTATCGCAAGGTGCGCGCCGTGCCCGGCGTGAAGAAGGTCAACGTCGCGTCCGGTGTGCGCTATGACCTTGCCGTGGAAAGCCCGGAGTATGTGAAGGAACTCGTCGAGCATCATGTCGGCGGTTACCTGAAGATTGCACCGGAGCATACCGAGGACGGCCCGCTGTCCAGGATGATGAAGCCCGGCATCGGCAGCTATGACGCATTCAAGAAGCTGTTCGACGAGGCGGTGAAGAAGGCCGGCAAGAAATACTTCCTCATCCCCTATTTCATTGCCGCTCACCCGGGCACCACTGACGAGGACATGATGAACCTCGCGCTGTGGCTGAAGAAGAACGGTTACCGCGCGGACCAGGTCCAGACCTACCTGCCGTCGCCGATGGCGCTGTCGACCGCGATGTATCACACCGGGTTCAATCCGCTGAAGCCGGTGCGCCGCGGCGTCTCCGAGCCTGTCGACACGGTGCGGGGCCTGCGCCAGCGCCGGCTGCACAAGGCCTTCCTGCGCTATCATGATGCGGAGAACTGGCCCCTTCTGCGTGAGGCGCTGAAGAGCATGGGCCGCGCCGACCTGATCGGCCCCGGCAAGCATCAGCTCGTTCCCAGCTGGCAACCTGCCGGCACGGGCCTGCAGGGCGAGGGCAAGCGCGCGGGCCACAAGGGCCGCCAGCGCAGTGCGGACGCCAAAGGCGGCAGGTTCCTCACCAAAGGCGTGCTGCCGCGGCGCCCAACCGGAAAAGGCTGACGCCGCAAGGCTGCCTGAGCATGGTGCCTTGCGCCCAGCGCAGGTGAAACATCCGTTCACGGCCCGGCGCGGCGTCTATGATCTGCCGCACGGAGCAGGCAAGCCATGGTTGCAGACCCGACACGTGCGGAGGTGATGATCTGGCGCAAGGCCACGCGCGAGCGGCTGATCGCGGCGCGCCTCGCGGTGTCGGCCGAGCAGCGCGCGGCATGGAGTGCTGCCATCTCCGGGCGGCTGATGGCCAGCTTGGGAACCTTGGAGGGTGCCGTCGTCAGCGTCTACTGGCCCTTCCGCGGCGAACCGGACCTCCGGGCCTTCATGGCCGGCGTCGCCTCCCGTGGCGGCGCCTGCGCATTGCCCGTGGTCGTGGAGAAGGGGCGGCCCCTGATTTTTCGTCGCTGGCGTGAGGGCGAGCCGCTGGTGCGCGGCGTGTGGAACATTCCCGTTCCGGCGCAAGGTGCCGAGGTCGTGCCTGCCATATCAATCGCGCCGGTCGTTGGCTTCGACCGGCAATGCTACCGCCTCGGCTATGGCGGCGGTTTCTTCGACCGAACGCTTGAAGCCCTGCATCCCAGGCCGCGGGTGCTCGGCGTCGGATACGCGTTGCAGGCGCTGGCGAGCATCCATCCGCTCGCTCACGACATCCCCATGCAGGCCATCGTGACCGAGGACGCCGTGCACGCGCCAATATGACGGCGGGCCCTTTCTCTGGCGGCGCGCATGGATTATGGGCTGCGGCTGCATTTGGTCTGCAGGTTCCCGACACATGATTCGCATCGACAACATCAGCAAGCAGAATGGTCACCAGCTTCTGTTCATCGAGGCCTCGGCCGCGCTGCACCGGGGTGAGAAGGTGGGGCTCGTCGGGCCCAATGGCGCCGGCAAGACCACGCTGTTCCGCATGCTCACCGGGCAGGAGGAGCCGGACGAGGGCCAGGTGTCGGTCGACCGGGGCATCACCATCGGCTACTTCAGCCAGGACGTCGGCGAGATGAGTGGCCGCAGCGCCGTGGCGGAAGTGATGGATGGTGCCGGACCCGTCAGCGCGGTGGCGCAGGAGCTGAAGGATCTCGAGGCCGCCATGGGCGACCCGGACCGCTTCGACGAGATGGAGCAGCTGATCGAGCGCTATGGCGAGGTGCAGGCGCGTTTCGAGGAGCTGGGCGGCTATGCCCTGGAAAGCCGCGCCCGCGAAGTGCTGGCCGGGCTGAGCTTCAGCCAGGAGATGATGGACGGCGACGTCGGCAAGCTTTCCGGCGGCTGGAAGATGCGCGTGGCGCTGGCCCGCATCCTGCTGATGAAGCCTGATGCCATGCTGCTCGACGAGCCGAGCAACCACCTCGACCTCGAAAGCCTCATCTGGCTGGAGCAGTTCCTGAAGGACTATGACGGCATGCTGATGATGACCTCGCATGACCGTGAATTCATGAACCGCATCGTCTCCAAGATCGTGGAGATCGAGGGCGGTGAGCTCAACAGCTATACGGGCAACTACGAATTCTACGAGCAGCAGCGCCAGCTGAACGAGCGCCAGCAGCAGGCCGCCTTCGAGCGCCAGCAGTCGATGCTCGCCAAGGAGATCAAGTTCATCGAGCGCTTCAAGGCGCGCGCCTCGCATGCGGCCCAGGTGCAGAGCCGGGTCAAGAAGCTCGAGAAGATCGACCGGGTGGAGCCGCCGAAGCGGCGGCAGACTGTGCTGTTCGAATTTCCGCAGGCGCCGCGCTCCGGCGAGGACGTGGTGTCGCTCAAGAACGTGTCGAAGCGATACGGCAGCCGCAGCATCTATGAAGGGCTCGATTTCCAGATCCGCCGCCGCGAGCGTTGGTGCGTGATGGGCGTCAACGGCGCGGGCAAGTCGACCTTGCTCAAGCTGGTGACGGGCACGTCCGAGCCGGACGAGGGCCGGGTCAGCCTGGGCGGCAGCGTGAAGATGGGCTACTTCGCCCAGCACGCGATGGAATTGCTGGATGGCGAACACACGGTGTTCCAGTCGCTCGAACATGCCTTTCCGCAGGCGGGGCAGGGTTCGCTCCGTGCGCTCGCGGGGTGCTTCGGCTTTTCCGGTGACGACGTCGAGAAGAAGTGCCGCGTGCTGTCAGGTGGCGAGAAGGCGCGGCTTGTCATGGCACGCATGCTCTATGATCCGCCCAATTTCCTCGTGCTCGACGAACCGACGAACCATCTCGATCTCCTGACCAAGGAAATGCTGATCAAGGCCCTCGCCGACTATGAGGGAACGATGCTGTTCGTCTCGCACGACCGGCACTTCCTGGCCGCCCTGTCGAACCGCGTGCTCGAACTGACGCCGGACGGAATTCACCAATATGGCGGCGGCTATACCGAATATGTGGCCAGCACCGGCCATGAGGCGCCGGGCCTGCACGGCTGAGGCGGTTACTGGCTGGCGACCTGCGGCGCCAAAGCCAGGGCCGGCGCCGCGGCAATCACATGTCGCGTCAGCGCGATCATCTCACGTGCTCAGAAAGATTGCCGGTGCTCAGCGGCGAAGCACCTCGATGAGGCCGGCGCCGACGATCAGCGCCGTGCCGATTCCTTCAGCGAGGCCGAAGGGCTGGCCGGACAGAAGGCCGGCCGACAGCGTGCCGAAGACCACTTCCGTCATCAGGAGAATGCCCACCCGCGCCGAGTCGATGCGCTGGGCCGCCCACAGCACCAGGAAATTGGGAGGAACGAAGACGACGAGGCCGGCCAGCAGGATCCACGGCAGCATGGCCAGCAGGCGGCCCGGTTCCGCCAGTGGCAGCGCCATGGCGGCGGCGACGGCGAGAATGATGGCCGATGAAACGAAGCCGCCGAAGGCGAAGCCGAACACCGGAAGCGCAATCTTGCGGGTTGGTCGGCGGAAGCTCCGGATGGTGCCTGCGGCCCAGAACATGCCGCTCAGCAGGGCCAGCGCATCGCCCCAGTTGCGGGGCAGGGGAATGCCATCCTTGACGCCGAGAACGGCCGCCAGGCCCGCAAAGCCCATGGCCATGGCGAGAACCCGGCTGGCGGTGAGGCGTTCACGGAACAGCACCCAGCCGGCAATCGTGCTCCACACCGGCGTCAGGTAGAACAGCAGGATCGCGTGGATCACGTCCGTCAGCACCAGGCTCACGGTATAAAGCGAGAAGGCGGTGCCGAGCAGCATGCCGTTGACCGCCTGGTCGCTGAAGCCCGACCACGCCGCGCGTCGCGTCAACCAGGGAAGTGCGGTGACCATCGCGAGGGCATTGAAGATCAGCGAGACCCATGCGCCCCCGACGCCTTCCGAGCCGAACCAGTGCAGCGGTACCCAGAAGATGCCCCACATGGCCCCGCACAGGGCGACCGCAAATGCGGGCAGGAACGGGGATTCGGGCGGGGCGGCAGAGGCAGTCATGCTGCCGTTATGCTTGGTGGGCGAGGGTCATGCAACGTGACCTTGGGCTGTCGATGAAAAGGCTGGCCTCACGTCCGGGTGCTGCTCATCGGAACATCCGCCGTGTCGAGCCAGCCCGGGCGTGTTTCCGGCAGGGGGATCGAGGAAATGAGCGTCCGCGTGAAATCGGACTTGGGATGCGCGAAGACCTCGGCCGTTGCCCCTTCCTCGACGATCTCGCCGGCGCGCATGATGACGACGCGTTCGCACAGGTAGCGCACCACCGACAGGTCATGGCTGATGAAGGCGAGCGCCAGCCCCATCTCGTCCCGCAGGCCCTTCAGCAGGTCGAGCACCTGGGCCTGTGTCGACACGTCGAGGCCGGAGACGATCTCGTCGGCCACCACGAAGTCTGGCCGCAGCGCAACGGCCCTTGCAATGCCCACCCGCTGGCGCTGCCCGCCGGAGAGCTGATGCGGGTACCGGCCGATGGCGCTGGAGGGCAGCCCCACGCGGTCGAGGATGGCGGCGATGGCCCTTTCGCTGGCGTCCATGCCATTGAGTTTCAGCGCGGTGGCAAGAATGCCGCCGATGGTGCGGCGCGGGTTGAGCGAGGATTGCGGGTCCTGGAAGATCATCTGCATTCGCCGGCGCAGCGGCTTGAGGCCAGCGGCCCCTGCATGGGTGATGTCCGTTCCGTCGAACAGAAGCGTGCCCTCGCTCGGCTCGTAGAGGCGCAGCAGGCAGCGGCCGAGCGATGTCTTGCCGGACCCTGACTCGCCGACGAGTCCCACCGTCTCGCCCTTCTTCAGCGAGATGGAGACATTCCGCAGGATGCGTAGCCTGCGGCGCTGGCCGATCAGCACCCGGTGGCTCATGTCCGGCACGTCGAGCGAGATGTTGCGGGCTTCGACCAGCATCACATGCCGATCTCGCGGCGGAGCTCCGCGATGAGGGCCTCCGGCACGGGCTTGAGGCTCTGCTCCGGACGGTCGTAGCGCGGGCTCGCGGCCAGCAGCGCCCGGGTATAGGGGCTCTTGGGATCGGCGAGGATCTCGGCGGTGCCGCCTTGCTCCAGCACCTTGCCGCCATAGAGCACCGTCATGCGGTCGCAGATCTGGGCGACGACGCCGAGGTCATGGGTGACGAACAGCAGCGTGGTCCGGTGCTCGCGCTGCATGTCGCGGATCAGCCGCAGCACCTGCTTCTGCACGGTCACGTCCAGCGCCGTCGTCGGCTCGTCGGCGATGATCACATGCGGGTTGAGCGAGAAGGCCTGCGCGATCAGCACACGCTGCCGCATGCCGCCCGACAGCTCATGCGGATAGCGTTGCAGCACGCGTTCCGGCTCGCGGATGTGGACGTCGTTGAGAAGAGACAGTGCCTTGTCGAAGGCGGCCTTGCGGCTCATGCCGGCGCGCAGGCGCAAGCCGTCCGTCAGCTGGTCGCCGATGCGGCGCGCGGGGTTCAGCGAGGTGAGCGGGTCCTGCGGGATGAGTGCGATGCGCACGCCCAGCAGGTCGCGAAACCTCTCCGGCGAGAGGGCCAGAAGATCGGTCCCCTCGAACAGGATGTTGCCGCCCGTCACCTTGATGCCGGCCGGCAGGATGCCGAGGATGGCCTTGGCGATGGTCGACTTGCCGGCCCCGCTCTCGCCCACCAGCGCCATCACCTCGCCGGCATTCACACTGAGCGAAACATCGCGGAGGATGGCCCCCGCCGCACTGCGGGCACTGAGGTTGCGGATGTCGATGACCGGGCTCATCGCTTCAGCATCGGATCGAGCCACTGGCGCAATCCGTCTCCCAGTTGATTGAAGGCGAGCACGGTGAGGAACAGGGCGCCCAGCGGAAAGACCAGCACCCACCAGGCTTGATAGATGATCTGGCGTCCCTCGGCGATCATGCCGCCCCAGGTCGGCGTATCGGTTGCGACCGACAGTCCGACGAAGGACAGGATGGCCTCGACGATGACGGCAATGCCCATCTCCAGCGACAGCAGCACGAGAACGACGGGCAGCACGTTGGGCAGCACCTCGCGCCACAGGATCGCGCCCCGGCCCATGCCGAGTGCCGAGGCCGCCTCGGCATATTCGAGGCGCGCCTGTTGCAGCGTCTCGGCGCGCACCACCCGGGCAAAGCGCGTCCAGTCGATCACCACGATGGCCACGATCACGGAGGTGAGCCCCGCACCCAGCACGGCCACCAGCAGGATCGAGAGAAGGACGGGTGGAAAGGCCATCCAGATGTCGATGAGCCGGCTCACGGCCGCATCGACCCAGCCGCGATAATATCCCGCCAGCAGGCCGAGCACCGTGCCCAGCAGGCAGGCGAGGATAGCGGCCACGAAGGCCACGGTGAGCGCGATACGCGTGCCGTAGATGAGGCGCGCGAGCACGTCGCGGCCCAGGCTGTCGGTCCCGAGCCAGTGGCCGGGTTCGACGCCCGGTGCAGCGGTGGCGGCCATCAGGTCCTGTTCCAGCGGGTCGAAGGGCGCGAGCAGCGGCGCGAAGACCGCCACGAGGATCAGGAACAGGATGAAGCCGCCAGCGAGCCAGATGCGCAGGTCCCTAGGCATGGCGCAGCCTCGGGTTCAGCCACACGGTGAGGGCATCGACGAGCATGTTCACGACGATGAAGATGATGCCGAAGGTGAGGACGAGGCCCTGGATCAGCGGCAGGTCGCGGTTGATGACGGCGTCGATCGCCAGGTTGCCGATGCCGGGGTAGGAGAAGATGCGTTCGGTGATCACCGTGCCGCCGACCAGGAAGGTGAACTGCACACCGGTCAAAGCCAGTGCCGGCACGGCGGCATTGCGCAGCGCCTCCTGCAGCAGGATGCGGATGTTCGAAAGCCCCTTGATGCGCGCCAGCGTGATGTAGTCCTGCACCATCACGTCCATCATGGTGTTCTTGAGCACGCGGCCGATGACGGCGGCAAGCGGGAAGGCCAGCGCGCAGGCCGGCAGCAGCATGTGCTTCAGCACGTCCCACACGAAAGCGAACTTGCCCCGGAGCAGGCCTTCGAGAACGTAGAACTGGGTGACGAGGCCCGCGTCGATGGACGGGTCGCTGCGGCCCGAAATCGGCAGCACCGGCACCAGAACGCCCAGCACGAGCACGAAGGTGAGGGCCCAGATGAAATCCGGCACCGCCAGCATGATGCCGTTGAAATTGTCGATGGCCTGTTCGACCCATGTGCCGCGCCACGCGGTGGAGACCAGCGCGATGAAGCCGCCCCAGACGACAGCCATGGTGAGCGCGAAGATCGCCAGCTCCAGCGTGGCGGGCAGGCGCTGGGATATGATGGTGATGACGCCCTGCTTCATGGAAATGGAGGTGCCGAGGTTGCCGTGCAGCACCTGGCCGAACCAGATCCAGAACTGCTGCCAGATCGGCAGGTCGAGACCGTAATGGGCCCGCAGCGCTGCGATGTCGGCCTCCGATGCGCCGGGCGCGATCATCATCGCGATGGGATCGCCCGGCACCACGCGCACCAGCACGAAGACCACCACCATCACGCCGAACAGCGTGACGAGGGCGGACAGCGCGCGGGACAGGATGAGGCTGAGCGGCATCGTTTTGAGAAGCAGCGAGGCCCGGCCAGGGCCGGGCCTCGCATGCTGTCAGTCGTCGATCAGGCCGGGGACATCTGTGCAGGCTCCGGCGAGCCCGCGACATTCGGTGTCACCTTCACGCTCTTCTTGAACAGGATCGGCTGCTGATACTGGATCAGCGGGATCACATAGGCGTTCTCGGCAATGTACTTGTCCACCGCCTTCCAGCCGTCGATGCGCTTCTGCTCGTCGGCCTCGCCCCACAGCGGGCCGATCATGCCGTCGAGGTCGTCGGTGTTCCACACCGAGTGCGGGCTCGGCCCGAACATGGCGAAGCCCGTGGAGGTGGTCGGGTCGCCGATGGCATTGCCCCAGTTGTAGAAGGCGGCAGGCGCCAGCTTGTCGGCGGCGCGCAGTTCGTAGTGCTTGGCGATCTCGTAGACCTCGATCTCCGCCTCGATGCCCACCTTGCGCCACATGCCCACGATGGCCTGCACCATCTCGTAGTCCTTGGGCTTCAGGCCGCGCGTCGTCTGGATTGTGAACTTCACGGGGTTGTCCGGGCCGAAGCCGGAGGCCTTCAGGAGTTCCTTGGCCTTTTCGGGGTCGTATTCCACCACGATCGCGGGATCGAAGGCCACGTATTCCGGCGCTTCCAGCGTGCTGATCGGCGTCGCATAGCCGCGCAGCAGCTTGTCGACGATCGCCTTCTTGTCGATGGCGACGGCCGCCGCCATGCGCACGTTCTTGTCCAGCATCGGGCCGTCGTTGTTGAGGAAGATCATGCCGATGTCGGACACGGGCGTCACCACGCCGGCAAGCCCGTCCTTGGCCTTCAGGCGGTCATACTCCTCGAAGGGCACGTCCACCGTGACGTCCGACGAGCCGGACTCGATCTCGGCCACGCGGCTCGTGGCGTCGGGCACGAACTTGAACACCACCGTCTCGAAGGCGGGCTTGCCGCCCCAATAGTCCGGGTTGGCCTTCAGGCGCACGAAGGCGTTGCGCTCGAACTGGTCCACCATATAGGGCCCGGTGCCCACGGGCTTGGCCTCGAAGCCTTCCGCGCCCACCTTCTCATAATAGGCCTTGGGCATCACATAGCCGGTCAGGAAGGCCATCCACTTGAACAGCGTCGGCTCGAACTGCAGCACGTCGGCGGTGATCTTGTTGCCGTCCACCTTGAAGTTGCCGATCTTCGACCAGATGAAGGCGATGGGGTTGCCGCCATCCATCTTGCCCGCGCGCTCCAGCGACCAGACCACGTCCGCCGCGGTGAAGGGCGAGCCGTCATGCCACTTCACGCCGTCGCGCACCGTCATGAACACCTGCTTCTTGTCGTCCGACCAGCCCCATTCGGTGAGCAGCCCCGGCTGGAAGGCGAGGTCCGGCTTCTGGCCGATGAACTGGTCGAAGACCGAGCGGTAGATCGCCTGGATGGTCGGGTTGACGGCGGAAAGGCCGGTGGTCGGGTCCCACGACGGCAGGTTCACGTTGAAGGCGATGGTGACGGTGCTGCCCTCGGCATGCGCGGCGGTGATGCCCAGCCCCTGGCCAAGCAACAACCCGGCGAGGCCGCCCTGCAGCAGCTGGCGGCGTGAAACCTCGATCATGTCTTCCTCCCTGTTTGCCGTGCGTCGTCCTGTCCGCCGGTTTGGACGGCATACTGCGGGCTTGGGGCCGGCATATTCAAGCGCATTTTTTGTCCACGTTTTCAGGAGGATCGATAGCGCTTGATAAAGCCGCTGGCGGCGGCCACTATCGCGCCTCTCATGCACCGCAACGGAAATCAGGGCGAAGCGAAACATGGCTGAACGGTCCTTTGCGCGCGAGGTGCAGGATCTCCGCCTCGGCGAGGGCGAGGAGTTCCGCGGCGAGGGCATCCTCGCCATCACCAAGGCGCTGCTGCAGTCGGGCGTCTCCTACGTCGGCGGCTACCAGGGCTCGCCCATTTCGCACCTCATGGATGTGCTGGCCGACGCTTCCGACTACATGGCCGAGCTCGGCGTTCATTTCGAGTCCTCGGCCTCCGAGGCGACCGCCGCCGCCATGCTCTCGGCCTCGGTGATGTACCCGATCCGCGGCGCCGTGACGTGGAAGTCGACGGCCGGCACCAACGTGGCGAGTGATGCGCTGTCGAACCTCGCCTCGGGCGGCGTCAATGGCGGCGCCGTCATCATCATCGGCGAGGACTACGGCGAAGGCTCCTCGATCATGCAGGAGCGCAGCCACGCCTATGCGATGAAGTCGCAAATCTGGCTCATGGACCCGCGGCCGGACCTGCCCACCATGGTCAACATGGTGGAGAAGGCCTTCGAGCTGTCGGAAGCCTCCAACACGCCCGTCATGGTGGAGGTGCGCATCCGCGGCTGCCACGTGCATGGCCGCTTCAAGACGAAGGACAACAGGAAGCCCGCATATACGCTGAAGCAGGCGCTGGAAAACCCGGTGCGTGACGTCAACCGCATCGTGCTGCCGCCCGCCTCCTTCATCCATGAAAAGCTCAAGATCGAGAAGCGCTGGCCCGCCGCCGTGAACTTCATCCGCGAGCAGAAGCTCAACGAGTTCTTCGGGCCCGAGGGGG
>CAYYTH010000008.1:51639-105957 GCA_964474665.1 uncultured Aestuariivirga sp.
CATCATCCTGCAGGGCGGCATGTACAATGGCGTGATCCGCGCCCTGCAGCAGCTCGGCCTGTCGGATGCCTATGGCAACACCCGCGTGCCGCTCTATGTGCTGAACGTCACCTATCCGCTGGTGGACGAGGAGGTCGTCTCCTTCTGCACCAGCAAGTCCGCGGTCGTGGTGGTGGAGGAGGGCCAGCCGGAGTTCCTGGAACAGGCGCTCAACACCATGCTGCGCCGGCGTGACGTCAACACCCGCATCTCCGGCAAGGACGTCTTCCCCATGGCGGGCGAATACACCGCCACGGTGATGCAGAAGGGGCTGATGGGCTTCCTCGAAATGCACGCGCCGCGACTGCTCGGCAACCGCCCGCCGCTGCCCGATGCCGCGCCGGTGCTCAACAGCCAGGAGGTACAGGCGCTGGCCACCGTCGTGCCGCCGCGCCCGCCCGGCTTCTGCACCGGCTGCCCGGAGCGCCCGATCTTCGCCGCGATGAAGCTGGTGGAAAAGGAGCTGGGAACTCACCATGTCTCGGCCGATATCGGCTGCCACCTCTTCTCCATCCTGCCGCCCTTCAACATCGGCGCCACCACCATGGGCTATGGCCTCGGCCCGGCAGCCGCCTCCGCCTTTAACGTCAAGGCCGACAAGCGCGTCATCTCGGTGATGGGCGACGGCGGCTTCTGGCATAATGGCCTCGCCTCGTCGGTCGGCAATGCCGTGTTCAACAAGCATGACGGCGTCATGCTGATCGTCGACAACTATTATTCCTCGGCCACCGGCGGACAGGACATCCTGTCGTCGCGCGCCGAAAACTCCAAGCGCAGCACCAATAATTCCATCGTCAATGCGGTGAAGGGGATCGGCGCCACCTGGGTCCGGCAGATCGACCGCACCTATGACGTGAGCAAGATGCGCGACACGCTGCGCGAGGCGCTCACCACCCGGGAACCCGGCCCCAAGATCATCGTCGCCTCCTCGGAATGCATGCTCAACAAGCAGCGCCGCGTGAAGCCGCTCATCGACAAGGCGGAGACGGCGGGCGAACCCGTGCTGCGCCAGCGCTTCGGCGTCGACGAGGACATCTGCACCGGCGATCATGCCTGCATCCGCCTGTCGGGCTGCCCCTCGCTGTCGGTCAAGCATGTCGATGATCCGCTGCGCGATGATCCGGTGGCGGCGATCGACAACAGCTGTGTCGCCTGCGGCAATTGCGGCGAGGTGGCGGAAGCCGCGATCCTCTGCCCGTCCTTCTACCGCGCCGACGTGCTGCGCAACGCAAGCGGCTGGGAGCGCTTCAAGGCGAAGGTCCGGACCTCCGTCATCACCTTCCTGCAGCGGCGACGGGAAAAGGGCCGCCATCTCTTCGCGCGGGTGAGCGCCTGATGTTCGACGCCTCCATCGCGCGCGACAAGCCGCTGTCGATTGCCATTCTCGCCATGGGCGGGCAGGGCGGCGGCGTGCTGTCGGACTGGATCGTGGCGGTGGCCGAGGCCAATGGCTGGCATGCCCAGTCCACCTCGGTGCCCGGCGTCGCCCAGCGCACCGGTGCCACGCTCTATTACATCGAGATGCTGCCGCCGAAGGATGGCCATGCGCCGGTGCTGGCCCTCATGCCCACGCCCGGCGACGTCGACGTCGTCATCGCGGCGGAGCTGATGGAGGCCGGGCGCTCCATCCTGCGCGGCCTCGTCACGCCGGACCGGACCGTGCTGATCACCTCCACCCACCGCGCCTATGCCGTCGCCGAAAAGGAAAAGCCGGGCGATGCCATCGCCGATCCGCAGGCGGTCAATGCCGCCTCGCGGATCGCGGCGCGCCGCGTCATCGCCTTCGACAAGGACGAGGCCGCACGCCAGTCCGGCACGGTCATCTCCGCCCCGCTGTTTGGCGCGCTGGCGGGCTCCGGCGCGCTGCCCTTCGACCGCGCCAGCTTCGAGGCCGTCATCGCGGAAGGCGGCCGCGGCGTGAAGGCCTCGCTCAAGGGCTTTGCCGAGGGCTTCGCCCGCGCCACGTCGAACGAACTGCCCGATGTGCGCATTGCCCCGCGCAAACCCGTGCCGGGCATCCCCGAAAGCCTCGGCACGCCGGAGCTCGACCGGCTGCTGGCCCGTGTGCGTGCCCTGCCGGAGGCAGCGCAGGTCGCGGCACTGGCCGGGTTGAAGCGCTGCGTGGATTACCAGGACCTCGCCTATGGCGATGAATACCTCGCGCGTCTCGAGGCGCTCCACGCCCTCGACCTCAGCCACGGCGGTGCTGCGCATGCCTTCGCCTTCACCGCGGCGGCCGCCAAGCATGTTGCCAATGCCATGGCCTATGACGACGTGATCGGCGTTGCCGACCTCAAGATCCGTTCGGCCCGCTTCGCCCGCATCGCAGCCGAGATGAAGGCCGGCGATGATCCGCTGCAGCTCACCGAATTCGTCCATCCGCGCGGCGAGGAGGTGGTGAGCCTGCTGCCCGCCGCGCTCGGGCGCAGGGTGTCCGCCAGACCCTCATGGATGGCGCGCATCGACCGCTGGGTGAACCGTGACCGCCGCATCCGCACCCACGCCGTCAGGGGCTTCCTGCAGTTTCACATGCTCGCCGGCCTCCGCCGCGTCCGCCGCCGCTTGCTGCGCCACCAGCACGAGATGCAGCACATGGCGGCGTGGCTGGCGCTGGCCACAGGCACTCTGCCCGAGAACTACGATCTTGCCCGCGCCGTCATCGCCGCGCGGCGTCTGGTCAAGGGCTATTCCGACACCCATGCCCGCGGCCTGTCGAAATTCGACCGCGTGCTCTCGGCGGTTCCGCTGCTGGCGCCGCGCGACGACGGCGGCGCCTGGATGGACCGCCTGATCTCGGCCGCGCTGAAGGACGAGAATGGTGACGCGCTGGACGGCGCGCTGAAGACGCTTCGGGAGCTTTAGCGGGCCGTCACGCCCCTCACCTGAGGGCCGAGGCCAGCAGGAAGCCGGAGCCGCCGCCAAGGCCGGGGCCGGGGTGCGTCGAGGCGCCGATCTGCCACAGCCGCTTCACCGGCGTCTCGTGGTTCCGGCTGCCGCGCAGCGGCCGCCACAGGAAGAACTGGTCGATGCTGCAGGCCCCGCCATAAGGATCACCGCCGACGAGGTTGACGTTCATCGCCGCGAGGTCGGCCGGCGAATAGCAGCGCCGGCCCAGCACCAGCGACCTGAAGTCCGGAATGTGCCGGCACAGCATCGCTTCGATGCGGTCGGCATAGGCTTCACGCACCGCCTCGCTCCATGCCCCGTCGGCAGGTGTCGCGATCTCGCCCGCGGCATCGCCCTTGATGTGCCGCGGGCATTCGGGCAGCTGCAGCCACAGGATGGAGCCGCCCTCCGGCGCGCGCGATGGGTCGAAATTCGTCGGCTGCCCGAGGCAGATGGTGGGTTCCGCCGGCAGCAGTCCGCGCTCGGCTTCGTTCACCGCCTTCGACACGCCGTCGAGTCCCGCCGTCAGGTGCAGCAGCGCCACCTTGGCAAGTTCCGGGTCCTTCCACTGCGGCGCGGACGAGAGCGCGTAGTGGATCTGCATGTTGCCCTTGCCATAGACGAAGCCGCGTGTTTCGGCGCGCTGCGCGGCAGCCCCCGGCCAGTTCCGCAGCAGGCGGTCGTAGAGCTGGTTGGGCGTCACGGAGCAGATCACGCCCTCGCTGGCGGTGATGCGCTCGCCCGAGGCCAGCACCACGCCGGTGGCGCGGCCCGCGTCATCGACGCTCACCTCGGCCACATCGGCCTCGGTGCGGATCTCGCCGCCATGATCGCGGATCAGCTGTTCGAAGGCCTTGATGATGTTCTGCGCGCCACCCTTGACGATGGGGGCGCCGGCGGCTTCGAGCGCGAAGGCGATCACCTTGGCCATCTGGCCGGAATAGGTGCTTTCCGGTCCCAGGCCGCAATGCAGCACCCAGGGCGCCATCAGCGCGTGGAAGCGATCGGAGCTGTAATGGGGCTGCAGCCAGTGCCGCGCCGGGATCAGCGCCTCGCCGAAGAAGGCGGCAAGCCCACGTGGCCCGCGCCGCCACGCTTCCTTCGCAACCAACTTCGCCATGTCCCAGGACCACAGCCTGCCGCCCAGCAGCGCGAAGAGGAAGGGCGCATTGGCGCCCAGCGCCTCCATGTCGGCGGCATATTGCGCGCCGTCGCCCTCTGCGAGCGCGTTGAAGGCGGCGATGTTCCGCGCCCGGTCGCGCGTCAGCACCAGGTGCGAGCCGTCGGGGCGCAGCACGCCGGTGGGGATCTCGGGATGCGCGAAGGAAAGGCCGCGTTGCTCCAGCTCCTTGCCGAGTGCCGCATAGGCGGGCGACAGCAGGAACAGCACGAAGGTCGTCGCCATCACGTCATGGGTGAAGCCGGGCACGGTGGCTTCCTCCGTGCGCATGCAGCCGCCGATGACGGCATTGCGCTCCAGCACCAGGACCTTGCGGCCCTTCAGGGCAAGGAGGGACGCGGCCATCAGCGCGTTGATGCCGCTGCCGGCGATCACGTAGTCGGCCATGGCCAGCGTCCCTTCTCTGCCTGCGTCGTCTTACCTGGCCACCAGCGCCAGCACGCGCAGCGGGCTGCCCGTGCCGTGCTTGATCTTCAGCGGCGCAGCGATGATGACCGCACCCTTCGCCGGCAGCTTGTCGAGGTTGCACAGCGAGGCGAGGCCGTAGCGGTTGTTCTTGTGCATCAGGTTATGCGCGGGGAAGGGCGGGTTCATGCCGCCGGCGGAGCCCGCGTCGGTGCCCACCGTCTCGGAGCCCCAGCCGATGATGCCCTTGTCGATCAGGTATTGCACGGCCTCCGCCGTCGGCCCCGGCGAATGCGGGCCGTTCTCGTCGGCATTGAGGAAGTCCTTCTCGCTGCCATTGCGCTTGTACCAGTCGCTGCGCATCACGACCCACGAGCCCTTCTCGATCTCGCCGTGCTGCTTCTCCCACGCCTTGATGTGGTCGACGGTGAGCAGGAAGTCGGGGTTCTTCGCTACCTCGGCGCTGCAGTCGATGACGTTGACGGGCCCGACGAAGTTCTGCGCCGGAATGGTGTCGGTGGCGCCATCCGGATAGTCCTTGCCGGTGATCCAGTGCTGCGGCGCATCGAAATGCGTGCCCGAATGCTCGCCCAGCTTCAGCCAGTTCCACGCCCAGAAGGGGCCCTTGTCGTCGTAATGCGAGATGGTGTGGATCTCGACGGCGGGCGTGTTGAGGCCGATCTGCGGCGGCAGCTTGATGAGCGGCGTCTCGGGGCCGAGCACGGCGGTGAGATCGACCACCTCGACGCGGCCGGACAGCAGCGCGGAGGCGAGTTCGGTGACGGGGTTGGACATCGGCATTCCTCGTGTTGTTGGTTGGCGAAAGCGTATTTCATTCCCGTGAAAAGGCAAGCTTCGGCGCCGCCGAATTCCGGCTTTTTCCGGTTGAACAACAAAGGTTTCGGCGGCTCAGGACCCGGCCAGCATCTTGCCCAGCAGATAGCCCGATCCCGCCCCCGTGCCAGCACCGGGCCAGGTGGCCGCACCGCACATGTAGAGGCGCTCCACCGGCATCTTGTAGCGCGAATAGCCCGCCACCGGGCGGAACAGGAAATTCTGGTCCAGCTGGTGGCTGCCCGAGAGGTTGTCGCCGCCCACGAGGCAGGGGTTCTCCGCCTCGAGGTCCTCGGGCGAGAACACCGCGCGGCCGAGGATCTTGGCGCGCGTGCCGGGGGCGTAGCGCTCGATGATGGCGACCACGCGGTCGGCATAGGCCTCCTTGATCGCCGCCCACGCCCGCCCCTCGATTTCGCCCGCCGCATCGCCCGCCACGTCCTTCGGCAGCACCCGCACCTGGACCCAGAGGATGTGCCGGCCGTCGGGCGCGCGCGACGGATCGACCGCAGTCGGCTGGCCGACGACCAGCACCGGCGCATTTGGCAGCAGCCCGTCCATCGCCTCCGCATAGGCCCGGTTCATGTAGCCATAGTCGGGTGCGATGTGGACATAGGCGAAGTCGCGGAGCTCGGCGCCCGCCGTCCATTCCGGAAGCGACTCCATCGCGAGGTGCACCATCATGGTGCCCGGGCCGGGGCGGAAGGCCTTGAACTTCGCGTCGACCGCGGGCTTGCCGGAACCCCCCGGCAACAGCTTGCCGAAGAGAAGCCGCGGCGTGACATTGGCGATCACTGCGCGCCGCGCCGTGATGATGCGGCCATCGGCGAGCCTCACGCCGCTGGCGCTGCCGGCCGAGTGGATCACCTCCGCCACCGGCGCATCGAGCTGCACGTCGCCGCCCAGCTCCGTCAGGTAGCCGGTCAGCGCCTTGATCATGGTGTCCGCGCCACCCTGTCCGATCACCATGCCGAAGGCCTGGTCGGCCATGGATTCGAGATAGGGAAACAGCGCACCGCCGGCCACGTCGGGCGGAAAGTCGAGATGCATGCCCCAGGCGGCCAGCGTCGCCTTCACCTTGTCATTGCGGAACTGCGCATCGGCCCAGCTGCGCGTCGACAGGGTGAGGAAGCGCAGCATGTCCAGCGTCCAGGCCGTGCCGTTCTGGCGCCACGCCTTGTAGATCAGCTTGGCCGTCGCCCAGGACGGCATGACATTGCCGAGCAGCCCGAAGATGTGCGGCGCATCCTTGCCGAAGCGCTGCATCATCGCGTCCCAGGCTTCCGCATCGCCGGGGTCCAGCGCGTTGAGCCGCGCCATGGTCAGGGCAGGGTCCTTCGACACGCCGAACCACGTGCCGTCGGGAAACACCGACGCGAAGCAATGCGCGGCCGGCGCGAAGGCCAGCCCGTGGCGGCCCAGCCCCTCGCCATGGTCGCGCAGGAAGGGCGAGCCCGCGAACATCGACAGGTTCATCGCGGCAAGGTCGTGGCGGAAGCCCGGCAGCGTCACCTCGCGCGTCTTCACCGCGCCCCCGGCTTGCGCCTTGGCCTCGAACACGCCGACGCGCCAGCCCTTGCGCGCCAGGTGCACCGCCGCCGCCAGCCCGTTATGGCCCGCACCAATGACCACCGCATCGTAACCCGTCGTCATCCAGCCCTTCTCCACCTGCCAAGCCCACGCCTATCCAGCACATCGGCATGCGCACTGTCCATCGGTGCGAGTGCTTGCCACGGCGCGCCGGGCCTGAGAAAACGGGTCCTCAACCGCCCGCCGGAGCCCGCCCGATGCTGAAGAACATTCCCGCCACCCTGAGCCCGGACCTGCTCTGGTGCCTCGCTTCCATGGGCCATGGCGAACGGCTGGTCCTCGTCGACCGGAATTTCCCCGCCCATGACGTGGCGCGCCATACCGCGACTGGAAAGCTCATCGAACTGCCCGGCCTCGACATTCCGCAGGCCACCCGTGCCATCCTCTCGGTCATGCCGCTCGATGACTTCATCCCCGCACCCGTCTCGCGCATGCAGGTGGTGGGCGACCCCGGCAAGCTCCTTCCCATGCAGGCCGAAGTGCACCAGATCGCAAGGGACGCCGAGAGCCGCGACCTCGGCATGGAGGCGCTCGAACGCTTCGCCTTCTACGAGGCGGCGAAGAAGGGCTTCTGCGTGGTGCGGACGAGCGAGTTCCGCCCCTATGGCTGCTTCCTCTTCACCATGGGCGTGATCTTCGACGCGCGGTGAGTCGTCTCGATATCAGCACTCACCTTGCGCGGGCTCGACCCGCGCATCCTTTTGCGCCGACACAAAGGACCCCCGGGTCACGCCCGGGGGAGGTGGAGTTCTAAGAAGTCGATCCAGCTTCACTGCACCGTCGACACGAAGCGCCCCGCCGCCTCCGTCGCGAACCGGCACGCGGCCTCGATCCCGTCACCCGCCGCCAGCCGTACGGCCAGCGCGCCGCAGAAGCAGTCGCCCGCGCCATGGCTGGAAATCATCTTCACCGGCAGCGCCGGAATATCGATGCGGGAACCATCCCGCGTCATCAGCATCAGCCCGTCACCGCCGCGCGTCAGCACCACGTCGCGCGTCGGTGCATGCAGCAGGGCCAGCGCCTTCGCCATGTCCTCCGCGCCCGACAGCATGGCCGCCTCGACGCGGTTGACGACGAGCACGTCGACGTGGCTGAGGAACGCCGGCGACATCTGCCGCGCCGGCGCCGCGTTGAGCACGATGCGCGCACCTCTGGCCTTCGCCGCCATCGCGGCCGCAAGGCTCACGGCTTCCGGAATCTCGTTCTGCAGCAGCAGCAGCTTCGCATCCCACAGTGCTGACCAGCGCGCGGCGATGCTGTCGGCGTCGAGTGTCAGGTTCGCGCCGGACACCACGACAGCCCCATATTCCCCCGCGGCCTCGCTGATCGCCACGCTCATGCCGCTGCCCTGCGCCGGATCGACCTCGACATGGGTGATGTCGACACCGGCCGCGACGAGATTGGCGCGCAGCCGTTGGCCGAAGTCATCCTGTCCTGTCTGCCCGCCAAACGCCGTGCGCGCGCCGAAGCGGGCGGCGGCCACGGCCTGGTTGCCGCCCTTGCCGCCGCACTTGTAATGCCATGAGGTGCCGATCAGCGTCTCGTCGCGGGAAGGCAGGCGCGGTGCCGTCACCATGATGTCGAGGTGCAGGCTGCCGACGACGGCGACGTCGATCATGCCGCACCATAAAGTGCCGACTGCAGGATGCGCTGGCTCGCCACCGCGTCCTGCGCTGCGATCGCCGCATCGAGGGCCTTGTTGCCGCGCAGCCGGTCCAGCACCCGGCACATGCCTTCGACGGCGGAGATGTTGGCCGAGCATTCGGCCACGGGGTCGAGGCCCACCGCGTCGGGGAAGGTGTCGAAATAGATGGCGTTGCGATAGCCGAGCTTCTCCAGCGTGTAGAGCAGCTCCAGCGTCTGGATCACGTGCACGCTGCCTGCCACCAGCCCGTCGTCGCGCTTGGCATAGCCGTCATTGAGGTGCACCCCCAGCAGCCGGCTGCGGCGGTGGATCAGCGCCGCCGCATAGGCCGGCATCTCGTCGGCATAGAGCACATGCGCGAAGTCCAGCGTCACGCCCATGTTCCTGGCCCCCACGTCGGACACCATCAGCAGTGTGGTCGCCACATCGGGCAGCAGCGAAAAGGCGCGCGGCTCGTTGGGCTTGTATTCGATCGAGATGTCGATCGCCGGGTTGTGCGCGGCGATGACGGTGAGCGCCTCCGCCGTCTCGTCCCACAGGCGCAGGTAATCGGCCTGGAAGGCATAGTCGAAGCCATCCTGCCCCAGCCACAGCGTCATCAGGTCGCCGCCGGCTTCGGCGAGCGCATCGATCCCGCGCAGCGTCAGTTCCAGCGCCTTGGCCCGCATGGCCTTGTCGGGGTGCGACAGCGCGCCCTTCTTGAAGCCGGGGTCGGAGTAATAGCGCATGGCGAAGCCGTTGAGGCTGATCCCCAGGCTGTCCAGCTTGGCGCGGATGTCCTTCGCGGTGGTGCCTTCCAGATGGTCCGGAAAGTTGAAGTCCACGGCCGAGAGCCCCGGCACCGTGGCGGCACGTTCGATCAGGTCCAGCGAGGTGATCCGGTTGCGGCCGGGCCACACCGTTGCGGCATCGGCCTTGAAGCCGTTGAGCCTTGTCGCATAGGCGAAGCGGGTCTTCTCTGCAGTCACGGCGGGGCCTCTTGGCTTGCGGAGGGTCTTCCCTTCCGTTACCAATTCGGGAGCAGGATTGAAAGGGAAGCTGGCAGCCATGCAGGAGCGGATCAAGCGCTGGACGAAGGACCTGATGATGATCCCCGGCCTCTCCGGCTTCGAGGGCCAGGTCCGGCGCTACATCAAGGGCGAGCTCGCCAACCTCGGCATCACGTCCCGCACCGACATGCTGGGCAATCTCATCGCCACGGTTGAGGGCGACGCCGATCTTCCCTCCGTGATGTTCATCGCCCACATGGACCAGCTCGGCCTCATCGTCCGCAAGATCGAGGCCTCGGGCATGCTCCGCGCCGAACGCGTCGGCGGCGTGCCGGAGCGGGCGCTGGCCGCGCAGGAGGTGCTGCTGTCGGTGGGCGGCGGGCGCACGCTTCCCGGCATCATCGCCAACAAGAGCCACCACGCCACCACGCCGGATGAGAAATACCGCGTGGTTCCCTACCAGGAACTCTACATCGACTGCGGCTTCACCAGCGCGGATGAGGCGCTGAAGGCCGGCGTCAATGTCGGCACCCCCATCGTCTATGCGCCGAACTTCGTGGAGCTGGCGGGCGGCCGCATTGGCGGCACCTCGGTGGATGACCGTGCGGCCTGCGCCGTGCTGCTGGAACTCGCCCGCGCGACGAAGGACGTGCTCCCCACCATCCACCTCGTTTTCTCGGTGCTGGAGGAGTTCAACCTCCGTGGCGCGGTGACGGCGGCCCAGGTGCTGCAGCCCGACATCTGCATCCAGCTCGATCTCGCTTTGGCGACCGACACGCCCGACATGGGCCAGCGCGGCGACGTGAGGCTCGGCGCCGGCCCGGTGATGAGCATGTTCAGCTTCCATGGCCGCGGCACGCTCAACGGCTGCATCCCGCACCCCGCGCTCGTCCACCTGTTCCAGAACACGGCGGATGCGGAGAAGATCAACCTGCAGCGTTCCGCGCATATCGGCGCGCTCACGGAAACGTCCTACGTGCAGCTCGTCGGCAAGGGTGTCGCCGCAATCGACATGGGCTTCCCGGCCCGCTACACGCATTCCGCGCTCGAGGTCTGCGACGTCGCCGACCTCGAAGGCCTCACCCGGCTCATCATCGGCGCCTTGCAGCGCATCGACACCCGCTTCTCGCTCGACCGGGACGACTACATCGCATGAAGCACTATCTGGGCGTCGACATCGGCACCTTCGAAACCAAGGGCGTGATTGTCTCCGCCACGGGCGAGATCGTTGCCCAGGCGGCGCGCGCCCACCGGATGCAGGTGCCCCAGCCCGGCTGGGCCGAGCATGATGCCGAGCAGGACTGGTGGGGCGACTTCGTTTATGTGACGAAAAAGATGCTGGCCGACAGCGGCATCGCGCCGTCCTCCATCGCCGCCATCGGGTCGAGCGGCATCGGCCCCTGCATGCTGCCGGTGGACGAGGCCGGCAACCCGCTGATGAATGCCGTGCTCTACGGCGTCGACACCCGTGCCGCGCAGGAGATCGACGACCTCACGCGCGAGATCGGCGCGGAAGTGATCCTCGAACGCTGCGGCAACGCGCTCACCTCGCAGGCGGTCGGTCCCAAGATCCTGTGGCTGAAGCGCAACCGCCCGGAAATCTTCGCCCGGACGCACAAGATCCTCAATTCCAGCTCCTTCCTCGTCCACCGCCTCACCGGGCGCTACACCATCGATCATTATTCGGCCGGCAACTTCAGCCCCTTCTACATGGCCGACACGCAGGGCTGGAGCGGGGAGCTCGCCCCCGGCATCATCGCCATGGACAAGCTGCCGGAACTCCTGTGGACGACCGACATCGCCGGCCACGTCACGGCGAAGGCCGCCGCGGAAACGGGGCTGGACGAGGGAACGCCCGTCATCGCCGGCACCATCGATGCGGCCGCCGAGGCCGTCAGCGTCGGCGTGCTGGGCACCGGCGACCTGATGCTGATGTATGGCTCCACCATCTTCATCATCCTCATCACCGGGAGCCGCGTGCGCGATGCGCGGCTGTGGTATGCGCCCTGGCTCTTCCCCGGCCAGCACGGCGCCATGGCGGGGCTCTCGACCAGTGGCACGCTCACCCACTGGTTCCGCGAAAACTTCGCGAAGGAACTGCCGCCCGAAACCGCCGTCGTCACGCTCGCGGCGGAAGCCGAGGCCTCGCCGCCCGGCGCCAAGGGCCTCGTGCTGCTCCCCTATTTTTCCGGCGAGCGCACGCCCATCCATGACACCAAGGCCAAGGGCATCCTCTTCGGCCTCGACCTCACCCATGATCGCGGCGACATGTTCCGCGCCGTGCTGGAAGGCATCGCCCACGGCACGCGCCACGTCTTCGACACCTATGCCGAAGCCGGCCAGGCGCCGCGCGCCGTCTATGCGGTGGGCGGCGGCACCAGGAACCGCGTGTGGTCGGAAGCCACCTCCGACATCAGCGGCATGACACAGGTGCTGCGCCAGAAGACCATCGGCGCGTCCTATGGCGATGCCTTCCTCGCCGCGCTTGCGCTGGGCGATGTTACGGCCGCCGACATCGACCGCTGGAACCCGGTCACCTCGTCCATCGCCCCGAAGCCTGAGCTGAAGGCGATGTATGACCGCCAGCACAAGGTGTTCCGCGGCCTCTATCCGGCAACGCGTCCGTTCCTCTGAAAGGCTACTTCACCGAGCCCGTCGTCAGGCCCTTCACGATGTAGCGTTCGAGGAAGATGCCGATGATGATCAGCGGCAGGATGGCGGCGGAGGAGAGTGCCGCCATCGACCACCACGAGATCCCCTGAGAGCCGGTCTGGCTCGCCACCATCACCGGCAGCGTCTTGGCATGGCTCGAGGTCAGCAGAGCGGCGAAGAAATACTCGTTCCAGCACAGGATGACGGAGAGGATGAAGGCCGCCACCATGCCGGGAAGCGCGATCGGCAGGATGATGCGGAAGAAGGCCCCCCAGGCCGAGCAGCCGTCGACGAGGGCCGCCTGTTCCAGCTCCTGCGGAATGGTGTCGAACTGGTCCTTCATGATCCAGATGACGATGGGCAGCACCGACAGCGTGTAGATGAGGATGAGGCCTATCATCGAGTCGAGCAGTGCGAGCTCCTTGTAGAGCACGAGGAAGGGCATCGCCAGCACGACGGGCGGCAGGATCAGCTGAGAGAGGAAGAAGAACGAGATGTCGCGATTCTTCCAGATCTTCCAGTGATAGGAGAAGCGGCTCAACCCGTAGGCCGCCATCGAGCCGAGGATGAGGGCGAGGATCGAGGCGCCGATCGAAGCCTGGATCGAGTTCCAGAAGCGCTTGACGAATTCGGCGCGCGGCGTCGATTCGGTGAAGATCGTGTCGGGCGACAGCCCGATGGCGCGCAGCCCCAGCCAGGCGGGCGTGAAGTCCACCCACGGGATGATGTGGCCGAGCTGCACGTCCTTCGCCACCTTGAAGGTGGTCGAGAAGGTCCAGTAGATCGGGAACAGCGCGATGATCGTCCACAGGATCAGCGCGGCATAGATCAGGATGCGGTTCAGGGCGCGCGGCATCAGCTGTGCCTCTGCATGAAGCGGTTGGTCGCCCACAGCAGGAGGGCGATGAAGATGATGATGAGGATCAGGTAGATCTCGGCGATCATCGTGCCATAGCCGACGTTGGAGCGGTCCTTGTATTCGCGGAAGATGAAGCTCGACACCGTGTCGGTGGCGCCACCCGGCCCGCCCGACGTGGTGTTGATCACGATGTCGGCGAGCTTCAGCTGGAAGATCACCCGCAGCACGATGGTCGTCATCGAAACCGGCAGCATCAGCGGGAAGGTGATCTGCCAGAAGCCCTGCCAGCCGGTGGCGCCGTCCACCTTGGCGGCCTCCTGCACCTCCTTCGACAGCGCCTGCAGGCCCGCCAGGATCATGATCATCATGAAGGGGATCCACACCCAGGCATCCATGATGGCGATGGTCGTCTTGGCCAGCCACGGCGAGGTGAGGAGCGAGGGGTTCTCCCAGCCCAGCCAGCGCAGCAGGTTGGTGACCGGGCCGAAGCGGTATTCCAGCATCGACTTGCCGATCATCCAGCTCACCGCCACGGGCGACAGCATGAAGGGCAGCAGGAAGGAGACGCGGAAGAACTTCTGCGCCTTGATGTCGGCGTTCAGCAGCAGGGCAAGCCCGAAGGCGATGGCGTACTGCACCACCACGGTCGCCACGTAGAACACCATGTTGCCGAGCGCGTTCCAGAAATACGGGTCGGCCCACAGCTGGCGCAGGTTGGCCAGCCCGTTGAACTGGCGGCCATTGGCCGATTGCAGGTTCCAGTCGCTGAAGGCGATGAAGAAGCCGAACAGCGTGGGGAAGATGACAAGCGCGATGGTGAACAGGATCGCCGGCAGCACGAACACCGCGCGCCAGCCCGCCTCGCCGTCGCGCAGCACGAGGCCCCAGCACAGCGCGCCGCTCCACAGCACATAGGCGATCAGCACCGGCTGCCAGTTGGCGAAGCCCCAGCCGATGTAGCCCATCGCGAAGAGCGACTGGACGATGATGACGAGGCCCAGCAGCAGGCTCGCGCCACGGATCAGCAGGCTGCCGAGGCGGCGGCGCTCCGGCGGCACATGCATGGTGACGGCATCATGGCCGGTGGCTGCGGTGGAGGCTGACGACATGCTGCGGTGGAAACGTCCTTCGGGAAACGAAAAGGGCCGGCAGCGTGCGGCTGCCGGCCCGGGGTGGTGCGTTACGCGCCCAGAGAAGCCTTGTAGAGCTTGATCTGGTTGTCGCGGCCGAGCTGGTCGGTGATCTTCTCCCAGGCGGCGGCGATGGCGTCGGCGCCCGCTTGAGCCGTCATCTGGCCGGCATAGATCTTCGACAGTTCGTCCTCGGCGACCGAGTAGTACTGGAAGATGCCGGGGATGCGCGGCTCGATCGCGGCATTCGGGTGGTTGTAGGAATTGGCCTGGCTGTCGAGGAAGCTCTTGATGAACTTCTCGTCGTATCCGGCCGCCACCCATTCGGCGATGTTGAAGTGGCTCTGGCGATAGGGCTGGAAGCCCGACGGATAGGCCGCCATCCACAGCGAGATGTCCTTGCCGCCTAGGTGCGCAGCAAGCGACCAGGCCGCCTTCTGCTTCTTCGGGTCGGCGTCGACGCGGGCCATCACATAGATGCCCCAGCCGATATAGGCCATGTTCGGTGCGTTGTTCTGGCCCGAGGCGAGCGTCTCCCACTTGCCGGCGGCGTGGTTGTAGACGTCGGGCGAGCCGGGAAGGATGTCGAAGCCCGTGACATCGCCGATGACGGAGGTGTCGTTGGTCTTGACGTTCGAGCCGATGTCACCCCACCACGAGAGCATGGAGCCCGTGCCGGCGAGGAACTGCTGGAAGCCCGTGGTGCCCGGGTCGGCGTTCAGCTGGTCGGCCGGCTCGGAGGGCAGGCAGTCAAGCACGTCCTGGATGGCGCGCACCCAGCCCGGATTGTTGATCATCGGCTTCATCGTGTCCGGCTCGAACAGGAAGGCGCGGCTGTCGGGGTGCTTCACGTAAGCCGTGGCGCGCGAACCGAGGAAGTAGAAGCCGAAGCCGCCCCAGCCCTTGCACGGGTCGAGATAGCCATAGGCGTCCTGGCCGTTGATCTTCTTGCCCTTGAGGAACTTGGTCGCGGCGTTGACCTGCTGCCAGGTCTTCGGCACGCCCCATTCGCCTTCGCCGCCGGACTTCTTCCATTCCTCGGCGAGAGCCGGGTCGGAGAACACGTCGGTGCGGAAGTTGAAGTTGTGGCAGTCGCCGTCGCATGAGACGCGATAGGTCTTGCCGTTCCAGGTGCCGACCGGCGCCTTGAGGTAACCGACATAGTCATCCATGTCGATCTGCTTGGCCACCCAGTCGGGCATCTCGGAGGCAAGGCCCTTGCCGCAGACGTCGCCTTCGAAGGGAGCACCCATCTCGATCACGTCGAAGTCCACCGTGCCGGTGGCGATCGACTGCTGCAGGCGGGCATTGTAGTCGGCCTGCGCGAGGTCGATCCAGTTGATGGTGGCGCCGGTGTAGTCGGCCCAGGCCTTGGACAGGCCGCGGAACAGCACGTTGTGGACGTTCTGGTTGTTGAGGCCCATGAACGACAGTTCGACGCCCTTGAACTCGCCTTCCTGCACGTTGGCCTTCGTCGGCCCAAGGCACATCTCGCCGACCTTCTGCCAGTCTGCGTCCGTCGGCTGGCCCTTGCCAACGCCGGGGATCTGCAGGATGGCCGCGCGCAGATCGTCCTGCGCGAAGGCCGTGCGCACGTTCAGCGCCGGGCCGCCCACGGCGGCGAGGGCAGCTGCGCCCGCAGCGCCCTTCAGCATGCCGCGGCGGCTCACCATGTAATTGAAGATGTCGATTCTCATGTTCTTGGGTCCTCCCTAGAGCGTCCGTTGCAGGTTGTTGCGATATCTCTCCCGGCCGCCTCGGTTTTTCATGAAGCTTGCAGGGGTCGTCGTGGAACGCTGCGCCGACTATGCAACACCGATTTGCAATGTCAACGAAGGGGATGCGCGAAACGCCCGCGCCACCGGCAACTTGTCGTGCATCGCAATATGTGCAGCGCACACGTGCGGTCGGTTCCCCTCACACGGCACGACCCATCCCCCACAAGTCCGTCACCCCGGCAACACAATAAACCCGTCACCCCGGCGAAGGCCGGGGTCCAGCTTCGGGCGCCAGAGCACATGGAAAGCTGGATCCCGGCCTGCGCCGGGATGACGGCCGAGAGGTTGTTGGCGTCAGGAAATCCTGCTGCCGGTTTTCGCGTCGAACAGATGGACCAGCGAAAGATTAGGCGACATCGCGATCATCTCGCCCGGCTTCACGTTCACGCGCTCGCGGAACACGCCGATGATCTTCTCGCCGGCCAGCTTGGCGATCACCTGCGTCTCGGAACCGGTGGGTTCGATCACCGCCACTTGTGATGTGATCTCCCCGCCCAGCACCAGGTGCTCAGGCCGGATGCCATAGACGGCGGCCATGCCGTCGGTTCCCGCCGGGGCAGAGGCGAGCGGCAGCTTCGTGCCGTCCGCCGCCTCGAAGTGCGGCTGCGCACCGCCGCGGATCGTGCCTTTGAACATGTTCATGGCGGGCGAGCCGATGAAGCCCGCGACGAACAGGTTGGCGGGACGGTCGTAAAGCTCCAGCGGCGTGCCGATCTGCTCCACGATGCCGTCATGCAGCACCACGATCTTGTCGGCCATGGTCATGGCCTCCACCTGGTCGTGGGTGACGTAGACGGTCGTCGTCTTCAGCCGCTGGTGCAGCTCCTTGATCTCGGCGCGCATCTGCACGCGCAGCTTGGCATCGAGGTTGGAGAGCGGTTCATCGAACAGGAACACCTGTGGTGCCCGCACGATCGCCCGGCCCATGGCCACGCGCTGGCGCTGCCCGCCCGAAAGCTGGCGCGGATAGCGGTTGAGATAGGGCACGAGGTCGAGGATCTCGGCGGCGCGCTTCACCCGCTGGTCGATCTCCGCCTTGGGCGTCTTCCTGAGCTTCAGCGCGAAACCCATGTTCTCGGCCACCGTCTTGTGCGGGTAGAGCGCATAGTTCTGGAACACCATGGCGATGTCGCGGTCCTTGGGCGGCAGCCCGTTCACCACCTTGTCGCCGATCTTGATGGTGCCGCCGGTGATCTCCTCCAGCCCCGCGATCATGCGCAGCAGCGTGGACTTGCCGCAGCCCGAAGGTCCGACGAGGGCCACGAACTCACCATCAGCGATGGGAATCGAAACGCCATGGATCACCGCCTGCTCGCCATAGCTCTTGCGCACGTCACCGATGTCGACCGAAGCCACTCACGTCTCCCTTGCTGCCCCGGGGTCTTGCGCCCCGTTCTTGGAGCGCGGAGACTAGGGCAGGTTTTTGAGCCCGTCGAGGGCCTCGTGAGGATCCCCGCCCATGCGCTATGAAATGATGCTCCCCCACCAGATCCGCGCGGCAATCGCGGCCAACACCCCCGTCGTGCTGCCGCTCGGCGTTCTCGAATACCACGGCGAGCACATGGCGGTGGGCATGGACACGCTGGCCGTCACCCGCGCGCTGGACCTCCTCGAGAAGGAGGCCGATCTCGTCATCCTGCCGCCCTTCTACTATGGCGCGGCGAGCTATGCGGTGGAGCCGCCGGAGGGCACGGGCTCGGTGCAGGTCGACTCGACCGCCCTTCATCCCTTCGCGCGCGAGCTCTTCACCGGCCTCCTGCGGGTGGGCTTCCGCAACATCCATGCCTTCATCCATCACCAGACGGAGAACTTCGCCACCGGCATGCCCACCGACCTCGCCTTCAAGTTCGGCGCCCGCCAGGCGATCTTCGCCTTCCTCGAGAAGACGCGCGGCGAAGGCTGGTGGGGCGATGCGAAGATGGCGGATTATTATGCCCAGCAGGCCGGCGGCAGCGATCCCTTCAACTGGATCAGGATCCACCCGCTGATGACCGGCGAGACCATCGGGCAATATCCCTTCGACCATGCGGGCGAGGGCGAGACCTCGCTGATGCTGTCCATGTGCCCCGAGGCGGTGGACATGCAGCGCATCTCCGCGGAGCGCTGGTACACCCGCAGTGCCCGCGAGGCCACCGCCGAAACCGGCGATCGCGGGCGCGAGCTCATCCTCGCCCACATGCGCCGCGTCCTTGGCCTGCCGCCATCCGCCGCCAGGTGAGGCGGTGCCCGACCGCGGCATGAAAAAGATCGCCCCGCTGCGCCATTCGCGATAAGCGGGGGCCATGGTGACAGCTCCTGATTTCGACATCTTCCTCATGGCTCCGCCGGGCCTCGAGTCCGCACTCCATGACGAAGTGCGCCAGCACCGCTTCAAGGCGGTGAAGCAGGTGCCCGGCGGCATCATGGTGAAGGGCACATGGAAGGATGTCTGGCGCGCCAATCTCGTGTTGCGCGGCTGCGGCCATGTGCTGGCGCGCATCGGGTCCTTCCGCGTGCAGCACCTCGCCCAGCTCGACCGGCTGGCGCGCGAATTTGCCTGGGGCCATGTGCTGCGCAAGGACGTGCCGGTGCGCGTCGAGGCCAGCTGCGCGCGCTCCAAGATCTATCACTCGGGCGCCGTCGTCCAGCGCATCGCGCGCGCCATCGCTGAGGAATTCGGCGCGCCCATCGATGAGGAGGCCGAGGTCGTCGTCAAGGCCCGCATCGAGGATGATCTCTGCACGCTGAGCATCGACAGTTCGGGCGGGTCGCTGCACAAGCGCGGCCACAGGCTGGGCGTGGGCAAGGCGCCGCTGCGCGAGACGCTCGCCGCACTCTTCCTCCGCCAGTGCGGCTTCACCGGCGATGAGCCGGTGGTGGACCCCATGTGCGGCTCCGGCACCTTCGTCATCGAGGCCGCGGAGATCGCCGCGGGCTTGCATCCCGGCCGTACCCGCGCCTTCGCCTTCGAGCAGCTCGCCACCTTCGATGCGGCAGCATGGAACCAGATGAAGCTGGCCGCCGCGCAACCGCGCGTGCCCGCCGTCCGCTTCTTCGGCAGTGATCGTGATGCCGGCGCCATCCGCATGGCCACGCAGAATGCCGAGCGGGCAGGGGTCTCTGGCGTCACGCAGTTCCGCCAGCAGTCGGTGAGTGATCTCGTCAGGCCGGAAGGCCCGGCCGGCCTCGTCATCGTCAACCCGCCCTATGGCACGCGCATCGGCGACAAGAAGCCCCTCTTCGCGCTCTATGGCGCGCTGGGGCAGGTTCTGAAGGAGCGGTTTTCCGGCTGGCGCGTCGGCCTCGTCACCACCGATCGATCGCTGGCGCGGGCCACGGCGCTGCCGTTCCTGCCGCCCGCGCCGCCCGTCCTGCATGGCGGCTTGAAGGTGACGCTCTACCGGACCGCCGCGCTGCGCTGAGCCGCGAATCCATTGCCCTCGGGCAACGAGAGTTCCCCTCCCCCGCGTGGGGAGGGGTAGGGGTGGGGGGTCGCGAGTCCAATCCTGGCAGACTGCGCCCGCGGATCCGCGCCCTTGATCCCTCCCCACAAGGGGGAGGGGAATTCGTCTTCAGGCCCAGGTGGCCGCGAAGGCGCCCACCGCGATCAGGATGATGATGCAGGTGATCACCCAGTGCTTGGCCGTGAACTGATGCATGATCATGGCGGTCGGTCCTACTTCTTCTTCGGGGTGAAGGCCTGCACCATCAGCTGGGCCTGCTTCACCTGTTCGGCCGTCATGCCCCTGGCGATCTCGTCGCGATAGTTGACGGCATTGTCGAAGCCGGGCTCGCCCGAGCACAGGTCCAGCCACATATAGGCGGCGATCGGATCGGGCTTCACGCCGCGGCCCTTCCAGTAGGCGAGGCCCACCTCGTACTGGGCCTGCGGCTCGCCCTGGTTCGCCGCCATCAGCAGCCAGTTCATGCCGGCGGCCTGGTCCTGCTTCACCACGTCCTTGCCCTTCATCAGCCACCAGCCGAGCTTCAGCTGCGCTTCCGAATTGCCGAGCTTCGCGGCCTCGCCCCACCAATAGATGGCCTGCTTGTTGTCCTGCTCGACGCCGTTGCGGTTCTCGCCCTTCTGGCCCCAGCTGCGCGGGCCATACATCTCACCGATCAGGAAGGCGGCTTCGGCGTTGCCATCCTTCGCATAGGGCAGGAGCAGCTTCAGCGCCTTGCCGTAATCCTCGCTCTGGAAGGCCGTCATGCCGTCCTGGTAGGCATCCGCCCAGGCCGTGCCGCTGGCTGCGGCCATGATGGCGAGCGCCAGGGCACCGGCGCGAAGGTTGAACGTCATCGGAAAGCTCCTGTGAAAGACCGCCCCGGGCTCGGCCCGGTTCGGGGTGTCCATTCCGCTCCACCTCTACGGCAGGGTGCAGGGCAGGGCAATAGGCCCATGCTCCGACACCCCTCGCGCAATAAAATTTCGCAACGCGCCGCGGTTGCATCTCCACGCCCGTTTGCGTGACAACAAATGACATCACTTTTGCAATCAAATGCACATCCCCGCGCAACATGCACAACCAACTTTGCAACAACCCGGTTGTGGACCGCGGTGTCCCCATCCTCTGGTGCTAGTCTGGTACCAGTCAGGAGCGCTAGAAGGCCACCAACCAGCTTAAAGCGAGGAAAACACCCATGCGCATGACCACCGAAGAGGCTTTCGTCAAGGTTCTCCAGATGCACGGCATCGAGCATGCCTTCGGCATCATCGGCTCGGCCTTCATGCCGATTTCCGACCTCTTCCCCAAGGCCGGCATCACCTTCTGGGACTGCGCCCATGAGGGCTCGGGCGGCATGATGGCCGACGGCTACACCCGCGCGTCGGGCAAGATGTCGATGATGATCGCGCAGAACGGCCCGGGCATCACCAACTTCGTTACTGCAGTAAAAACAGCATATTGGAACCACACGCCCCTCCTTCTGGTGACACCCCAGGCCGCCAACAAGACCATCGGCCAGGGCGGCTTCCAGGAGGTCGAGCAGATGGACCTGTTCAAGGACATGGTCGGCTACCAGGAAGAGGTGCGCGACGCCTCCCGCGTGGCGGAAGTCCTCAACCGCGTCATCATGAACGCCAAGCGCCTCTCGGCCCCCGCGCAGATCAACATGCCGCGCGATTTCTGGACCCAGGTGATCGACATCGAACTGCCCGCCGTCGTCGCCTTCGAGCGCCCGAACGGTGGTGAGGAGGCCATCGCCGCTGCGGCTAAGCTGTTGTCCGAGGCCAAATTTCCGGTCATCCTCAATGGCGCGGGCGTGGTCCTCGGCGGCGCCATCCCGGCGTCCAAGGCGCTGGCCGAGCGGCTCTCCGCCCCGGTCTGCGTCGGCTACCAGCACAATGACGCCTTCCCCGGCTCGCACCCGCTCTTCGCCGGCCCGCTCGGCTACAACGGCTCCAAGGCCGCCATGGAACTGATCAAGCAGGCCGACGTGGTGCTGGCGCTCGGCACCCGCCTCAACCCTTTCTCGACCCTGCCGGGCTACGGCCTCGACTACTGGCCGAAGGAGGCCAAGGTCATCCAGGTCGACATCAACCCCAACCGCATCGGCCTCACCAAGAAGGTCAGTGTCGGAATCGTGGGCGATTCCAAGAAGGTAGCGGAAGCCATTCTGGCCAGGCTCTCGCCCTCCGCAGGCGACGCCGGCCGCGAGGAGCGCAAGAACCTGATCGCCCAGAC
This sequence comes from uncultured Aestuariivirga sp., assembly GCA_964474665.1. Lineage (GTDB taxonomy): Bacteria > Pseudomonadota > Alphaproteobacteria > Rhizobiales > Aestuariivirgaceae > Aestuariivirga. Next base: position 73,290 of record CAYYTH010000008.1, read on the forward strand.
CAAGTCGCGCTGGGCCCAGCAGCTCTCTTCCATGGACCACGAGGACGATGATCCGGGCACCACCTGGAACGAGCGCGCCCGCAAGGCCAAGCCCGACTGGATGAGCCCCCGCATGGCCTGGCGCGCCATCCAGGCCGCTCTCCCCAAGGAGGCCATCATCTCCTCCGACATCGGCAACAACTGCGCCATCGGCAATGCCTACCCGACCTTCGAGCAGGGCCGTAAGTATCTGGCGCCGGGCCTTTTTGGCCCCTGCGGCTATGGTCTGCCCTCGGTCGTCGGCGCCAAGATCGCCTGCCCGGACGTGCCCGTGGTCGGCTTCTCGGGCGACGGCGCCTTCGGCATCGCGGTGACGGAGCTCACCGCCATCGGCCGCAAGGAATGGCCGGCGATCACGCAGGTCGTGTTCCGGAACTACCAGTGGGGTGCCGAAAAGCGCAACTCCACCCTCTGGTATGACGACAACTTCGTCGGCACCGAACTCGACACCCAGGTGAGCTATGCCGGCATCGCAAAAGCCTGCGGACTTCAAGGCGTTGTCGCCTACACCATGGACGAGCTGCGCGATGCGCTCGCCAAGGCGATCGACGACCAGATGAAGCATGGCAAGTCGACCCTGATCGAGGCCATGATCAACCAGGAACTGGGCGAGCCCTTCCGTCGTGACGCCATGAAGAAGCCGGTCGCGGTCGCCGGCATCGACGCCAAGGACATGCGCCCGCAGACGGTGTAACGATCGCGGACGGCGCCCGCAGCAAGCGGGCGCCGTCACGCTTTTGCTGCATTCCCTTGGCAAGCGGCAGGCGTTGCACAAGGGACCGACATGGCTTCTGAATCAAAGGCTTCCGAAATTCGCGAACGCAGCCGCGCGTGGCGCGACATCATGATCCAGATGACCGCCACCATCATGATCCCGCTCACCATCGCGGGCATGGGCCTCTACTACACGCGCTGGCAGCAGAACGTGAACGATCTCAAGACGATGATCGACCTGGTCTCGGACGACAAGCCCGAGCGCCAGAAATACGGCATCGCCATGTTCGAATACCTCCTCAAGAACGACAAGGTGCCGGTCGAATTCGTGGCCGCCCAGCTCGACTATGCCAACAACGCCTCCGACCCGCAGCTGCTCCCGGCCATGGAACGCGCCCTGACCTCGGCCGCCCAGACCAATGCCAATGTGCAGGCCGTGTTCAAGGAGGCCGTCGGCCGCCTGCCGTCGCGGGTGTTCGTCAATGTCCTCAACGAGCAGCAGCGCGCCTGCTTCTCGAAGCTCCTGACGGGCCTCAAGGACACCGACGGCGCCGCCATCACCGTGCCCTCCATCGCCATGGCGAAGTGGGACGGAAAGGTGAATGAAATCCGCGCCATGAACGATGATGACGTGCCGAAGGCGGAAGCCATTGCGCAGTGGCTCCGCAACATCGGCTTCGATATCCAGGTGGTGAACCTCACCAACATCTGGTCCGGCGCCAAGAAGGTGCGGCCCAATACCTTCGAGATATGGTTCGGCGACAAGGACCTGCCGCCCATCTGCACGGGCAAGCAGGCGCTTCAGTCACCGGTGCCGGCCAACTGAGCTACAGCCGGTAGGCCCTGATGCCGTTGTCGCGGAACAGCTTGCGCTTCTCCTCCGGCGTGCAGCCCGCGGTGGCCCAGTCAAGCACCTGAATCCAATCGGTATATTTTCCTGCGAGCTCCGCCACCGGCCAGTCGCCGCCATACATGATGCGGTCGAAGCCGAAGCTGTCGATCACGTGGTCGATGTAGGGCCGCAGCTGGTCGCGCGTCCAGTTCGCGTGGTCGGCCTCGGTGGTCACGCCCGACAATTTGCACATCACATTGGGGAGTTGCGAGAGTTCGCGGATGTGGCGCTTCCATGGTTCCAGCAAGCCATCCTTGATGCCCGGCTTGCCGATGTGGTCGAGGATGAAGGACACCTCGGGGCAGCGCCGGATGAACTCGATGACGTTGCCGAACTGGTGATGGTAGATGCAAACATCGAAGGAAAAGTTGTATTTCGGTAGCAATCTGGTTGCCGCGATGAAGTCCGGCCGCAGCACGAATTCCGGGTCGCTCTTGTTCTGGATGAGACGCCGGATGCCGCGCATGACCGGGAACCCGGAAAGCCTTTCAAGGTCCGCCTCGAGCTTCGGTCCCTCCTCGAGCGGCAGGGCGGCGACGCAGCCCTTCAGCCGCGAGTCACCCTGTGCCAGCTGCTGCACCCACTCCGCCTCGTCCATGTGCTGGGGATAGTCGACGTCGACCTCGACGAAGACCATGTTCTCGATCACGTAGGGCTTCGCCGCATGTTCGAGGTCATGGATGGTCCAGTCGCGCCCGAGCTTCGGCGCACCCGCCGACCAGCTGTATTTGAACCGCGAGGTGTCCAGCAGGTGGACATGGGTGTCGGTGATGGCGAAATCGATCATGGCGCTCCGTCCCGGTTTTCGGGCAGGCTAGCCCATCACCGGGCGGAGGTGAACTCGTTCATGGCGGTGAGGAACTGCGCCACCTCGGCCAGCGAATTGTAATGGCTGAAGGACGCCCGCACGCAATCCTTGAGGCCCAGGGGGCTGAGCACATTGCCGCTGTAGTGGTCGGCCTTGCGGGTGTGGGTGCGGATGCCGCGGTCGTTGAGGAAACTGACGACCTCTTCGCTCGGCGTGCCGTCGAGCCATATCGAAACCACGCCCTCGCGCTTCGCATTGTCGGCGCCGCCGATGATGTGAAGGCCCGGAATATCCTTCAGTCCCCGCAGGTTGCCGGTGCCGTTGACCATGGCTTCCGCCAGCATGTGCTCATGGCCGTGGATTGCTGCTGCCGCGGCCTCGAGACGAGCGCGGCGATCGTCGCTCTTGGTGAAATGGCTGCCGAGCCAGTCGAGATAGGCGACGACGTCCGAGAAGGTGGCGTAGCTTCCCGCGTCGCGCGTGCCCATTTCCCAGCTGGTGGCCGGGCCGCCGATCACGGTTTCCTTCGTGCAGGCCGTGAGGCGGTCCGACGCCCAGCCCACGCCATAGCCATGGCGCGAGAACACCTTGTAGGGCGAGATCGCATAGCCATCTATTCCGAGGCCTGCGATGTCCACCGCGCCATGACTGGCATGCTGGATGCCGTCGACGATGATGAAGCAGTCTGGCGCCACCTTGCGGATTGCGGCGGCGATGGCGCCCACGTCCACCGCCATGCCGGTGACGGGAGAGGTGTGCACGATGGTGGCAACCCGGACGTCGGGGGTGATGAAAGGCAGGTAATCATCGGCGGTGACGCAGCCCGTCGCATCGTCATGTGGCACAAGCAGGTGCTTGCGGCCCGTCACCTCCGCCCAGCGCGCCATGGCGCTGCGCGAGGCGGGATGTTCGAGCGTGGTGGAGAGCATCGTGCCGCCCGGCCCGGCGCCCAGGGCGGCGGTGCGGATCAGGCGGAACAGCACCTCCGTGCCGCTCTCGCCCACGAAGACCTGGCCCGACGGGGCGTTGAAGAACAGCCGCATGTCCGACCTGGCCTTGTCGATTGCGGTCATCAGCGCCTTCGAGGCCGCGTTGTCGCGCCCCTGGTTGTCGGGGATCGCGGCATAGAGGCCCGAAGTCTCCACCACTGACTTCAGCGTCAGCGCGCCGCCGGCATTCTCGAAAAACACGCGGGGACCCGAGAAGGGGCAGGTGTCGACATGCGCGAAGCGAGCGCGGACGGCGTCGAGCAGGTCAGGGGTGAACATGGGCGAGGCACTCCGCTATTCCGATGGGAACCGGGATGCCCGCGAAAATGCGCCTTGGCAAGAGGCGCCCCTTTCTGCCTCGAAGAGGCGGACAACAGGGCAGGGTCACACCGCGATGCGTTTCTTGCCGGTGTCGCCGGTGATCCCTGACAGCGGGCGCACCTCGTCCATGTGGCCGCCGAGGGCGGCATAGGCGGCCTTCGTCATGGTGAACTCGATCGGTGCGACGAGGGCGGGTGTGGGCACCGCGCCGAAGGCGTTTTCAGGGAGCGTGGTGACGTCCACCATGTAGGTGATGCCGCCGCCCGGCCAGACGTAGCAGGGCGCACCGCCCGCCGTGACGCGGGTGACCGCATCCTTGACCGACTGGGTGAGGCGCACCGGGTTTTCGGTGACGCCGGCACGCAGCGAACCGCCGGCCCCCGCCATGAAGAGCACTGTCGACAGTGCTGGCTCGCAATTCTCCTGGATGCGCTCGACGGAGAGCTTGAGTGCGGGCGGCAGGTCCTTTTCGACGGGGACCAGGGCCTCGTCGAGTTCGAAATAGGCGTGATGCTCGCCGGTGGTGGAGACCATGAGCATGCGCAGGCCCGGCCAGGCCTCCTTCGGGTCGAAGGGTTTGAGGATCGAGAGCGGATCGGTGAGGTCGGTGCCGCCCCAGCCGGTGCCGGGCTGTGCCACCTTGAAGTAGCGGCCGGGCGTGGAGCGGTGGCCCTTCATCTTGATGCCGGTATCCGGCACGCCCAGGAACTTGCCGGCCTGGTGCTCGGAGAGGACGCCGGTGATGTGGTCGTCGACCACCACCACCTCGTCGACATGACCCATCCACTGCTTGGCGAACATGCCGATGGTGGCGGAACCGCAGCCCACCCGCATGCGCTCTTCCTTCACCCCGTTGATGATGGGCGCCTTGCCGGCCTCGATGATGACGGTGGCACCACCATCAACGGTGACTTCGACGGGCTTGCAGTTGGCGAGTGCGAGCATCGCCTCGCAGGTGACGCGGCCTTCTTTCTTCGAGCCGCCCGTCAAATGGCGCACGCCGCCCAGGGACAGCATCTGCGAACCATATTCGGCGGTCGTGACATGGCCGATCTGCTCGCCGTCGACGCGCACGGCGGCGGTCTCGTGGCCCAAGTGGCGGTCGGTGTCGATCTTCACCTTGAGGCCGCAGTAGCTGAAGAGGCCCTCGGTCACGACGGTCACCATGTCCACGCCGTCGACCTCCGCGGAGACGATGAAGGGCGCGGGCTTGTAGTCGGGGTAGGTGGTGCCGGCACCGATGGCGGTGACGAAGGTCTGGGGCTGGCGGACGATCGTGCCATCCCAGTCGCGGGAGGAAGGAAGGAAGGGGACGAGGTCGCCCCCCTGGGCCACGGTCCGCTCCAGCAGCACGTGCGGGTCGACGCGGGTCAGCACGCCACCTCTGTTGGCGTAGCGATCGCAAGCGCCCAGCATGCCGTCTCGGATGTAGCAGAGCACGGGGCAGGCATCGCAGCGGATCTTGTCCGTCGGGGCGTCCATGGCAATCCTTCGCAGGTGCGAAATCACGGTTGACAGGAACGCGATGATCCCATATTTTTCGTATGTATACAAACAAATTTCAGGATCAGGACGGGGCGGCCCATGAGTGCGTTGTATGAGGAAGAAGTGCTGAGCGTCCACCACTGGACCGACCGGCTGTTCAGCTTCAAGACCACCCGCTCGCCGGCCTTCCGCTACGAAAACGGCCAGTTCACGATGATCGGCCTCGAGGTGAACGGCAAGCCGCTGCTGCGCGCCTATTCGCTGGTGAGCCCGAACTATGCCGACGAGCTCGAGTTCCTGTCGATCAAGGTGGCCGACGGTCCGCTGACCTCCAAGCTCCAGCACATCCAGGTGGGCGACAAGATCCTGGTCGGCAAGAAGCCGACTGGCACCTTGCTGCTCGACAACCTGACGCCGGGCCGCAACCTCTATCTGCTCGGCACCGGAACGGGCCTCGCGCCCTTCATGAGCCTGGTGAAGGACCCTGCCGTCTACGAGCGTTTCGAGAAGGTGATCCTCGTCCACGGCTGCCGCACCGCCGCCGAGCTCGCCTATGCCGACGAGATCGAGAACCAGCTGCCGAACGACGAGCTGCTGGGGGAAGAGGTTCGCGCCAAGCTGCTCTACTATCCGACGGTGACGCGCGAGGACTTCCGCAATCGCGGCCGCATTACGCTGCTGATGGGCAGTGGCAAGATGGCCGCCGACCTCGGGCTGCCGCCCGTGGAGGCCGCGCATGACCGCGTCATGATCTGCGGTTCGCCCGCCTTCCTCGTCGACATCGTCGCTTTGCTGAAGGGCATGTCCTTCACCGAGGGATCGAGCAACGAGCCGGGCAGCTACGTGATCGAGAAGGCCTTCGTGGAGAAGTAGCCGATGGCGGGCGCGGAAGCGAAGGCGACCGCGCTTGGCGGCTACCGCCTCGAGGACCAGGTGGGCTTCTATCTCCGCCGCGCTGGCCAGCGCCACGCCGCAATCTTTGCCCAGCACATGACGGATGCGTTGACGCCCACGCAATGGGCGGCGCTGGTGAAGCTCGCCGAATATGAATCCCTGTCACAGAACCTGCTGGGCCGGGAAACGGCCATGGATGCCGCCACCATCAAGGGCGTGGTCGACCGGCTGCTGAAGCGTGGCTTCGTGAAGACCGGCCCCGACCCCGAGGACGGACGGCGCATGCGCGTGTCCATCACCCGCGACGGCGTGGCGGCCGTGGCACGCGGCATTGCCGCCGCAACGGCGATCACCGCGGAAACCTTGGCGCCACTCGATGACGCAGAGCGGCGCACGCTGGTGGAGCTGCTGCGGCGCATCGGGTGAGCGCCGCAGCCGACATGTCGTGATTTAGCGGCCGCGCAGGGCGGCCTGGGCGCTGGCGAGCAGATCATCCGCCGCGCTGGCCTTCTGGGCGCCGCCAGCACCCCCGAGCACCTGGCCCAGAATGTCGCCGAGGCCGCCGCCACCCTGGGGCTGGCCGCCTCCGAGCATGCCGCCCAGCACGTCGGCAAGGCTGCCGCCCGATGTATTAGCCTGCCGCGATGCGGGGCTGCCCGACGCCCCGCCAAGCACCTGACCCAGAATGTCGCCCAGGCCGCCGCCGGGCGCTGCCGCCGCGGATCCCTGCCGCGAGGGGAGGCTGCCGCCACCGGCGCCGCCGAGGATGTTGCCGAGAACGTCGCCCAGGCCACCGCCACCCGGCGCCGACCGGGGCGCCGGGGCGCTGCGCGGAGCGGAACCGCCACCGCCCAGAACCTGGCCGAGGATATCACCGAGGCCGCCGCCGCCGCCTGCGCCCGAACCGGAGGAGGCCGACGCGCCGCGCCCGCTGAGCATCTGGCTGATGAAATAGGTGGCGATCACAGGGAGCAGCTGCTTGAGGATCGCCGAGCTGACGCCGGAGCTGGCGGAGAGCTGCTGCGCCACGCCGCGGCTGACGTCCTTCGAGCCGAAGATCTGGCTCAGCACGATGTTGCCCGCATCGGTCGGCGAGGCGATCTGGCCGCGCTGCTCGTCCTGCTGGAGGACTTCGAGGATGGAGCCCAGCCCGTCGCCCTGGCTGGCGCTGCGCTTGAAGCCCGCGGCGATCACGGGGGCGAGGGCGGCCACTGCCGCCTCGGTCTGGGCCGGGTCGAGTCCGTACTGACGGCCGATTGCTGAAAGCTCCATGGGGCCTGCCTTCCTGTTTGCTGCCGCGGAGCCATACACAACCTCAACGACCCACATTGTATCGCTATGATCAATTGCACTTTGCCGGGCTGCCCCCTATCCGGCGGCCCTTGTTTTGATATGATCCTTCCCGGCGTCAGACCGGCCCCCGTGCGTGGGGCGAGAACATAACCGGAGGAAATCATGTCGAAGCCGAAGCTTGTCGTGCCTCACAAGAAGCTCATCTCCCGCCGTTCCGCCCTGAAGCTCGGCGCTGCCGGAGCCACCGCCGCCCTCATGGGGCCGGGCTACGTGCGTTACGCACAGGCACAATCCTCCGAACCCATCCGCATCGGCTTCCAGGTACACCGCACCGGCATCGGTGTGGCCTATGGCAAGTGGTATGAGCAGACCACCAATGCGGCTGTGAAGCTCATCAACGAGGCGGGCGGCATCAGTGGCCGCCCCATCGAGATCGTGCCCGAGGATGATGCGACGGATCCCGGCCGCGGCGCCGAGGTGGTCGAGAAGTTCGCCACCCAGCACAAGTGCGACGTAGCCTTCGGCACGCTGTTCAGCCATGTCGTCATGGGCTCCGCCCCGCGCGCAGGGGAATTGAAGATGCCCTATTTCGTCGTCTCCGAGGGCCATCACGTGGCCTCCGGAAAGCTGAACCGCTACACCTTCCAGCCGGGCATCACCGACGTTCGGAGCCAGGTCATTTCCATGGCGCCGTGGATCGCCAAGAACCTCGGCAAGAAGGTCGCGATGATCTTCCCGGACTTCGCCTTCGGCTATGACCACCGCGACTATTTCTCCGCCGCGATCAAGGCTCAAGGGGGCGATGTCAATGCGTTGATCCCGATCCCGCCGACGGAAACATCCTTCTCGCGCTACTTCCCGCAGATCCCGGCGGACACCGAAGTGATCTACCATGTGATGGTGGGCCCCGCCGTGCTGACCTTCGTGAAGGAACTCGGCGAATATTACGGCTCGAGCCATCCGCCGCTGTTCGGCTTCATCGACAGCCTCGAGGCCGTGAGCCTCAAGAGCCCGGGGCTCGAATTCCTCGAGGGCTCCTATTTCTGGGAGGCCTATCCGCGCTACGCCGGCGCCAAGCCGACCGAGGCCGACACCTTCTATCGCGGCAAGGTGGGCGTCGACGAGTATGGCGCGAGCGTCTCCGACCCCAATGACGTGTCGACCTATTCGCACATGTTCGGCTGCTGGGAGACGCTCTACATCATCAAGCAGGCGATGGAGGCGGCGGGCTACAAGGGGCCGCACGATCGCGCCAAGCTGATCGAGGCAGTGGAGGCGATCACGACGATCCCCGAGGGCAACGAGCACCCGCAGGGAGACAAGATCTTCAACGGCAAGATCCACCAGGTCTTCGGCCACCAGAACATCACCCAGGTGAAAAACGGGGTGGGCGAGTTGGTCTATCGCACGACCATCGAGGAAGGCATGTACGACTCGACCGAGGATTACACCAAGATGGCGTTCTGACGCCGTGCAACACGCTCATCATGGCCGGGTTCGCCCCGGCCATCCTCTTCCTCGGTGACGGCGTTCCGACGTGGCCTTCTTTCCGCATCTCCTGCTCGCCCTTCTCGAAGGCACCGTGGCCGCGGCCGTGCTGGCGCTCTCGGCGCTTGGCCTGTCGCTGGTCTTCGGCGTCATGCGCGTGGTCAACGTCGCACATGGCGAGTTCTTCATGCTTGGTGCGATGCTGGCATGGTGGGTGGCGAAGATGGTGCCGGGCGGACCTGCCATCGGCTTCGTCGCCGCGCTGATCGTGGCTCCGATCGCCGTCGGCGCGCTCGCCTATGTCACCGAGCGGCTGCTGCTCCGCCGCATCAACTATGATCCCGAGGCGACCATCGTCGCCACCATCGGCCTGATGTTCGTGATCCAGCAACTGGCACTGACCGTCTTCGGCGCCGATGCCAAGGCAGTCTCCGCGCCTTTCACCTATCGCATCGCGCTGCCGTGGTTCGGCTTCTCGGGCTACAAGCTGTTCGTGGTGGTGGCGTCGATCCTCATCCTCATCGGCGTGTGGTGGGGGCTGGCCAAGACCAGGTGGGGCCTCGTCATGCGCGTCACCCAGTTCGACCGCGAGACCGCGACGGCCTTCGGCATCCCCGTCAACAAGGTTTATTCGGCGGTATTCGTGGCGGGTGCGGCACTGGTGGCCGTTGCCGCGGTGCTGATCGTGCCGATCCAGCAGGCACATTACCTGATGGGGCTCGACCCGCTGCTGATGAGCTTCATCGTGGTCATCATCGGCGGACTGGGCTCGATCAAGGGAAGCGTCATCGCCGCCGTCATCATCGGGCTCAGCGATGGCGTGATTTCGATGTTCTTCTCGCCCACGCTCGCCTCGATCATCGCCACGCTGGCGGTGGCACTTGTGCTGGTGTTCCGCCCGCAGGGTCTTTTCGGTGTGGTGGCGCGATGACGGCGCGCATCCTCCTGCTGCATGGTGCGGTGATCGTGGCGCTGTTCCTGCTGCAGTTCGCGGCCAGCGACTATGCCGTACTCACCGTCACCCGCATCATGGTGCTTTCGGTCTATGCGCTGGGCTACAACATCCTCTTCGGTTATGCGGGTCTCCTGAGCCTCGGGCACGCGATGTTCTTTGCCACCGGCCTCTATGCAGCAGCGCTGGGCGTGACGCGACTGGGCATGGCCGTGCCCGAGGCCTTCCTCTTCGCGACCTTATGCGGCCTGATCGTCTCCGCCGTCATTGGCCTCATCGCGCTCCGGGCAAGCGGCGTGGCCTTCATGATCGTGACGCTGATGTTCTCGCAGGCGGCCTTCCTCACGGTCCTTTACTTCGGCGACATCACGCGCGGTGACGAGGGGATCGTCATCAAGGACGACCAGCGGGTGTTCTCGCTCTTCGGCCATGTGGTGAACCTCGCGGACCCCGTCTTGCGCTACAATATCGCCCTGGCTTTCCTGGCCGTGGCGATCGCCCTCTGCCTCCTCGTGGTGCGCTCGCGGATCGGCCATGTGCTCGTGGCGATCCGCGAGAACGAGAACCGCACCGCGATGCTGGGCTATGACGTGAAGCGCTACAAGCTGATCGCCTTCGTGCTGTCCGGCGCCTTTGCGGCCGTCGCCGGCGCCGCCTATGCGCTGCTCTTCGCCTATGCCGGCTCGACGCTGGCCTCGATCCAGTATTCGATCCACCCGCTGCTGTGGACCCTGCTCGGCGGGGCCGCCACGGTGCTGGGGCCGGTGCTGGGAACCGCATTGATGTTCCTGCTGGTCGATGTCGCGTCGGGCTTCACCTCCGCGAGTTTGCTCTTCGTCGGCGTGGTGCTGATCCTGCTCGTGCTGTTCTTCCCGAAGGGCATCATGGGCACCGTCCGGCAGCGCTGGCTGCGGTGGCTGCCATGACGGTGCTGCTCGAAACGCGCGGCTTGTCGAAGCACTTTGGCGGCCTCAGGGCCGTGACCGACGTCAACTTCGCAATCGGCAGGGGCGAGGTGCGTGCGGTGATCGGGCCCAATGGCGCGGGCAAGACGACCTTCGTCAGCCTGATCTCCGGCCGCATCGCGCCCTCCGCCGGAACGATCCTGTTCGAGGGCGAGGATGTCACGGGACTTCCGGCCTTCCGCCGGGTGCAGAAGGGCATCGCCTATACGTTCCAGATCACCTCGATCTACCAGAACCTCACCGTCGCCGAGAATGTGGCGCTGGCGGCCCACCAGCCGGGTGGCCGCGCCAGCCTCGAACCGCTGGAACGCGTGGGGCTGGCGGACCGCGCCGCGCAGATTGCGGGCACTCTGGCCTATGGGCACCAGCGGCTGCTCGAGGTGGCGATGGGCCTCGCCTTGAAGCCGAAGCTCCTGATCCTCGATGAACCGACCCAGGGTCTGTCTGATGCCGAGATCGACAATTTCATCACGCTGGTGCGTGACGTGGCGAAGCACGAGACGGTGCTGCTGATCGAGCACAACATGCCGCTGGTCATGGAACTCGCGCATCGCATCACGGTGCTCGACCGCGGCGCGATCCTGGCGGAGGGAACGCCCGAAGAGGTCCGCGCCAATGCCGCCGTTCAGGCCGCCTACCTGGGGACCGGGTGATGCTGGAGATGCGCGACGTCGACTGTTTCTACGGGCAGGCGCAGGTGCTGCGCTCCTTCTCGCTCAGCGCCGGGAAGGGCGAGATCGTCTGCCTGCTCGGGCGCAACGGGGCAGGCAAGACCACGGCGCTGAAGGCGATCATGGGGCTGGTTCCGGCGCGCGGCGGTTCCATCACGCTCGATGGCACGGCGCTGACGAAGCTGCCGGCCTTCGAGGTGCCGCGCCATGGCGTTGGCTATGTGCCACAGGGGCGTAGGCTGTTCTCCGAACTCACCGTGATGGAGAACCTGCGCGTGGGACTGATGACGCGCAATTCAGGGCCTGAGGTTCTGGATCATGTGCTGAAGCTGTTCCCGCTGCTGAAGGACCGCCTCGACCAGCGCTCCGGCACGATGAGCGGCGGCGAGCAGCAGATGCTGGCCATGGCGCGCGCCCTGTGCATCAGCCCCAAGCTTCTGCTGCTTGACGAACCGACCGAAGGGCTGATGCCCGCTATGATCGCGCGGATCCGGCAATCGGTACTGGACCTCAAGGAACATGGCGTCACGACGTTGCTGGTCGAGCAGCGCGTCGACGCGGTCCTGCCCGTGGCAGACCGGGTGGCCTTCGTGGAGAACGGCCGGGTGACCGGACTCGAGAGCGCCGCCGACCTAGCGAAGGATCGCGCGCTGATCGACCGCTACGTGGGAATCTGAGCATGAGGCGGCTGGGCCTCGCCATTGCCGCGCTGGTGAGCATGACGCTGCCCGCCTTCGCCCATGCAGCCGGGCGCGGCTTCGTGATGCTGCTGCCGACGGGCTGGGTGATCGCCGGCGGGGCCCTGGCCGTTCTCGTGTCCTTCCTGACCGTGTCGCGTCTGCCGCGCCTTGCAATGAAGGCAGCACCGCTGCCGCCGCCGCTGTCACCCGCCGTGGCGCAGGTGACGAACCTCCTCTCGGCCGCGGTGCTGGCCGGACTCGTGGTGCTCGGCTTCCTCGGGCCGCGCGACCCCGTCGAAAACCTGCTGCCGCTGGCCATCTGGACGCTGTGGTGGGTGGAGATCGTGATGCTGCACCCGTTGTTCGGCAACCTGTGGCAGGCGATCAACCCGGTCACCGGCATTCATGCCCTGCTGACCGGGCGCCTCGGACGCGCGGAGGGAGCACCACCGCTGCGCTATCCGAGGTGGCTTGGCTACTGGCCCGCAGTGCTGATCTTCTTCGCCTTCGCATGGTTCCAGCTGGTCTATCCCGCACCGGAGGACCCGGCGATCCTTGCCGTCGCCGTCTGCGTCTATCTCGGGCTCAGCCTTGCGGGCGCGCTGGCCTTCGGCATCCAAGACTGGCTGGGCAGGGGCGATCCCTTCGCGGTGTTCCTCGCTCAGCTCGGGGCGGCCGCACCCTTTGGGCGAGGCGGCCTGCGCTGGCCGGGTGCAGGTCTTCTGTCGTTGCCTGCGTTGCCGCTGAGCGGCGTTATCTTCGTGCTGCTGACGCTGGGCAGCATCACTTTCGACGGCTTCGCCAATACCTTCCTCTGGCTCTCCATGATCGGCATCAACCCGCTGGATTTTCCGGGCCGCACGCCGCTGATGGGGGCGAACACGCTCGGCATCCTGCTGGTGAGCGGCGTGCTGGCGGCGGGCTTCTTCGCTGCCGCCTGGGCCGGCTGGGTGTGGGCTGGAAGGCCGCACCCCTTCATGACGCTGTGCGGACGGCTCGTCTATTCGCTGATCCCGATCTCGATCGCCTATCACTTCGCGCATTACCTGGGTGATACGCTGGTGAACACCCAATATCTGCTGCTGGCACTGAACGACCCGCTGCAGACGGGCGCGGATCACTTCGGCATCGGTAACGCGCATGTGATGACGTCGTTCCAGAACACGGCCTCGGGCACGCTGGCGATCTATGCCGCACAGACCTCCGCGCTGGTGATGGGGCACGTGATCGGCGTTGCCGTGGCGCATGCGATGACGGTGGAGGAGGGCCTGCCGCCCTCCCGCGTGATGCGCCTCGAGCTGCCGATGGCACTGTGCATGGTGGCCTATACCGGCTTCGGCCTGTGGCTGCTGGGCGCGCCGGCAATCGGCTGAGGGACGCGGCGCGTGCGGCTCCGATGTGCGTGCGAGATCGTGGACGTTCCTTGTCGCATTCCTGTGTCATCGATGGCGGCGAAGCGCGGCGGCCTGCAGGGCCCAGATCGATGCCGCCGTCGTCAATCACCTTTCCTGCACCATGCCCGTCAAGAACGGACTTGAACCGGACCAGCCGAGTGGGCAGTTTGGCACGCAGAAAAGAGTGAGTCATCCGGGGCGGAGAACAGCCCGGACGGCGCCAGGATGAATGCAAGATGAAACATATCGTTCCCGCGCTGCGCCGGAACCTCGCCCGCGGGCCCGGCCGGGAGCCGGCGCCGGTTGGCCAGAAGCGCCCGACGCACGACGGCCACGACCCGGCCCTGACCATCTCCGTTGCCTCCTACAATGTTCACAAATGCGTGGGCACGGACGGCGTGTTCGACCCCGGCCGCATCCTCAGCGTGGTGCTGGAGCTGCAGGCCGACATCGTGGCCCTGCAGGAAGCCGACCAGCGCTTCGGCAGCCGCCGGGGCCTGCTCGACCTCAAGGCGCTCTACGAGAAGGGCGGCTACCGTTCGGTTCTCGACGTCGGCTCGCGCAAGCTGAGCCACGGCTGGCATGGTAACGTGATCCTCTACCGCGAAGGTGCGGGTAACGTCGCCAATGTCCACAAGATGACGCTGCCCGGCTTCGAGCCGCGTGGCGCGGTTCTCGTCGACTTCGACCTTGGGGGCCTGCCGCTGCGCATCATCGGGGCGCATCTGGGCCTGCTGAAATCCTCCCGGGCGCGGCAGGCGGAGGCGATCCTCAATGCCGCGCATCCGGTCGATGACCGCGCCGTGATCCTGCTCGGCGACACCAATGAATGGCGCACCGGCGGGCGCTCGGCGTTGAAGCCCTTCGATCCTCATCTCTCCGATGTCGACATGACGATCGCCAGCTTCCCGTCGCGCTTCCCGCTCTGGCCCCTCGACCGCGTGCTCACCAACCGGCACGTGACGGTCTACGAAATGCAGGCGGTGGAAACGGAGCTTTCACGCATCGCCTCCGACCACCTGCCGGTGAAGGCGGTGATCGGTGTGACCCGCGGGCTGGCAGCCGGGCAGGGTGCGTGACCGCGCCGTGACCGCGCCCGGGCTCGTCATCTTCGACTGCGATGGCGTGCTGGTCGACAGCGAGCTGCTGAGCGCCGGCGTGTTGATGGGCATGATGGCCGAAGAGGGCTTTCCGCTGACCGAGGAGGCCTTTCGCAGCGATTTCCTGGGCCGCAGCTTCTCCGCCGCCGCCCTGCGCGCGAAGGAGCGCTTCGGCCGCGCCCTGCCCGAGGATTTCGAGGGTCGCTACCGCGACCGGCTGTTCGCCAGGCTGGAGGCGGACCTCAGGCCCATGGACGGCGTGGCGGAGGTGCTGGCGGCCCTCACGGTGCCCTTCTGCCTTGCCACCAGTTCGAGTCCGCGGCGGCTGGCACTGTCGCTGCGCGCCGCGGGTCTTGCGCCGTTCTTCGAGGGGCGCTGCTTCACCGCCTCCGAGGTGCCGAGGGGCAAGCCCGCGCCGGACCTGTTCCTTCATGCCGCAGCCCGGCTGGGCGTGGCGCCGGCGCAATGCCTTGTGATCGAGGACAGCGAGCTGGGGGTCCGGGCCGGCCTCGCCGCCGGCATGGCGGTGTGGCACTTCACCGGCGGCTGCCACGTGCGGGCAGGCTACCGGCTGCCGGAGGGGCTGGCGCCCCGCCGGACTGTCGCGGACATGCCGGCGCTGCGCGCAGCCTTCCGCGAATTGGGGCTTTCCTCTTGAGCGCTCTCACCTTAGTGGTGGGATCGGAAAGGTGACGGCATGACCCGGAAGATCGACGCGGACAGCGACAGGCTCGATGATGCGGCACGCGCCGGCTGGCTCTATTACATCGCCGGCAACACCCAGGACGAGATCGCGAAGAAACTTGGCGTGTCACGCCAGACGGCACAGCGCCTCGTCTCGCTTGCGGTGAGCGAGAAGCTGATCAAGGTGAGGCTCGACCATCCGATCGGCCGCTGCATCGAGCTCTCGGGCCGTCTCAAGGACGTCTACGGCATCACCATGTGCGAGGTGGTTCCCGCCGACCCGGCCTCGACCTCGGACACGCTCGGCGTGGCGGAGGCCGCGGCGGCGGAACTGGAGCGCTATCTGGTCTCGCAACACCCCGTCATCTGCGCCATGGGCACCGGGCGCATGCTGCGCGCCATGGTGGAGCAGGTGAGCCCGATGGACTGCCCGCAGCACAAGATGGTGTCGCTCGTCGG
This sequence comes from uncultured Aestuariivirga sp., assembly GCA_964474665.1. Taxonomy (GTDB): domain Bacteria; phylum Pseudomonadota; class Alphaproteobacteria; order Rhizobiales; family Aestuariivirgaceae; genus Aestuariivirga. The sequence goes on from CAYYTH010000008.1 coordinate 89,118, forward strand.
CAACATCGCGCCCGATGGGTCGGCCTCGCTGTTCGACGTGGTGAGCCGCATCGGCGACCGGGTGAAGGCGCCGCATTACCCGATGCCGCTCCCCGTCATTGCACCGACGGTGCACGAGAAGACGCTGCTTCTGGCGCAGAAGACGCTGCGCAACGTGATCGAGCTCGCCCGCCAGGCGGATGTCACCTTCATCGGCATCGGCACGGTCGATGAAACGGCGGCACTGCTGCGCGACGGCTTCGTGCGCCATGACGAGATCCGCGCCCTGATGCGCGCCGGCGCCGTGGGCGAGATCACCGGCTGGGCTTTCGACGGCCAGGGCCAGCTGATCGATGGCCTCACCAATGACCGCGTGCTGAGCGTGCCGCTCGACCAGCCGGCGCAGAAGAAGGTGATCGGCGTCGCCATGGCGACCGCACGCCTGCGGGCGGTGAAGGGCGCGCTGCGCGGCAGGCTGATCAACGGCCTGATCACCAACGAGACGATGGCGGAACTGCTGCTCGAAACCTAGACGAAGCCCTTGCAGCACAGCGCCGCGGTGACGGGCATCGCGCCGGCGCAGAAGGTTCGGCTGGCAGCGCCGGAACGTGGCGGCCTGAGGGGCCGCATCATCTCGACATCATATCTCGGCGGCTCCGCCGCCTATTTCGTTGACAGGGGCGGCATCACGCTGCAGTCCATCGCGACGATCGACGACCGCGTCTGGCGCGAGGGCGAGGAAGTCTCGATTGCGATCGCGCCCGCCGACGTGCTGCTGCTCGACGAGAGTGGACATCGCCTGAGGTGACGTGCGACCCTCCTCCGAGGGCGGCATGTCAGGGTCCGGTCAGCCTCGGGATCGCCGGTCCGTCCGGCAGGCCGCTGCGTATGAAGGGCAGCCCAACAGGATACGGCATGCTTCTCGAACTCAGTGACGTGAAAAAGTCCTACACCACCGGTGAAGGTGTCCTGCAGGTCCTTCGCGGCGTCAGCCTGTCACTCGATGCCGGCGAGAGCCTGGCGCTGACGGGTGAATCCGGGAGCGGCAAGAGCACGCTGCTGCACCTTGCAGGTGGCCTCGACCGGCCGGACGGCGGCGCGATCCGCTTTGCGGGTCAGGACATCGCAGGGCTCGGTGACCGGGAGCTGGCAGCCTACCGGCGGATGAGCGTGGGCCTGGTGTTCCAGCAGTTCAATCTTATCCCGTCGCTCGACATAGGCCAGAACCTGGCGTTCCAGGCGCGGCTCGCCGGGCGTTTCGAACCCCATTGGAGCCAGCGGCTGGCGGAGCGGCTGGGCCTCGAGGCGTTGCTGGGCCGCTATCCCGAGCAGCTTTCGGGCGGCCAGCAGCAGCGCGTGGCGATCGGCCGTGCCCTTGCGAGCAGGCCGCGGCTGATCCTTGCCGACGAGCCCACCGGCAACCTCGATGAAGCGACGGGTGACGCCGTCCTCGACCTGATGCTGGCGCTGGTGGCCGAGACCGGTGCAGCCCTGCTGATGGTGACCCATTCCACCCACCTCGCCGGGCGACTGGACCGCCGCCTGCATCTGGCGGGCGGAAAGCTCGGCTGATGCTTCAGCAAGGCCTCGCCGTTCTCCTGTCGCACTGGTGGCGGCACAAGCTGCAGTTCGCCATGCTGCTGCTGGGGCTGGCGCTGGCGACCGCCCTGTGGTCCGCCGTGCAGGCAATCAACGGCGAGGCACGCGCCAGCTATGCACGCGCCGCCGCGGTGGTGGGGCAGGACCGGCTGGAGCACATCGCGCGCGCCGACGGCGCCCGCTTCCCGCAGGCCGACTACATCGCGCTGCGCCGGGCGGGCTGGCTGGTGTCGCCGGTGATCGAAGGCGAGAAGCGCATCGGCGGTGAGCGGCTGCGCATTCTCGGCATCGATCCCGTGACGCTGCCGGCGGAGGCGGCCCAGGTCGAGGTGGGCGGAGCGGATGCCAGCCTCCTCGACTTTATCACCCCGCCCGGGCTGTTCATCGTCTCCGCCGAAACGGCGGCGCGCCTGAAGGGTGTTGACACGCCGCCATTGCGCATCAGCGAGGCGCTGCCGGCCGGCACGGTGCTGACGGACATCGGCATCGCGCAGGCGCTGCTCGAGGTGCCTGGTCAATTGTCGCGGCTCGTGGTGGCGCCGTCGCAGCCGTCCGCCGCGATCCCGCTCGCCGTGGTGGCGCCGGATCTGGTGCGGCGGCCGCCGGTTGTGGAGAGCGACCTCTCCCGCCTTACCGACAGCTTTCACCTGAATCTTACGGCCTTCGGGCTTCTGGCCTTCGCCGTGGGCCTGTTCATCGTCCATTCGGCCATCGGTCTCGCCTTCGAGCAGCGCCGCCCGGTGATCCGCACGCTGCGTGCCATTGGCCTGCCGCTGAGCACCCTGATCGCGCTGATGGTGATGGAGTTGCTTGTGCTCTCGACCATCGCAGGCCTGGCTGGCGTGGCGCTGGGCTATGGCGTGGCGTCGCTGCTGTTGCCGGACGTCGCCGCCAGCCTGCGCGGGCTCTATGGTGCGGAGGTTCCTGGCACATTGTCGGTCCGCCCGTCCGTGTGGGGCCTGGGGCTCGCCATCGCCGTCACGGGGACGCTGGTCTCCGCGGCATCGCGTCTCTGGCGCATCGCAACCATGCCATTGCTCGCCCCCGCCCGGCCGCGGGCCTGGGGTCTCGCATCGGAGCAGTCGCTGCGGCTGCAGGCGCTGGGCGGTGCCGCCCTGCTCGCGGCGGCCTGGCTGATGGTGCAGCTTGGAACAGGTCTCGTCGCGGGCTTCATGGCGCTTGGCGCCATGCTGCTTGGCGCTGCACTGATCCTGCCACTTCTCCTCTCCCTCATGCTGACGCTCGGCGGGCGCCTGTCGCATGGCGTCGTGCCGCAGTGGTTCTGGGCCGACACACGACAGCAATTGCCCGGCCTTTCTCTGGCACTGATGGCGCTGCTGCTGGCGCTCGCCGCCAATGCCGGGGTGGGCACCATGGTGCAGAGCTTCCGCCTCACCTTCGTGGGCTGGCTGGACCAGCGCCTGCCGTCGGAACTCTATGTCACGACCCGCTCCAGCGAGGAGTCGGTTAAAGTGCGGGACTGGCTGGCCTCACGCAGCGATGCCGTTCTGCCGATCTGGAACACGGATGTCCGCATCTCCGGCCAGCCCGTGCAGGTCTATGGCGTTGCCGATCACGCCACCTATCGTGACCACTGGCCGTTGCTGGCGAGAACGCCCGATGCCTGGGACAGCATCGCGCAGGGCACCGGCGTTCTGGTCAACGAGCAGCTCATGCGGCGCGAGAAGCTGAAACTCGGCGACCCGATTGCGCTGGAGGGCGGGGTGGACCTGCCGCTGGTCGGTGTCTTCTCCGATTACGGCAATCCGAAGGGGCAAGTGATCATTGGCGTCGAGCAACTGGTGAAGCTCTACCCGGATGCGAGCCGGCTGCGCTATGCGGTGCGCGTGGCGCCCGACAAGGCGGCGCAGCTGGCCGCGGATTTGCGGCAGGCCTTTGCGCTGCCGACCGACAATGTCCTGAACCAGGCGACGGTAAAGGCCTTCTCGCTGAAGATCTTCGAGCGGACCTTCGCCGTGACGGCCGCCCTCAACGTGCTGACGCTGGGGGTCGCGACCCTGGCGATCTTCGCCAGCCTGCTGACGCTCTCGGGCATGCGGCTTGTCCAGCTGGCGCCCGCCTGGGCGATGGGCCTGACGCTCAAGCGGCTGGCGCTGCTCGACGTGTTGCGAAGTGCGGCCCTTGCGGGTTTCACCATGCTGGCTGCCGTACCGGTCGGGCTCGGGCTCGCCTGGCTGCTGCTGGCCGTCATCAATGTCGAGGCCTTCGGCTGGCGCCTGCCGATGCATGTCTTCCCGCTCGACTGGCTGCGCTTGCTGCTGCTCGCCGTGGCGAGCGCGATGCTCGCGGCGGTGCTTCCGGCCCTGTGGTTGATGCGACGTCAGCCCGCCGACCTCGTGAAGGTGTTCGCCAATGAACGTTAGGCTCCTCTTGTTCCTGCTGCTCGTCATCGCCACGCCGGCACTGGCCCAGGGCTTCGCCGGTCTGGGTGGCGATGCCAGGGGTTTCAGCATGCCGCAGCGCGGCGTCGCACGCGACTTTCCGCGCGATCACGGCGCGCATCCGGATTACCGCATCGAATGGTGGTACCTGACCGCCAATCTCACGGGCGCGGACGGCAGGGACTATGGCGTGCAATGGACGCTGTTCCGCTCCGCTCTGGCGCCGGAGGAAAAGTCGGGCTGGCAGAGCCCGCAGCTGTGGATGGGGCATGCCGCACTGACCACGGCGGAACGGCACTATTCGGCGGAGCGTGTCGGGCGCGGCGGCACGGGCCAGGCGGGCGTGACGACGCAACCCTTCGCCGCCACGATCGACGACTGGAGCATGGCAAGCCGTGCCGTGCCGCCTGCCGATGACTTGTCGTCGCTCGCCATCAATGCGGCGGGCGAGGGATTTTCCTACCGCCTCGATCTCGATGCGACGGGGCCGCTGGTGCTGCAGGGCGACGGCGGCTATTCGGTGAAATCGGCGCAGGGTCAGGCGAGCTACTACTATTCGCAGCCCTTCTATCAGGTGAAGGGCACCATCACCGTCGACGGCAAGGACATTGCCGTGACGGGCCGGGCCTGGTTCGATCATGAATGGTCATCCCAGCCGCTGGCGGCGGACCAGACAGGCTGGGACTGGTTCTCCTTCCACTTCGATGATGGCACGAAGCTGATGGGCTTCCGCCTGCGCGATGCGGGCGAGGGCTTCACATCCGCGACGTGGATCAGCCCCGAGGGCAATGCGGAGCCACAGCCACCGGGCGCACTCGTGGTGACGCCGCTGGCGTGGAAGGACGTTCAGGGCCACCGCGTGCCGGTGCAGTGGAAGGTGGCGCTGCCGGCCAAGGCGATCGAAGTGACCACTGCACCACTGAATGCCGATGCATGGATGGCCACGCAGGTGTCCTACTGGGAAGGCCCGGTGCGGATCTCGGGAAGCCATCCCGGCGTGGGATATGTGGAGATGACGGGATATTGAGCCTCTGCGCCGTCGCCGCAGCTGGCAGCAAGGCACGCGCCATGGTCCGCCGCGTGGCATTCTGCGTAAGTCACCCTGCATGCCCTTCGGTTGTTTCGAACAGAACGGGCTGCTAGAGTGCAAGGAACGGCAAATGGATCGGATGGCAATGGATAAACCGCCCAAGTCAACGCAGGAAGGACAGGCCGGGCCCGTCTCCGCGAAGATCCGCGCCCGGGTCGAAGGGGCCAACAAGCGCTATTTTGCCAATGACAACATCTCCGCCTTCATCGAGCCCGGCGAACTTGAGGCCCTGCTCGACGAAGTTGCAGGCAAGATGAAGGGTGTGCTGGAAAGCCTGGTCATCGACGTCGATCATGACCACAACACCCAGGACACGGCGCGCCGCGTTGCCAAGATGTATCTGAACGAGGTGTTTCGCGGTCGCTACGTCGCCCAGCCGCCGGTGACCGAATTCCCCAACGCGGAATATCTGAACGAGTTGATGATTGTCGGCCCGATCACGGTGCGCAGCGCCTGCAGCCACCACCTTTGCCCGATCATGGGGCGGCTGTGGATCGGGCTTCTGCCCAACGAGCATTCGAACCTCATCGGCCTGTCCAAGTATTCGCGCCTCGCCGAATGGATCATGTCGCGTCCGCAGATCCAGGAAGAAGCGATTGCCCAGGTGGCGGACCTGCTCATGAACAAGGTGGCGCCCGATGGCCTTGCCGTGGTCATGGAGGCCGATCACTTCTGCATGCACTGGCGCGGTGTCAAGGACAGCGCCACCAAGATGATCAACAGCGTGATGCGCGGCGCCTTCCTGAAGAACGCCTCGCTGCGCCGCGAATTCCTTGCCCTCGTCAACCTCAAGGACTGACATTCCAGATGATCGTTCGCTGTGTCTATGCAAGCCGCGCCGCGTCGAGCCTCACCGGGGCGATGGTGGAGGACATCCTCGACAAGTCGCGCAGCCACAACCCGGCGAGCGGCATCACTGGAATCCTTTGTTACAGCGGTGACGTCTTCATCCAGGTGCTGGAAGGCGGGCGCGACGAGGTGTGCGAACTCTACAATACCATCGTCCGAGACGGCCGTCACACCAATGTGCGCCTGCTGGTGTTCGAGGAAATCCGCGAGCGCAAGTTCTGCAACTGGACCATGGGGCACGTCGACCTCTCCAAGGTCAATCCTGGCCTGTTGCTGAAGTATGGCGAGCGCGCGGTGCTCAATCCCTTCGAGAGCTCGGGGAGCGCCACCATGGCACTGCTCGACGAACTGGTCGCCACCGCGGCTGTCAGCACCCGCGTCTCCTAGGGTCGCGGCTGGCAGGCTGCGCAGGCGAAGGCGCGGCGACCGGCGATCTCGAATGCGGTGACCCCGCCGGAACAGGCCGGGCAGATGTCCTTGGCGAAAATGTTGACGCGCTCGCCATAGCGGCTCTTCGATTTCTTCGCGCCATCCACCGTGATGATGGCATTGGCCTTGACGCCAAGGGTCAGCAGCGCGACGGCGTCATCCCAGATCCTGTCGAAGGCCTCTCGCGGCAGGTCGCGCCCGGGCGTATCCGGGTGGATGCGCTGCCGCCACAGGATCTCGCTCCGGTAGATATTGCCGATTCCCGCCATCACCGACTGGTCCATGATGAGCTGGCCGATCGACGTGCGGCTTTTCGTGATGCGGGCCCACGCGCGTTCAGGATCCGCGTCGACGCGCAGCACGTCGGGCCCGATGCGGCTGACGAGGGCCCCGGCGTCCGCCCGGTCCAGCACCTCGCAGGCATTCGGGCCGTTGATGTCGACCACGTGGCTGTCGCTCATCATGCGCACCCGCACTTCGCCCCTGGGCTCGCCCGCCGGGCGCTTGGCGCAGCGGAAGCGGCCGAACAGGCCGAGATGAATGTGCAGGCTGAGGTCATCGAAGCGATAGAGCAGGTGCTTGCCATAGGCGTCGATGCCGGTGCAGCGCCGCCCGTCGAGGCGCGCCGCGCCCGCCATGAAGCGGCCCTGCGGCGAGGACACGTCCAGCAGCTTGCCCGCGAGCATCGGCCGCTGGTCACGCGCGGCACGGTGGATGGTGTGGCCCTCAGGCATTGCGGAACCAGCCAAGCCCCTCGACCGTGCCCGCTGCGGGACGGTATTCGCAGCCCACGAAGCCGCCATAGCCAAGCGCATCGAGGTGCCGGAAGATCCGTGCGTCGTCAAGCTCGCCACTGCCCGGTTCGTTGCGCCTCGGCACCGAGGCGATCTGGATGTGACCGATCATGGGGAGCAGCGCCTCGAGCCCCCGCATGACGTCGCCGTGCAGGATCTGGCGGTGATAGATGTCGAACTGCAGCTTGAGATTGGGCAGGGCCAGTTCGGCGATGAGCTTCGCCGCGAAGGGAAAGTCGTTGAGGAAATAGCCCGACATGTCGCGCCCGTTGATCGGCTCGATCAGAATGTCGATGCCGAGCGGTTCTACGGCGGCGCAGGCATGGCGGATCGCTGCCCTATAGGCCGCGTGCGCAGTGGCGTCGTTGCGATCGCCATGGCCGCTCATCAGGTGCAGGCGTTTCACGCCCGTTGCTTCGGCATAGGGCAGGGCCGTCGCCACCGCGGCGCGGAAATCGGTGGCCCTCTCCGGCCTGCAGGCGAGGCCCCGCTCACCCTTGTCCCAGTCTCCCGGTGGCAGGTTGAACAGCACCTGCGCCAGCCCCGCGGCCTCGAGGCGGCGGGCGATCGCGTCGGGCGAATGGGCGTAGGGAAACAGGAATTCGACCGCGGTGAAGCCATTGTCCGCCGCCGCCATGAAGCGGTCGAGGAAATCCCACTCGGTGAACATCATCGAGAGATTGGCGGCGAATCTGGGCATAGCGCTTCCCCGTGCGACTCACGTTCGGTTGCCGGCGCAGACTAGCCGCCGTGGCCTCCGCCGCAAACAAGCAGGCCCGCCCTCACGATGCGGGTTCGCGCGGCACCAGCATGTCGAGTGCCTTGGGCTCACTTTCGATCACCAGCGGCAGGCGGAGCAGCGTCAGCTCGCCATCGAGCGTCGCCTGGATCGACCGGCTGTCGCGGCGCAGGCGGCGGTGGCGCACCAGGCGCACGTGGCGGCCGCGCATTTCGGTGACATTCACATTGTCCTGCCAGCGCCCGCGCAGCACGTCGATGGCAAGCCGCAGGTAGGCGGCAAGTGGCATGGGACCGAGTGCATAGAGACCGAGCACGCCGCCATCGAGCCGTGCCTGTTTCAGCATGGCCGCATTCTCATAGGCATTGTTGCTGATGATGAGGCCCGGTGTCTTCATCTCCACCTGCTCGCCGTCGATGGTGAGGCCGAGGCGCTGGGACCGCGGGTTCAGCAGCACGGCAATCGTCGCCCGGGCGGCTGCAAGAATCTTCGTGATCCGCGAACTGTAGCCCAGCCGCTCGCGCAGCCGCACCATGCGCGGCTGCAGGCCGAAGGAGACATGGTGCAGGAACAGCCGGCCGTTGGCGCGCCCGGCATCAATGGGCTTCGCCTCGGCATCGCGAAGCTGCTTCAGCGCCGTGGCGAGATCGGCATTCATGCCGATCGTGCGCGCAATAAGGTTCATGGTGCCAAGCGGCAGAACGCCGATCGCCACCTTCGTTCCGCTGACGAGCCCGGCGGCGCTCGCCAGCGTGCCGTCACCACCGCCGACGATCAACCGGTCGAGTCCGCCTTCGTCCAGCAGCCGGCGAACGTGTCCCTCGATGGCGCTGCCGTCAACGAGGGCCACTTCCGCCGCGTCGGGCCCGAAAGCGTCGGTGATCAGCCTTTCCACCGCGTCCGGCCCCATGCTGCGCACGGTGCCGGCCTGGCGGTTCACCACAATGGCGGTCCTTGCCTTGTCCATGCGCGTCATGTCGGGTGCAGGCGCCCGGCAATCAACAGATATGCGCATGGCAGCGGCGACAGGTCAGGCGGCCTTCCTGGAGTGCATGCCGAAGAACAGCGCCTGGGCGATCAGCGCCTTCACCATGTGCGGTGAAAAAGGCTTGGTGATGAGAAAGGCAGGCTCCGGCCTTTCGCCCGTCAGCAGCCGCTCGGGAAAGGCGGTGATGAAGATCACCGGCACGTCGAAACCGTCGAGGATGTCGTTCACCGCATCGAGGCCGGAGCTGCCATCGGCCAGCTGGATGTCGGAGAGCACGAGCTGCGGACGCGTCTCGCGGGCAAGCCTGACGGCCTCCTTGTGCGTCCGCGCAATGCCAACCGCGCGGTGGCCCAGCGAGGTGATCGTATCCTCGATGTCCAGCGCTATCAGCGGTTCGTCCTCGATGATCAGGATGTCGCTTGCGATCATCTCGGCAATCTGGCGGTTGGCCTCGTCGAACAGGCGGTCGATCTCGGAATCGGGCCGCTGCAGGATCTCGGCGATCTCGCGCCGCTCGAAACCCTCGACGGCGGACAGCAGGAACACCTGCCGGGCCGGACCCGGAATATTGGAGAGGCGCCCCTGCACGGTCGCCTCCCAGCCCGGCTCGCTGCCCTCCGTCTGGCCGTTGACCGGACTGGAACCCCACAGCCGGCCCAGTGTCCTGTACAGCGCAATGCGCGGCGTGCTGGCGGCGGAGAGCAGGCCCGGATCGGCGATCATCGCCTCGAGAACGGCCGCGACATAGCCATCGCCCCTGGCCTGGGCGCCGGTGAGGGCACGGGCATAGCGCCGGAGATAGGGCAGGTGGGGTGCAACATCGGCGGACAGACTCATTCAGACATTCGGCATGGCGCGGCGCCATGGCCCTCCCTCGGTGATCGCCGGGAATTCAAACATTTTCCCGCGGCTCTGGTTCCCAGCTTAACATAATTCTTTGGAACAAAGCGGCGTTTCACGCATTGTGCAGCCCGGAACTGCCGTGTGCGGCGGGCTGGACGGGCGAATATCGAGACATGAACGACAAGTCGGGCAGGAAAAGCGGGACCTCCGGCCATCAGGTGGTCCGGGAGGCCGTGAGCAGCAAGATCAAGGCCTATTATGACGACATCGCCCGGCAGGAGGTTCCCCAGCGCTTCCTCGATCTCTTGGCCGATCTCGACAAGGCCGGGGGCGGGAAGCCGGAGTGAGCAGTCACAACCAGGAGTGTAGCGCCCGCGGTGGACCGGCCATGAACGACGACGCGTTCCGGGCGAACCTGATCGGCTCCATACCGCCGCTGCGCGCCTTTGCGATTTCGCTGACCGGCAACGTGGACCGCGCCGACGACCTCGTGCAGGAAACCCTGCTGAAGGCTTGGGCCAACCGCGAGAGCTTCGAGCCGGGCACCAAGCTCAAGGCCTGGCTCTTCACCATCCTGCGCAACGAGTTCTACACCGCATTCCGCAAGCGCCGGCGTGAGGTGGAGGATGCCGACGGCGCCATTGCCGCCAATGTCGGGGTGCGACCGGAACAGGACGGCCACATGGACCTGACCGACATGCAGCACGCGCTGGGCCAGTTGCCGATGGACCAGCGCGAGGCATTGCTGCTCGTCAGTGCAAGCGACATGTCCTACGAGGAAGCGGCGGTCATCTGCGGGGTTGCCGTGGGTACCATCAAGAGCCGCGTCAACCGGGCCCGCGCCAGGCTCGCGGAACTGCTGCACCTGAAGGAAGCGTCCGACTTGGGGCCCGCGTCCGACGTGAAACCGGCGCTCTCGACAGGCAGCAACGACTGAGCACGCGGGCACGCACCGCCGCGCAGCCGCCCCTTGCCGGTCCTGCCGCATCGCTCTACCACAGGGCCTGCAACGGAGGCCAATCCATGGATCACTTCAACGGCATTCCCGCCATCGGCCTTGGTACCTATCCGCTGGCAGGGCCGGAGGCGGAGCGTTGCGTTGCCGCGGCGCTAGAGGTCGGCATCCGTCACATCGATACCGCGCAGATGTACGGCAACGAGAAGCAGGTTGGCCGTGGCATGGCAGCTTCGGGTGTCACGCGAGTTGAGCTTTTCCTCGTTACCAAGGTCGACCCATCCAATCTGGGCGCGGCCCGCTTCGCCGACTCGGTGCGGCGCTCGGTCGATGACCTCGGCAGCGTGCCGGACCTTCTGCTGATCCACTGGCCGCCGTCCGATGGCGAGATCGACGGTCCGGTGGAACGCCTCCTGCGCGCGGGCGAGCAGGGCTTCGCGAAAAATCTTGGCGTCAGCAATTTCAGCCCGCGGCTGATGCGGCATGCGCAGGCGCTGGCTGGCGGGAAGCTGATCTGCAACCAGGTGGAGTTCCACCCGCTGCTCGACCAGTCCGCCCTGCTTGCCACGGCGCGCGAGCTGGGCATGGTGCTCACCGCCTACAGCCCGCTGGCGCGCGGCCGCTGCATGGACGAGGCGGTTGTGCAGCAGATCGCGGCGCGCCACGGGCGCCCGGCTTCCGAGGTGGTGTTGCGCTGGATCATCCAGCAGGGCGTGGCGGCGATCCCCATGACGCGCAAGCGCGAGAATGCCGCTTCGAACCTTCGTGCCGCCGATTTCGAACTGGCGCAGGACGAGATGGATGCGATCTCTGGCCTCGGCGGCCGCAAGCTGCGGCTCATCAATCCCTCTTGGATGCGCAGCTGGGATTGACGTAAGTTCGGTCCATGACCACGCCGTGCATCATCACCGTCGCCATCACCGGCTCCGTCCCGCGGAAGGAGCATAACCCGGCCGTTCCCATCACCATCGCGGAGCAGGTGGAATCGACACAGGAAGCCTTCGAGGCGGGCGCCACCATCGCGCATGTCCATGTGAGGAAGGACGACCAGACGCCGACCTCGGACCCTGATCGCTTCGCGCAGCTGCTCGAAGGCCTGCGCAGGCATTGCCCCGGCATGATCGTGCAATTCTCGACAGGCGGCCGCTCCGGCAAGGGCTCGGAGCGCGGCGGCATGCTGCACCTCGGCTGCGACATGGCCTCGCTCTCCACCGGCTCCTGCAACTTCCCGACCATCATCTACGAGAACCACCCGGACCTCATCCGCGAACTGGCGGCGAAGATGCGGGCGTATGACGTCAAGCCCGAGATCGAGGTCTTCGACCTCTCGATGCTCTATCAGGCCCTGCGCCTCGCGGATGAAGGCGTTCTGAAGAAGCCGTTGCACGTGCAGTTCGTCATGGGCGTCAAGAACGCCATGCCGGTGGTGCGCCAGGCCTTCGACTTCATGGTGGACGAGGTGACGAGGCTTGCGCCCGAGGCCACCTGGGTCGCCGCTGGCATCGGCAAGCATCAGCTCGAGGTCAACCGCTGGTGCCTCGAGCGCGGCGGCCACTGCCGTACGGGGCTTGAAGACAACATCCGCTGGGACGAGACGAGGCTCGCAGCCTCCAACGCCGAGCTGGTGAAGCGCGTTGCGGAGATGTGCGGGGAGTACGGGCGCCACGCCGCGAGCGCGGCCGAGGCGCGGGCACTGCTGGGGCTGGCTCCGGGGTAGCGCACCAAACTGTTATCATGCCCGGCCTTGAGCGTGGCTTCCTTGATCTGCCGGACTCGTTCCTTCTCGTCGCCAATCGGCAAACCACACTTGTTCACCTTGCCCCGGCTTGACCGGGGCATCCTTTCCCGCCCCCACGAAAAGGATCGCCCGGTCAAGCCGGGCGAAGGTGAAGGTATTCAGCAGGGGGGAACGATCTCAAAGGGTGGGAGGGGGACCTCACCCCTTCAAACCATACAGCCCGCTTGACCTCTCCAGGTGCTTCACCATCGCGGCTTCCGCCGCATCGGCATCGCCCTTCTCGATCGCATCGATGATCTCGGCATGTTCCGACAGCGTGTGGTTCTCCTTGCCGGACCAGCGCAGCAGCTCGGTGTGATAGGCCTTGAGCCAGCCGAGCATCGCCTCGCTCACCGACACGAAGATCGGGTTGCCGGAAATCGCCGCGATCTCGGTGTGGAGGCGCATGTCGGCCTCCATGAAGGCTTCGGACTTGCCAAGGGCGCGGCGCTGCTCCGCCACGATGGTGCGCAGCTTTGCCACGTCATCAGCACTTGCCTTCGCCGCCGCCGCGCGCACCATGCCGCGCTCGAAGAAGAGCCGTGCCTGCTTAAGGTGCTCGAGCGAATCCGAAGACCGCTGCAGCATGAGGTGGGCGGAAAGGTCCACCTGGCGGATGATCGACTGTGCCGTCAGCTCCTGCACCCGTGCCCGCTCGCCATGGCTGATCGAGACGAGCCCCATGCTGGCGAGCGACTGCATGGCCTCGCGGATCGCCGGGCGGCCCACGCCGAAGCGCTCCATCAGCTCGCGCTCGGAAGGCATGGCGTCACCCGCCTTGAGGTTCCCTTCCGAGATCAGCTTGAGCAGGCGCTCCAGCACCTCGTCGGACAATTTGCGGCGGGTGATACGCTCGGTTTGCATCTGGCTCGCTTTGGCTGCTAGTTTGCCGTGAGTTCAGGTCATCATACCAGTTAGCCCGCAATGCGCAACGTGCCGCCCCACATGATCCGCCTAACCTATCTCATTGAAACGGAAGGAAGTCCGGAGAAGCTGGCGGCCAAGATCGCCTCCGACCAGTCGACCGGCACCTTCGTCGCGCTGCCCGGCGAGACGGCGGAGCTGAAGGCGCGCGTGGCCGCGCGGGTCGTGGCGGTCCGCACCCTGCCGCCGGCCAAGGCAGCGTCTTTCCCGACGGAGGGCGCCGGTCCGTTCAATCGCGCCGAGGCCGACATCGACTTCCCCTTCGATGCCATCGGCACCGACCTCGCGGCGCTGATGACCATCACCATGGGCGGTGTGTGGTCGATCCGTGGCTTCACCGGCATCCGCGTCATTGCGATGCATCTGCCGGAAGAATTCCGCGGCGCCCATCCCGGACCCCAGTTCGGCATCCCCGGCAGCCGCAGGCTCACGGGCGTCGAAGGCCGCCCCATCATTGGCACCATCGTCAAGCCCGCGCTGGGGCTTCGTCCGCACGAGACGGCGGCGCTGGTGAAGGAACTGATCGAAGCGGGCGCCGACTTCATCAAGGACGACGAGAAATTGGCGAGCCCCGCCTATTCCCCGCTCGCGGAGCGCGTGAAGGCCATCATGCCGCTCATCCGCGATCACGAACAGAAAACCGGCAGGAAGGTGATGTATGCCTTCGGCATCAGCCATGCCGACCCGGACGTGATGATGCGCAACCATGACATGGTGCTGAAGGTTGGCGGCAATTGCGCCGTCATCAACATCAATTCCATCGGCTTCGGCGGCATGAGCTTCCTCCGGAAGCGCTCCGGCCTCGTGCTGCACGCCCACCGCAACGGCTGGGACCTGCTGACAAGGCACCCCGGCATCGGCATGGATTTCGCCGTGTACCAACAATACTGGCGGCTGCTCGGCGTCGACCAGTTCCAGGTCAACGGCATCAAGGTCAAGTACTGGGAGCCGGACGAGAGCTTCGTCGCCTCCTTCAAGGCGCTGAAGCAGCCGCTCTTCTCCGAGGCCGATTGCCCGCTGCCCGTCGCCGGTTCCGGCCAATGGGGTGGCCAGGCGCCGGAAACCTATGAGCGCACGGGGAAGACACAGGACCTGCTCTATCTCTGCGGCGGCGGCATCGTCAGCCACCCATCGGGCCCCGCCGCCGGCGTGCGCGCGGTGAAGCAGGCATGGGAAGCAGCGGTGGCGGGCATTCCGCTGGAGGCTTACGCGAAGGAGCACCGGGAACTCGCGGAATCGCTCGCCTTCTTCGGCGACGGACGGAACGGATGATGCTGCTGAGCTTCTATGGCGATGACTTCACCGGCTCGACCGATGTCATGGAATCGCTGGCGCTCCACGGCGTGAACACGGTGCTGTTCACCCGCATCCCGACGCCCGAGGAGCAGGCGCGCTTTGCCGGCTTCGATGCGGTGGGGATCGCCGGCACCAGCCGCAGCCAGACGCCCGCCTGGATGGACGAGCACCTGCCGACCCATTTCGAGTGGCTCAGGCAATGCGCTGCGCGCTTCTGCCATTACAAGGTCTGCTCCACCTTCGATTCCGCGCCGCATGTCGGCAACATCGGCCGGGCCATCGAGATCGGGCGTCGCGTCTTCGACCAGCAGGTGACGCCGCTCGTCGTCGGCGCGCCGCAGCTCAGGCGCTACACCGCTTTCGGCCATCTCTTCGCCGGCTATCAGGGACAGACCTACCGCATCGATCGCCACCCGGTGATGAGCCGCCACCCGGTGACGCCGATGGACGAGGCCGATCTGCGCCTGCACCTGGCGCGGCAGACGCAGCTCCCCGTCGATCTGGTTCCCGCCAATGGCCTGGCCGATTCGGCGGTGGACCAGGTGATCGATGCGGCACGCGGCATCGTGCTGTTCGACGTCTTCGACATGGCAACCCAGCTCGAGGTCGGCCGCCAGCTCTTGCGCCTGTCGTCGCGCGTCGGTCCCTTCATCGCGGGCTCGTCAGGCGTCGAATATGCGCTGGTGAAGGCGCTTGCGGCGACGGGCGACATTCCCGGCCGCGCCAGCTTTCCAGCACTGCCCAAGGTCGAACGCACCATCGCCGTTTCGGGAAGCTGCTCGCCCACCACGGCGCGGCAGATCCGCCATGCGCTGGCCCATGGCTTCACCGGCCTCCACGCCGATCCGCTCGATCTCGCACGCGATCCCGAGGCTGCGGTGGCGCGGCTCTCGGCGGAAGCGCAGCGCCTGATGGGCGAGGGCCGCAGCGTGCTGGTCTATACGGCCCTTGATCCCGAGATGGACCGTGGCGGACCGCTCGACCAGATCGCCGGTGGCCGCCACCGCGTGGGGCAGGGGCTGGGCCGCATCGCCCGGGCCTGCATCGACAGCTTCGGCCTCACCCGCGCCATCCTCGCAGGCGGCGACACGTCCAGCCATGCGCTGGGCGAGCTTGACGTCTTCGCGCTCACCACGCGCTTTCCGCTTACCGCCACGCCGGGCTCGCCCCTGTGCACCGCCGCCAGCGCCGATGCGCGGCTCGACGGGCTGGAGATCGCCATGAAGGGCGGACAGGTGGGTGGCGATGATTACTTCGTTGCGCTGCGCGACGGGCTTGCATCATAGTCATCGAAACAAGGGAGAGACACGTGCCGCGCTTCGAACGCAAAGAGCTGATGGAAAAGTTCCAGGACATGAAGCGCCGCCGCATTCCCATCGTGGGCGCGGGCGCGGGCACCGGTCTCTCCGCCAAATGCGAGGAAGAGGGCGGCATCGACCTCATCGTCATCTACAATTCCGGGCGCTACCGCATGGCAGGCCGCGGCTCGCTCTCGGGCGTGCTGGCCTATGGCAATGCCAACGAGATCGTGGTCGAGATGGCGCGCGAGGTGCTTCCCGTCACGAAGCGCACGCCGGTGCTGGCGGGCGTCAACGGCACCGACCCGTTCTGCCTCTTCGATCCCTTCCTCGACCAGCTCAAGGCCATGGGCTTTTCCGGCATCCAGAACTTCCCCACCGTGGGCCTCATCGACGGCGTCTTCCGGGCGAACCTCGAGGAGACCGGCATGTCCTACGGGCTGGAGGTTGACCTCATCCGGCTGGCGCGCTCGAAGGACATGCTGACCACGCCCTATGTCTTCAACGCCGGCGAGGCCGAGGCCATGGCAAAGGCCGGGGCGGACATCATCGTCTGCCACCTGGGCCTCACCACCGGCGGCTCCATTGGCTCGCAGACGTCTCTCAAGCTTGCCGACTGCCCGGCCCTGGTGGATGAATGGGCCGAAGCCGCGCTGAAGGTGAACCGCGACGCCATCATCATCGTCCATGGCGGCCCCGTCTCCATGCCGGCCGATGCGCAGTTCATCCTTTCCAACACGAAGAACTGCCACGGCTTCTACGGCGCCTCCTCGATGGAACGGCTGCCGACGGAAGTGGCGCTGGTGGAGCAGACGAAGGCGTTTAAGGGGTTGAAGCTCTGACGCCTGAGCGACCCCCACCCCTGCCCCTCCCCACAA
>CAYYTH010000009.1:0-101059 GCA_964474665.1 uncultured Aestuariivirga sp.
CCCTCCCCACAAGGGGGAGGGGACCCCTTGCGAGACGCGCCCGTTCTTGTTTCCCCTCCCCCTCGTGGGGAGGGAAAGGGGTGGGGGCAGTCGGCGAACGCCCAAGCCCCCTTGACCCACCCCGTCGTCTCCCCCACACATGGTGCAACGCCACATCCCGAGTCACCATCCCTTGCGCTGCCCCTTCTGTTCCAACGAAGAAACCCAGGTGAAGGACAGCCGTCCCACCGAGGACGGCACGGCCATTCGCCGCCGCCGCTATTGCCCGGACTGTTCAGGCCGCTTCACCACCTTCGAGCGGGTGCAGCTGCGCGAGCTGATGGTGCTGAAGAAGTCGGGCCGCCGCGTGCCCTTCGACCGCGACAAGCTGATGCGCTCGATCCAGGTGGCGCTGAGGAAGCGCCCGGTGGACCCGGAGCGGGTGGAGCGCATGGTCTCCGGCATCGTCCGGCGGCTCGAAAGCCTGGGGGAAAGCGAGATCAAGTCCGAGACGGTGGGCAAGCTCGTCATGGAAGCCCTCAAGATGCTCGATGACGTGGCCTATGTGCGCTTCGCGTCCGTCTACAAGAACTTCCGCGAGGCCAAGGACTTCGAGGAGCTGCTGGGCGAGCTTTCGGGCGACGAGGACAACGGCGAGACCGGTGACAACTGACGACGCCCGCTGGATGGAGCTGGCGCTGCGGCTGGGCCGCAGGGCGCTGGGCGCCACGGCTGAAAACCCCAATGTCGGCTGCGTGATCATCCGCGACGGCCGCCTTGTCGGCGCAGGCTGGACCCAGCCCGGTGGCCGCCCCCATGCCGAGACGGAGGCACTGAAGATGGCGGGCGACAAGGCCCGCGGCGCCACCGCCTACGTGACGCTGGAACCCTGCGCGCACCACGGCAAGACCGGCCCCTGCGCCGAGGCGCTGGCCGCTGCAGGCATCGCCCGCGTCGTCACCGCGATCGAGGATCCGGACCCCCGCGTCTCGGGCGGTGGTCATGCCATTCTCATGCGTTCCGGCATTGTCTTCGAGTCCGGCCTGAAGGCGGCGGAGGCCCGGCGCGACATGGCCGGCTTCCTGACTCGAATTACCAAGAAACGCCCGCAAGTGATTCTGAAGATGGCCTTTTCCGCCGATGGCAAGATCGCCGCCGGGGCTGGCCAGCGCACCGCCATCTCGGGGCCGGAGGCCAAGGCCCGCGTCCATCTGCTGCGCGCTCAGTGCAATGCCATCCTGGTCGGCATGGGCACGGTGCGGGCGGACGACCCGGAGCTCACCTGCCGCCTGCCGGGCCTCACGAACCGCTCGCCCAAGCCCTTCGTCATGAGCCGCCACGGCCAGCTGCCGCCCAGCTCCAACCTGGCCCGGCTGGGGGCGGAGGTGCTGCGCGGGACGCCGGCCCAGGTGGTGGCCGACATGGGGGCCCGCGGCATCAACCGCCTGATGGTTGAGGGCGGCGCCCGGGTGGCGCGCAGCTTCCTCGAGGCCGGGCTGGTCGATGAATTCCACCTGATCCGCTCCCCCGTGACGCTGGGTCCGGACGGGGTCGACGGGCTCGCGGGCCTCGCGCTTGACCGGGCATTGCAGCCATTCGCCGAGCTGGAGCAGGAAAAGCTTGGGAGCGACCTCCTGACGGTTTATGAGACGCGCCCATAGTCGCGTTCTGCCCTGACCATCCTGTTCTCCCTCCCCCTTGTGGGGAGGGGCAGGGGTGGGGGTGATGCCGGAAGCTCTGGCTCAGGCACCACCCCAGCGGCGCGACCCCCACCCCCGCCCCTCCCCACAGGGGGGAGGGGAATGACAACTGGCAAGTCGAAACGCAGACCTTACCCATGTTCACCGGCATCATCACCGACATCGGCACCGTGCGCGCCGTCCACAAGGCGGGCGACACGCGCTTCGAGATCGCCACCGCCTATGATCTTTCGACCGTCGACATGGGGGCCTCCATCGCCTGCAACGGCTGCTGCCTGACCGTGATCGAGAAGGGGCCGGACTGGTTCGCCATCCAGGCCTCGGCCGAAACGCTCTCCAAGACCACGCTGGGTGACTGGGGGCAGGGCACCCGCATCAACCTCGAGCGCGCCCTCAAGATCGGCGACGAGCTGGGCGGCCACATCGTCTCGGGCCATGTCGATGGCCTGGGTGAGATCGTCTCCATCACCCCGGAGGGGGACTCGATGCGCTTCCGCTTCCGTGTGCCGCATGAAATCGCCCGCTTCATCGCGCCCAAGGGCTCGGTGGCGATCGACGGCACCTCCCTCACCGTCAACGAGGTCGAGGGCAATCTCTTCGGCGTCAACATCATCCCGCACACCCAGGCCGTCACCACCTGGGGCACCATGAAGGTCGGCCAGCGGGTCAACATTGAAATCGACATGCTGGCGCGCTATGTGGCCCGCCTCACCGAGTACAAAGCGTCATGAAAGTCGAAAAATCCACCGCGCCGGTCGAACAGGTCCGCGCCCATCTGCTGATCCTCGAAGCCCGCTTCTACGGCGATCTCTGCGACGAGATGTGCCGCGGCGCCATCGCCGCCATCGAGCGCGCCGGCGCCACCTGGGAGCGCATGGCCGTTCCGGGCGCGCTGGAAATCCCCGGCGCCATCGCCATGGCGCATGAAACCGGCCATTATCATGGCTACGTGGCGCTGGGCTGTGTGCTGCGGGGCGAGACAACGCATTACGACATCGTGTCGGAAGAAAGTGCCCGCGGCATCATGGACCTCACCCTCGAGGGCCTGTGCATCGGCAACGGCATCCTCACCTGCGAGAACGAGGCCCAGGCCTGGGCCCGCGCCAAGGTCGACGACATGGACAAGGGCGGCGGCGCTGCCGAGGCTGCCCTCCACATGATCCGCTTTTCCCGCCTGATGGGCCGCAAGGCCGCCGGCCTCGACACGATGGCTGCCTCGTGAGCGACAACGACAACAACAAGTACCCGCGCGAGCGCCGCTCCGCCGCAAGGCTTGGCGCCGTCCAGGCGCTCTACCAGATGGACCTTTCGGGCTCCGACGTCGGCGAGACGCTGGCGCAGTTTTCCTCCCGCGCCTCGGGTGAGAACTTCGAGGACGGCCAGTGCGGCGAGGCCGACTATCGCCACCTGAAAGAGGTGGTCGACGGCGTGGTGCGCGAGCAGAAAGCCATCGACCCGACCGTCGACAAGATCCTCGACAAGGACTGGCCGCTGCACCGTCTGGACTCGACCGTCCGCGCCATCCTGCGCGCCGGCGCCTATGAGCTGATGTTCATGGAGCGCGTGCCGGCGAAGGTGGCGATCAGCGAATATGTCGACGTGGCGGATGCCTTTTTCGGCGCGGAAGAGCCGCGCTTCGTCAACGGCGTGCTGAACAAGCTGGCCCGCCAGTCGCGGCCGAAGGAATTCACGGCGTGACGGCGGAGGCCCCCGCCTTCGACGACGCCAAGGCCCGCCGCAACGCGATCATCCTTGCTGCTTCGCAGGCGATCTTCGGGGCGACCTCCACCGCACTCGTCGTGACTTCGGGCCTCGTCGGCTCGACGATCGCCCCCAGTGCCGCCTGGGCCACGCTGCCCATGGCGCTGTCGATCGTCGGCACCGCGCTCACCACCTTCCCGATCTCGCTGATGATGCGCCGCATCGGCCGCCGCGCCGGCTTCGTGCTCTGCGCGCTGGCGGGGGCCGCCGGCGCCTTCATCGGCGCCTATGCGATCTTCCAGCGCAGCTTCGGGCTGTTCCTGCTGGGCTGCCTGATCACCGGCATCTACCAGGCCTCCGCCTCCTATTACCGCTTCGCCGCCGCCGACACGGCAAGCCCCGCCTTCCGCCCCAAGGCGATCTCCTGGGTGATGACGGGCGGCATCATCGCCGCACTCGTCGGCACCTTCATGGTGATGGCCACGACCAATCTCTTCGCGCCCGTCACCTTTGCCGGCACATGGGTCGTCATGGGCGTGCTCGGGGTGATCGGCGCGGGCATCCTGCTCTTCATCGACATTCCGCTCACCCAGAAGCATGACGCGCCCTCGGGCCGGCCCTTGAGCGTCATCGCCCGCCAGCCGCGCTACATCGTGGCGGCGATGACGGCCATGCTTGCCTTCGGCATCATGGTGCTGGTGATGACGGCAACACCCGTGGCCATGCTCGGCTGCGGCTTCTCGGTGCAGGATTCGAGCTGGGTCATCCAGTGGCACGCGCTTGCCATGTTCGTGCCGAGCTTCTTCACCGGGTCCCTGATCCAGCGCTTCGGTGCGGAGAAAATTTCCGCCATCGGCATGCTGCTGCTGGTCGGAGCGGCGGTGTCAGGCCTGCTCGGCATACATTTCGAGAACTTCGCCATCGGCCTCGTGCTCCTCGGGCTGGGCTGGAACTTCGGCTATATCGGCGGCACCACCATGCTGACCGAAACCTATGAGCCGGATGAGAAGAACAAGGCCCAGGGTCTCAACGACTTCCTCGTCTTCACCACGACCGCCATCACCTCGCTGATGGCCGGCAAGCTGCTGGCCTGGTTCGGCTGGGAGGGCGTGAACTATGCCGTCTTCCCGATGGTTGTGCTGGCACTCGTGATGATCGTCTGGCTGGCGCGGCATCCGTATCCTCTCGCTCGTCACCCCGGCGAAGGCCGGGGTCCAGCTTTGGGTGTCGACAGGGAAGCTGGTTCCCGGCCTTCCCCGGGATGACGCCCATGAAGGGGAATTCTATGCGGGTCTGATCCGCGGCATCGGCCTCGGCCAGATCCACCTTCCGATCTTGCGTCCCAGCTTCGCCGCACCGAACATCACGCCCACCACCCACAGCACCAGCCACAGCGACCACAGGGTCGCCGTCAGCGCGTAGCTGGCAAAGGTCAGCACGCCGCCGCCCAGCACCAATACGGCGCGCGTCGCCGTTCCGAAGCGCGTCGACAGCTTTGCGATCACGCCCATTTCCCGGGCCGATGTCGCCGTGCCCAGTGCCGCCACGGTGGTGCGGTATCCGGCATTGCCGCCGATGGTCGCCACGTCCGCGCCGAGGCCCTTCAGCGTGGTCACGGCTTCGGCCTTCAGCACGCGGCCTGAAGCGGCGCGCGCGGCGGCGAGGTCGAGGCGCGCCATCGACGTGCCCACCAGCCGCAGCGCTTGTCCGTCCAGCGCGTTGGCGGCGACCACGCCCACCTCGCGGGCCAGCAGCGGCGACAGGCGCCCGGCGCGCTTCACCGCCTTCAGCGTGCTCACCCCGGCCTTTTCGGGCGCGGCGGCGCCCAGTGTCGCCACCGTGGCTGCGGTGAGGCCGAGCCCCACCGTGGCAAGCCCGATGATCAGCGGGTCAACCTCTTCGCCTGAAACATAGCGCGCCGCCTGGGTGTAGAGATCGCGCAGGTCACCCACGCCGGTCAGGTCGGCGGCAACCGCTCCGGCCAAGGCCGCCTCGTTGGGGGCGTCGCCGGTCAGGAAGCCGTTCCAGGCATCGCTGCCCTTGCGGGCGGAGGCCTCCTCCTGCGCCGTCCTGATCCGGGCGGCGAGGGGGACGGGCAGCGCCACGCCGCGCGCCGCCGCCAGCCGGGCGATGGAGGCGGCGAGGTCCTCGTCCTTGTCCGCGAGCGCCCGCTCGGCGGCGGCGGTGTAGTCCTCGGCAGTCTTGTGGGTGAGGAGGTAGGAGGCCACCGCCGCCTCGTCGCGGGGGCCCGTCAGATAGCTGGCCGCGGCAATGCTCCGGGGCAGGGTCGCGCTGCCCAGAACCGCCAGAAGCACAATGGAAATCAACCCCGCCAGCCAAACCTTCACGTCGCCCTCCGTCCCCGTGAGGGCTAAGAATATAACCCTAGAATGCGCCCGATTTAGGGCTGGATCTGGCCTTTCTCTGGGGTTTTTCTGGTGGTTGCCACCAAGGCCTTGATGCGCCATACCTTTGTGACCTTTCGGGGCAGGGATAAGGCGGATGATTCCGTCACAGGGGCTCCGGGGAAACGCGAACAAAAATAAGGGTTTATCATGACCACTGCACTCTGGTTGATCGTGCTCGCAGGCGCGCTCTCCATCGTGTACGGCATTGTGACGACGCGCGGCCTCATGGCCGCCGACGCCGGCACGCCCCGTATGCAGGAGATCTCGGCTGCCGTGCGCGAAGGCGCCAAGGCCTATCTGAACCGTCAGTACACCACCATCGGCATCGTCGGCGTGGTGATCTTCGTCCTCGCATGGCTCCTGCTCGGCCAATGGTCGGCCATTGGCTTTGCCATCGGCGCCATTCTGTCGGGCCTCGCGGGCTTCATCGGCATGAACGTCTCGGTGCGCGCCAACGTGCGCGTGGCGCAGGCGGCCACCAAGTCGCTGGCCGGCGGCCTCGACCTCGCCTTCAAGGCGGGCGCGGTGACGGGCCTCCTCGTGGCGGGCCTGGGCCTTCTCGGCGTCACCCTCTATTTCGGCTTCCTCAAGGACTCGCTTGGGCTGGACCCGACGAGCCGCACCGTCATTGATGCGCTCGTCTCGCTCTCCTTCGGCGCCTCGCTGATCTCGATCTTCGCCCGTCTCGGCGGCGGCATCTTCACCAAGGGTGCGGACGTCGGCGGCGACATGGTCGGCAAGGTCGAGGCTGGCATCCCCGAGGATGATCCGCGCAACCCCGCCACCATCGCCGACAACGTCGGTGACAATGTCGGCGACTGCGCCGGCATGGCGGCCGACCTGTTCGAGACCTATGTGGTGACCACCGTGGCCACCATGGTGCTCGCGGCCATCGCCCTCCCGGCCGAGTTCAAGCTCGCCGGCATGGTGCTGCCGCTGGCTATCGGCGGCGCCTGCGTGGTGACGTCGATCATCGGCACCTATTTCGTCAAGCTCGGTGCCTCCAACAACATCATGGGCGCGCTCTACAAGGGCGTGATCGCGACGGGCGTGCTCTCTCTCATCGCGCTCTATCCCGTGATGAACCTCGTCTTCGGCGGCATGTCGGTCGATCTCGGCGGCTTCACCCCGATGCACCTGTTCTGGTGCGGCGTGGCTGGTCTCGTCATCACCGCTGCGATCATCTGGATCACCGAATACTACACCGGCACCGGCAAGCGCCCGGTCAATTCGATCGCCGAGGCGTCGATCACCGGTCACGGCACCAACGTGATCCAGGGTCTCGCCGTCTCGATGGAGGCGACCGCCCTTCCGGCGCTCGTCATCGTCGCCGGCATCATCGTGACCTACCTGCTCGCCGGCCTCTTCGGCACCGCCGTGGCGGTCACCACCATGCTGGCGCTGGCCGGCATGATCGTGGCGCTCGACGCCTTCGGCCCCGTCACCGACAACGCCGGCGGCATCGCCGAAATGGCGGGGCTTCCGAAGGAAGTGCGCCACAACACCGACGCGCTGGACGCCGTGGGCAACACCACCAAGGCCGTGACCAAGGGTTATGCCATCGGTTCGGCGGGCCTTGGCGCGCTGGTGCTCTTCGCCGCCTACACGCAGGACCTCAAGACCTACTTCGCCGATGTGCCCGTGAGCTTCGATCTCTCGAGCCCGTGGGTGGTCGTCGGTCTGCTGTTCGGCGGTCTTCTCCCCTACCTGTTCGGCGGAATGTCGATGACCGCAGTGGGCCGTGCGGCCCAGTCGGTCGTCGTCGAGGTGCGCCGTCAGTTCAAGGAAAAGCCGGGCATCATGACCGGCAAGGACAAGCCTGACTACGGCCGCGCCGTGGACATGCTGACCAAGGCGGCGATCAAGGAAATGATCATCCCGTCGCTCCTTCCCGTGCTCTCGCCGATCGTCGTCTACTTCGTCATCAACGCCATCGCCGGCCAGGCCGCGGCCTTCTCGGCCGTCGGTGCCATGCTGATGGGCGTGATCGTGACGGGCCTCTTCGTCGCCATCTCGATGACGGCGGGCGGCGGCGCCTGGGACAATGCGAAGAAGTCCTTCGAGGACGGCTTCGTCGACTCCCACGGCGTGAAGCACCTGAAGGGTTCCGACGCCCACAAGGCCTCGGTGACGGGTGACACCGTCGGCGACCCCTACAAGGACACGGCGGGCCCCGCCGTGAACCCGATGATCAAGATCACCAACATCGTGGCACTGCTGCTGCTGGCCGTCCTGGCCGGTCACTAAGCACCACGTTTGATCGACAAGGCCCCGCGCGGAGCGATCCGCGCGGGATTTTGTTTTGGGAAAACTCCCCACCCATCACCTTGCGCGGGCTTGACCCGCGCATCTTCTTGCGGTCCCACGACGAGGATCGCCGGATCAAGTCCGGCGAAGGTGAAAGGGAGCTGAGTGATATGTGCGGGTGAATGTGCTTGCCTATTCCCCCATGCCACTGTGAAATGCGACACATGCTGATCGGAATCGACTGGGGCGGCACCAAGATCGAGGGCGTTGCGATGGAGCGCGACGGGCGCGAGTTGTTGCGCCTGCGCGAGGCGACGCCGCGCCATGATTATGAAGGCTGCCTGACAGCGATCCGCACGATGGTCGATGCGCTGGAAGCGAAGACGGGGCGCACGGGAAAAGTTGGTATCGGCATTCCGGGCTCGCTCGAACCGAAGAGCCGGCTCGGCAAGGGCGCGAGCTCGACATGGATCCTCGGCAAGCCGGTCGAGGCCGACCTCCACAAGGCGCTGGAACGCGAGATCAGGGTCGAGAACGACGCCGACTGCTTCGCGGCTTCCGAAGCCGTGGACGGGGCAGGGGCCGGTTACAATGTCGTTTTCGCGGTGATCCTCGGATCGGGCGTCGGCGCCGGCATCGCGGTCAATGGCCGCGCCCACCATGGTCCCAACAATTCGGGCGGCGAATGGGGCCACAATCCGCTGCCCTTTCCGGACACGACCGAAATCCCCGGCAAGCCTTGCTACTGCGGCCGCGTGGGCTGCATCGAAACCTGGTGCTCGGGCCGCGCCTTCGAAGCTCAGTATGCGGAGCACAAGGGTGTGGAACTGAAGGCGGCCGAGATCATGGTGCTGAAGCGCCAGGGCGACCACCTCGCCAACCTGCTGTGGCGGCGCTACATCGACCGCGTGGCGAGGGGCCTTGCCACCGTCGTCAATGCACTGGACCCGGACGTGCTGGTGATGGGCGGCGGCATGTCCAATGTCGACGAGCTTTACGATGACCTGCCGCCCGCGCTGGCGGCGCGCACATTCTCCACCGTGTTCCACACGCCGATCCTGCGCAATGTGCATGGCGATGCGAGCGGCGTTCGCGGTGCGGCCTGGCTGTGGAAGGATTGAGATGAACGAGCGATATGAATTCGGCCTCGCCCTGGTGAGGGAAGCAGGCAAGCTGGCGCTGGGCTACTTCAATGCGCGCGACCAACTCACGATCCAGAACAAGGGCCCGCAGGACCTGGCCAGCGAGGCCGATGTCAACACCGAGCTCATCATCCGCGATCGCCTCGCCAAGGCCTTCCCGCAGGACGCCTTCCTCGGCGAGGAGACGCCGCCCACCGAATACACGGCGGGGCAGGGCATCTGGGTGGTGGACCCCATCGACGGCACGCAGCCCTTCATCCTCGGCATGTCGAGCTGGTGCGTCTCCATCGGCTTCATGCAGGACGGCATCATCCAGTTCGGCATGGTCTATGCCCCGGCGCGCGATGAGCTCTTCGCAGGCGGCCGCGAGATGGGAGCAACGCTCAACGGCAGGCCCATCCACGTCAGCAGCGCGCGGTCGGTGCGCGAGGGCATCACCTATGCGGGCTATTCGCCGAAGAGCGGCCCGCACGAGTTCCTTCCCGGCTTCACGCGGCTGCTCGAGCGGGGCGGCATGTTCTATCGGGACGGCTCAGGGGCGCTTGGTCTCTGCTATGTCGCTGCGGGCCGGCTCGTCGGCTTCTTCGAGCCGCTCATCCGGTCATGGGATGCGCTCGGTGCGCTGGCGGTCTGCGAAGGCGCGGGTGCGACGGTGAGTGATTTCCTTGCCAATGACGGCTTGTTCCAGGGCAACAGCCTGATCGTGGCGCCGCCTGCGGTGTTTGGGGAGATCGAGGGGATCGTGAGGGGATAGACAACCTCCTCCTCATCTTTCACCTTGCCCGGGCTCGACCCGGGCATCCTTTGTGCGGCGGCGAAAGGGATACGCGGGTCAAGCCCGCGTAAGGTGAGAACCGGGAGCGCTCACCGCGGATGCCACCACTTGCCGCCGATCACCACGCCGCGCGATGTGATGCGCTGGCGGCCTTCGAGATGCTCGCCGACCACGTCGACGTAGTCGAACGTGCCTTCGTCCACCGAAAGGATCGTCGCATCGCCCACGCTGCCGGGCTTCAGGCTGCCGAGTTCCGGGCGCTTCAGCGCGAAGGCGGCGGTCTCCGTCGAGGCCTTGATCACATCCGGCAGGCTCATGCCAAGGCACAGGAACTTCGACATGGTGGTGACCTGGTCGAAGGCCGGGCCGTTGATGCAGAGGGCGTGGACGTCCGACGAAATGGTGTCGGGCGCGAAGCCGTTGGCGAGCATGGCGCGCGCCGTCCGGAAGGCGAAGGAGCCCATGCCGTGGCCGATGTCGAACAGCACGCCGCGCTTGCGCGCTGCCAGCACGGCGGGCTTCACCGACCCTTGCGCGGTGGCAGGCGAATTGGGGAAGGGGCGGAAGGCGTGAGTCAGCACGTCGCCCGGGCGCAGCATGGCGATCACCTCCTCGTAGGAGGGCGGCGGCTCGTCGATGTGGGCCATCAGCGGCAGGCCGGTTTCCTCCGCCACCTGCAGCGCGATGTTGAGCGGGGCCACACCCTGGTCGCCCGAGGCGTGGCGTCCGACGCGCACCTTGATGCCGACGATCACATCGCGATTGCGGTCAGCCACTTCGGCGGCGGTGACGGGGTCCATCAGCCGGATGTCCTCGCTCTCACCCACCATCACGGTGTTGGAGAAGCCATAGATGCCGGCGTGGCTCACATGCAGGTAGGCGAGGATGCGGACCTGGCTCCGCTCGATCACGTGCTTGCGGAAGCCCATGAAGTTGCCGGGCCCCGCCGAGCCGGTGTCGACCGCCGTCGTCACGCCCGACGTGCGGCAGAATTCCTCAGCGTCGATGCCGAGTGACGTGCCGCCCCAGTAGACATGGGTGTGGAGGTCGATGAGCCCGGGCGAGACGATGAGACCCGACACGTCGTGAACCGCTGCCGCGGCGCTGTCGAGGCGCGCTGCGATCGCCGCCACCTTGCCGTTGGCGAATCCGACATCGCGAATGCCGTCCAGCCCCTGGCTCGGATCGATGACCCGGCCGCCCCTGAGAATGAGTTCCATGGGTTCAGCCTAGCAGATCTAGAACTTGCCTTGAAGCATCGGACCGGTGCGCGCGCCCTTGGAGTTGCGCAGCAGGGCGCTGATGAGCGAGGTGTCCTCGCCATGGACGGGGGTCTGGTTGGTGTTGATGTCGATCACCCGCCCGTCCTGCAGGCCATATTGGGCGTAGCTCTTCACCTTGCCGTCCTCGTTGAAGCGGATGGCGATGACCGAGCGATCGGTCTCCGTCCGGAGGAAGGCCTTCTGCTCGGTGAGCTGCGAAATGTAGTAGAAGCTGTCGCCCTTGTACTGCACCGAGGCGGTGGTCGAGGGCGTTCCCAGGATCCCTTCGACTTCCATCTTGGTCATGCCGTTGGTAATCTGGTCGAAGGCGCCGGGCTTGGGCATGTAGCCGCGGTGCTCCAGCTTGGTGGAGCAGCCGGCAGCCAGAAGGACGATGGCCGCTGCGGCGATGAGGCGTGTGGCGAGGCGCGTCTTGGAAGTCTGCATGGGCCGCAATCTAGATCCTAATCCCCTGACCGGCGGAATCGTATAAGAAACTCGTGAACCATATCTTCCGTTAGACGCAATGACATGATCCTGAAACGACTTTTCAACCGAACCCCGGCCCCTGAGCGCCGCTGTTACGAGGCAATTGTGGCTGCCGCGCGGCGTCCGGCCTTCTACGCGCAGTGGAACGTGCCGGACACGCTGGACGGGCGATTCGACATGCTTGCGTTGCACACCTACCTCGTCCTCGACCGGCTGAAGGGCGTGGAGTCCCAGTTCCGCCAGGATCTCGTCGATGCGTTCTTCAGCGACATGGACCGCTCGCTTCGTGAGCTGGGGGTGGGTGACGTGTCGGTGGGCAAGAAGGTCCGCAAGATGGCCGAGGTGTTCTACGGCCGCGTCACCGCCTATGATGCAGCCCTGGCCGCCGGGGAGGAGGGCGCCCTTGCCGCCGCACTGGCCCGCAACGTGTTTCCGGATGACCCGGAGGCCGCAGGGGCCCCGCCGCTGGCGGCCTATGTGAGGGAGCAGCGCAGCCACCTGGGCGCGCAGGATGCCGGCACCATTGCCGGGGGGCAGATCAGTTTCAAGGAGCCCATGCCATGAAGAACCGCACGCCGCACGTCGAGTTTTCCAGGCCGCTGCAGGTCGACCGCGTGCCCAAGCTGGGTTCCACCGAAAAGCTGTCGGCGGAGCCGGATGAGCTGAAATCCCTGGCGAAGCGCCTCAAGATACCGGCCCTTCACGCGCTGTCGGCCGAAATCCGGGCCACGCCGTGGCGGGGCGGCGGACTGAAGCTCGAGGGCCACATCACGGCAGACCTCGAACAGGTGTCGGTGATCAGCCTCGAACCCTTCCGGGAAACCGTCTCGGTACCGCTCGCCCGCTATTTCCTGCCGCATGGCGCCGTGGTGGACAACGAGCAGGAAGACGATGCCGACCCCATCGAGAATGGCTGGATCGACCTCGGAGAAGTGGTGGCCGAGACCCTGGCCCTCGACCTTGACCCCTATCCGCGCCAGCCCGGCGAGGCCTTTCCGGGGCACGTGGAGGAGGACGGTGAGACCGCCAAGGCGCCTTCACCCTTCGCCGTTCTTGCCAAGCGCAAGGGCGAGTGAGCCCAAGGAATGGCAGGTCCTGCCGTTTTTGGAATGACATTCACGGGGCAATCTCCTAAGCCTTGAGTCATGCGTGGCGGGCCGTGGCCCGTCACGTGGGATGCGACGGGCGGGTATCGGCAAGGCTTTGAACAAGAAGAAACATTTGACCATCGCGTTGGATGCGATGGGTGGCGATACCGGCCCCGAAGTGGTGATTCCCGGGGCGGCGCTCTGCGCCGAGCGCCATCCCGAGGTGCGCTTCCTGCTGGTCGGTGACCGCAGCAGGGTGGCCCCGCTGGTCGAGCGCTACCCCAAGCTCAAGCAGCGCGCCGAGATCCTCCATACCGACGTCTTCGTGACCATGGACGCCAAGCCCAGCCAGGCACTGCGCCACGGCCGCGGCAAGAGCAGCATGTGGCTGGCGATCGACGCGGTCCGTACCGGGGAGGCCGATGCCGCCGTCTCCGCCGGAAATACCGGTGCGCTGATGGCGATGGCCCGTTTCGTTCTGAAGACGCTTCCCGGCATTTCCCGGCCCGCCATCGCGGCCATGTGGCCGACGATGCGCAGCGAGAGCGTGGTGCTCGATGTCGGCGCCACCATCGGCGCGGATGCCGCACAGCTCGTCGAATTCGCGGTGATGGGCGAGGCCATGGCCCGCAGCCTTCTGGGGCTCGAAAAGCCGACCGTCGGCCTGCTGAACGTCGGCGTCGAGGAGATCAAGGGCCAGGAGCAGGTGAAGGAAGCCGGCCGCATCCTGCGCGATTCGAAGCTGCCCATCGAATACATGGGATTCGTCGAGGGTGACGATATCAGCAAGGGCACGGTGGACGTGGTGGTGACCGAGGGCTTCACCGGCAACATCGCGCTCAAGGCGGCGGAAGGCACTGCGAAGCAGCTCTCGACCTACCTCCGCCTTTGCCTGCAGCGGACGCTGCTGTCGAAGATCGGCGCCTTCCTGGCGCAGGGCGCCTTCCGTGCGCTGAAGGACCGGATGGACCCGAGGAAGCACAATGGCGGCGTGTTTCTGGGCCTCAACGGCGTGGTCGTGAAAAGCCATGGCGGCACCGATGCGCTGGGCTTTGCCACCGCCATCGACGTGACGCTGGAGATCGTGCGCAACGACCTCGTGAACAAGATCAAGACCGACGTTGAACTGATGACGGGGCTGCTGAAACAACCGGACGCCCCAGCGGAAGCCAGCCTATGAACGACAAGACGAAGACCGTGATCAGGTCCGTCATCGCGGGGTGTGGATCAGCGCTCCCCGAGCGCGTGATGACCAATGCCGACATGTCGAAGATCGTCGATACCAGTGACGAATGGATCGTCGAGCGCACCGGAATAAAGTCCCGCCACATCGCGGGCGAAGGCGAAACGACACGCACGCTGGGCACCCTCGCCGCGAAGCGCGCACTCGCGCATGCGGGCGTTGCGGCGGATGACGTCGACCTCATCATCCTCGCCACGGCGACGCCGGACAACACCTTCCCGGCCACGGCGACGCTGGTCCAGTATGACCTTGGCATTACCAAGGGTGCTGCCTTCGACGTGCAGGCGGTGTGTTCCGGCTTCGTTTATGCACTGAGCGTTGCCGATGCGATGCTGAAGGCGGGCCAGGCGACCTGCGCGCTCGTCATCGGCTCCGAAACCTTCTCGCGAATCCTCGACTGGACCGACCGCGGCACCTGCGTGCTGTTCGGCGACGGCGCGGGCGCCATGGTTCTGAAGGCGGAGCATCATCCGGATTCTCCCGCGAGCCCCGGTATCCTCGTCTCCCGCATCCGTTCGGACGGGCGGCACAGCGACAAGCTCTACGTCGATGGCGGGCCGTCGACGACCAAGACGGTGGGCCACCTCCGCATGGAGGGCCGCGAGGTGTTCAAGCACGCCGTCACCAATATCGCGACCGTCATGGACGAGGCCATGAAGATGGCCCATGTGGCGCCGCAGGAGGTCGACTGGTTCGTGCCGCACCAGGCCAACCGCCGCATCCTCGAGGGTACGGCGAAGAAGCTCGGCATCCGCGAGGACCGCATCGTGATGACGCTGGACCGCCACGGCAACACCTCGGCCGCCTCGATCCCGCTCGCCTTCGACGTCGCCGTGAAGGATGGCCGGATCCACAAGGGGGAGTTGGTGCTGTTCGAGGCCATGGGCGGCGGCTTCACCTGGGGCGCGGTTCTGGCGCGCTATTGAAGCTTCAGCCGTAAGCCCTTGAGTTACCCGATTTTTCCTGTTGACCGGCGGCTGGCGGCACCGTAGTTTCTAAATCCTTGCAGGGGGTTCAGAATGGCTGGCAAGACTCTCACCCGCGCCGATCTCAGTGAAGCTGTCCACCGACAGATCGGTCTGTCGCGCAGTGAATCGGCCGATCTGGTAAAGAGCATGCTGGACATGATGTCCGAGCATCTGGTCGATGGCGAGACGGTGAAGCTCTCGTCCTTCGGCACCTTCATGGTGCGCTCGAAGAACGGCCGTGTCGGCCGCAATCCGAAGACCGGCGAGGAAGTGCCGATCACCCCCCGCCGCGTACTTGTGTTCCGTCCAAGCCAGGTGATGAAGAACGTCATCAATGGCCTCGAAGGCGGCTCCGAGGAAGAATAGGCTTTCGCGGCACGCCGCATCCTAAGGAGGGATGCCGCATGGTGGAAAAATCTCCCGACGCCTTCCGCACCATCAGCGAGGCGGCTGAGGAACTTGATGTTCCGCAGCACGTGCTGCGCTTCTGGGAAACGCGGTTCCCGCAGATCAAGCCCATGAAGCGGGCCGGCGGCCGGCGATATTATCGCCCGGCTGACGTGGAGTTGCTGAAGGGCATCCGCGGCCTTCTCTACAAGGAAGGCTATACCATCAGGGGCGTCCAGAAGATCCTCAAGGAGGATGGCGCTGGCTATGTGGCGGGTGTCGGCCGTGGTGAGATCGAACCGCGCAAGCGCGAGGGCGAGATGGCCTCCGCACCACCGCCCGGCATGTCGAAGCCGGCGCCCCGGGTGAAGGGCGGCAAGGCCGAAGCATCCGGCACGGCCGGAGAGCCGCTCGCCCAGCCGCTGCTGCCGCTGGGCGAGGTGCGGGTGGTGGTCAACCGCCTGTCCGAAAACCATGCCGACATGCTGCGGACGGCCTTGCGCGACCTGGGCGAGGCGCGGCGGATTCTCGATCCGTCGCAAGGCCGTTGAGGGCGCGAATAATCCTTTCGCTGCGGCGTGAACAATGCTACAGCGGCGCCGTGTCGGAGCGTAGCGCAGCCCGGTAGCGCACTATTCTGGGGGGATAGGGGTCGTTGGTTCGAATCCAATCGCTCCGACCATTTAAAACAAGGACTTGGCAGAAATGCCCGGTCCTTTTTTAATGCCCGGCAAGCAGCAGCGCGAACATCACCAGCAATGACAGACCGAGGCCGGCTGCGATGAGGGCATGGCCGGTGGCGAGTGTCGAGTTGTGGTCAGGTCTGCGCATGAAAACGGTTGTAATGTCGATTCATGTGCAGGCCGCAAACGCCGGGCACGGGATTTTCCGGTTTCCGGCAAGACTCTCTTTACCGAGAAGCGTTGCAGAAAACCATTTCGGATTAACGACTTATGATTACCCTAATGTGGTGCAATCGACTTCGGAGTGAAGTTTCAGGATGTTTTCAGTGGTAGGTGACGGTAAATTCTTCCTGAACGCGGCAGTGGAAGGATTGGACATGGCCGGAGAACTGGACCCCCGCCTGATCGGCCTTCTCAAGGCCTCGCTGGGCTTTGCCGACGCGTTGCGCGACATCGGGGTCGAGGGCGAGATCACGGTCAGGCTGGACCGCGACGGGGCGCGGCAGCTTGTGCAGGTGGTGGATGTGCGCGATCGCGGCCGCCATGGCATCAACATTGCCGGACTGCGCTTCGAATGGCCGAAAACCGATGCGGTTGAAGCCTTTGCGGAGAATGACAACAATGCGCTGGGGCTCCTCGAGGACGAGACGCCGGCCCTGAAGTGAGCCGGCGCTGGGGGAGGGCCCCGGGGGCTGAACTTCAGGCCGGGTCGGGCTTCGACATCCAGCGGATGATGGCCATGACCACGGGCAGCCAGCCCGCGCCGGCGAGGATGTAGAAGGGCAGTTCGAAGGCCATGCCGCGGCCGACCACGAGGTGGCCTCCCACCGCCATCATCACCAGCGCATAGACGATGATGAACAGGACGGTGGCGGCGGTTCCGATGGCTTTGCGGCGGCGCATGGTCATGGGCAGGCTGGATAGGGGCAGCCGGGGCGCGGCGCAAGGTCCTCCCCACTGCGGCTCTTCATCACTTGAACCGCCGGGCGCGGCCGCCGTAATGCGATCTCATGACAGCTGAAACCTTCAATTTCCGGCAAACCTCGGCGCTTCCCTATGTGCGGGCCTGGCTCTTCGGCATGGCGGCGCTGATCTTCTGCATGGTCATCGTGGGCGGCGCCACCCGGCTGACGGACAGCGGCCTGTCGATCACCGAATGGCAGCCGCTGCTGGGCGCCATTCCGCCGATGACCGAGGCGCACTGGCTCGAAGCCTTCGAGAAATACAAGCAGATCCCCGAATACCAGCAGGTGAACAAGGGGATGACGCTCGCCGAGTTCGAGTTCATCTACTGGTGGGAGTGGTCGCACCGCTTCCTCGGCCGGGTGATCGGCCTCGCTTTTTTCCTGCCCTTTGCCTATTTCGCGGTGACCGGCGCGCTGAACCAGAAGACCGCCATCCGCTGCGGCGTGCTGTTCGTGCTGGGCGGGCTTCAGGGCGCGCTCGGCTGGTACATGGTGGCCTCCGGCCTCGTCGACCGGGTGGACGTGAGCCAGTATCGCCTGGCCGCCCACCTGACGCTGGCCACCGTCATCTTCGGGGCCATACTCTGGGTGGCCTTCGGGCTGGGCCGCCGGCCGCGCCATGCCCCGGAAACGGGATTACAGTGGCTGGCATACGCCATCGTGGCGCTGGTGGTGCTGCAGGTGGCGGCGGGCGGCTTCGTGGCCGGACTCGATGCCGGCTTCGGCTACAACACCTGGCCGCTGATCGACGGCGCCGTCGTGCCGAAGGGCCTGATGGCGGTGGAGCCATGGTGGCGCAACATGTTCGAGAATGCGCTGACCGTGCAGTTCAACCACCGCAACCTGGCCTATGTGATCTTCATCCTCGTGGCGGTGCAGGCCTATCTGGCGCGGACCCCCGCAAGCCGCATGCTGCTGGCAACGGTGTTGCTGCAGGTGGCCCTTGGGGTGTGGACGCTTCTGTGGGCGGTGCCGCTGTGGCTCGGCCTCGCCCACCAGGGCGGCGCACTGGTGGTGCTGGCGGCGGCCCTGTGGAACCTGCACCGCGCGCTCGGCGGCGAGCGGGCGGCGGTGCTGCAGGACGCGCGAGCCTAGCGGGACAAGGCCCTCGGCCGCTGCGGCCGGGCGCCTTCCCCCATCCCTCTCGGGACGGGAGAAGGGCGTGTGTTGGCGTTACGAGATCGCCTGGTCGAGATCGGCGATGATGTCCTGCACATCCTCCAGACCGATCGACAGGCGCACCACGTCGGGCGTGGCGCCGGCGAGCTTGAGCTGGTCGGCGTTGAGCTGGCTGTGGGTGGTCGAGGCCGGGTGGATGATGAGCGAGCGCGTGTCGCCGATGTTGGCGAGATGTGAGAACAACTTCACCGAGGACACCGCGCGCACGCCCGCGTCATAGCCGCCCTTGAGGCCGAAGGTGAACACCGCACCCGCACCCTTGGGGCAGTATTTCTTCTGGAGCGCATGGTACTTGTCGCCCGGCAGCCCCGCATAGTTCACCCACGAGACATTGGGGTGCTTGGACAGCCACTCGGCCACCTTGAGCGCATTCTCGCAGTGGCGCTGCATGCGCAGGCCCAGCGTTTCCATGCCGGTGAGGATGAGGAAGGCGTTGAGCGGGGCGATCGCGGGACCGAGGTCGCGAAGACCCAGCACGCGCGCCGCGATGGCGAAGGCGATGTTGCCGAAGGTCTCGTGCAGCTTGAGGCCGTGATAGGAGCCATTGGGCTCCGACAGCAGCGGATAGCGGCCCGACTTGGACCAGTCGAAATTGCCGCCGTCGACGATGACGCCGCCCATCGAGTTGCCATGCCCGCCCATGAACTTGGTGAGCGAATGGAGCACGATGTTGGCGCCATGTTCGATGGGGCGGCAGAGATAGGGCGTGGCCATCGTGTTGTCGACGATGAGGGGAATGCCGGCCTTCTGGGCGATCCTGGCTACACCCTCGATGTCCATCACGCGGCCGCCGGGGTTGGCGAGCGATTCGATGAAGATCGCCTTGGTCTTGGGCGAGATCGCCTTCTCGAAGGAGGCGAGGTCGTCACCATCGGCCCAGACGACATGCCAGCCGAAGGACTTGAAGGAGTGGCTGAACTGGTTGATCGAGCCGCCGTAGAGCTGGCGCGCCGCCACGAACTCGTCGCCCGGCTGCATGATGGTGTGGAAGGCGAGGAGCTGCGCGGCATGGCCCGAGGCCACCGCGAGCGCGGCGGTGCCGCCCTCAAGCGCCGTTACCTTGCCCTCGAGCGCCCCCTGGGTGGGGTTCATGATGCGGGTGTAGATGTTGCCGAAGGCGCGGAGCGCGAAGAGGTCGGAGGCGTGCTGCACGTCGTTGAAGACGTAAGCGGTGGTTTGGTAGATCGGCGTGATGCGCGCGCCGGTGGCGGGGTCGGGCGCCTGGCCCGCATGCAGCGCCAGCGTATCGAAACCCGGTGTTCTCTCGGCCATGGTCGTCTCCCGTTTGTTGTGTGGCGGCAGACTATCGCGGGATTTGGCGGAGGACAATTGAGGGATTTCGTGGGGCGGGGCGGCGGGTGATGGCCTGCCGCGGTGCGGCAGGCGTCAGATCACCATGGCAGCATGCGGCCGAGGATCGAATCCTTGTCGATGAACTGGTGCTTCAGCGCCGCCAGAACGTGGAGGATGATGAGCACCATGGCGGCGTTGGAGCCCAGTTCGTGCAGTTCCTTGAACAGGTGGCTGGTGAAGGGCGGCTGCGGCATGGCGAAGAGACCGAAGACCTGCGCCTGCGCCATCACCGGGACTTCCTCCGAGAAGCCACCGAACGTGATCCATCCGGTGAGGGGAATGGCGATGAGCAGCAGGTAGAAAAGCCCATGCAGCGATTTCGAGCCGACGACCTCATAGCGCTTCATGCTGGCCGGGTAGGCCGGCGCCGTGTGGGTGAGCCGCCAGATGATGCGCAGAATGGTGAGCAGGAAGATCGACACACCCAGCGTCACGTGGATCGAGGGTTCGAAGGTGGCGTTGGCTGTGTCGCCGGCCTTGGCGAGCTTCTCGCCCGACTTCATCAGATCCTCGCCGAAGAAGACCATGTAGATCATCAGGACGGCGGTGAGCCAGTGGATGATCATGGCGACGCCATCGTAGCGGGTCTTTGGGGCGACGCCCATCTGCATGCTCCTGTCCTCGGTTGTCAGCAGTTCAAACTAGGCCAGGTCAGATGATGGAAACTTGACAAATATCAATAACCCTTGCGGGGACCCAAACCGAGGCTCTGCATCTTGCCGCTTTCGTGCAGCGACTGCTTTCGCGACGAAATGATGCCGGAATCACCACCCACCCAGGCCCACTCGCCGGACAGCTTGCCATATTCCATCTTGGGGCAGCGGTTCATGACGACCTTCAGCCCGGCCGCCTCGGCGCGTGCGGCAGCCTCGTCATTGCGGACGGAGAGCTGCATCCAGATGACCTTCGGCTTCGGCGCGAGTGCCAGAGCCTCGTCGGTGATCGGCCCGGCGGCCTCCGAATTCCGGAAGATGTCGACCATGTCCACCGGCTTCGGAATGTCCTTGAGTGCGGGATGGACCATCTGCCCGAGGATCTGCTGGCCGGCGAGGCCGGGGTTGACCGGGATGACCTCGTAGCCCTTGTCGAGCAGATATTTCATGACGAAATAGGACGGGCGCACCTCGTTGGAAGAGGCGCCGACCAGCGCGATGGTCCGCACCGACTGGAGGATGCCGCGGATGTAGTCGGGCGGGTAGCTGTCGTGGTTCACGGTTCGTCGGTCCACTGCGGCGGGCGCTTGGCGATGAAGGCGGCGATGCCTTCCTCGGCATCGCGCATGAGAAGATTTTCGGTCATCACGCGGGCGGTGTAGGCATAGGCCTCGGCCAGGGGAAGGTCGCGCTGGCGGTAGAAGGCCTGCTTGCCGGTCTTCAGCGTGACCATGGACTTCGACGCAATCTTGCGGGCGAGTTCGTCCACCGCCGCGGTGAGCTGGGACGCCGGCACCACGCGGTTGACGAGGCCGAAGCGCAGCGCATCCGCCGCATCGAAGATATCGCCGGTGAGCAGCATCTCCATCGCGTGCTTCGATGACAGGTTGCGCGAGAGGGCCACCATGGGTGTGGAGCAGAACAGGCCGATGTTGACTCCCGGCGTGCAGAAGCGGGCGCCCTCCGCCGCGATGGCGAGGTCGCATGTGGCGACGAGCTGGCAGCCTGCCGCACTGGCGAGCCCCGCCACCTCTGCGATGACGGGCTTCGGATTGTTCACGATGCCGAGCATAAGCTGTGCGCAGGCATCGAAGAGCGCCGCGAAATAGGCAGCGCCCCTGTCGGCATCGGAGCGGTGCGCTGTGATTTCCTTGAGATTGTGGCCCGACGAGAAGGCCGGCCCCTCCGCCGCAAGCACGATGATGCGCACGGCCTTGTCCGTTGCTGCCGCATCGAGCGCGCGGCGCAGCGTGGACATCATCGCCTCGGAGAGGCTGTTGCGGGTCGCTGCGTCGGAGAGCGTCAGGCGCAGCACGCCGCCCGCCAGGGCGGACTGCAGCAGGGTGCTCATTCTTCCTCGATGTCGAGCTGTTTCAGCTTGGGGCCATAGACAGGGTCGGCCAGCATGTCCTCGATGATTTTCTTGTTGTTGTCGGACGGGATCAGCGCCTTCAGCGCCTTCACCATCTTGTCCTTCATGTCCTGTGCGAGTTCGGTGTCTTCCTCGACTTCCTTGATCTGCTGCTCGAGCTCGCCTGTCGAATCGTCGGTGACGGTGCCGTAGGTCAGGCCCAGCGTGGTGACCGCCAGGTTCCAGTCGCTGACATTGGCGAAGCCGGCAGCCTTGATGTCCATCTCGAAGGTCTTGCCGTCCTCCGTCTGGTCGACGAAGTCCTGCAGGTTCTCAAACTGGTCGAGGTCGGTATCGGCGTATTTCTCCTTGGCCGTGATGTAGCTGTCGAGGGCGCGGCGGGCGATCTCGGGCGTGAGCTCCATCGTCTCGATCGTCGGGATCTCGCCCAGGCTCAGCTCATCGCCCGGGGTGTCGCCATCGTCGGGGGCGGCCTCGTCATCGGGTGCGGCACCCTCGAGGCCGGCGGGC
Source organism: uncultured Aestuariivirga sp. (assembly GCA_964474665.1). GTDB lineage: Bacteria > Pseudomonadota > Alphaproteobacteria > Rhizobiales > Aestuariivirgaceae > Aestuariivirga. The sequence goes on from CAYYTH010000009.1 coordinate 22,105, forward strand.
GGGGTGGACTGCTCCGGCATGGCCTCTCCGGGCGGCGTCGTGTCCGCGGGAGGTGTTGCGGCGGCAGGGGGTGTGGCGGCAGGGGGTGTTGCGGCGGGCGGCGTTGCCGCGGCCGGCGGCGTGGTTGCTGGTGGCGTCGTCGCGGCCGGCGGCGTGGTACCGCCGGAGGTGGAGGGCTCCGCCGGAATGGGCAGGGGCGTTGCCGCCTGCGCGAGAAGCACCCCGTCCACCGGGGCCTGAATGGCCGCCTGGGCGCCGGTGATGGCGAAACCGGCCGCGGCCATGATCGAAACGAAAATGCGAGCTGTCATCTGTGCTTCCCTGATAGGGCAAACTCTAGGGCATGGCCTGTGGCGGGGGAAGGGCGATTTCGGGGCCTGCGGACCGATTGCGGTATCATGTTACCACAGTGATTTTCTGCCGCATTTGCCGGGGTTTTTCTTGACAGGGAGTGGTACGCCCCGTAATCACCCCGGCATTGAGCGGGGTGCGGACCTCATCGTTTCGCGCCCTTTATCTTTGACCCCGTAACACCAGAGACAATCGGATGACAACCTATTCGGCGAAAGCCAAGGACATCGTGAAGGACTGGGTGCTGATCGACGCGGAAGGCCTCGTCGTCGGCCGCGTGGCCGCCATCATTGCGAACCGCCTGCGCGGCAAGCACAAGGCGACCTTCACGCCCCACATGGATTGCGGCGACCATGTCGTCGTCATCAATGCCGAGAAGATCCACTTCACCGGCAAGAAGAAAGAGCAGAAGAGCTACTTCCACCACACCGGCTTCCCGGGTGGCATCAAGGAGCGCAATGCCGGCAAGATCCTCGAGGGCAAGTTCCCCGAGCGCGTTCTGGAGCTCGCCGTGAAGCGCATGCTTCCGGGCGGCCCGCTGAAGCGCCAGCAGATGACGCACCTCAAGATCTATGGTGGCGCCACGCACCCGCATGATGCGCAGAACCCCAAGAAGCTCGACATCAAGTCCATGAACCCCAAGAATGCGGTGAGAGGCTGAAATGGCTGAACGCAAATCCCTCGCAGATCTCGGCCAGGCCATGGGCGTGGCCTCTGCCACCGGTAACGCTTCGGCCGCTGCCGCAGCACCCGTGAAGCCCAAGCTCGACGCCCAGGGCCGCGCCTACGCGACCGGCCGCCGCAAGGACGCCACGTCCCGCGTGTGGGTCAAGCGCGGCAAGGGCAAGATCACGGTGAACGGCAAGCCGATCGAGACCTACTTCGCCCGCTCGGTGCTGCGCATGCTCGTGCAGCAGCCGCTGGTGACGGTCAACCGCGCCACCGAACTCGACATCGACTGCACCGTCGCCGGCGGCGGCCTTTCCGGCCAGGCCGGTGCAGTGCGCCACGGCCTTGCCCGTGCGCTCACCTATTTCGAGCCTGAACTGCGCTCGGCCCTGAAGAAGGCCGGCTTCCTGACGCGCGACCCCCGCATGGTCGAGCGCAAGAAGTACGGCCACCCCAAGGCCCGCCGCAGCTTCCAGTTCTCGAAGCGCTAAGCCACAGCAGATTTCAGTCTGCTTTTTCAGAGGGGCTGCCGAAAGGCGGCCCCTTTCTTCTTGGAGGGAGCGGGCAGCGCCGGTTGCGTGACGTCCCTGTCGAACGCACGGTTCTTGCGTTCGTGTTCGGGTAACGATGAAGCCTGTCGGCAGGGATAGGCCCCGGCGGTGTGTGCCGTTCACTGGGGTCTATTCGGTGAGTTCAGCACGGCGATGGGCTGCAGCGGCATTACCGGCGTGCTTGACACCCCTTAATAGAACATTGAATTACCTAAATAAATTTCCCTTGCCTCGACGTTATCCTGTGCCAGAAATGAGAAGCGTTAGCGATCAGACAGGGCTGGACGTTGAGAAGACTGACCGCATGGGAGATCCGTGACTTCGCAGTCACGACCTTCGGATTGTTCGCCTTGTATCTTTTCGCCTATTTCCGCGTCTGGGCGGCGATCATGCCGGTGCAACGTCGGTTTGCGCCGGACATCAGCGCCTTCGCCTGCCTGCTCTACCTGCCGCATGGGATTCGGATCTTCGCGACGTCGCTGCTGGGCGGCAAGGCCGTGCCGGGTCTCGTTCTGAGTTCATTGGCGGGCGGTTACCTGTTCTGGGACCTCAGGGACCCCCAGACTCTGGTGCTGACGGCGCTGGTCGGGGGCGTCACCACCTGGGCGGTGTTCGAGGGTCTTCGGGCGCTGCAGTTCAATCCTTTCTACATCAAGGTGACCGATGAACCGCCACCCTTTCAGACCCTGCTTCTCGCCGGCATCATCGCATCGGCCGTCAACGCCTTCCTGCTGGCCTCCATGGTCGAAGGGCAGGTCGATGCCGGACAGGTCACCACGCTGATCGCAGCCTACGTGACGGGAGACGTGACGGGATTGCTGGTGGTCATGCTCACCGCGCCCTGGGTGATGCGACATTTGAAGTGACCGCCTTGCCGGCGCGGGCCGCCGGGCGCATCATACCTCCATGCCACCCCTCATCCGCTTTCTGCTGAAATGGTCGCTGATCGGAATGGCGGCCGGCTGGCTGTTCACCGCGCTTCTCCTATATGCCGATGTGAGCGGCGTCAGGGGGATGCTGGGCCGGGCCGAGAGCCCGCTTCTCTGGGTCTTCGTGCTTGGCTTCTCCTTCGGCATCACCTTCGCGCAGGTTACCGTTCTGGCAGCCGTGCTGCTGCGTGACGACTTCGGCGGACGGGGTCATTCCGGCAACGACCGGCTGGAACGATGGCGCGCCGGAGGCAGCGCGCGTCTCGATGCCGACGAGGACTAGAACAGCGAGTCGCGGCTTACACAGCGGGGGCGAGGACGGCAGCCAGCAGGGCGAAGCCCGCCCGCGGCAGTGCATGCCTCATGGAACCGGTCTGATCAGGGCGTCTTGAGGGTGTCGAGATAGGCGATGATGGCCGTCGCATCATCCGGCTCGAAGGCAAACTCGGGCATGTTGTTGTGGCCGGTGATGATCCCCTCGGCCAATGCCTCCTCCAGCGCGTCCGGATCATACTTCTTCACCACCTCGCGGAAGGGCGGTGCCTTCTCGTTGGGAGAGGTGCTGGTGGCATCGATGGCGTGGCAGCGCGCGCAGTTGCTGCGCAGCAGGTCGAAGCCGCGTGCCTCCTGGCTTTCGGCCAGTTTTGCTCCGGTGCCAAGGCTGATCACGAAGGCAGTGAGGGCCTCCGCCTGGGGCTCCGTCACGTCCCAATCCGGCATCAGCGGATGGCGAACGGCGAGGCCTTCCATGAAGCCGTCGATCAGTTCCAGCCGGTCATAATTGGCCGGGATGTCGCGGAAGGGCGGCGCATCGGTCAGCGGGCTCTCACCCGTGGCCTCGATGTTGTGGCAGCGCACGCAGTTGATCTCGGCAAGGCGCTTGCCTTCAGCGACCATCTTGGGGTCTTCCGCCGCGAGGGCCGGCAACGTGAAGGCGACGAGCGCCAGAAAGGGCAGGGCGATTCGCATGGGTGTCCTTGTCTCAGCCACTCAATAGGCGTGCCTCGCGCAGGGTCAAGCGGTCACTCCGCCCGGGCCCGGACATAGGTCCCGGGTGCATCGCCCAGCACCTTCAGCTTGCCGCTGCCCGGTGTGGGCGCCTTCACCTTGGGTCCCGACTTGTCGGCCATCCACCTCGCCCAGTCCGGCCACCACGAGCCGGCGTGCTCGGTGGCGCCCTTCAGCCACTCCTCCACCGTCGGCGCGCCTTTTTCGTTGATCCAGTACTGATACTTGTTGGCCTCTGGTGGGTTGACGACGCCCGCAATGTGTCCCGACCCCGAGACCACGAGCCGGGTCTGGCCCCCGAAATAGCGCCCGAGCCGGAATACCGAGGCGAGCGGGGCAATGTGATCCTCGCGCGCCGCGAGATTGTAGATCGGCATCTTCACCTTCTTGAGGTCGATGCGGACGTTGTCGAGCACCATCTTGCCCTGGGAGAGCTTGTTGGCCATGTAGCATTCGCGAAGGTAGAAGGAATGCACGCCCGCCGGCATGCGGGTCGAATCCGCATTCCAGTAGAGCAGGTCGAAGGGCATCGGGTCCTTGCCGAGCATGTAGTTGTTGACGACATAGGACCATATCAGGTCATTCGACCGCAGCAGGTTGAAGGCATCCGCCATGCGGGTGCCGGGGAGATACCCCTTGTCCTTCATGCGGTCCTCGATCCACTTCACCTGTTCTTCGTCGACATAGACGAGGAGATCGCCCGCCTTCTCGAAATCGACCTGCGTGGTGAAGAAGGTGGCGGCGTTGACCCTGGTGTCGTTCTGCGCGGCCATCCAGCCGAGCGAGGCTGCGGTGAGCGTGCCGCCGATGCAATAGCCGATGACGTTGACCTTCTCGGCCCCCGTCGCATCGAGCGCCGCCTGCACCGCCTCGAGGAAGCCCTCGCGCATGTAGTCGGAGAAGCTCTTCCGCGCCTGTTTCTCGTCCGCGTTGACCCACGACACGATGAAGACGGTGAGGCCCTGGTCCACCGCCCACTTGACGAAGGACTTCTTCGCGTTGAGGTCGAGGATGTAGAACTTGTTGATCCACGGCGGGAAGATGACCAGCGGATAGGCGTAGGTCTCGGCTTGCGTGGGCGAATACTGGATGAGCTCGAAGGTCTCGTTGCGGAAGACGACCTTGCCCGGCGTGGTGGCGATGTTCTTGCCGATCTCGAAGGCCGACATGTCCGTCTGCTTGATGCGGAGCCGCCCGTCGGGCGTCTGCATGTCTTCCTGCAGGTGCTTCAGGCCCTCGATCAGGTTCGCGCCATTGGTGGCGAGCGTCGTGCGCAACACTTCCGGATTGGTGAAGCCGAAGTTCGAGGGTGAGATCGCGTTGGCGATCTGTTCGACATAGAACTTCGCCTTGTGGCGGGTGTGATCGTCCACGCCTTCGGCGTTCTTGACCATGTCCTGCGCCCAGTTGGCGGAGATCAGGTAGAACTGCTTCAGGAAGTCGAAGACGGTGTTCTCCTGCCAGTCCTTGTCCTTGAAGCGCTTGTCGTTGCGGGCGGGCTCCGCCACCGGCGTGGGCTGCTGGCCCAGCACCTTGGCCCAGGCGTTCTGCCAGAGCTGGGTATAAGAGTTCCACAGCTGCATCTGGGCATCCATCAGCTTCTGCGGATCATTCATGTAGGACTGGGTGATGGCGCCAAGGGTCTTGGACACCTGCTCCATGGGGGTGAGCTGCGTCTCGGCCTCGGTCAGGACCGGGTTCGGCCGTTCTGCCACCATGCGGGCAATGCCCGCCGCCTGCTCGAACACCTTGGCCATGTTGTTGGCGAACTGCAACGGGTCCGCCAGCGTGTACTGGGAAGGCGGTTGCGGGCTGCTGGCCTGCGGCTTCTCGGGCGTCTTTTCCGGCGTCTTGTCCGTCATGGCCTGCTCATGGAGGGCGAATATGGCGGAAGTGTAAAGGGCTTGGGCGGAAAGGCAAATTGGTAATGAGGAGGGGGCCCGTAGTGATCACCTCGCCCGGGCCCGACCTGGGCGTCCTTTTCGCGGAGGTGAAAAGTATGCGCGGATCACGTCCGAGCGAGGCGAGCGGGGTGGGGTACCCGAAACAGTGTGTCAGCGCGAAGTTGGCCGTAAAACGCTGAACAGCGGCCGCATTTAGCAGGCTGAGGCCCTTTAGGAAGAGCTTGTGCAGCATTCCACTTTAACGCCCTCGGGAGTCCGCCCGCTCCGCGCCAGCTCGCCGTCATGTGCAGGACCCCGATTGGGAGGAGGATATGATGTGTAGCATTTGAACTCGCGCAATCCCTCTCCCTCTAGGGTCTGTGTCTTGTCTGCATGAGTAATCACTCTCTGTTGAGGAATCGATGGATGCGGCCCTCCAGTTTCGGGCCGCCAACTAGCACATCGTATTCCCATAGAACGAGACCCCCCCAATTGCTTCAAATGCGCTATGTTGGCCTTGTCACGTAACATATTGTTGGCGAGCTTTTGGCCCCAATACTCCTTATTGGATTTCGGCGGGCGGCCATTCTTCCATGCAGGCCTGCGATGCTGGTGCCAAAAGCAGCCATGCACGAAAATGACCTTCTTGCGTTGGCGAAAGACGAGATCAGGTTTCCGCGGCAGGTCCTTAGCGTGTAGACGGTAGCGATAGCCCATGCCGTGAACCAGAGACCTGACAAGCATTTCTGACTTCATGCCCGCTGACCGAATCGCGGCCATGTTGCGTGCACGTTCCGCTGAGTTCAGTCTATCCGTCATCCCGGATTGCGTTCGCCTGTCTGGGATACTTCCGCATAAGCCACCTTAGTATCTCAAGCTGTTCAGTAGCCGACGTCCGGCGTATCTGTGCAAGAAGTTTCAGAGCAGTGGGTCTGTCCGCAGTAAGATTTGCCGCGCCTTCGTTGCAGACAGAACAGATTGCTCGGAGATTTGAAAAATCATCCGAACCGCCTTGGGACTTATCAACAATGTGTCCAATATGTAGCCGAGTTTTTCTGCCGGAGTTGTCAGGGTGCGGCTCGCCTGCCACTGCTCCACACATTTGACAGGTGAAGCCATTGCGATCCAAAACCTGAGCTCGCAGTTCTTTTGAAATTCCGCGATGAAAGGCGGGGAGGGGCTTAGTTTCCTCTAGCAGGTACTGTCCTTGCTTGAGCGCTGACCGATCATTATGCGTGAGTATTTGGAAGCCTTCTTCATTTCGAAGTTCGCGAACCCGGCGGGCCCACTCCGTAATACCTCCAGCGACCTGCCGTAGTTCCTCAACTTCCATTACTCGACCAACATTCGCCAGAAAGTGAGCTCTCAACTTGTCGCGGGCGCCCATGTCATTCCGCCGCAGCTAGATTGACCAGGCCCTTGAGAGAAATTGCTTGCCGTATCTTCTTAGCCACTACCGCCGCGACGGGAGGCGGAAACGCATTCCCGACTTGGCGGTAGCTCGCAGTCTTGCCGCCCACGAATCTCCAGTTCTCAGGAAAGCCTTGCAGCAATGCTACCATCTGTACTGTTAACTTCGGCATGCCTACAAAGTCAGTTTCGGGCGCTGCATTGGCAATTCCCAATCCATTAACCCCAAGTTCCTCCCAAGCCTTTCGCGCCCGCGTTGGTCCTAGATCTGGACCTCCGTGTTTCTTCGAGCCGCCTACGACCGTGGGAGCAATCCTATTAGCTAATGCTCTCCAATCGTCGACGCCACGCCACCCATTTGCCCCCATCAAGTCAGCAAGAGTTTCTCCCACCGTTTTAGGGACCACCTTGTCCTCTTCTGAAGGCCATTCAAAACGATCAGCGGCAAATTTGCGGATTGCCACGAGAAGGACACGCGGGCGAAGCTGAGGTACGCCAAAGTCTGAGGCATGCAACAGATTCCACCGCGGCTTATAGCCAAGTTTTTCAAGCTTTGCGTCAATGGCCCGCCTATACTCAATGAAACGCGGTTCAAGCAGTCCCTTAACGTTCTCGAACATCACTGCTGTGGGTTGAAGCTGATCAACAAGATCAATACCGACATTGAAGAGATTGCGTTCATCGCCCTCGCCGAGTTGTTTGCCGGCGACAGAAAAAGGCGGGCACGGCAGGCCGCCCGCAAGCAGATCCACTCCTTTAAATTTCGACCAATCGTAGTTTTGGAAGAGATCATGCTCAATGACATTCCAATGCGACCGGTTCTTTCTGAGGGTCTCACAAGCATATTTGTCGTTTTCGAAAAGTGCGGAATGCTCATAACCCGCCATCTCAAGTCCGAGCGCCTGTCCGCCAGCTCCTGCGCATAGTTCCACTGTGGTCGGTGGCATCGAATCTCTCCAGATGGGGCGATCTCATACAATTCTATTATGGAACAATACTAGAACGACGCAGTATCTTTCAACATGTTTTGGGTGCGAAAAGGTTTTCGGGCACGCCAAGCATGCTCAATCAAGTCACCTCTTTGGTGTTGCCACCACCAGAGAGGTACCTTCCTTGCCATCCCGCCCGTCTCCCGCCATAAGACCCGCCAGTTGAGCAAGATTCACCGGTTGGATTGGGTATCATGAAACAGGCGTTGCGGCTGGGCATTGCAGGACTTGGAACGGTCGGCGGCGGGGTGCTGGACATCCTGGCGCGGCACAAGGACCTGGTGACGGCGCGTGCCGGCCGTCCGGTCGAGGTGGTGGCGGTTTCCGCCCGCTCCAAGGGCAAGGACCGTGGCCACGACCTGTCGAAGCTTGCCTGGTACGACGACCCGGTGAAGCTGGCGGCCGACCCCAACGTCGACGTCTTCGTCGAACTGATGGGCGGCGAGGGCGACCCGGCCAAGGCCGCCGTCGAGACCGCGCTGAAGGCGGGAAAGCACGTGATCACCGCCAACAAGGCGCTGCTGGCGCATCATGGCTCGGCACTCGCACGGCTTGCGGAAGAAAAGGGCGTGGCGCTGAACTTCGAGGCCTCCGTCGCGGGCGGCATCCCGATCATCAAGACCATCCGCGAGGGCCTCGCCGGCAACCGCGTGGGCAAGCTGTTCGGCATCATGAACGGCACCTGCAACTACATCCTCACCAAGATGGCCAACGAAGGCCGCAGCTTCGCCGACGTGCTGAAGGAGGCCCAGGCGCTGGGCTATGCCGAGGCCGACCCGACCTTCGACGTGGGCGGCTTCGACACGGCGCACAAGCTGGCTGTGCTGACGTCTCTCGCCTTCGGCACCGAGGTGAACCTCAAGGCCATCGACATCGAGGGCATTGAAGAGATCACGCTCGAGGACATCCGCCAGGCCGGCGAGATGGGCTACAAGATCAAGCTGCTGGGCGTCGCCGTGGCATCCGAGCAAGGCATCGAGCAGCGCGTGCACCCCACGCTGATCCCCAAGGGCTCGCCTGCCGCCGACACCGATGGCGTGTTCAACGCGGTCGTCGTGAAGGGCGATTTCGTCGGCGACCTGATGCTGGAGGGCCGCGGTGCCGGTGCGCATCCCACGGCCTCCGCCGTGTTCTCCGACATCGTCGACATCGCGCGCGGTAACCTGCGCCCGGCCTTCGGTGTTCCCGCCAGGGACCTGCGCCCATACAAGCCTGCACCGCAGAGGGCGCATGAGGGCGGCTTCTACGTGGCGCTCACGCTGCAGGACAAGCCGGGCGCGGTGGCCGCCGTGGCCAAGATCCTCGCGGAAGAGAAGATTTCGATCGAGTCGATCTTCCAGCGCGGCAAGCTGGAGAAGGACGAGGCGCGTGCCACCGCCCCCTTCATCCTCATCACCCATGACACGGTGGAAAGCGCCATGCGCGCCGCCTTGGAGCGCATCGAGAAGGACGGCCACGTGGCGGGCCGCCCACGCATGATCCGGATCGAGAGGCTTTGACGGGCGAGGCGAAACCACGCGCCTTCCTCAACGTCGAGCGTTCGGCCTCGGCCCGGCGCTGGAAGGCGCGGCTCGACGACCAGCGCATGGCGGAGGCCATTTCGCAGCGCCATGAACTGCCTGAGATCATCGGCCGCGTGCTGGCCGCGCGCGGGGTGGGCGTCGACGAGGCGGAGGCCTTCCTCAATCCGACGATCCGCACCCTGATGCCGCAGCCCTCGGCGCTGATGGACATGGAAAAGGGCGCGGCCCGGCTGGCCGATGCGATCACGGCTGGCGAGAAGATCGGCGTCATCGCGGATTATGACGTGGACGGAGTAACCTCCGCCGCCATGCTCGTTCTGTTCCTGCAGGCTGTGGGATCGGCCTGTGCCGTGCACATTCCGGACCGCCTCACCGAAGGCTATGGCCCGAGCCTCAAGGCCGTCGAGAGCCTGAAGTCTCAGGGCACCCAGGTTCTGGTCACGCTCGACTGCGGGGTGATGGCGCATGACCCGCTGCTGCGCGCCGCGGAACTGGGCATGACCACCATCATCGTCGACCATCACCAGGCGGGCGAACTCTTGCCTGAAGCCTATGCCGTCATCAATCCCAACCGGCAGGACGATATGTCGGGGCTCGGTTATCTCTGCGCGGCGGGCGTGACGATGATCTTCATCGCCACTGTCAACAAGCTGTTGCGGCAGAAGAACTGGTATGGCGAGGCGCGCCCCGAACCCAACATGTTGCAGTGGCTGGAACTGGTGGCGCTGGCGACAGTGTGCGACGTCGTTCCGCTGAAGGGCCTGAACCGCGCCTATGTCACGCAAGGCCTCAAGATCATGGCGCGGCGCGAGAACCTGGGGCTGGCCTGCCTCGCCGACGTGGCGCGGCTGAAGCGGAAGCCCGACACCTATGCGCTGGGCTATCTGCTGGGCCCGCGCATCAATGCGGCGGGCCGCATCGGCAATGCGGCGATGGCGCTCACCCTGCTGACCACCGAGGACAAGGGGGAGGCGGCACAGATCGCGCAGGAACTGGAGCGCCTCAACCGGGAGCGCCAGGAGATCGAGCTTGCGGTGGTCGGCCAGGCCATGATCCAGGCTGACAACATGCTGGGCAAGGAACGCCGCGCCAGCGTGCTGGTGGTGTCGGGCAAGGGCTGGCATCCGGGCGTCGTTGGTCTTGCAGCGGCGCGCCTCAAGGAGCGTTTTTCCCTTCCGAGCTTCGTGCTGGCGGAGGACAAGGCGGGGCACCTCGCCTCCGGCTCCGGGCGCTCGGTCCCCGGCGTCGACATCGGCTCCGCGGTGCGCGAGGCCTTCGAGGCGGGGCTGATCGTCAAGGGCGGGGGCCATGCCATGGCGGCGGGCCTCACCGTGGAGACCTCCCGGCTGGGCGACCTGCGCGGTTTCCTGGAGGACAGGCTGGGCCCCCAGGTGGCCGCCGCCCAGGACCGGGCGCTGGCCATCGATGCCGCCCTGTCCGCGGGGGCGGCGACGCTGGAACTGATCGAACTCCTCGAGCAGGCGGGGCCTTATGGCACGGCGCATCCCTCTCCGGTTTTCGCCTTTCCGGCCCACCGGGTGCTCTATGCCGACCGGGCCGGGGGCGACCACATCCGCTGCACCATCGCATCGTCCGACGGCAAGCGGCTGAAAGCCGTCGCGTTTCGCGCCATGGGCACGGAACTCGGCGAATTGCTGTTGAGCGAGAAGCAGTTACCACTCCACGTCGCCGGCCGGCTGACCATCGACGACTGGTCCGGCGCCCGGGTTCCCTGCCTCCACATCGAGGATGCGGCGCGCGTTTCGTGACACTTGCCAAGCCAGCCGTTCCCCCTTATAGAGCGGCCACTCGCAAGAGAGGGCGCCCTTCGTCTATCGGTTAGGACGACAGCCTTTCACGTTGTAAAGACGGGTTCGACTCCCGTAGGGCGCGCCACTTTCCTCAGGTTTCAGCTTCCGTTCGACACTGTTGGAAGACCCCGTGCTGCGGGCCTGCAGAAATCGCAACCGGCTGCCGCGGCATGCGAAGCTTGCCGCAGGGGAAGGGTGCGGGGCCGTGATGCCATGTGTGCCGTCCGACGAGGATCAGGCTCAGTGTTGCTCGCGCAGGCGCATCGGGACGGCGTCGACTGTGACGTGCTGAGCGGCATTCTCGTGCAGTTGGCCGACCGCCCCGACGATCGGCCCGGCGTGAGGCGCTGAGCGACAGGGCCCCGGCTTTCGCAAGGACCCTTGCTGCTGACGGTCAGACCTTTTCGACTGCCGGGATGATCCACGTTCCGTCGATGATCGAGGGCTTGCTCTCGTTCGGCCAGTACAGCCGTAGCATGAGGTGGAATTTTCCCTCGGGCGCAGGCAACCAGTTGGCCTCCTTGTCCTTGCCGGGGCTTTCATTCTGAATGTAGATCACCAGTGAACCGTCCGGCTCATAGGCCGGGTTGGTTCGCAGGCTCATCGAATAGCGGTTGATCGGGTTCGCCACGAAGAACATCTGCTCGTCATACATGGTGAGCGACCAGAAACCCTTGACCGGCGGCAGCTGACCTTTGGGGAAGCGCAGCACATATCTATGTCTGCCATCATAATCCTCGATCAGTCCGGGCTTGAGCGAGGTGGGGTAGATCGCATCCTGCGGCCGGTTGGCGCCGAGCCCGATCGCCGTGATCAGGGCGCGCTGCAGGTAGTCGGTGCCATAGACACCGGCCTTGACCGTATAGTTCCAGCCATTGATGCGCGTCATTTCGCCGTCGGAATCGAGGAAGTGCAGCTTCATCCGGTCGAAGGACAGCTTCGGCACCTCCGTCGTGCCGTGGTCGCCGAGAATGGCAGGGTCGAAGTCCGTTCCGGCAGTCAGGCCGATCTTGGCGAAGCGTGCCAGTGCCGGTGCATCCGCCTCGGCCGGCGGGTTGCGCTTCATGAGGTCTGCCAGCAGCGTGAGGAAGTCCTTCAGCGGCAGCGCGTTCACCTGGTCGCGCACCGGTGTCTTCATGTCGACCGACGGGTCGACCTTGCCGGCGGTGGCGGTCCAGTCCTTGCCCCAGGTGCTGAGCGGCTGCAGCTTGAAGGCATCCTGCAGCGCATGCACGGCCGCATAATCCTCCGGCGTGCCGGTGCAGTAGATGCGGCCGAGCAGCCAGACCATGGCGGTGGGCGACTTCAGCTGCTGCATGCCCTCGGGCACGGTGCCGGTCCAGCCGGGGCCGGTGATCAGGAAGGTCTGCTTGGCGCCGCCTGTGGTGCGTGAGCCGGGCACCTCGAACACGTCGGTCCAACCCGAGAGCAGGGGCAGCAGGAAGTAGCGATCGCCCATGTCGGGCTGGTCGAGCACCCAGGGCTCGTCGCCCACATCGAAGAAGGCGGTGGTGTAAAGGGTGTCGGCATTCGGCGCCGTCACGTCGCGGAAGCTCGCATCGGGATACTGTCGCAGCTTGATGAGGCTGCCCATCGGGCCGTGCGTGCCCTTGGGCGCCTCCACATTGGTCATGACGCGGCGCGTCATCTCCATGGTGACCAGCGGATAGCCATAGACATAGGCATCGGAGGCAAGCGACAGGTCGTCGGCGATTGTCGCGAGGCCGGTGACGGGATTGTCGAAGGCCAGCGCCCGTCCGGCGAGGGCCGACATGGAGAGAAGTCCGGCGGACGAGAGCAGCATTGAACGACGTGTAATCGACATGAGTGCCTCCAGTTGTGGAGCACATGTGTTCGGGCGCGTTTGTGGTAAAACTACGGATGAATTGCTGCGCCGGATTCGCATTTGGCGATAAAATGTCATGTCATTGCCGAAGGAAAAGCCACGCCGGGCGGGCCCGGGCGTGGCTTCGAGACATGGTCCGGCCGTCAGTGGTTGGCGCTGCTCGTTGACTCTTCCAGCGTGCGCATCACAGCGTCGAGGTTGAAGGAGGCTGGCTTCTGGCGCGGCGGGAACTTCCTGAAGTTCTCGATCTGCCCGGCGACCGCGGCCTGCATGCCGTAGATGATATAGGCGTGGCTGATCACCCAGTCCCAGTAGGTGTTGGAGTTCTCGTCGGCCCTCTCGAACGGGTCGCGCCTGAGGTTGAAGATCTTCGGCGCGCGCAGCTTGACGAAGGGCTCGAACCAGCATTGCAGCGTCTTGGCACGCTGCTCCATCAGCACCACCTTCCAGTCCTGCAGGCGGATGGCCAGAATGTCGCCGTCATCAGAGATGTAGAAGAAGGAATTGCGTGGGCTCTCCTTCACCTTGCCTGTCAGGTAAGGCAGCATGTCATGGCCGTCGAGATGAACCTTGTAGGTCATCTTGCCCAGCTTGTGGCCCTTGAGCAGCTTTTCCTTGATGTCGGGTTCGCCCGCTGCCGACAGGAAGGTCGGCAGCATGTCCTGGTGCGAGACGATGCCGTTGACCACCGATCCCGCCGGGATGTGCTTCGGCCAGCGCAGGAATGCCGGAACGCGCCAACCGCCTTCCCAGTTGGTGTTCTTCTCGGAGCGGAAGGGCGTGATGCCGGCATCGGGCCAGGTGTTGTAGTGCACGCCATTGTCGGTCGAATACATGACGATGGTATCTTCCGCGATGCCCAGCTCGTCGAGCTTGTCGAGCATGCGCCCGATGTTCTCGTCATGCGCCACCATCACGTCGTTGTAGTCGCCTTGGCCATTGCTCTTGCCCTTGTGCTTGGGCGCACAATGCGTGCGGAAGTGCATGCCGGTGGTATTGTACCAGACGAAGAACGGCTCATCCGCCTTGTGCGCCTGGTCGATGAAGCGGAGCGCATGCTGCGTCACCTCATCGTCGATCGTTTCCATGCGCTTCCGGGTGAGGGGCCCGGTGTCCGTGATCTTCTGGCCACCCTTGCCATCGGCCCAGCTGTGGATGACACCGCGCGGCCCGAAGTTCTTCTTGAACTTTGGGTCCTTCGGATAGTCCGGATCTTCCGGCTCCTCCTCGGCATTGAGATGGTAGAAATTGCCGAAGAACTCGTCGAAGCCATGCATGGTGGGCAGGAACTGGTCCTTGTCGCCCAGGTGGTTCTTGCCGAACTGGCCGGTGCGGTAGCCATGCGGTTTCAGCAGTTCGGCGATTGTCGGGTCCTCCTTCTGGAGGCCCACATCGGCGCCCGGCATGCCGACCTTCGTGAGGCCGGTGCGGATCGGGTTCTGGCCGCACAGGAAGGCGGCGCGGCCGGCGGTGCAGCTCTGCTGGCCGTAGTAGTCGGTGAAGGCCACGCCTTCGTTGCCGATGCGGTCGATGTTGGGCGTGCGATAGCCCATCTGGCCACGGCTGTTGTAGCTGATGTTCCACCAGCCAATGTCGTCACCCCACAGCACCAGGATGTTCGGCTTCTTGGTCTTCTTCGGTTTGGTCGCCATTGCTTTGTCTCCCTATGTGGTTAGGCAAGCACGTTCAGATCAGCCGGAGCAGTACGCTGAAGAATGCGAAGATGCCGACGAGCAGCAACACCAGGATCACGCCGATCACGGGTGACTTGCGCCCCTCCTTCGTCATGCCGGCAATCGGCGCATAGTCGCTGTTCCAGAGGTAGTTCAGCGTCCAGCGATATTCCCACAGCGCAATCACCAGTGAGGCGATGCCGCAGAAGATGAGTGCCAGGCCCAGATAGCGGGGCGCATGCGGGAACACGGCCTCCGTCGAGCCTTGCATGTTGGTCATGCGCTCGAAGAACTGCACGATGGTGAAGCCGAAGCCGATGAGGGCCACGGCGGTCCTCACCCAGGCGAGGATGGTGCGCTCAACCGCCATGCGGGTGCGCATCCAGGCAAAGTGGGTTTCGGCGGCGACCTTGACCGTGAAGCGCGGCTCGTGCGGGGGTTCGGTTTCTGTCATGATGTCTTGTCCTCGTCGCGCGCTCGCCGGGCGGTCCACAGCCGCACCAGCCGCTGGGCTGGCCCGCGCATCAGGAGATAGGGCACGAAGGCGAGCAGCACGGCGACGATGGCAGCTTCCCCCGGATAGAATGTCTTGAAAACGATGATCTGGTAGCCGACGTCCATGACCAGCCCGAGCAGCAGCACGCGCGAAGTGGCGATGATGCCGTCGAACAGCCTGTCTGTGCGTGACGCCGATCCGGTCAGGAGACCCCAGAAATAGGGTGATGCACCGGTGCGCGCGTCGCGCACCCCGTCGATGATGGCAAGGATGCAGGCCATCACCGGCTGAAGGATGAAGCGGAATGTCATGGGGCCGCCGGGCCGTTCGGCGATCGACACGTAGACGCGCTCCCAGACCTCGCCCGACGCGCCGTGGATCAGAAGCCCCGCGAGGGCGAAAACGATGATCAGTGCGCCGGCGAGTTTGGCGAGAAGCAATTGCATTCTCGTCGCGGCGCGGGCCATCATCCGGCCGCCCGTCGCTTCACACAGCGGAAGCCGACGTGGCTCATCGCCGTGTCGATGGGCTGCGCGTGGCGTGCTGCCGGGCGGTAGCGACGGCAATAGCTTGGCGCACAGAGATGCGAGCCGCCCTTCACCACCTTGCGCGGAATGCGGAACTGTGGCTGCTGCGGGTCATAGCTCAGGCTTTCTGCCACGCCGCGCGGGTTCGTCGGCACGCAACAACTCTTTTGTGCAGCATGCTGGCTGGCATACCAGTCCGTGGTCCACTCCCACACATTGCCGATCATGTCGTGGAGGCCGTAGCCATTGGCTGGGTAGGTGCCCACGGGCGAGGTGCGGGTGTAGCCGTCCGCCTCGGTGTTTTGCCAGGGGAACTGGCCTTGCCAGGTGTTCGCCATGTAGCGGCCTCCGGGCACGAGTTCGTCGCCCCAGGCATAGTCCTTGCCATCGAGGCCACCGCGGGCGGCATATTCCCACTCTGCTTCCGTCGGCAGTGCCTTGCCTGCCCAGGCGGCATAGGCCTCCGCGTCCTGGTAAGAGATGTGGACGGCTGGGTGGTCCTCGATTCCGGCGAGCGAGGAGTGGGGCCCGTAAGGGTGCCGCCAGTCTGCGCCGATCACGAAGGCCCACCAGTTCGCATAGTTGGCGAGGTCGACAGGGTGGGATGGTGGCGTGAAGACCATCGAGCCCGGCTTCAGCATCTCCGGCAGGATGCCCGGATAGTCCTTCGGGTCCGGTGCAATCTCGGCAAAGGTCACGTAGCCGGTGTCTTCGACGAAACGCGCGAACGCACGGTTGGTCACCGGGTGATCGTCGATCCAGAAATCGTCGACGCGCACGCGGTGTGCCGGCTTCTCCTCCGGATAGTGGCGGTCGGACCCCATGAGGAATTCACCACCCGGCACGAAGATCATGCCGGGGGCAGGTGAGCCGTTATCCTGGGCGGCGGCCTGCTCTGTGCCTTGCATGGTCATCAAACCGCTCTGGGCCCTTCAAATTGCAGTCAGTGTACTCAAGGTCGCACCGACTCTTAGCCGAAACGAGCGACGGCAATTGTCGTGAGCGGAGCAGTCTAGCGGCGGATGCAGTTGCGGTAGGCGTAGTTGTAATAGGCGTTCCAGCGGCTCGTGGAGGCGAACAGTCCGGCACCGCCACCCACCAGCGCGCCGACGCCGGCGTTACGGCCGGTGTTGCGGCGGCTGCCGCTCGAAATGGCGCCGATGGCCGCGCCGCCCGCCGCGCCCGCTGCGGTGGTGCGCCGGGTGTTGCGGTCGGCATAGCGCCGGGCCTGCTGCGAGCACTGCCGGCTGCGCTGGGCCGAGACGGAGGATGACGCATCCGCGCTGCTGACGAACTCCGGCGCGGTGACGGCGATGGTGGCGATGAAGGCCGCTGCAACAGCGGAAACACGGATAAGGGTCGTCAACACGGCTCGTTTCTCCTGTGCAAAGCGCAACCTTGAGGGGTCATGCTAGCACAACCACGCGCGAAGAGTACTCGAAAATGCAACGTTACCGTGGAGCCGCGTCAGCGGAGGGTCGTCGGGCACAGGCCGCGGGCCAGTTCGGCGCGGAAGCGGCGGTCGCGCTTCAAGTGCCATTCGCGGCTCATGGCGGCCGCGCGACTGTCCAGGCTCTCGACATAGAGCAGCATCCAGTGGTGGCCGCGGGTCGATTTCGCGCCGGTGCCGGCATTGTGCTGGGCGAGCCGCCGGGCGGGATCGAGCGTCCAGCCCACATAGGTTCTCACACCCCGGGCGGTCAATGTGCCGAGGACATAGACAAAGCCACCGGTCTGACTGTCAGGTTGCACGGCCGCGGTTGAAGCGCGAAATTAGAGGAGTCGCAACATCCGTTCGCCAGACCGGTGGCGAGTGGACACGCGGACTCGACCCCGGCGGCGGCGCGCTGTTCACGCTGGTCCGGCCCGCCTAGGCCGCATCGGCCGCATCATCGTCTGGGTCCGGCATGGCGCGCATCACCTCTGCGATCTCGTCCCGCCCGCTGGCGAAGGCCGCCACGCAGGCAGGGTCGAACTGCTCGCCCGCCTTGTCGTGGAGATAGGTGAAGGCGTTGCCGATCGACCAAGCGGTCTTGTAGCTCCTGACGCTGGTGAGCGCATCGAATACATCGGCCACTGCCATGATGCGGCCTGCCAGCGGAATCTGCTCGCCGCGCAGGCGCTGTGGATAGCCCGTTCCGTCCCATCGCTCGTGATGGCAGAGGGCGATGTCGGCCGCCATGCGGAGAACGCGCGAGCGCGAGTCCTTCAGCATCGCATGGCCGATGCGCGTGTGTTCCTCCATGTCGCGGCGCTCTTCAGCCGAAAGCAGGCCGCTCTTGCCCAGCACGGCGTCGCTGAGGCCGGCCTTGCCGACATCGTGGAGCGGCGCCGCGTGGCGGATGTCGCGACAGAACGCCTCGGGAAGGCCGAGATTGTGGGCGAGAATAGCGCAGAAGCGTGCCACGCGCTGGCTGTGGAGCGGCGTCTCGCGGTCACGGCATCCTGCGATCCGCACCAGCGCCGAGAGGTATTCCTCCTCGCTTGCCGACATTTCCGGAATGGCCGCCGATGCGTCGTTCCATGGGGCGATGTCGGCCAGCTGGCGCGACCTGGGGTTGGCAAGTTCGAGGATGCGGGCGCGGAACTCGACGGGGTTGATGGGCTTGCCGAGGACCTCCGCGATCCCGGACTCGCTGGCGCGTGACCATGTTGCCGCATCGGGCGCATCGGCGGCCAGCAGGATGGGCTTGTCCCTCAACTGCGGCGTGGCCTTCAGGCGGCGCGCGAGTTCCACCCCGTCCAGGCCCGGCAGGCGGCAGGCGATGACTGCGAGGTCGTAAGTGATGCGATCGCTTGAGGCGAGCAGGGCCTGCGGATCTGTCAGCAACTGTGTCGATACATTCGGGAGCTTCCGGATCAGCATGTCCATCAGGGCGAGGTTGGTGCGGTTGCCGTCCACCACCAGGACGATAAGCTTGTCGGGCATGTGATGATCCTTAGGAAGCCTGCTTGAGGGTTGGAATGAAGCGGATGCGTGAAGCCTCCTCCACGAGGCGTTCACGGTTGCCGGGCGCCAGCGGGTCGGCGCGCAGTTCTCGCGCGAGGCTGCCGAGAGCGGCCAGTCCGAGGGTTTCGGCTGAATCCTGCAGCAGGGCCAGAACCTGCAGGGCACCGGTTTCGTCGTGCGCCGCGACGGCGGCCGCGAAATGTGCCTGGAGGTAGGGCAGGTCGGCCTGGAACAGGCGAAGGATGTCGCGGAGCCCCGTCTCACCGACATCGGCGAGAAGGGTTGCGAGGCGTTGCGCATCCCACACCTCGAGGCATGCGGATGGGGCCTCCGCACCGGCGAGAGCTTGTGTCGACATGGCGTCCTTGCAGTCCGCGCCCGGTGAGGGAACGGAATACCGCTGCGATGCTATTGCTGGGGATGCCGGAGAAACCCGGCGGGCGGCGCGGCGTGATGCCTCGGCCCCTGTGGGCCGCCACCTGCAGTCCTGCGAAGCTTTGCACGCCGGGCGTTAAAGTGCTTAGAATCGGGACGCGGCAATTGAAGCCCGGCCATTTGCATTCCGCTTACCAAGACGGGCCGGGCAGGAGGTAAGGATCATGGCGCCCGGCAAGACACTGCGTGCAGAACTGGACGAGATCAGGGCCGAACTGTCGCGCCTGCGCGAGACCCGTGCAGCAGACGAAGGCGCGACCCCCGCCAGCGAGATGAGCGAGAAGCTCGCCGAACTGAACAGGCTGGTTCACGAGATGCTCGAGAACGCCGAGGACACCATTGCCGAACACCCCGTGGCGACGGTGGCGGGGGCACTGGCGCTCGGCATCGTCATCGGCCGCCTGACGGCGCATTAGGAGAAAGCTCACCATGAACCTCAACAACCTCTCCCGCCACATCCGCCTCATCATTCGCGGCGAAGTGCTGATGCTTCAGGCCAAGCTTGCCTTCGCGCTGAAGCGGTCGGTGTTCGTCGGCTTCGCGCTGCTGTTCGCAGGCCTCGGGCTGGTTTTCGTCAACATGGGCCTGTTCGCCTGGCTGCAGCCCCTGTGGGGACCGGTGTGGACGCCGGCCGGGCTGGGCCTCATCAATATCGGGCTTGCCGTGCTGGCGCTGGCGATCGCCGCCTTCGTGAAGCCGGGTGCCGACATGGCGCTGGCCGCGGAGATCCGCGACATGGCAGCCGAGTCGATCGAGACGGAGATCCGGTCGGCACCCCTCATGGGCGGCATCGGCAGCGGATCCGCGATGGCAGGCCTGGTGCTTCCCGCCGTATCCTCGATCATCGGTGCCATGGCGCGGAGGCGCAAGGACAACAAGGACAAGGGGTGATCCTGCGAGGCCTGCAGGTCACGATTGCCCATCACGCCGCGGATCGCGCGCCCCTTGATCGGCATCGGGTTGCGGGTTGGAAGGACGGGGCGAAATGGTGGCGGCCATCATCATGATGGCCGGGAAGGCCAGCGCCCAGGCCAGGCCGATGACGAAGAGCGCCCCGCCTGAGGGCATCTCGGCGGCGCCCATCTTGGCCCCGGTCCAATAGGCCAGCGGTCCGAAGACCAGGCCGAGCAGCATCTGCAGGGCGGTCCGCCCCTGAAGCCATGTCAGGCTGCCGTTGGGCAGGCTGGCAAAGCCCAGCCACAGCGCCCAGACCCAGACGGGCGGCAGCACGCCCAGCACGCGCGTGCCGGTGAAATCGACGAGCCCTGCACCCATGAAGCCGGTCTCGAGCAACACGCCGAAGAGGGTAATGGCCAGTACCAGCCGCAGCTCTGCCCACAGCACCGCGCGGCTCAGGAACAGGTGCAGCGCCAGCAGCCCAAGGGCGGGAATCGTGCCCAGCCATGGCCAGCCGCCCGCACCCCCGCCCACGGCGGAGGCCCAGGCCACGTCGAAGGCCAGGAACTGGAAAAGCGCGGTAAAGGCTTGCATGCGGTCTGCCGGACTACTTTCTGCGTAAGGAGGTCGCAACCTCAGGGGAGTTCTGTCGATGAAGCGAACAGTGTCCTTTACGTCCGCCCGGGCCGTGCGGTTCTCGGTCCCCGTGCTCGCGCTTGCGTTGCTGGCATCGCCGGCCGCGGCAGAGGCCCTGTCGGGCGAGAAACTCAAGTCCTTCATCAGCGGCAAGCGCATCTACTTGGCCGTGCCGCTGGGGGGCGAGATCCCTCTGAACTACCGGCCGAGCGGTTCGGTGGACGGCTCCGGCGAGGCAGCTGGCCTCGGCCGCTACATGACCCCCAAGGACCGCGGCCGCTGGTGGGTATCGGGCAACCGCCTGTGCCAGAAGTGGCAGCAATGGTACGACGGCAAGACCTTCTGCTTCACGGTGACGAAGCTGGCCGAGAACCGCATCCGCTGGGTGCGGGACGACGGCAAGAGCGGCGTCGCCCGCCTGCGCTAGAGGCTCAGCGCAGGCTCCCGGCTGGTGCGGCCTTC
The DNA here is from genome assembly GCA_964474665.1 of uncultured Aestuariivirga sp. Lineage (GTDB taxonomy): Bacteria > Pseudomonadota > Alphaproteobacteria > Rhizobiales > Aestuariivirgaceae > Aestuariivirga. The sequence goes on from CAYYTH010000009.1 coordinate 43,151, forward strand.
ACGGTCTCCACGATGCCGGGGAACGATGTGCGCAGCCCGCCCACTCCGCAAGATGCTGTTGCCAAGGCGCGCCGCGGCTTCGATGATGCGGGGCAAGTGAAGGGGATTCCATGTTTGACGATCTGAAGGGCAAGGTTGTGGTGGTGACGGGCGGCGTCACCGGCATCGGTGGGGCCGCATCGCTGGCCTTCGCCGCCGCGGGCGCCAAGGTCTTCGCGCAATACCTGGGTGGCGGCGCGGAGCTGGTGGAGATCGAGAAGGCGGGCATCGCCACGTTGAAGCTGGATCTCACCGAAAAGGCTGCTCCCGAGGCGCTGATCGAGGCGGCCGTGGCCCGCTTCGGCCGCATCGACGTACTCGTCAACAATGCCGGCAGCCTCGTCGGCCGCGTGCCGGTGACCGACCTCGACGACGACTTCATCGACCGGGTCTTCGATCTCAACTGCCGGCAGCTCATCCACTGCTGCCGGCTTGCCGCGCGGCTGATGAAGGCGCAGGGGTCAGGCAACATCATCAACGTCACCTCCATCGCGGCCCGCACCGGCTCAAGCCCGGGTGGAGCGGTCTATGGCGGGGCCAAGGCCTTCGTCTCGGCCTTTTCCAAGACGCTGGCGAAGGAACTCGTTGCCAGTGGTGTGCGCGTCAACTGCGTGTCGCCCGGCACGATCCACACCGCCTTCCACGACCGCTTCTCGGACGAGGCCAAGCGCGAGGCGACACGCAAGGCCATTCCGATGCAGCGCCTCGGCGTGGCGCAGGATTGCGCCGGCACCTTCCTCTACCTCGCCAGCGATGCCGCGTCGGCCTACGTCACCGGCCAGGTGATCGAGGTCAATGGCGGGCAGCTGATGGCATGAGCCTCCACACCCGCGAGCGCTCGCATCTGCCGGACGTCACGGCGCCTGACGGCTCGGAAGTACGCATCCTCGCCGCAACCACGCGCGGGTCCATGGCACAGTTCACGCTGCCGCCGGATTCGGTATCCAAGGCGGTGGCGCATCGCACGGTGGAGGAAGTGTGGCTCGTCACCCACGGCACCGGCCGCATGTGGCGCAAGCTCGGCGACGCGGAGGTGATGGCGGATCTCCGCCCCGGCATTTCGGTCGCCATTCCCATCGGCGCGCATTTCCAGTTCCGCAACGACGGCGAGGAACCGTTGCACTGCGTCGGCGTCACCATGCCGCCCTGGCCGGGAATGGACGAGGCCTATGAGGTTGAGGGCGTGTGGTGAGTTACCACGTGCCGGTGTTCGGCATCGAGGTCCACGGCTCCGCCAGCGGCAGCGCGTCGCCCTTCTGCAGCAGTTCGATCGAGATCCCGTCGGGCGTCCTGATGAAGGCCATGCGGCCATCGCGCGGCGGACGGTTGATGGTGATGCCGTGCTTCTGGAGATTGGCGCAATAGTCGTAGATGTTGTCGACGCCGAGGGCGAGGTGGCCGAAGTTGCGGCCGCCGGTATAGACTTCCGGGTCCCAGTTGTAGGTGAGCTCGACCGGGGCGTCCGGGCTTTCGGGGGCGGCGACGAAGACCAGCGTGAAGCGGCCCTTCTCGTTGTCGTAGCGGCGCTGCTCGATGAAGCCGAGCTTGTTGATGAAGAAGTCCAGCGACTGCTCCAGGTTGGAGACGCGGATCATGGTGTGGAGATACTTCATGGTGTCACCTCGTGTTTGACGAACAGATAGATGAACTGGCCCGCATGGTCCAGCGTGCCCGGCGCGCGGTGGTATTCACGGGGGCGGGCATCTCCACCGAATGCGGCATTCCGGATTTCCGCTCGCCCGGCGGGTTCTGGACGAGGTACAAGCCCATCGACTTCAGCGAGTTCCTGGCCTCGGAAGAGACCCGCCTCGAGGCCTGGCGGCGCTTTCTGGTGATCCGGGAGACGATCGGCAAGGCCGAACCCGGCCCAAGCCACCGCGCGGTGGCGCGCCTCTTCGCGCTGGGGCACGTGTCGCACGTCATCACCCAGAACATCGACGGGCTGCACGCGGCTTCCGGCATTCCGGAAGAGCGGATCATCGAGATCCACGGCAACGGCACCTATGCGAAATGCCTCGCCTGTGGCCAGCGCCACGAGATCGACTGGGTGAAGGCCGCCATCGACGCGAGCGACAGGGCGCCGGCCTGCACCTCCTGCGGTGGCATCGTGAAATCCGCGACCATTTCGTTCGGCCAGGCCATGCCCGAGCAGGAAATGGCCGATGCCCGCGCCGCCACGCTCGATGCCGACCTGTTCCTTGCCATCGGTTCCTCGCTGCAGGTGTTCCCCGCCGCCGGCTTTCCTGTTCTCGCCAGCCACAACCGCACGCCGCTGGTCATCCTCAACCGCGAGGCCACGGGGCTCGACGGTCTTGCCGCATGCGTCATCCATGCCGACTCGGGGCCCGTTCTCGAAGCGGTCATGGCGCGTCTCGCCGCTGCGTGATTCGGGATGGACGGCACGGCCAGGGTCGGCGCACGCTGCAACAGCCGGCACAATGCGCGTTGCATCCATCGTGCTGCAGCGCTGGCGACAGCCTCTTCTGATCGGCGGGCACCCGCGCTGCCCTGCGGTGCAACTGCGCGAAACCGCAGCTTTTGCGGGTCTTTGCGGAGCCCGCGTTGCTGTGGTGGGCAAGCCGTCCGGAGTGTCCTGAAACGCCACCTCCGGTTTTCCACACACTACCCTTGGCGGGGCTGTACAAACGCCGCGGATTTGCGCAGATTGGGGCGGAATGGCGGCAGGGCAACATGAAGGCCGCACCGGGGACAGAGTTGGTGACATGGCGGTGAGCGGCGAATTGAAGGGCGATACGGTAACCTCACAGGCCGACGCGCTCGACAGCAACATCCGCATCGTGCAGGTGAGTGGCCTCGTGAAGTGGTTCGACGTGGGCCGCGGCTATGGCTTCATCATCCCCGACAACGGCATGCAGGACGTGTTGCTGCACCTCAGCTGCCTGAAGCGCGATGGCTTCGAGGCACCGCTCGAGGGCACCCGCATCGTGTGCGAGGCTGTTGCTCGTCAGAAGGGCTATCAGTGCCTGCGCGTTCTCGCGGTGGATCCGTCGACGGCCATCAACCCGGTGGAGCGCCGCCCGCGCACCCACACCACGGTGACCCCGTCCAGTGCCTGGATCCGCGCCAAGGTGAAGTGGTTCAACCGCGCCCGCGGCTTCGGCTTCGCCTCCGAGGGTGATGGCCAGCCCGACATCTTCATCCACATGGAAACGCTGCGGAAGACTGCGATCGCCGACCTCCAGCCGGACAGCTGGATCTACATCCGCTTCGGCGACGGCCCCAAGGGCAAGATGGCGGCGGAAGTGCGCCTTACGCTGGAAGGCGGCCCGGCCCACACCCAGTAGGCCAAAGTTCTGCAACAATTGAGCGGGAAGGAGTGGGGACATGAAACGCCATGCCCTGACACTGATCCTCTGCGCCCTTCTGGCGCTGCTTCCGGCCGGCCTCCGGGCGGAGGAGGTCCTCACCAAGATCGAGCCGCTGACGATCGCCACCGACGATGACGCGACCATGTTCACGGTCGAGATCGCCGACACGGAGTTGAGCCGCGAGCGCGGCCTCATGTTCCGCCAGCGCCTGCCGGAGGGCAGGGGCATGCTGTTCGATTTCGGCCAGCCCCGACCCGTCTCGATGTGGATGAAGAACACCTACATTTCGCTCGACATGCTGTTCATCCGGGCCGACGGCACCATCGCCTACATCGCCGAGAACACCGTTCCGAAGTCGCTCGAGGCCATCGGCATCACCGAGCCCGTCCTGGCGGTTCTCGAGCTCCCGGCGGGCACCGCCCGCAAGAAGGACATCCGCGCCGGTGACACCGTCTACCACCGGCTGTTCAACAATGCCGCTGCGGAGGATGCGCCATCCCCCTGAGCCTTGCCCCGGCGGCCCATTGTGGCTATGAGGCTTGGCTTATCGGAGGCCCGAAATCGGGGTGTAGCGCAGTCTGGTAGCGCACCTGCCTTGGGCGCAGGGGGTCGTGAGTTCGAATCTCGCCACCCCGACCACCGGCCTCCCGCGTGTTTCGACGAGAGAGAACAGACCCATGCCCGTCCGCATCTACAAGCCCGCCCGCAACGCCATGCAGTCCGGCAAGGCCAAGTATGACAACTGGGTTCTGGAGTTCGAGGCCAGCGCACCGCGCACCGTCGACCCGCTGATGGGCTGGACCTCTTCCGCCGACACCCGCCAGCAGGTGCGGCTGACCTTCGACACCAAGGAAGAGGCGATCGCCTACTGCGAGCGTGAGGGCCTGGCTTACCACGTGCTGCCGGTCAACCCGGTGGCCAAGGTCATCAAGAAATCCTATTCCGACAATTTCAAGTTCGGCCGGTCCGTCAACTGGACGCACTGACCAGGCAAGGACTCCGTAGCTCAGCTGGACTAGAGCAAGTGCCTTCTAAGCACTAGGTCGTTGGTTCGAATCCAACCGGGGTCGCCAGCCTTGACCATTGCCAGCGGCGGCAATCGGTCCGGGCCATGATTGACCCATGGCCGACGAAACTCCTTTGCATGAGACAGAGCCCCTCGAAGGCCTGCGCAGATGGCGGACGTCGTGTTCATCGCAAGCTGCATGATTGATATCGACAGAACTACCTAATGTTCGGGGAGTTCTGCGGATCATTCTGCAGGTCTTCTGCAAGGCGATCCGGCTGGCTGGCTTTGACTTGATACAACCTATTGAATAAGTTTTCTGTTGTGAGTCACCGGCAATCCGGCCGGTGGAACGGAATTCTCGAGCGGCAGGCCATGACGGACGCACAGCCGCCCCGGTTCGTGCGGGGCTTTTTCTTCGTGGCCGGCAGGCCCGGCTCGACCAGACGCCCGTCATTGAGGAAGCAGCCATTCGTCGGCATCGGCCGGCTCTCGCTCGCGCTGGGGGTGGGCGTCGGCCTGGTTCAGACCGATGCGCGGGCCGACTGCGTCACGGCCGCCAATACCACGACCTGCAACACCGCTGCCCCCAATCCCTATACCTCGCGCGTCGGAGGGGGCAACACCGCCGCTGGTGACAATCAGACCGTTACGGTCGACGTCGGCGCCGGCATATCCTCAGGCAACGATACGGCGATCAGCCTGCGTGACAATGCGGTAATCACGGTCAACGGCACGGTGCAGAACGCCTCCACTAATGCCGGAGGTGGTTACAGCACCGGCGGCAACACCATCGAGTTCCGCAACAATGGCACGCTCACCATCGCCAGCGGGGCGCAGGTCCTGTCCAATGGTTCCCAGGTCTCCGCCGAGGCCGTCAACGTGCAGGGAACCGGCAACACCATCATCAACGACGGCCTGGTCAACGCGGTGACGGGTGCTGCGATCTGGTCGCAGAGCGCGGGCACGCTTACGGTCGTCAACAACGGCACGATCTCCACCGGTTCGCTCGCCAATCCCAACCGCACCGCCACCGTGATCGGTGGCAACACCAATGCCGGCATCGATTTCACCAATCGCGGTACGGTCTATGGCAGCCTCAATCTCGGGAGCGGCGCGGACAACCTGCGGCTCTACACCGGCTCGCTCATCACCGGCAATTTCTCCGGCGGCGGTGGAATCGATAACATCTATCTCAACGGTGCTGGTTCGGACTCGCTTGCCGGCAACATGTCGGGCTTCGAGTATCTTTATAAGCAGGACGCCGGAACATGGGAGCTGACGGGCACCATCAACGGGCTCGTGGCTGCCAACGTTCAGGCCGGCACGCTCATCCTGTCTGGCGACAATACGAACTTCACCGGCACCACCACCGTCAGCAGCGGCGCCACGTTGCAGGGGCGGGCCCAGAGCTTGCCCACCGCCATCTCGAATGATGGCCTGGTGCGCTTCGCACAAACCGACAATGGCACCTATGGCGGCGTGATCAGTGGTCCAGGCGGGGTCGAGAAGAGCGGCACCGGCACGCTCACCCTCGGTTCGCCGCTGGCCTATGCGGGCGCGACGTCGGTGGTCCAAGGAACCCTCATCCTCACCGGCGACAATTCTGGTTATGCGGGGCCGGCCTCGGTCAGTGGCGGCGCCACGCTGCAGGGCACGGCGGCGAGCCTGCCCGGCAACATTTCCAATGGTGGCCTGGTGCGCTTCGCACAGACGACCGATGGCAGCTATGGCGGCGTCATCAGCGGTGCTGGCAACATGGAGAAGACCGGCGCCGGCATTCTCACCCTCACCGAGGCGCTGGCCTATTCGGGCGCGACCTCTGCGTTGCAGGGAACGTTGATCCTTTCGGGCGACAATTCTGGCTATGCCGGTCCGGCCTCGGTCAGCGGCGGCGCCACGCTGCAGGGCACGGCGGCGAGCCTGCCCGGCAACATTTCCAATGGTGGCCTGGTGCGCTTCGCACAGACGACCGATGGCAGCTATGGCGGCGTCATCAGCGGTGCTGGCAACATGGAGAAGACCGGCGCCGGCATTCTCACCCTCACCGAGGCGCTGGCCTATTCGGGCGCGACCTCTGTGTTGGAGGGAACGTTGATCCTTTCTGGCGACAATTCTGGCTATGCCGGTACGGCCGCGGTCAGCGGCGGTGCCACGCTGCAGGGCACGGCGGCGAGCCTGCCCGGCGACATTTCCAATGGTGGCCTGGTGCGCTTCGCACAGACGACCGATGGCAGCTATGGCGGCGTCATCAGCGGTGCTGGCAACATGGAGAAGACCGGCGCCGGCATTCTCACCCTCACCGAGGCGCTGGCCTATTCGGGCGCGACCTCTGTGTTGCAGGGAACGTTGATCCTTTCGGGCGACAATTCTGGCTATGCCGGTACGGCCTCGGTCAGCGGTGGCGCCACGCTGCAGGGCACGGCGGCGAGCCTGCCCGGCAATATTTCCAATAGTGGCCTGGTGCGATTCGCCCAGACGACCGATGGCAGCTATGGCGGCGTCATCAGCGGTGCGGGTGGCGTCGAGAAGACCGGCCGTGGAATGCTCACTGTTTCCGAGGCGCAGAGCTATACAGGTTCCACCGCGGTGGAGCAGGGCACCTTGCTGCTCACCGGGTCGCTCACGTCGGATACGACGGTCGATCGCTTCGCCACGCTCATGGGCAATGGCACCATCACCGGCGATGTCGTCAACGCCGGTGTGCTGTCACCCGGCACGCCCGGCAGCATCGGCACCTTCACCATCATCGGCAACTACACGGGCAACGACGGCACGCTGGCGACCCGCGTCGGAGGTTCTCCCGAGGCTCCGGTGGCGGACGTCCTGCGCATTTCCGGCGCCGGCAACACGGCAAGCGGCGCGACGGGCATTGAGGTGAAAGATGCCGGGGGCCTCGGCGCACCGACGAAGGGTAACGGAATCCTGGTGGTCGAGGCTGTCAACGGTGCACAGACGGCGGCGGGATCCTTCGCCCTGGCCGATCGCGTTGCGGGTGGCGCCTATGAATACAGTCTGACGCGCGGCGCCAGCGCCGGCACCCAGCAGAACTGGTATCTGTCGACCTATTCCGAACCGCCGACGCCGCCCGATCCAGGGCCAGATCCAGAGCCTGAGCCCGAGCCGGCCAAGCCCAACTACCGCGTCGAGACGTCCAACTACACCGCGCTTCCCGCCCTGCAGCGGCTCTATACCTATGCCCTCGTCGACACGCTGGAACAGCGTCGCGGTCCCCTTGGCGCCAGCGCAGCACCCACCACCGCCGACGCCGCCAGCTGGGCGCGCGCCGTCGGCAGTTTTGGCGATGTCACCGGCTCCGGAGCAGAGGGTCTCGACATCGCCTATGCGTCGGGCTTCCTGCAGGCGGGCATCGATGCCATTGTCGCCAGCGACGGCCAGGGCGGGCAGATCTCTTCGGGTGTGTTCCTCGCGCTTGGCACCGCGGGGGCCAATACCGCGACCCAGGCTGACGGCGCCACGGGCAATGCGTCCTTTGGCGCTTGGTCGGGTGGCGTCTATGGCACCTGGATCTCGAACAGCGGGCTCTATGCCGATGCACTGGCCCAGGTCACCCGCTTCGCCGGTGCCGAGGCCACCTCGGCGGGCGGCCAGACCATCTCGACCGGAGGCTGGAGCGAGTCGCTGTCGCTCGAGACCGGCTACCGCCTCGACGTCACCCAGCGCGCCGCGCTTACGCCCCAGGGCCAGATCGTCCTGGAGAACTTCACGCTCGACGGCACGTCTGATGATTTCGGCGATGTCGACTTCGAGAACGGCTTCGCCGCGCGCGGCAGGCTCGGTCTTGAATTCGGGTCCAGTGTCGAGCGTACCGACGTCACGCTGCGCGCCAGCCTGTGGCACGTCTTTGCCGACAATCCGCAAACCACCTTCAGTTCGCTGGAGGGGACCAACCCGGTGGACTTCACGGCGGACAGCGGCTCAACCTGGCTCGAGCTTGATGCCGGCCTCTCGGCCGAAATCGACGAACAGCTGCGCCTGTTCGGCAATGCCAGCTATGAATATGCCTTCGAAGGCAGCCGCCAGGCCGGAAGCGCGCGCCTGGGCTTCACCTATGCGTGGTGAAGCCGCAAGCGCCTAGGGATTGACGAAGTCGCCGCACTTCGGCGCCGGCTCGTTGCCCCAGGGCATTACCGGCACGGTGGAGGTGGAGTTCTGCGGCGAGCCCTCGATCAGCCGGTCGGTATAGGCGAGATAGACCAGCACGTTGCGCTTCGGGTCACAGCCGCGCACGATCTGCATCTTCTTCCAGAACAGCGAGCGGCGCTCGCGGTAGATGTCGTCGCCTTGCGAGAACTTGGACGTGAACTTGATCGGGCCCACCTGGCGGCAGGCGATGGAGGTCTCCGAGCGCTCGTCGGCAAAGCCCGCCCAGCCCTTCCAGCCGCCGATCTGCGGCAGGGTGAAGTAGCACGCAATGCCCTCGGCCACCGGGTCGTCGATCACGAAGGTGTCGAGCGTGGCATTGGGCGACAGCATCCGCCATACGGTGGTCTTCTGGAAGATCAGTTGCGGATCATCCGCCAACTGCTGGGCGAAGCCGGGGCCCGAAATGCCCAGAACCACAAGCACGGCTGCAAACAACTGCAATAATCTCGTCATTGGACCCTCCAAACCGTCGTTTCCTCTAGATAGGAACGAAATCCGCGTTTTCAAGAGGCGGAATTCAGTGCCTTGAAACCTTCTGCCAGGTCGGCCGTGAGGTCGTCGGGGCTCTCCAGCCCGATGTGGAAGCGCAGAGAATAGCCCTCCGGCTGCCAGCGCGTGGCGGTGCGGTGCGGCTTGAAGGGCACGACGAGGCTCTCGAAGCCGCCCCAGCTGTAGCCCATGCCGAACAGGCTCAGCCGGTCGAGGAAGGCCGCCGTCGCCTGCTCCGAGCAGGGCTTCAGCACCACTGAGAACAGGCCGCTGGCGCCACGGAAGTCGCGCTTCCACAACGCGTGGCCGGGCGCGTTGGAAAGGGCAGGGTAGAGCACCGTCTCCACCTCGGCGCGTCCGCGCAGCCATTCGGCCACGTTGATCGCGTTCTTCATGTGCCGCTCGAGGCGGACGTCCAGCGTGTGGATGCCGCGCAGCGTGAGGTACATATCGTCGGGCCCGGCGAACTGGCCCATCTGCTCATAGGCGTGGCGGAAGGGCTCCCATGTGGCCGCGTTGCAGGTCACCGTGCCCATCATCGCGTCCGAATGACCCACGAGGTACTTGGTGGCGGCCTGGATCGAGATGTCCGCCCCGTGCTCGAAGGCCTTGAAGTAATGGCCCGCACCCCAGGTGTTGTCGATGAAGAGCAGGGCGCCGGCCTTGTGGGCGGCCTCGGCAATGGCCGGAATGTCCTGCACCTCCATGGTCTGGGAGCCCGGTGATTCCGTGTAGACCACGCGGGTGTTGGGGCGGATCAGGGACGCGATGCTCTTGCCCACCAGCGGGTCGTAATAGGTCGTCTCGACGCCCAGTCCCTTCAGCAGCCCCTCGCAGAACTGGCGGGCCGGATTGTAGACCGTGTCCACCATCAGCAGGTGGTCGCCCGCCTTCAGGAAGGCCAGCAGCGCCGTCGAAATGGCGGCAAGCCCCGAGGGCAGCATCTTGGCATTGTGCCCGCCCTCGACCAGCGCCACTGCCTCTTCCACCGCCCGCGACGTCGGCGTGCCGTGCCGGCCATAGACATAGGTCTGGTTGCGGTCCTTGAGCGCCGCGACGTCAGGAAACAGCACGGTCGAGCCATGGTAGACGGCCGGGTTCACGAAGCCGTGCTCGGCATAGTCGCGGCCGGCCGCCACCAGGCGGGTTGCGGGGGAAAGAGCGGACAGATCGGGTTTGGATTTCGACATCATCACACGCCAATGTTAGGCTTGACGGGCTAGCATGCGGGGCCTGTCCGGGGAACCCCCGGCCACTGAAAGGGTCTCATGTCGCCACTCGCCATCGTCATCATGAAGCTCCTGCGCTGGGGCGTGCGGGGCATCGCCATGTTCCTGGGGCTGGTGCTGGTCATCGAGGCCTGGAAGCACGGTGGGGAGTTGGCCAGCCTCAACTGGGGCTTCATGGGGGTGGTGGTCCTGCTTGCCGCGGGGGCGCTGTGGCTGGCCCGCTCCATCGGCCGGGAACTGGCCAAGCACGGGTCTTGAACCCCGGCTCCTGAGTGGCTACCAAGGCGCCAGATTGAGGTGAGAAGATGCTGGAATCCGCAAAGCGCGTGGCCGAGAAGAAGGACTGGATCAAGGGAGCGACCGGCGACTGGGAGATTATCCTGGGCCTCGAGGTCCACGCCCAGGTGCTGTCGAAGTCCAAGCTGTTCTCCGGCGCCTCGGCGGAATTCGGTGGCGCCCCCAATGATCACGTGTCCCTCGTCGACGCCGCCATGCCCGGCATGCTGCCGGTGATCAACGAATTCTGCGTCGAGCAGGCGGTGCGCACCGGGCTCGGCCTCAAGGCCCAGATCAACAAACGCTCGGTCTTCGACCGCAAGAACTATTTCTACCCGGACCTGCCGCAGGGCTACCAGATCTCGCAATACAAGCAGCCGGTGGTGGGTGAGGGCTCGGTGCATGTGGATGTCGACGGCCGCGCCGTCGAGGTCGGCATCGAGCGCCTGCACCTCGAGCAGGACGCCGGCAAGTCGCTGCACGACCAGCACCCCAGCATGAGCTTCGTCGACCTGAACCGTTCGGGCTGCGCGCTCATGGAAATCGTCTCGAAGCCGGACATGCGCTCGGCCGACGAGGCCAAGGCCTATGTCACCAAGCTCCGCCAGATCATGCGCTACCTCGGCACCTGCGACGGCAACATGGAGCAGGGCTCGCTGCGCGCCGACGTGAACGTCTCGGTGCGCCGGCCGGGTGGTGAATTCGGCACCCGTTGCGAGATCAAGAACGTCAACTCGATCCGCTTCATGGGCCAGGCCATCGAATACGAGGCGCGCCGCCAGATCGGCATCCTCGAGGATGGTGGCACCATCGACCAGGAAACCCGCCTCTTCGACCCGAAGAAGGGCGAGACCCGCTCCATGCGCTCCAAGGAAGAGGCGCATGACTACCGCTACTTCCCCGACCCGGACCTGCTGCCGCTGGAACTGGAGGAGGCCTTCATCGGCAGGATCAAGGCCTCGCTCCCCGAGCTCCCGGACGAGAAGATCGCCCGCTTCATGAAGGATTATGGGCTGACCGCCTATGACGCCCAGGTGCTGACTGCCGAACGCGCCTCGGCTGACTTCTTCGAGCAGGTCGCCAAGGGGCGCGACGGCAAGATGGCCGCCAACTGGGTCATCAACGAGCTCTTCGGCCGCCTCAACAAGGAAGGAAAGTCGGTCGACACCACCCCCGTCTCCGCCGCCCAACTGGGCGAGATCGTGGACCTGATCGGCGCCGGCACCATTTCCGGCAAGATCGCCAAGGACGTCTTCGAGATCGTCTGGACCGAGGGTGGCTCGCCGGCCGCCATCGTCGAGACCCGCGGCATGAAGCAGGTGACCGATACGGGCGCGATCGAAAAGGCCGTTCTGGAAATCATCGCCGCCAATCCGGACAAGGTGGAGCAGGTCAAGGCCAAGCCCACCATGCTGGGCTGGTTCGTCGGCCAGGTCATGAAGACCACCGGCGGCAAGGCCAACCCCCAGGCGGTGAGCGACCTGCTGAAGGCCAAGCTGGGCATCTGAGCCCCAGGGGCCTCTTCCAGGCGGCCCCCTTCGCCACAGGCCCCGAGCCCGTCCTGCCGTCATCCTGGCGCAAGCCGGGATCCAGCTTTCTGCGCGGCCGATCCATCAGGTCGGGTCCCGGTTTTCCGGGGGGGGCGACGGAACTAGATTTTATTTTTCAATGACTTGATGAATTTATCTCAGCTTTTCTGTTAACTGCCGGCGCTCGCCCCAGGTTCGTGAAAACACCCGTTTTCGACGACGTTTTTGCTTTTTCAGTCAGTGGTTTAGTTTCGGTCTTCCCTTCGGAATATTCTCCGCTATAGTCCGTACCCGGAGTTTTATTGTCGAGGGGCCGGGAGGGGTTAAACCATGGCAAAGACAGCCAAGAAGGCTGCGAAGAAGCCTGAGCCGAAGAAGGTGGCCGCCAAGAAGACGGTCGCCAAGCCGAAACCGGTTGCGGCCAAGAAGTCTGCCGTCGCGAAGAAGCCCGCTACTGCTGCGCCCTCCGCCGGCCCGGTCAACAAGGAGCGGTTCACCCTCTATGGTATGCTGGGCTCGGGCCCGACCTATACCGTCGGCCTCATGCTGACATTGTCCAAGCATCCGTTCTCTTACTTCCACGTGAACCTGCGCGAGGGCCAGCACAAGCAGCCCGACTATCTCGTCAAGAACCGCTACGGCCAGGTGCCGGCGCTGCGCGACGGGCAGGTCTATTACGTGCAGTCCGCGGCCATCCTCCAGCACCTCGCGGATGAACTGAAGAAGTTCGACGGCAAGACCGATGTCGAGAGGAACCGCATCCGCGAATGGCTGTTCTGGAACTGGGACAAGCTCGCCGTGCCGGTGTTCCGCCTGCGCGCCCGCGCCCGCGGCTTGCGCCAGTTCGGCGACGAGGTGCGCGTGATGTATGACACCGAGGCGAAGGCCGCGCTCGCGATGCTGGAGAATGAGCTTTCCAAGTCGGAGTGGATCGGCACCAAGCGCCCGACGATTGCGGACATCGGCGTCTACGGCGTGCTGCGCTACGCCGCCGAGGCCAACATCGATCTCACGCCCTATCCCAACGTTTCCGCGTGGAAGAAACGCTTTGAGGCGCTTCCCGGCTTTGGTACACCGGAGCAGATCCTGCCGATGGAGAGCAGGCTCCTCTGATCCCACCGCTGGAGTAGCGCTTGACCGAACTGGCTGACAGTCTGTCCCAGACGCCAGAGCAGCCGGACGATGAAGCGCTGCGCCGCAAGCGCAGGCGGCGAGGCGGCTTCGAGTGCAAGCTCGGTCTGCTGCTCGGCCTTTGCGGTCTCGCGGCGTCGCGCCTCGGCCAGTTGTGGATCGCCTTCGACGTCTTCTCGCAGTTCACGCTGCAGTTCGGCGTGGTGACGCTGGCCTTCCTCATCGGCTGGGCCATGCCGCGCGCTCGGCTGCTCACCGCCTTCGTGGTGCTGGTGAGCGGCATCGTTGCGATCGGCGCCTGGCCGCACGTTGCCAGCCGCGAGGCGCGGGTGCTGGCCGAAGCGCAATCCGGCGAGCGCAGCCTCAAGGTCGCGAGCTTCAACACGCTCTGGGTCAACCAGGACGCCGATGCGGTGAAGGCGGAGATCGAGCGCCTCGATGCCGACGTCATCACGCTGATCGAGATGGGCCCGGCCAAGCGCCGCATCCTTGGCGAGTTGAAGGGGCGCTATCCGTACCAGGCGCATTGCTACGACGTCGATTTCTGCAAGTTCGTGGTCCTCTCGAAGCTGCCCATCACCGACACTCAGTCACGTGGGCGCTGGTCGGGTCCTCCCTATATCCGCGTCACTCTCGGAGCGGAGGCTGGTCGATTGACCGTTTTCGGTGTTCACACCATCCGCTTTCCGCATTCGCAGGCGCAGTTCCGGCATGTGACCGAGATCGCAAGGCTGATCGAGGGCACGCCAGGCCCGCGGCTGGTGATGGGCGATTTCAACGCCACGCCCTTTTCGCGCATCCTGCAGGTGCTTCAGGACAGTGCCAACCTCACCCGCCTCACAAACCTGCCGAGTTGGCCGTCACTTGCGGGCCTGCCGCAGATCGCCATCGACCACATCTTCGTTTCGCCCGGCATTCGCCAGCTCGAGGCCGAACGGATCGGCGAGCCGGCGGGGTCCGATCATTATCCGGTCATGACGCGCATCGCCGTTCCGCTCGGCGGCTGAGGCCAAAACAAAAGGGCCGGATGACCGGCCCCCGTCGTCTGCGTCGGTGTAGCGCCCTCAGTAGTCGAGCTGGTTGTCGCTCGGGTCTTCCGGGTTCTGCTCGGTCTCGAGATTGTAGAGCCGGCTGTCGAACTGCTTCTGGTTGAGGTTGCGGTTGTAAACCTCAGATTGGTAGATATCGACCTGGGCGTCGAACTTGCTCTGCTCGCTGTTGAGCGGCGGGGTCGGGTTCTGGCCGATGCCATAGTCCTGTCCCATCGGGATGAAGTTTTCGTCCGCAAGCGCGGCAAGCGGCGCAAGGGCGAGGAGGGCGGTGGCAGCAAGCAAAGAACAACGCATGGTCAACTCCGTTCGCGAAGCAGTTTAGACCAGTCTTCGGCGAAAAGCATCTACAATCCGTGACCTTGCGGGGCAAGCGGCCGGGGGTGCCGGCCGCTCCGCCCATCTTCGGTCAGTCGTTGAACTGCACCTCGTCGATGAGCTTCGAGGCCTGGGGTTCCAGCCTGGCGATCTCGGCCACGTTCAGCGTGTCGGGCGTGAAGCTGCCCCAGGAGGTGACGATGGCGTTGGCAGGAACCTTGGGGTTCACCGGATATTCGAAATTGCCGTTGGCATAGAGCGCCTGGGCCTCGTCGCTGGCGAGGAATTCCATCAGCTTCAGGGCGTTTTCCTTGTTGGGCGCATTGGCGGTGAGCAGCATGCCGGAGACGTTCACATGCGTGCCGAAGTCGGGCGAGGTGGGGAACACGATCTTCACCGCTTTCGCCCATTCCTGCTGCTCGGGCTCCTTCGTCTCGGTCAGCATCTTGCCCATGTAATAGGTGTTGGCCAGCGCCAGGTCGCATTCGCCGGCATAGACGCTCTTGGCCTGACTGCGGTCATTGCCCGAAGGTTTCACGGCGAGGTTGGCCTTGAGGCCCTTGAGCCACTCGCGCGTGTAGTCCTCGCCCTTGTGGGCGATCATCGCGGCAACGAGGCCCAGATTATAGGGGTGGTTGCCGGGCCGCATGCAGATCTTGCCCTTCCACTTCGGGTCGGCCAGTTCCTCATAGGTGATGGCTTCGATCGGCGCGCGCTCGCGCGAGGCATAGACGACACGGGCGCGCATGGTGAGCCCGAACCACTGGTTATCCTTGTCGCGCAGGTTGGCGGGAACCTTGTCGAGGATGGCGGGATCGTTCACCGGCTGGGCGAGGCCGCGGCCTGCGGCCTCAACCAGGCGGCCCGCGTCGGCGGTGAGCAGCAGGTCAGCCGGGCTGTTGCGGCCTTCCTGCGCCAGGCGCTCCACCAGTCCGTTGTCGGCGAAGACGGCGCGAACCTCGATTCCGGTCTTGGCGGTGAAGGCCTCGAGCAGCGGATTGATCAGGGCGGGCTGGCGATAGGTGTAGACATTCACCACGCCCTCGGCGCGCGCCGCGCCGGCCACGCCCGCGGCCATGACGAGTCCGAGCCCGAGCCCGAGAAGCCGGCGGCGGGTGGCAAACTGAGTGGGTCGCATGGTCAAGCTCCTGCAATTTATCAAGCGATGCCGCTCTATCACCCAACCGGAAGCTTGGTGTCAACAAAAAACCGACTAAAATACTCGGGTTTAGAACGCTTCCAAACTGGAAGCCGCGCCAAGACCAGTCTATGATGGGAACTCAAACAGGAACATGAGTTGAACCACCATGGCATTCGAGCAACTGAAGGCGCAGATCGGCATCCTGCTGGGCGAAATGAACGACCAGCCCGAGGACCTGCATGAGCTCTACCAGCAGGTCCACCAGGAACTCGCCCAGATGCGGGCGACCGGCATGGACGTGCCCGCCGACCTCGTCGAACTCGAACAGCGCCTGCTCGCCGAGTTTCCGGTGGTCCCGCCGCCCAAGGGCTGAGGCCACACCACGGCAGGCTTGCATCCCCCGTCAAATCACGGCAAAAGGCCGCAAGCAGGAGACGTGGCCGAGAGGCTGAAGGCAACGGTTTGCTAAATCGTCATACGCTTTCAAGGCGTATCGAGGGTTCGAATCCCTCCGTCTCCGCCATTTATTCCTAACAAACAGTTGATCTGAAAAGGTCTTTTTAGACCTCTCTTCCGCGTCCCCTGCGACGTTCGGAACTGTGCTGCAGCATGGGCGGATGGGCACCCTGCGGCATGCGTGGAGCCTGGCTCATCGGCGGCGCATGAACGAGATGGCGAACAGGCCGCGGCCGGAACGTCATGGGTCTCCAGCGAGACGCAGGTCGCGAATGCCTGCTTCGACGCGGGTTTCCGTGTCGTCCGAGTCCGCACTCAGGGCAAGTCCGATCAACATCATGTCACGGCTCCCGTAGGCACGGTCCAGGTCCCAACGGAGATCAATTGTTTCATCACGCTGCCCGGTGCCGGCGGGACGCAACACGATGGTCTTGCCGCGTGCACCCAGATACGGGCTCGGGACGATGCTGTTGCGGTCATGGCTCCCGCCCCATACGTACATCAGAACCCTGATGTCGGGATTTCCGAGAAGCTTCCGGATGCCCAGCTCCTGCGCTCTGACAGCGAGATCCTGCGGCGCGAAGATGAAGTAGAGTGCAAGGTTTCGGTCGTCCCCGCCCTTTTGTGAAAGATCAGTCGGCGGAACACTTGTTCCAACATTCCAGCTCCAGGATGCCGTCTTGGACTTCCAGAGCTTTTCTGGCAGGGGCCGCCAGAGCAAGGAAACACTCGCGTCCGACTCCACGGAAACTGTACGGCCGGACTGACGCCAGTCGTTGCCCCCGAATACGCCAAATCTCTGGTGCGTCCATCCCTGGAAGGGAATGTCTTCGGCAAGGGCGCGGCTAGGCTCGGGCGTCAACAGACCAAGGGCCAGCATGACGATGATCGGGTAAGCCCTCCCAGACGAATTCTGCATGTTTCCCTCATCATTCACGATGAGCAGCGTAGCCGATCCTCCTTGAGATTGCCCCGCAAAATCCTGTGATGTTACCCGCCTCGCGACGTGTGAGCCGATCTTGCTCACCAGTGGAACATGAAGCTCCGGATGACGTCGTCGATGAACAGGATGGCATTGGCCTGGGTGTACCTGCTGCAGGCCTGGTGCGCCCTGACGCGTGCGGGCGTCGGAACAGCGGGCGCCCGTTGGGATTGGGCTTGGTTGATCGATGGCTGTTCAGGTCGTGCTGGACCCACGGTCGTCACGCTGTTCGCCGTCGGGCCAGCTCGCGATAGAGCGCTTCGCGCGTCACGCCCAGTTCCGCCGCCACGTCCTGCCAGTGGCCTTTTTCCGGCAGGGCGTGACCTTCATCGAGCCAGGCATCCAGCCGCTCGGCCACTTTGGGCAGCGACCGGATCTCCGCACGCACCCGCGCGGCCTGAACCGACCGGGCAAGCATGGCAGACCAGGCCAATACGAGGTCAGGATCCTCACGCAAGGCCATGATGAAGGCTGCCTTGGGCAGGACCGCCAGCTTCGCCGTCTCGATCACGAGTGCATCGCAATGGTAATGCTCGGAAAAGGCCGAAGCCTCGGCCAGCACCGCGCCCGGCCCCGCAGTTTGCAGGATCAGCCGGGAGCCATGGGTCGTGTGGCGCTGGAGTTGCACCCGGCCGGCGCGCAACATGAAGATCGTTTCGACCTGCTGTCCGGCGCGGAACACCGCCTCGCCTGCCAGCAGGTCTAGGGATCGTGAGCCGGCAAAGAGATGGACGAGCGCCTGTCGCATGATTCCAATCATATGAACCTGGCCAGCTCCCTGCAATATGGTGGGAAACAATCGTCCGGATGCCCTGCCATGCTTCGCTTCAGCGTTCTCGCCATCGCCCTGGCTTTGCCGACTTCCACCCTTGCCCAGGACCTGACGGTTCACGGCAATTTCCGCCACATGATGCACACGGGTGAGACCAAGGGCGCGGTCGCACTCGATACACTGGCTGCCCCGTCTGCCTGGGGCGTGGGCGCGACGGCCGGCCTGCGCGGCGAGGTGGTCATCCGTGACGGCGCTGTCCTGGTCAGTCGCGGCGATGATCCCGAAGGGCGTCTGATGGCCCCGCAGCCGGGGGAGGAGGCGGCTCTTCTCGCCTTTGGCACCGTGGCCAACTGGCAGTCCGTTCGGATTCCCCACGACATGGCCCCCGACCGGCTGACCCATTTCATCGAGATGCAGGCACAAGGCCTCGGCCTCGCTCCCGAGGCTGGGTTTCCCATCCGTATTCAGGGCACGTTCCCGCAGTTGGTCTGGCATGTGGTGACGGGCGAGGCCCCGGCGCATGGCGGGCATGGTGCAGGTCACGGTGCTGGTCACGGTGCGGGTCATGGGGGCGGTCATGCGAACAGCCAGTCCGGGATGAACCGATACGACGAGGCGGGAGCAACCGGCGAGATCATTGGCATCTATACGGGGGCTGCGCTGGAGGGCATCGCCTCGCATCCGGGCGAGCGGCTGCACCTGCATTTCGTCTCGGCGGACGGGACGCGGTCGGGCCATGTGGACGAAGTGACCATCCCCGCGGGTGCCAGCCTGCTGCTGCCCGCCGCATCCCAGGCCGCCATGCATGATCATGCCATGCAGGACGCCGTACCCGCCTTGCAGCAAGGCGGACAATCAGCCTTTGCCGCCATTCAGGAAATCACCGCTGCACTCATTGCCGATCCCACGACGGATTGGACAAAGGTCGATATCGAGGCTCTGCGCCGGCACTTGATCGACATGGACAACGTCACGCTGCGCGCCGATGTCGCCCGCGAAGACATCGACGGCGGAGCGCGGTTCACCGTGACGTCGGACGATGCGGCCGTCCAGGCCTCGATCCGCGCGATGGTTCTGGCCCATGTGAACACGATGAACGGTGTGGAGGGCTGGGAAATGCAGGCCAAGGAGGTCGACCGCGGCGCCACGATGACCGTCACCGGACCGGACCCCGCCCGTATTCGCGGCCTTGGCTTCATCGGCCTGATGACCGTGGGAATGCATCATCAGGCCCATCATCTTGCGCTGGCTTCAGGCCAGAACCCCCACAAGCACTGAGTCGAACAGGGCACGACGTGTTCTCAGCGCGCGTCACGGCGAGGGACTTGACACACCTCGGTTCCGCGGCGTCGACGTCTGGCACGAGGGCACGTCTGGCGCGTCGCGCCTTCTGACGCCGAGGGGCAGGGGAGCTTCTCCGCCTCAAGGTGCCGGCAACCAGGCCATGTGTGCCATAGCGCAGGCCCTGAGGTGCTGGCGCGGGGAGTGAGCGCCGCCCGGAAACGGCAACGCGCCCCGTTTCCGGGGCGCGTGGCAATGGTCGTACTTCCAGTGAGATCAGGCTGGAGCGCGCAGGCTCAGCCGTTGCTCTTGAGACGGTAAAGATAGGGACGCGAAATCCCCAGCTGACCGGCCACCACTTCGGCGGACTTGCCGGACTTCAGTCCGGCGATGACCGCCTTGCGCAGCTTCGCGACATCGGCCGCGCTGCGACGGGCCGCCTTGCGGGGGGCCTTCTTCGCAGCAGGCTTACGGGCCTTGACCGACTTCACGGCGATGGCCTTCTTCGTCTTCTCGCTGCGGGTTGCCGCTTTCGCGGCAACCTTCTTCTTCGCCTTCTTGGCCATCAGCTGCGGCTTAGAGCGCGCGCAGCTGATCAGCGGACTGCTTGCCCGAGCGGCGATCGGTCACCAGCTCGAAGGAAACCGCCTGGTTTTCCTTGAGCGAACGCAGACCGGCGCGTTCCACGGCGCTGATGTGAACGAACACGTCCTTCGAGCCGTCATCCGGCGCGATGAAGCCGTAACCCTTGGTCTCGTTGAACCACTTAACCTTGCCTGTAGCCAAAATATGTTCTCGCTTTCATAGTAGGGGATGTCCGAAACGTTCGGACACCGCGGGCAGGATCAAAGCAGCCTTGGGTAAAGAAAGTCAATCCTTACCTGAAGGAGCCCGGGGCAGGGATTAGGCGGGGGGACCCGCCTGGCGTGTGGACCGGCCGTGCCTGCCTTCGGGGAGGGCCTTGGCGCTGACGTCGCAAACCTCCGTGAACCCCGGGTTTTCGCCCCAAGCGGGGGCTCGACAGGCCGGGTCCGGCCTGTCCGGCATCATCGGCACCGGCAGCACCAACCGCCTTTCGACCGGCGCCGGCCTATGCCTTCCGGCGAGGCCTCCGCGACCGGATCGGCAAGGACAGGCAGGTACGGGTCCCCGGACTCACCGGCTTCGGCCAGGGCCAGGCGCTGACGGGCCGTCTCGGCTCAGTCGAAGTTGAGGTTCTTCATCTTGTCGCGCAGGTCCTGCGACTCGCGGGCGGCTTCCTCGCCGTTGCGGATGATCTTTGGCGTGATGAAGACGATGAGTTCGGTGCGCTCGGCGTTGTTGTCGGTTGTGCCCACAAGCTTGCCGAAGATCGGCACCTTTTCGGCACCCGGCACCGAATTGCGCGAGCGCTGCTCGATGCCGGAGATCAGGCCGCCGAGCAGCACCGTCTGCTGGTCGTTGACGGAAACCTTGGACGTGACGGCACGCTGGGTGAACTTCGGATTGTCGCCGACGCCCGGCCCATCGCGCTGCACGGCGGAAAGCTCCTGTCCCAGCTCGATCGTCACCACGCCATTGGCGCTGACCCGCGGCCTGACCTTCAGGATCACGCCGGTGTCACGATATTCGTAGGAGTTCACGAAGTTGCCGCCGTCGGTGACGGCGGTCTGCGCCTGGATCGGGATCTGGTCACCCACCTTGATGGTCGCCGTCTCGTTCTCGAGCACGAGGACCGAGGGCGACGACACGACGCGCACGTTGGTGATGCCGGACAGCGCGTCGATGACCAGCTTCGGATTGCTGATGCCGCCCCACAGGAAATTCATGCCGGGGAACTGCGGGCTGATGATCGGGCCGTCGACCGGAGGCTTGCTGCCGGCCAGCGCCACGCTGAAGTTGCTGTTCTCGATATAGGCCTGCACGCCATAGCGCAGCTGGTTGTTGAGCGACACCTCGGCGATCATGGTGTTGATCAGCACCTGGGTCGAAGGCGCGTCCATCTGGCGCAGCGTGGCCAGGATCTTGCGGTAGTCCTTGGGCGTGGCGCTGATGACGATCGTGTTGTTGGATGGGTTGGGCGTGATGCGGATGGAGGATGAGCCATCGCCGCCAGAGCTGCCGCTACCGATGCTGCCGCCAGTCGTTGGGGCTGTGCCGTCTGAACCATCGGTGCTGCCGGTCTGCAGGTCCGTCTTGCCCAGCTGTTCGGCTGACCCCGGCGGATCTGCTTCCGGCGATTCCTGGCCCTCGGTGTCGTTGGCGATCGAGACGTCCATGCTCTGATTGTCGGGGGCCACCTCGGCGGTGGTGCCCGCCCCGCCGCCGCCCGAGCCGAAGGTGGCGTTGAGGATGCGGGCAAGTTCGACGGCATTGCCGTTCTGCACGGCATAAACGTAGTAGTTCGGCGAGTCGACGCTCTCCTGGTCGAGGCGGCGGATCCAGTTCATCGCCGTGTTCACCTTGGCGCGCGTGCGGGCGATGACGATGACGCTGTTGATGTTGGGAACGGGAATGACCTTCAGCGCATTGGGCCCAGATACCGCACCATCTTCGGCGAAGACCTGCTCCACCTTGCTGGCCACGTCTTCGGCCCGCGCATTCTCCAGCTTGGCGATGCCGGACGTCTGGTTGCGCATCCAGTCGACGTCGAAGGACATGACGACGTCCACGAGCTGCCGTCGCTCGGCCGAAGGGCCACGGATCAGGATCATGTTGCCGATCTTCGAGGCACGCACCGATCCGGAGCGGGCGATGAAACCGTCGAGCAGCTCCATGACGCTCGCCGGGCTCACGTAGCGCAGCGGAATGGCGTTGACGCCATAGCCGGGCGACACGCCCTTGCCGAGATCGGGCGCGCCCATCTCACCGTCGAGGACCTCCTGAAGGGCGACGACCTTGTAGTTACCTTCGGACTGGATGAGTGCGGCGCCCGCAAGCCGCAGTGCGGCCTCATAGGCGCTCAGCAGCTCACGTCCCGTGAGAGAACGATTGCTGACCAAAGTCACGGTCCCCTGCACGCGGGGATCGATGGTGTAGTTGAAGCCCAGCGTCTCGCCGAGGATGAGCTTTGCTGATTCAGGCAGGCTCGCCTGGTCGACGTTGACGGTGAACTTGCCATCGTCGAGCGCGCCCACGCCGGCGGGCGGGTCGCCGCCCCCGCCGTCGCCGAAGTCCGAGGCACTCATGCCCGGGATCACTTCATAGCGGCCGCGTTGGCTGGCCACCTTGACCTGACCGTCCTTGCGGTTGGTAATCCTTTGCGGAGTCTTCGCGGTCAGATCGACCTGGCTGGTGGCGTCCAGCATGGAGGAGGGTGTGGTGCAGCTTGCAAGGATCAGCGATGCGAGGCACAGGATCAGCGGTCGCATTGGCCGGAAATGCATTCCGGCCCATCTTCTGCGGTGAGCCGCCGATGAGACCATACCCTACGCGATCCTCGTGTCCGTGACGGACGGATTTGTCACCGTTAACCTTTAAGTAACTGCCCGTTGACGGCTGATTCGAGAAGGAAAAAACCCTGACGCCAGGCCCATGTGGGTAACTCTTGGGGGGGCAGGCCTGTTTCGGCCAGTCACCGGGCCGGCCTCCGGCTTGAACGGCGATATGTGGTGCTGCGGTAGAGCCGCCCGCCGAATCCGACAATACTCTGCTTCGAAGGCGCCCGCATCGCGAACGGGCGGTGCCAGCCACCGGGG
Organism: uncultured Aestuariivirga sp.; assembly: GCA_964474665.1. Lineage (GTDB taxonomy): Bacteria > Pseudomonadota > Alphaproteobacteria > Rhizobiales > Aestuariivirgaceae > Aestuariivirga. The sequence goes on from CAYYTH010000009.1 coordinate 66,022, forward strand.
GTGGCGGCGTGGTCAGGGTGGCTAGCGACGGCGCCGGATCGCCAGCGTTGCAAGCACGCCGATAAGGATCCCCACCGCCAGCGCGATCAGCAGTCCTTCGGTGAAGGAGCCCTGCAGATAGGGGAAAAGCTGCTCCATGCCCTCAGGCCCCGTCTGTCGCTGGTAGCATCAGGCGATGAACTCCACCTTGCCGCTGTCGAGGTCGTAGACCGCATGGACGATCTTGACCTTCCCCGCTTCCACGAGATTCTTGATGATCTCGCTCTGGGCGCCGATCTTCTGTGACACCAGCCGGGCGTTTTCGCGCACGGTGTTGGCGACGAAATCGCCCGCCTTGCCCATCTCAGCCTTGGCCGCCGGCAGGATCGCCTCGACCATCAGGCCGATGTGGCCGGGAAGCTCGGCGCCGGTCTTGGCCACCTCGCAGGCAGCCTTGACCGCGCCGCAGCTCGAGTGGCCGAGGACCACGATGAGGGGAGACCCGAGGTGCTCGCCGCCATACTCGATCGTTCCGAGGACATCGGTATCGGCGGTGTTGCCAGCGTTGCGGCAGACGAAGAGTTCGCCGAGGTTCAGCCCGCCGAAGATCAGCTCCGGCGGCACCCGGCTGTCGGCGCAGGCCAGCACCGTCGCCCAGGGCGCCTGACCCTTGGCCACCTCTTCGCGCCGCTTGGTGAGGTCGATTGCACAAAGCTCGGGCGCAGCCACGAAACGCGCATTGCCTTCCTTCAGCTTGGCAAGTGCTTCGTCCGGGGTGAGCGAGGTGGCGGGCACGCTGGCCGCCCGGGCCGGTGCCTGCAGCCCGCCGAGTGCCAGGGCCCCGGCGGCAAGGCCCGCCGCAGAGCGGAGCAGGAACTGGCGGCGATCGTTATCGATGCAGGACTGGCACATGGTTCCCTCCGGGGGTTGCGGGCGTCGGTTGCGGGTTGTCACCGTGCCACACGTGAAGTTGCAAAGCAAAGCCTTTGCCCCTCGGGACCGTCCTCGTCCCGTGGGGTCAGCCGACGTCGATCATCACCTTGCCGCCCTCGATCTTCACCTCATGGACCTTGAGGTTCACGCAGACCGGCGCGCCCTTGGCCGCGCCGGTGCGATAGTCGAAGCGGCCATTGTGCTTGGGGCATTCGATGATGTGGTCCATCACCAGCCCGTCGGCGAGGTGGACCTTCTCATGCGTGCACAGTCCGTCGGTTGCATAGTACACATCGTCGGGCGAGCGATAGATGGCGAAGGTGCGGCCGCCATGGTCGAAGCGCATCACGTCCTCGGCGTCGATGTCACCGACATTGCAGGCAGCGATCCAGGTGGGCATGTCTCTTCCTTCTCCGGTCACTCGGCGGGCACGGCATGGGCGGGGTAGTCGCGTGGCAGGGGCCGTTCCACCGACCAGCCCGGCTCCCTCACCTGGCGCAGGATTGCCGGAATGATTTCCGCATAGGCGGCGAAGGTGCTGGGGTAGGCGGGCGGGCAATAGGGCTTCATCTCTTCATGGAGTTCGGGAAGCCGGTGATAGGGCACCATAGGAAACATGTGGTGCTCGATGTGGTAATTCATGTTCCAGTAGATGAAGCGCATCACAGGGTTCATGTAGACGGTGCGGCAGTTGAGCCGGTGGTCGAGCACGTTCTCGGGCAGGCCGGCATGCTGGGTGAGGCCGGTCACGATGTGCAGCCATGCGCCGTACATGGTGGGAAGCGGCCCCACGAACAGCATGGGCAGGATCGACCCGATCGCGAGCGACCAGGCCATGACGGCGAGATGGATGACCAGCCAGATGCGCGCCGTGCGATAGACCTTGGCGCGCTCCATCTCCGGAATGTAGTCGGCCTCGTCGGGTGACAGGCGGCCCATCGCATGGCGCAGCATGCTCTTGATGGCGCCCCAGACCTGCGGCACGCCAAGGAACATCAGGATCACCTTGAGGATCACCGTCGGGCGCATCACCGCCACTTCCGGGTCACGACCGACGATGATGGTGTCGGTGTGATGGCGCGTGTGGCTCCACCGCCAGACGGTGGGCTCGCGCATGATCATGAAGCAGGCGACCTGGTAGACCGCGTCGTTCATCCACGCCGTCTTGAAGGCGGTGCCGTGCCCGCATTCATGCCAGCGCGAGTCGGTGGAGGAGCCATAGAGCACGCCATAGGCGAGGAAGAACGGGATCGACCACGCGGTGGGCCAGAAATGATAGGCCAGACCGCCGGTCACCAGGAAGGCCGCCACCCAGATGATCGTGTCGCGGATGGCCGGCCCGTCGGATCGCTTCATCAACTCCTTCATGCGGGCGCGGGGAATGGGGGCGCGATACCAGTCGGCATTGGCGAGGCCGTTTTCCAGCGCATAGCGGCTCGAGGGGCCGGTGAGGCTGTAATCGTGGGGCGTCGGCAGGGAACTGTCCATGGGGCTATTCACGGGGCTGATGGTTGGCTCTCGGCAGCAAGCCTAACTTCGGTGGCAGCGTGGAACAAGTGTTCCGGGTGGCGGGTCCGCGCGGTGGAATATCGTCTGCCCGTCGCGTCTCCCCGGCCGGGGAGGATGGCCGCGCCTCGCCGGTTCCCGATGGAAAGACCGCAGTTCAACACACTCTCGCCAAAGAGTAGGGTGAAGAGAGCCTGAAACCGGATATCTGGAACGGACCTCGACATGCGAAAAGCCATCCCCCTCATGCTTGCCCTCGGCCTTGCCGGGGTGGCCTCGCCCTCCGCCGGCGCTGCCGGCGTCTCCGTGAGCTATAATTTCGATGTGGGACCGATGACCGTCACCGAGGTGAGGTTCAACGTCGATGTGTCAGGCGCCGAGGCCCGCGGCAATGCCCGCATCCGCACCGTTGGGATGAGCCGCGTCTTCTCCGAATTCGGCGCCACGGCGGAAGCCGAGGCGCGGCTGGGCGAGGCGTCGCCGGAGCCCGTCGTCTACCGCGTCACCCGTGACCAGTCCGACAAGCGCCGCGTCACCACCGTCACCTGGACCGATGGCACGCCCGCCTATGATCCGCCGATGAAGAACGCCGACCGCAAGGCGAGCCTCGACGACGCGCTGGCCGCTGGCGTTGTCGATCCCTTCACCGCCGTGCTGCGCATGGGGCTTGCGGGTGACAACCCGTGCCCCTCAACCCACCAGGTCTTCGATGGCCGTGAGGTGTTCGAGCTCGCCCTCACCGACAAGGGTGCTGGCAAGGCCACGGATGACACGGCATGGAAAGGCCCGGTGCAGAACTGCTCGGTGCGCTGGACGCCCATTGCCGGCCGCGCCAAGGACAAGGGCGTGCCGGGCGACAGCTACGACGTGGCCTTCGCGCCGGTGGCTGAGCTCGACGATGGCCGCAAGCTCTGGCTGCCGGTCGACATGTCGGGAAAGCTCAAGGGCATGGGCTTCAGGGGCTACATGACCAAGCTCAAGGCAGGCGGCGGCAACTGACCCGGCGAGGCCGCGGCCGCGATCAGTCCTTCGGAACCCACTGCACCGGCTTCACCGCCTGGTGCGTGCGGGCGGCCTCATAGGCCGCTTCGACCAGCGCATAGGTCCTGAGGTTGTCCTCGCCGGAGGTATCTGCCGGCAAGCCGTCACGGAAGCGTTCGAACATGTGGCGGTTGGTGTGCAGCACGGCCTCCTGGGAGACATGCCAGGGCCGGCTGGTCCAGTGCAGCAGCGGGCCGCCCACAGTGTCCTCGAAGGAGAGGCCCTGCGTCGTCACGATCACCTTCTCGCCCTTGGTGAGGATGACGGAGCCGCCGTCGCCCTCGATCTCCAGCATCGTCTCCGGGAAGGCGTCGTCCCGGCGCTTCGCGGCATAGGTTGCCTCGACGACGGAGACCGCACCCGAGGTGTGGCGCATCATGATGGTGGCGGTGTCCTCCGCCCGGATCTTCGGGTTGCGCTTCTGCGTCTCGGCCGAGACATGGGCTACCTCGCCGAGGAAGTAGCGCGCCAGGTCGAGGATGTGGATGCCCACGTCCTGGATGACGAGCTTCTCCTCCTCCGCCAGGTAGGGCTGGCCACGATAGACGTCGAAGCCGGTGCGCCAGGAGAGGCGCGCCCATGTCGGCGTACCGATCGTGCCCTGGTCGAGGATCCGCTTCACCGCGCGCATGGCGGAGGCGAAGCGGAAGTTTTCGTGCACCGCCAGCCAGGCGCCATGCTTGCGGGCTTTCTCGACGATCGCCACGCACTCCTCCCAGGTCGGCGCGAAGGGCTTCTGCACCACCGCGGCCACCCCGCGCTCGGCGGCGATGGCGGCCAGCGCCTTGTGGGTATCCATGCGGGTGGCGATGTCGAGGAGGTCGATCTTCACCGTGTCGAGCATCTTGCCCATGTCGGTGAAATGCGGAACGCCGAAGCGCTGTCCGGCAGCTTCGGCGCGCGCAGGGTCACGGTCGCAGACCGCGGAGAGGATGGCGCCCTCGGGCTTCAGGTCAGCCCAGGCATTGAGGTGGTTCTGGGCGTAGAAGCCGCAGCCCACCATGCCGATCGCCACCGGTTGCCTCGCCGCCATGACCCGTCTCCCCATCTTGTATGACGAGATGATGTGTAACCGAGGTCATGGCGGGTTGTCGCGTGCAATCTGGCGGGATCAGAACTCCTCCCAGCCGGCCTCAGCCTCCGCCTTGCCGCCGCCGGCGGCCACCTTCTTGCGCACCGGGGCGCGGGGCGCAGGGCGGTGCGCCTCGCGCGACTCCTCCGCCTGGGCGATGATGGCGCCGGCGGCGGTGGTGAAGCGCGCCACGATCTGGGCGAGTTCGGTCGACTGCTGGGTGAGGGTGCGGGTAGCAGCGGTTGCCTCCTCAACCATCGCGGCGTTCTGCTGGGTCACCTGGTCCATCTGGTCGACCGCGGTGTTCACCTCCTGCAGGCCCGTTGCCTGCTGCTCGGCGCTGCGTGCGATTTCGGTGACGATGCCGTTGATCTCGTTCACGCGGTCGATGATCTGACGAAGCGAGCTTCCCGTCTCGGCGACGAGCTGCACGCCCTCCTGCACCTGGTCGCGCGAGGTCGAAAGGATGCCCTTGATCTCCTTCGCCGCCTCGGCCGAGCGCTGGGCGAGGGCGCGCACCTCCGATGCCACGACGGCGAAGCCGCGGCCGGCATCGCCCGCCCGCGCGGCTTCGACACCGGCATTGAGAGCGAGCAGGTTGGTCTGGAAGGCGATTTCGTCGATGACGCCGATGATCTGGGTGATCTCCTGCGACGACTTCTCGATGCCCTGCATGGCCTCGACGGCGCGCTTCACGACGACGCCGGAGCGGTCTGCATCCTCCTTTGCGGCTGTGACCATGTTGCGGGCGTGCTGTGCGCCCTCGGCGGTCTTCTTCACCGTCGAGGTGATTTCGGCGACGGCTGCCGCCGTCTCTTCCAAGTTTGCCGCCTGGTTCTCGGTGCGGCGCGAGAGATTGTCGGACGCCTGGGCAATTTCCTCGGTGCCGGACTTGATGCCGAAGGAGCCGCGCTTCACGGTGTTGATGGTGTCGGCCAGGCTGTCGGCGGCGGAGTTGAAATAGACCCGCAGCCTGTCCAGCGCATCGGGGAAGGGAATGTCGATGCGGTGCGTCAGGTTGCCCTTGGCGAGGTTCTCGAGGCCCTGGCCCAGCACGGTGATGATCTGCTGGGAATTCTGGTCGTTCCTGCGGTTCTGCAGGGCCTGGTCCTTGAACACGGCGAGGGCGCGGGCCATCTCGCCCACCTCGTCGCCGCGGCTGGCGTAGGGGACTTCCTCCTCGAGCTGCCCGCCGGCCAGCTTTGCCATGGTGGCGGAAATCGAGGTGATGGCGCGGATGACGAACTGGTGCGCACCGAGCAGCATCAGCATGATGATCACGATGATGCCGATGTTGAAGATCGTGGTGAGGGTCAGATCGGTGTCCGACTTCTGCTTGCTCTCCGCCTCGACGCCTGCGACGGTGCGCGAGATCTTCTCGGCCTGCGTCTGCATGTAGATGCCGAAGTCGATGAAGTCGTGGCTCATCTCCTTCGAGAGCGTGTCGATGGCCGCGAGGTCGTTGCGCTGGAAGGCTGGAATGATCTTGTTGCGCAGGTCGGCCCAGAACTTGTCGTTGCGGCTCTCGACTTCCCTGGCGAAGGCGGACCATTCCTCTTCGGTCATGATGTCATACTCGGCGATGTGCTCCTTCCAGAACGCCATGCGCTTGCGGTAGTCCTGCTCGATCTGGTTCAGCCGGTCGTTGAGCTTGTCCAGCAGCTGCGGTTCGTCCTCCAAGATGTGCATGTAGGCGAAAGGCTCCGCCGGGTAGAGCGGCGGCGGCAGGATGTCGGCGATCAGGTCCTTGCCGTTGACGATGCGCTCATAGGACGGGCTGCCGATGCGGTTGTCGCCGATGGCGTTGTAGGTCTGCAGCCCGAGGAAGGCGAGAAGCCCTGCGATCACGAGACCGAAGGCGATCATCAGGCGCTGGATGGTGAAGAGGCTTTTCTTAATGTTCATGTGCTGGTCCGCAAATCTGCTGGAGGTTGGTGGTGGGATCGACGTCAGAACATCTCACCGGGCGCCGGGGGCAGGCTGTCGTAGAAGCTCTGAACCCTGGCCAGGGTGTTGCCGGCGGCGGTGAACTCCGCGCCGTAGCGCGGTGGCGTCGCCCACCGCACGATCGAGGTGATGACGCCAAGCTGTGGCGTGACGAGTGACACGGGCTGCCCGGGCCGCAAGCGGACGAGCGAGTCGGCGTGGATGCCGAAGCCCTCGGCCGATATGTCGAGCAGCAAGGCGTTCCAGTCACCCGCCGATGTGCGGAGGATGACCTCGAGCCGGCAGGAGCGACGTGCCGACCGCCGGCGCTGGTCGAAGGCCGTCCGGGCGGTCGATTGCGCCACCCCGAGGGACACGGCTGGCATGATGAGCTCCCGGTTTGGTCTGTGCCGGCACGCTATGGCAGCAACCATGCCCCAAGCTTGAGGCGCAGCCACTTTCGCGGCAGGCTGCGCGCGGGGGAGGGCTGCCAGCCATGTCCGTTCGCTTTGCCACCGTGGGCGACAACTGCATCGACCGCTACTTGCCGCCGGTGGGGGACTGCCTCGTGGGCGGCAATGCGGTCAACGTCGCCGTCCAGCTGGCACGGCGCGGCCGGCGGGTTGGCTATTTCGGAGCCATCGGCGCGGATGCGGATGGCGCGGCCGTGCGCAATGCGCTGCAGGCCAATGGCGTCGGCACCTCACGCCTGCGCGTTGTTGCAGGCGAACCGACGGCGCGCACCGACATCGAGACGCTGCCCGACGGCGACCGCCGCTTCGTGTTCGAGAGCTTTGGCGCCTGTGCCGCCTATCGGCCCGACGGGCACGATATCCACCTGCTGCGGCGCCTGTCGCACGTTCATGTCGGCTGGCTGCGCGGCGCCTTGCCGTTGCGCCGCGCGCTGGCCGGTTCGGGGGTGGTTTTGTCACAAGATATGAGCGTCAACAACGCGGCCGAGGATCTTGATCCCGCCGGTCTCGACATCGCCTTTGGGTCGGCCACGCCGGACCGGGCGGAGGCCGAGTCGGCAGCGTTTCTGGCCCGGGGGGCCAAACTGGCCGTCGTCACCTTGGGGGCCGCGGGAAGTCTCGCCACCGACGGCGCGCGGACGCTGCGCATCGCGGCCATTCGAACGACGGTCGCGGATACAACTGGTGCGGGTGACGCGTTCATCGCCGGATTTCTCGATGCCCATGCCAAGGGATTGAAATTAAATGATTGTCTGTCGGCTGGAGCGGTCGCTGGGGCGGCGGCCTGCGGCCATCGCGGCGGGTTTCCGCAGGCCGCTCTGCAACCTTTTGTTCACGATGTGCACGCCGAAGCCGAAAGAGTCTTGGAGCGGGATTGAGTTTCTAGTAACTGTGGCGCCATGAAGTTGAACGGGGCAATCGCGGTCGGGTGTGTGCTGTCCGCAGCGCTGGCGAGCGCAGCGCAGGCTGGAGACGTGGTCACCAGCAGTGCGGCCGCCTTCGACCTGGCGACCTTGCAGCCGCTCATTCCGATCACCAGCGAAGCCATCCTGACCAGTGACGAGATCACGGCGCTGGGCAAGCAGGACAAGTTCAGCATCCTGCCGGTTTCCGCCGCGGCTGACCCGGTCCGGCCGGAGCGCACCAATTCCCCCGTCGCCAACTTCATCAACGGCGTCGAGTATAACCTCAAGCACATCGACGTGTCGCAATACGGCGACTACAGTTTCGGTGTGTTCTGGGAGCAGTCCAAGTCCATCAAATGGGACATCCTGGCGCTCTATGGCGGCATCACGGTGTTCGGCATCAACAACTGGGACTGGGGCAGCTCCGGCTACCACTTCGAGAACGAAGGCTGGTTCGGCGAAGACACCAAGTACGGCGGCATGGACAAGATCGGCCATGCCTATACGGGCTATGTCGTCTCGCAGTATTTCACCCAGCGCATCGCGCACTCGGTTGATGATCCCACCAATGCGGCCATCACCGGCGCATTGCTTGGCATGGGCTTCCAGACCTACATCGAGTTCTTCGACGGCTTTTCCGGTGGCCACGGCTTCTCCTACGAGGACCTGATCGCCGACGGCATCGGCGCTGGTTTCTCCTTCCTGCGCAACACCGTTCCTGGACTGGCCGAGAAGGTGGACTTCCGCATGGAATACTGGAGCGCCTCGGAATACCACGACTGGGATCCCTTCACCGACTATGACGGCCAGCGCTATCTGGTTGCCCTCAAGCTCTCAGGCTTCGAGCAGCTCGAACGGACGCCGCTGCGCTTCGTCGAACTGCAAGCCGGCTATTACACCGAAGGCTACACCGACGAGACCCGCGAGGCCGGGGTCGAGCCGTCGCGCAATCCCTACCTTGCGGTCGGCCTGAACCTCAACGAGCTGCTCGGCACGGTGCCCGACGTGCGCTACACGCTGCCGGGCGAGGCTGCGGACACGCTGTTCACCTACTGGCAGCCGCCCTACACCTACGTCTCGACCTCCTACCACGACTGAGGCGCCGGGCGCGCCATTCTCAGCCGCAATCGGCCGTGCTAGTGATGGTGCTCACACAAGGGGGCACGCCATGTTGCGCACATCCTCGCCAGCGAACGCGAACGGCAAGGCGAAGCCGCGCGCAGCGCCCCCGGCCATGCCGTGGGGCGTCCGGAAGTCGCTGCTCGCCGCCGCAAACGACGTCAGCCTCAATGCCCGCGAGGTGCTGTTCCATGCCGGCGATGTTGGCGATGGCTGCTATTTCCTGCGTGATGGCGTGGTGAAGGCGGCGGTGATCGCCAAGGACGGTCAGGAGCGCCTGCTGGCTGTGCTCGGCCCCGGATCGCTGATCGGCGAACTCTCGCTCTTCGATGACAGGCCGCGTTCGGCCACCGTCTCGGCGCTGAAGCCCTGCAGGTTTCTGCACCTGTCCAAGGGCGCGTTCTTCCGGCTGGCCGATGCCAATCCGCAGGTCTATCGCGAGGCGCTGAAGATCCTCACCCGTCGTCTGCGGCAGACAAACGATTCCGTCGTGGCGCAGGGCACGGTCACGGTTGCAGGCCGCGTGGCGCGTGCCTTCGCCTCGCTGGCCCAGGGCATGGGCGAGGGCCGTCCCAACGGCGCCGTCCTGCTCCCCAACAAGATCACCCAGAACGACATTGCGGGCATGGCGGGCGTGGCGCGTGAGAATGCCAGCCGCGCCATCAACGACCTGCTGCGTGACGGCATCCTCACGCGCGAGGGAAGTTTCTACGTGATCGCCCGGCCGGACGAACTCGAGGACATGGCGGAGATCTGATCTCAGCGCTTGCCCTGGCTCTCCATCAGCCGGTCCACCAGGGTCTCCATGTCGCTCGCCTCGGCATTGGCGAAGGCGATGCGCAGGTATTCCTCCTGTCCGGGTCCGAACATCGAACCCGGCAGGCACAGGAGGTCGTGTTCACCCGCGAGCCGCATCGCCACCTGCTTGGCCGTCTCGTCGGTGAAGGGATGCCGCACATAGGCGAAGAGTGCACCGGAGCTCACGAGTTCATAGCGCAGTCCGTCGCGCCGGAACGCGGTGCGCAGGGCCGTCAGGCGGCCATGCATCATGGCGATCTTGCCGCGCTTCCAGCCGTCGAGTTGCGTCAGCGCGAAGAGTGCGGCACGCTGTGAGATGTGCGATGTGCAGATGGCGAGGCAGTCCATGATCTTTTCGATTTCCGCCAGCACCCGCGCTGACGCGGTGATCGCGCCGACGCGATAGCCGGTCATCGCGTAGGCCTTGGAGAAGCTGTAAAGATGGATGAAGGCATCCTCCCAGCCGTCGATCGCGAAGATCGGATGTGCGGGCGCTTCGCCGTCGCGGAAGTCCTTGTAGGTCTCGTCGATCACCAGTGCGATGCCCCGGCTGCGGGCGACATCGAACAGCGCCCTGATGGTCGCGGGCGAATAGATCGCGCCCGTCGGGTTGTTGGGCGAGCACAACACGATGGCGCGCGTCCGGTCGTCGATCAGCTTCGCGGCCTCCGCCGCATCAGGCTGGCCCAGGCCCGAGATGAAGCGCGGCTCGACGCCCAGCATGCCGAGCCACATGGTGTGATTGAAGAAATAGGGAACCGGCAGGATGACATTGTCGCCCGCCTTGGCGATGGCCATGATCGCGGCGGCGAAGGCCTGGTTGCAGCCTGCGGTGACGCAGACATTCTTCGGGGCGACCCGGCCGGCATAGTCTTCCGAGAAGTGCGCCGCGATGGCCGCGCGCAGTTCGGGTAGGCCATAGATGTCGGTATAGAGGGCGATGCCCGGCTGGTGCGCAAGGCGAGCGACCTCGTCGTTGAGTTCCTCGGCGCATGTCCAACTCGGCACGGCCTGGCACAGGTTGAGCAGCTTCCTGTTGCGTAATCCGGGCCGCACCCAGCTCTGCGCTTCCATGATCGGCGGCGCCTCGACGCGGGCGATGGCAGGATTGACGGCATAGGTCATGATGGGGCACCAAGGGCTCGAAATGCGGATGCGCCGGAACATGCCGTCGCCCGCCAGGAGGTGCAAGCATGAAAGCGATCCGGATCGAAGCCGCCGGCGGACCCGATGTGATGAAGCTGGTCGAGGCCGATGTCGGCAAGCCCGGTCCCGGCCAGGTGCGGGTGCGCCAGACGGCGATCGGCCTCAACTACATCGATACCTACCACCGCTCCGGCCTCTATCCCTTGCCGTTCCCCTCCGGTCTCGGCCTCGAGGCGGCCGGCGTGGTGGAGGAAGTGGGCGAGGGGGTGACGAGCCTCAGCGCGGGAGACCGCATCGCCTATGGCACGGGTCCGATCGGCGCCTATGCCGAGGTGCGCAACCTGCCAGCCAACCGTCTCGTCAAGCTCCCCGCGGCCATCTCGGATGAGACCGCAGCCGGCATGATGCTGAAGGGCATGACAGCGCGCTACCTGCTGCGCGCCACCTACGTGGTGAAGCCGGGCGACACCATCCTGCTGCATGCCGCAGCGGGCGGCGTCGGGCTGATCATGAGTCAGTGGGCCAAGGCGCTGGGCGCCACGGTCATCGGCACGGTCGGCTCCGAGGCCAAGGTGGCCATCGCGCGCGCCCACGGCTGCGATCACGTCATCAACTATTCCACCGAAGATACGGTGAAGCGCCTGCGCGAACTGACCGGCGGCAAAGGCGTGCCGGTGGTCTATGACGGTGTCGGCAAGGACACGCTGATGGTGTCGCTCGACTGCCTGCAGCCGCGCGGGCTCATGGTCAGCTTCGGCAATGCGTCGGGCCCCGTGCCGCCGCTCGACCTGCTGCAGCTCTCGGCCAAGGGCTCGCTCTACGTGACGCGCCCCACGCTCAACACCTACACCGCCTCCGACGCCGACCTGCAGGAAACCGCGCAGGATCTCGTCGACGTCGTCGCCAGCGGCAAGGTGAAGATCCCGGTCAACCAGCGCTATGCGCTGGCCGACGTCGTTCAGGCGCACCGCGATCTCGAGAGCCGCAAGACCACAGGCACCACGGTCCTGCTGCCATGACGGCAGGCCGATCGGAGCGTATCGCCGTTGCGCTCCGCCATATTGACGGCTTGCTGACGCGCGGCCATCTGCGCGACGCGGAAACGCAGGCACGCAAGCTGGTGGCGGAGAACCCGCTGTCGGCACCCGCGCAGTTCATGCTCGGCATCACCGTGCAGTCGCAGGGCCGCTTCGAACAGGCGGAGCCGCATTTCGCCCGCGCCGTGACGCTGGACGGAAGGAACGTCAGCTACCTGCTCAATCTGGGCCTTTGCCTGCTCAGCATGGGACGCGTGCCGGAGGCTGCCGCCTTCTATGCCAAGGCGCGCAGCGTGGCGCCTTCGAATGTCGAAGCGATCTGGCGCAATGGTTCCTTCCATGCCCGCATCGGCCACATGGAGCAGGCGCTTGCCCTGTTCCAGAAGGCGTTGGAGCGCGCACCGGACAGCACGCGGCATGCCATCCGGCTCGAGGTCCTCGATTGCCTGTTGTCATTGGGGCGCATTGATGAGGCCGAGCAGCACATTGCCCGCTTCATCACCACCACGCCGCATCATGCGCGCTATCTCTGCCTGCTGTCGTCGCTCGGCAAGCATGACGCGTCCTCCGACATCTTCGCGCGGGTCGAGCGTGAACTGGGGCGTACGGATCTCGCAGCCGTCGACCGCAGCGACCTCATGGTGCGCCGGGGCGTGATGCTGCAGGCCAGCCGCCGCCATGACGAGGCCTTCGCCAGCTTCACGGCGGCCAAGAAACTGCTGCGTGCAGCCTCCGTCACGGCCGCCTTCCGTCAGGAGGTCGATGCCCGCATCGCCGCCTTCACCAAGGACAGGCTCGCCGAACTCGCGGCGCGGCATGGCCGCAGCGAATACCGGCCCATCTTCGTCGTCGGTCTGCCGCGCTCCGGCACCACCCTTGCGGCCCAGATCATCTCGGCCCACAGCGGGGCGGGCAACGCCGGTGAACTCGAGACAATGACCTATTGCGCGGCACTCCTCGGCCGCGGCAGGCCGCTCGGTGAATTCGCCACCGCGCTGGAAGCACTTGGCGAGAAGGGCGTGGCCGACATCGCGGCGCTCTATGAAGGCGTCATGCGCTTCGTGGTGCCGGACAAGAGGCAGGCGGTGGACAAGATGCCGCTGAACTTCCGCTTCATTGCCGAGGCCTCCATCCTGTTCCCGCATGCACGCTTCGTGAACTGCACGCGCCACCCGGCGGACACCTTCATCTCGGCGCTGCAGACGGAAATGAACGCCGCGCATTCCTACAGCTACGACCCTGCCGACTACGCCGCCTACCATGCGCAATACCGCCGCCTCATGGCGCACTGGGATGAGGTGCTGCCGGGGCGGGTGTTCCACCTTGGCTATGAGACGCTCGTCTCCGATCCTGCGCGCACCATCGCCTCGCTGCTCGATTATCTTGGGCTGCCGATGGAGGAGGCCTGCCTCCAACCCGAACGCAATGGCGGTGCTGTCACCACTTTCAGCCGCCTGCAGGTGCGCTCAGGCATCAACGCGGCCTCGGTGGCGCGCTGGAAGCCCTATGAGCGCCACCTGAAGCCCATTCTCGACAGTCTCTAGGTCAGGAAGAGCAGCGCCCGCTGCTGCCGGCTACCGCGCGCCATTGCGACGAGCACTGAACGGTGGAGCACAGGAAGCCAGCCAGCGTGCGCGACGGCACGGCATGTGCAAGGTTCAAAGGCTTTCCGGCATTGTCATAAAGCGTGCTCACCACCATGCCCACGAGGTCGCCCTTCTGGTCGAAGAGGGGGCCGCCGGATTCGCCCTTCTGGGTCGAAAGCCGCAGCACCATGGCATCGGGGTAACCGAACTTGGCGTCGTTGCCAGCATATCTCACCGCCTGGCCGAAGCTTGCCGATTCGAATTCGCCGAGGCGCGCCGTGTCGCCCTGGGCATGCGGGCGGCCCAGCGAATAGACGATGCTGCCCCTCGCGAGGCACTGGTTGTCGGCAGGCGTCACCGCCTTGCCCGAGAAACCGCGCAACCGGATCACCGCCATGTCGTTCTCGGGCTTGAGAGCGATCACCTCGCCGGAATAGACCCGCCCGTTGGCCGCCTTTGCCGACACCGTGTTGCCAACGCGCTTTGCCACATGGGCGGCGGTCATCACATAGCCGGAGCCATCAACCACGAAGCCGCTGCCGGAGGTGACGGGAACGCCTTTGCGGGTTTCCTTGGTCATCGTGTCCGCCTTGTTGGGCTGGGAGACGATCAGCGTGACGTAGGTCGGGCCGGAGCGGCGCACCAGGCTGGTGATCTGCTCGGTGCTGGCCACCGCCTCGCCGGGCGGGACGGAGGTTTGCTGGACGTTGAAGTTACGGCTCTCGAGATCGACGCTCGACGTCGATTCGCAGGCGGCCAGCGCCATGGCCATGAAACTCAGCGAAAGCAGGGGGCGAAGGGAAAGCAACATCCGTCTCTCTTGTCTGTGCCCTTCATAGCACAAAATCGGGTCGCAGAATGGCAGGAAATGCGTAATTGCCAAAAACCGCCAGCGGGCAGGGCACACAAAAAAACGGCCCGCCGAAGCGGGCCGTCTCTCTAGATCGTTTGCAGGGGTAAGGCTTAGAAGCGCCAGACCGAGACGAGGTCGATCGACCAGTTGTCGGAAGAAGAGTCGAGATCGATCTTCTCTTCCGCGTCGACGTTCTTGATAGAGCCGGAGTAGCTCGTCGTGTACCACTCGCCTTCGAGGCCGATGGTCAGCTGGTCGACGGGGGTGTAGTACACACCGCCGAGGATAGCCCAGGTGTTGTAGTCGATACCCGAGGCCCTCAGCTCATCTCCGCCTTCATTGAAGTCGGTGCGGCTGTCCGTCTGGCGGTGCTTGTAGCCGAGGCCGACTTCAGCGTGGACAGCGTCAGACAGGTTGGCCGAGGCCAAGCCGCTGATGCCCCACCAGTCGTTCTGCACGGGGAGAGCCGTGGTGACCTCACCGGTGTAGCTGTTGACTTCCTCGAAGGGACCCGAACCGATGGCGGCAGCAAGCGAGAGGCTTGCAAGGTCACCCATGTTGAAGCCGAGGCCGACGCCAACCTGCCAGAGGTTGCTGATGTTCGTGTCGAAATCGAGCTCGTCACCGTCGACCTCGACCGTGAAGTCACCGGTATCGATGTTGCGCCAGATCGCCGAGATCTCGCCCGAGAAGGCGTCGCCCGAGTACTTGACTTCACCGGCCACGCCGATGTCGGCGCCGCCGTAGGTCGGTGCGTCACCGATGAAACCGCCGTCGATGCTCGAGTCTTCCAGGGCGACTGCCATGGAGAAGGGGCCCGAGGCGTAGGACAGACGCAGCTGCGACGTGTCACCCGGGTTGAAGCTGACGTCGGCATTGTCGGTGTAGTAGCAGGTGCAGGCGCCATCATAGCCGTAGCCGATGTTACCCAGCGAACCGGCATAACCGCCGCCGAAGGTCAGTTCCGGGGTCATCGCCCAGTAGCCCCAGGCCGTCTTCATGTAGACGTCGGCCACGCCGTTGCCGGAGAAGTCGCCGCGCAGCTTCAGTTCGACGCCGACTTCACCCACGGAGGTGTCGGTGGCGGCGACAACGCGGAGCTGGCCGCGGGCCTTAACGTTCCAGTTGTCGTCGGTGTTGCCGGACAGCGTGACCTTGGTGACGGTCTCGCCAGATTCACGGAGCTTCAGCTTGATCTGGTCGTCTTTGCCGTCATAGACGATGGCGGCGTTGACGTAGCCCGACCACGAGATCGTGGTGCCGGCCGGAGCATCAGCCGTCGGCATGACCGAGATGATGGTGGCGTTGTCGTTGACGACGCGGTCACGATCCGAGTCCATCATGCCGGGGACCTTAACAGCGTCGCCCTTGGAAACGGCGAGGAGCTGGTAGCCAGCCGGAACCGACGGAGCGGTTTCCATCGCAGCCATGCGGGCGTTGAGAGCCTCGACCTGAGCCTTCAGGTCGGACAGTTCGTCAGCGTGAGCGGCCGCGGCGGAAACGGCTACCGCCGCACCAGCCAGGAGGGCCATCTTGATAGTCTTCATTCTTGTTCTCCCAAGTCTCTTGGAGTTGAGGAGCCCCCCATCCCCTGCAAACGGTTTCGGAAGGCCATGCACGACGTCATCGGGCACGGTGCTGTTGTCGCCCCTAAAGTGGGAAAGGTCAACGAAGACCCGCTGCAATCGATTTGAATTTTGGCCCCTGTAACCCAATTGCCACAGTTGTCGGGGCTTCCGGCCGTCTGAAATAGGCTCAGCGGATCAATGTCTTAACAGAGTGTAAACAAAATCGATGCGGATGGGAAGGGGAGCGGTCGTCCACATTGTCCATCCTTTCGCCGCAGGTGAGGCAAGCTGCTCGAATCTCCCGAAAAAGAAAACGGCCCGCCTGAGGCGGGCCGTCTCCCGGAATTGCGGAACTGAGTCGCTTAGAAGCGCCAGACCGAGACGAGGTCGATCGACCAGTTGTCGGAGGAGTCGTCGATGTCGATCTTCTCCTCTGCGCCGACCTTGACCGTCGACGAAGCTTCGGTGGTGTACCATTCGCCTTCGAGACCGATGGTCAGCTGGTCGACCGGTGTGTAGTAAATGCCGGCCAGAACGCCCCAGGTCTCGTAGTCGATACCGGAGGTACGGACCTCGGCGTCGTTCACCAGGAAGTTCTGGCTATCCGACTCGCGGTGCTTGTAGCCCAGGCCAACTTCGGCGTGGACAGCGTCAGACAGGTTGGCCGAGGCCAAGCCGCTGATGCCCCACCAGTCGTTCTGCACCGGAAGCGAGGTGGTGACCTCACCGGTGTAGCTGTTGACTTCCTGGAACGGACCCGAACCGATGGCGGCGGCCAGCGAGAGGCTGGCGATGTCGCCCATGTTGAAGCCGAGGCCGATGCCGACCTGCCAGAGGTTCTCGATGTCAGACTCGAAGTTGTTGGAGACATCCTCACCAAGGTCCAGCGTGTAGTCATCGGCGGTTACGTTGCGCCAGACACCCGAGATCTCGCCCGAGAAGGAGTCGCCCGAGTACTTCACCTCACCGGCGACGCCGATGTTGGCGCCGTCGTTGTCGACGCTGTCGCCGATGTAGCCGCCATCAATGCTCGAGTCTTCCAGGGCGACTGCCATGGAGAAGGGGCCCGAGGCATAGGACAGACGCAGCTGCGACGTATCGCCCGGATTGAAGGCGAGGTCGGCATTGTCGGTGTAGTAGCAGGTGCAGGCGCCATCATAGCCGTAGCCGATGTTACCCAGCGAACCGGCATAACCGCCGCCGAAGGTCAGTTCCGGGGTCATCGCCCAGTAGCCCCAGGCCGTCTTGAGGTAGACGTCGGCCACGCCGTTGCCGGAGAAGTCACCGCGCATCTTCAGTTCGACGCCGACTTCGCCGACGGAGGTGTCGGTGGTGGCGACAACGCGCAGCTGGCCGCGGGCCTTTACGTCCCAGTTGTCGTCAGTGGCGTCGGACAGCGCGACCCTGGTGATGACCTCGTCGTCTGCCGTGTCGCGGAGCTTCAGCTTGGTTTCGTCATCGTTGCCGGAATAGACGATGGCGGCGTTGACGTAGCCCGACCACGAGATCGTGGTGCCGGCCGGAGCGTCAGCCGTCGGCATGACAGAGATGATGGTGGCGCGGTCGTTGACGACGCGGTCACGATCCGAACCCATCATGCCGGGAACCTGAAGGGCTTCACCCTTCGAGACGGCCAGCAGCTGATAGCCAGCCGGAACCGACGGAGCGGTTTCCATCGCAGCCATGCGGGCGTTGAGGGCTTCGACCTGAGCCTTCAGGTCGGACAGCTCGTCGGCGTGAGCGGCCGCGGCGGAAACGGCTACCGCCGCACCAGCCAGGAGCGCCATCTTAATAGACTTCATTCTTGTTCTCCCAAGTCTTGGAGTTGAGACGTCCCCCATCCCCTGCAACCGGATCCGGAGGTAAATGCACGATCTGGTCGAGCACGCACCAGTTGTCTGCGTAATTCGCGACCCGGTCAACTTCCAAGAGAGAAATGCGCCGGGAATTTCGATGTCTGTTACTGGATTGCCACAGTTCCGACGTCAATAAAAAGCAATGAAAACAATTGCATGGAATGTCTATCGAATGAAAAGGTTTGCAAAGCGACTGGGAAACGGTGCCGTGGGCGTGGCGAATCCATGTCCAAGTCTCGACCCACACCATGCATTGCAGAATCATCCGGCCATGTAACGCGCCGGGGCCGGGCTGGGCGTATGGGTCGGCTGGCGCACCGCCGGTGAGGCCGTGCCGACCATCCCGCCGGAGGGGGCGGCATGATCCACTATTACGCCGAACTGATGCTGTGGATGGCGAGGCTGTTCCTGCTCGGCGGCCCAGTGGGCGCCTTGGCCCGCCGCCTGTTTGGGCGCCGGCGCAACAGTTGGGGCGGGCGACATGTCCGTCTCCCATCCTGCGGACGGGAGACGGGCTTGCGGGCCGTCAGCCCGCGTCGACCACCTTCAGCCAGGCGTCGATCGCCGTGAGGCTTTCGGGCTCGTCGAGGAAGGGCACGTGGCCGCGGTCCCTGACCGTGACGGAGGCGAGCCTGCGGTGGTGCCTGTGCATGTCCGCGACGATCTCCGCACTCAGCAGGTCGGAGTGTTCGCCGCGCAGCACCAGCGACGGCACGTCGGCCATCATGTCGAGAAGCGCCCAGAGCTCGGGAATCTTGCCCGCCTCGATGTCGGCTACGCTCGGGAAGTTCTGCGCCAGGCCCGGGTCGTAGTCGGCCCGCGGCAGGCCGTTCACCTCGCGGTAGACCCGGCGCGCGAAGGCCAGCCATTCCGCCGCGGTGAGTGTGTCGAAACCGGGGTTCGAGGCCTTGAGCGAAGCCACTGCCTCATCCCAGCTGGCGAACTGCGGGTCGGTGCCGAGGTATGTCCGTATGCGGAGCAATCCCGCCTTGTCGATCTTCGGCCCGATGTCGTTGAACAGAACGCCCGCCATGCGGGGCAGGGCGCGCGCCGCCATGACCATGGCGGCGATGCCGCCGCGCGATGTGCCGATGATGGCGAAACGCTCGATGCCCAGCGTGTCGAGCACGTGCAGCGTGTCGGCCACTTCCTGGTCCGGGCGGTAGGTTGCGGGGTCTGCGCGGCCCGAACGCCCCCGGCCGCGAAAATCGAGGCTTAGCACGCGGCGCCTCTGCGCGAGGCGCGGTGCGATGGTCTCGAAGTCCTTGGCGTTGCGGGTCAGCCCGGGCAGGCAGACCACCGGCACCGGGCCCGCGCGGTCCGATGCGTGGTCGCGCACATAGAGCTGCGTGCCATCCGCGGCGGTGACGAAATGCTCGACGTCGTCCATCAGCCTCAGTCGCAGCCGGTGATGAGGTCGGCGAGCGAGGCCTTGCCGCCGCAGGGTTCGGCGGCGGCACTGGCCTCTGCGGCGGCCGGCGTCTTGTCGGCCGGGGCCGAGGTCGAGGCCACGTTCAGGCTGTCGGCTCGCGCGCCGCGCATCAGGTCCGCCGTCATCGGACGCACCGTCTTGGGCGCGAGGCGCGAGCGGTAGACGTGCAGGTTCTGCATGACCTTCTGCACGTATTGCCGCGTTTCCTGGAAGGGAATGGATTCGACCCAGTCGATGGGGTCCACCTGGCCGGTGCGGAAGTCGCCATAGTCCCTGATCCACTCGCGTGAGCGGCGCGGGCCCGCATTGTAGGACACCAGCGTCAGCACATAGGACCCGCCATGATCGGCGACGAGGTCGCCGAGGTGGGCGGCACCCAGCGTGACGTTGAGCTCGGGGTTCATCAGCTGCGAGGGGTTGTACTTGATGCCGTGCTGCTTGGCGATGAGCTTCGCCGTGCCCGGCATGATCTGCATCAGGCCTTGCGCGCCGACCTTGCTGCCGGCGTTGGGGTTGAATTCGCTTTCCTGGCGGGCCAGCGCATAGACCATCGGCTTCTCGATCGGCTTGCCCACCTGCTTCCACTCGGGAAGCGCGCGGACCGGGTAGCCCCAGCTGTCGATGTCGACGTTCTGCGCGGCGGCGGCCTTGGCGAGGCGCACGGCCATGGTGGCGCCGCCTGCATCCCACACGATGGAGGCGACGGCGTTCATCTCGTCGGTGGAGTCGAAGCGGTTGGCGAAGGACCACAGGAACATATAGAGGTCGGCCTTGGTGCCGGCCTCGTTCATGATCTTGAAGGCGCGCACCACTTCGTCGCGCGCCACGGCCGCCTCGGCAGCGGCGGAGGCCTTGCCGGTCTCGATCTCCTCGGGGACCTTGCCGAGCCCGATCTTCTCGCGCGCCAGCTGTCCATAATAGATGGTGGAATAGGCCGAGGCCTGCTTGTAGGCGGCCTTGGCGCGGCCCTTGTCGCCCATCGCCTCATAGGCGCGACCGGTCCAGTAGCCGGCGCGCGCCTTCTCGGTGCGCGAAGACGCAATCTCGGCAAGGCGCTGGAAGTGGCCGAGCGCGGTGCCGGGATCGTTGAGGTAGCGCAGCGCAATCCAGCCGGCGAGGAACTCGCCCTCCAGCGCCTCGTTACCGTCGGCGAAGCCGTGGGCGGCGGAAATCTTGTAGGCGGCCTTGCGGGCGGCCTTGGGGTCGTCGAGTCCGATCGAACGGCGCGCCACGATGCGGCGCTCGATCCACCAGGCCTCCGCATCGCCCATCTTCTCGGCATCAGCGGGAACCCCCAGCAGCACCTCGCGGGCCTTGGCGTAATTCTCGTTGACGCGGTAGTAGCGCGTCAGTGCATAGCGCATGCCGAGGGCCTGACGCATGGAGGAGGGCAGGCCGGCATAGAGCTTGTCGGCACCCTTCTCGCCGCGCACCAGCTTCTGCGCCACGGCGGCGGCCTTCTGGTATTCGGCTGGCAGGCGCTTGGCGGCGCGGATCGCCGCGTTGGTTTCCTGCGCATAGACGAGGCGCCACATGCGGCGCTTGTTGTCGTCCTCGGTCAGCAGCTCGCCGAACTCGGCGGCCACCTGCTTCTCGAGTTCGGCGGAGGCGTCGGGATCGGCCCACACCTTCTGCACCTGGGCGCGCGCGCCCTTGGTGTCGCCGGTGGCGAGCAGCGCGCGGGCGAGCGCGAGGGAGCCCTCGTCAGTCACCGGCTTGCGCGCGGCGAAATGCGCGAGAATGAGTTCGGGCGCTTCCTTGTTCACATAGAGCGAACGTTCGGCGCGCTTGATGAGCGCCTCCGACAGCGGCCACTTCGGAGCGGACTCCAGGAAGGCCAGGATGCGCTGGTAGCCCGCGTCATTGGGGTGATCGCGCAGGTAGATCAGTTCCACAAGCTTGACGGCTGCGGCATCGCCCGAGCGCTGGGCGGCTTCGCCCGCTGCCACGAAATCGCCCTTCAGCGCCAGCTTCGCCGCTTCGACGGCCGCCGCCGACGGCGCGGAGGCCGCCAGCACGCTGCCCGACTGCGAGACGAATCCGGGCGATACCATCGCCGTGGTGGCGGCGAGGGCAATCAGGCTGATACGCAGGAACCGGCTGATACGCATGAACGATCCAATCAAATCCTTTAATCGTCGAGAACCGCCGCTAGGGCGCAATTGTGCCCTTAACATGGCCTTTGCCGCTGCCCCATCGGCGCTTGCCGCTCACCGGCGATGCGTCTATGGTGCCGCGCCGTTTGCAGGCTGGCGGTGAAACCGGTCTCAAACTAGGCCCGCCATGGTTTCCAACTCATTACCTCGCAGTCATTCCGGAGCAGTCCCGTGCAGTTGAAAGGTTCTTTCCCCGCGCTCATCACCCCCATGCAGAATGGCCAGGTCGACGAGGTGGCGTTCCGGAAATTCGTGAACTGGCAGATCGAGCAGGGCTCCCACGGGCTGGTTCCGGTAGGTACCACGGGCGAGAGCCCGACGCTCGACCCGGAGGAACACAAGCGTGTGATCGAGATCTGCATCGAGGAGGTGCGCGGCCGGGTTCCGGTGATCGCCGGCACGGGCTCGAACTCCACCGCCGAGGCCATCGACTACACCCGCCACGCCAAGGAGGCCGGCGCCGATGCCGCACTGGTGGTCGTGCCCTATTACAACAAGCCCACCCAGGACGGTCTCTATGCCCACTTCCGGGCCATCGCCGATGCCGTGGACATCCCGATCATCGTCTACAACGTGCCAGGCCGGACGGTGGCCAACATTTCGGTCGAGACGCTGGCCAGGCTGTCGCATGACTGCAAGAACATCGTCGGCACGAAGGATGCCTCGGCCGACCTGACGAGGCCCTCGCGCCAGCGCCTCGCCTCGGGCAAGGACTTCATCCAGCTCTCGGGCGAGGACGGCACGGCGCTGGGCTTCAACGCCCACGGCGGCGTCGGCTGCATCTCGGTGACGGCCAATGTCGCGCCGCGCCTCTGCGCCGAGTTCCAGGAGGCGACGCTGAAGGGTGACTATGCCAGGGCGCTCGCCCTGCAGGACCGGCTGATGCCGCTGCACCATGCCATGTTCGTCGAAACCAGCCCCGGCCCGGTGAAATATGCCGCGAGCCTCCTCGGCCTGTGCTCGGCGGAAGCCCGGCTTCCCATGGTTCCCGTCGTCGAATCGACCAAGAAGGCGGTGCGCGAGGCGATGATGCACGCCGGGCTCCTGAACTGAGATGAGCTCAAAGAGCGGCGGCGCCAAGGCGTCGCGCAAGCAAGAGGGCATCAAGGTCGTCTCCGACAACCGCCGTGCCCGCTATGACTACGAGATCCTCCAGAGCTTCGAGGCCGGCATCGAGCTGAAGGGCTCGGAGGTCAAGTCCCTGCGCACCGGCCACACCAACCTGGCCGAAGCCTATGCCGCGATGAAGGGGGGCGAGCTCTGGCTCATCAACTCCAACATCCCCGAATACCGCGAAGCCAACCGTTTCAACCACGAACCGAAGCGGCCGCGGAAGCTGCTCCTCCACAAGTCCGAGATCAACAAGCTCTCGGCCGGCGTGCTGAAAGAGCACCTGACCATCATTCCGCTCAAGATGTTCTTCAACCCGAGGGGCCGCGTGAAGGTCGACATCGCGCTGGCCCGCGGCAAGAAGCTCCACGACAAGCGCGAGACGATCAAGGAACGCTCATGGGACCGTGAGCGCGCCCGCCTGATGCGCGAGAAAGGCTGATTTCCGGAACCATGGTCTTCATGCAGCACCTGCTCGGTCGCAGAATGCCCAACGTCGAGCTCGAGGCCACCTCGGGTTCGCCCGTCAATCCCGCACGGCTGCAGGGCCCGGCGGTGATCTTCTGCTATCCCTTCACCGGCCGCCCCGGCTATCCCAACCCGCCCAACTGGGACCACATCAAGGGCGCGCATGGATCGACGCCGCAGGCCATCGCCTATTCCGAGCTCTATGGCGAGTTCCGCCGGCTGGGCGTCAAGCTCTTCGGCCTCAGCATGCTGACCTCCGAGTGGCAGCAGGACTTCGTGGCACGGAACCAGCTCACCTACCGCCTGCTCTCGGACCACCACCAACAATTCCAGTCGCGCCTCGGGCTTCCCATGTTCGAGACGGGCGGCGGGCTCTACCTGCAGCGCATCACCTTCATCCTGCATGACGGCGTGATTTCATCGGTGCGCTTCCCCGTGCCGGAGCCCGAGCGGGACGCCGTCGAGGTGCTGGCAGGGCTGATGTAGGGCAGCGCCCGAAACCGCATCCTTCACAACACTTACGTCATGATACTCACCTTCGCCCGGCTCGACCGGGCGATCTTTTTTGGCGGCCACGAAAAGGATGCCCCGGTCAAGCCGGGGCAAGGTGGAGCTTGGCGCGTCCTAAAGCGAGTCCAGGTAAGCCCGCACCCGCCCGAACACCGCATGGAACATCTCGGTCGTCAGCACGCCGGTGTTGGTGTTGTAGCGCGAGCAGTGATAGCTGTCGAAGACGCGCAAGGAGCCGATCTGGTGTTCGCCGCCGTGGCTGAAGGGGTGCGCCGACTTCTTCGCGCCGAGTGCCGTCAGCACGCCGTCATGCGCCACGCGGCCCAGCGCCACGATCGCCGTCAGCTGCGGCAGCGCATCCATCCGTGCACGGAGGAATGCGTTGCAGGTCCGGATTTCGGCGGGCAGCGGCTTGTTCTGCGGCGGCACGCAGCGCACCGCATTGGCGATCATCGCGTCCTGAAGTGCCAGCCCGTCCTGCGGGTCGGCCTTGAACTGTCCCCTGGCGAAGCCGAAGCGGATCAGCGTGCCGTAGAGCAGCTCGCCCGCATAGTCGCCGGTGAAGGGTCGGCCGGTGCGGTTGGCGCCGGCAACGCCGGGCGCCAGCCCCGCGATCAGCAGCCGGGCGTCCTCCGTGCCGAAGGTCGGCACCGGCGCGTTGAACCAGTCGGGATGCAGCTGCCGCTGCTCCATCCGGTAAGCCACGAGGCGCGGGCAGAGCGGGCAGTCGCGGCCCGGTTCATATGCGGGGCGATCAGATATCGGCGAAGTCCTCGAAGTTCTCGCGCGGGGCCTGCTGCGGCCTTTCGCGGCGCTCCGACGGGTCGCGGCCGATTTCCTCGCGCAGGTCGGCGAGGTCGATGAACTGGTCGGTCTGGCGGCGCAGGTCGTCGGCAATCATTGGCGGTCTGGTGGTGAGCGTCGAGACCACGGTCACGCGCCGCCCCTTCGCCTGCACTGCGGCGACCAGCGAGCGGAAGTCGCCGTCGCCCGAGAACAGCACGATGTGGTCGAGCTGGTCGCACAGCTGCATCGCGTCGACGGTGAGCTCGATGTCCATGTTGCCCTTCACCTTGCGGCGGCCCATGGCGTCGGTGAATTCCTTGGCGGGCTTGGTGACCACGCGATAGCCGTTGTAGTCCAGCCAGTCGATCAGCGGCTTGATCGGCGAATATTCGGCGTCGTCCAGCAGGGCCGTGTAGTAGATGGCGCGGATCAGCCGCGCGCGCTTGCGGAAATAGCCGAGCAGGCGCTTGTAGTCGATGTCGAAGCCCAGCGTCTTGGCCGTGGCGTAGAGGTTGGAGCCATCGATGAACAGCGCCACGCGCTCATCCTGATAAAAATGCATGTTTGAAAACTCCTAGGCGAATATGTGAAGCTGCGGGTAAGTGATCCGGGAATGTGATCGATTTAGACAGCCAGCAGAGCCCGCTCAAGCAAAATGATTCTCGTCGCACTCGGCTCCAACAGCACCGGTCCCTGGGGAACCCCGCGCGAGGCGGTGACCGAGGCGCTGCGCCGTCTCGACGCCGGTGCGATCCGGTTGCGGATTGCCTCGCAGCTTCTGGTGACCGCGCCCTTCGGTGTCACCGACCAGCCCGACTTCGTGAATGCCGTTGCGGAAATCGACACGCAGCTCGCCCCCGAGGATCTGCTCGCCGCACTGCATGACATCGAGCGCGAGGCGGGGCGCGCGCGCATGCTGCGCTGGGGCCCGCGCACGCTGGACCTCGACCTCGTCGACTATCATGGCCTCGTCCGCAGCGGCCCGCCGCCGGTGCTGCCGCATCCAGGCATTGCCGAGCGCATCTTCGTGCTGGCCCCCATCGCCGAGATCGCGCCGGGCTGGCGCCATCCGCAATCCCATCTCACGGCGGCTGAAATGCTGGCAAAGCTCGACCACGCGGGCGAGGGCCGGTTGCTCTAGAGCATTTCGTTCCCGCTCTGTTCCAAAATGAACAAGACACCGTCAACGATAACGCTCCCTTAACCTAACCAAGCCATTTTTGCGTGTGTCAGTTTGTTCTGGAGTTCGGGGCATGTCGTCCAAGCTTTGCTTTACCGCCTGGTCTTCTCTCACCAGGCCGCAGTTTCTGGTTTCCGCCACCGCCGCTGTCCTGCTCACCGCCTGCTCCGCAGACATGGACCGCTTCGCATCCAATCCCTCGGGCGCCGACCCGGTCGTCACCGCGAGCGTGCCGCAGAACGTGAACGCCTCGAACGTCGGCATGTCCGACACGGCCGTCGCGTCGAAGCCGCTGGCCAGCGCGTCCTCTCAGCCGCCCACTTATGACTACTCCAAGTCCTACCAGGCGCCGCAGTATCGTCAGCCCGCCCCGCAGCCGCAGGTCGCCACCACGGCTCCGGCCACCGGCAGCACGGTGACGGTCGGACCGGGCATGACGCTGTACTCGATTGCGCGTGCCAACAACCTCTCGGTCGCAGAACTCGCGGCGGTCAACGGCATCAAGGCGCCCTACGCGGTCACCACCGGCCAGACACTGCGCCTGCCGGGCGGAGCCGCGGGTGCGGGTGGTGCGGCCGTCGCCTCGCAGCACGCGATGCCGCCGGACAACACCAGCTTCGCCGAACCGCCGGAGACGCCGATTGCCGGCGCTCCTGCGGCCGCAGCGCCCGCCAAGCCCTTCAAGTCCGGTCCGTCCGTCGCCGAGGGCGGCACGGGCGAACTCGTCACCGTCACGAGCGGCGACACGCTGTTCTCGCTGGGCCGCAAGTACGGCGTCTCGCCCTATGCCATCGCTGATGCCAACGGCCTGCCGCACACCGCGCAGCTCGCCATGGGCCAGAAGGTGAGGATCCCGACTGGCGGCGAAGCCGCTCCCGCTGTCGCCGCGAAGCCGGCCGCCACCAAGACCACCACCGCCGCCAACAAGCTGCCGCCCGCCACCGGCGCGGAGAGCACGGGCGAAGCCCCGGCACCTGCCGCCACCACCGCCGCCGCAACGCCCGAGCCGATCCCCGGTTCGGATGCGGCCGCAACGACCACGCCGCCCGCCGCCGAAGGTGGCCAGCAGGTCGCCGAAGGTGCGCCCATCGCGGGTGCGCCGGGCATGCGCTGGCCGGTCCGTGGCAAGATCATCTCGGGCTTCGGCCCCAAGGCCAATGGCCTGAAGAACGAGGGCATCAACATCGCCGTGCCGGAAGGCACCTCGATCCGCGCCGCCGCCGATGGTGTCGTCGCCTACTCGGGCAACGAGCTGAAGGGCTACGGCAATCTCGTGCTCATCCGCCACGAGGACGGCTACGTGACCGCCTACGCCCATGCCAGCGAGCTCTTCGTCAAGCGCGGCGATACGGTGAAGCGCGGCGACGTCATCGCCAAGGCCGGCCAGACCGGTTCCGTCTCCAGCCCGCAGCTGCACTTCGAAGTGCGCAAGGGTGCCGTGGCGCTCGACCCGATGAAGTTCCTCTCGCAGAACACCGCATCCGCCAACTGATTTCGTCCCAAGTCGAAAACTGAAGGCCCGGGCGTCAAACCCCGGGCCTCTTGTTTTTGCGCGGCGATGCGCCATGCTCCGCGCGTCATCTCAGGGAGCAGGGCCATGATCACGGTGTGGGGACGGCGCAATTCGGTCAATGTGCAGAAGGTGCTGTGGACGCTGGAGGAACTCGACGTTCCTTACCGCCGCGAAAACGTCGGCGGCAGCTTCGGCGGCAACCAGGATGCCGACTTCCTCGCCATGAATCCCATGGGCCTCGTGCCGGTGATCCGCGACGGTGACGTCACCATGTTCGAGTCCCATGCCATCGTGCGCTGGCTCGCGGCGCGCTACCGCGACGGGCTGCTGCGGCCGTCGGACCACAAGAGCCTCGCCATGGCCGAGCAGTGGATGGAGTGGACGCAGGTGAATTTCGCGCCACCCCTCGGCACGCTGCAGGTGAACCTCGTCCGCGGCCTGCCGGAAAACCGCAACGAGGCCGCTGTCACCGCCGCCCGCGCGCGCGCCGGCGAACTGGTGAGGCTGGCCGATGCATGGATCGCCCGCCACGACTGGTTCGCGGGCCATGACTTCAGCTTCGCCGACATCGTCATGGGCGCGCTGTTCTGGCGCTACAAGGGCTTCAGCATCGAACGCCCCGCGACCCCGCATCTCGACGAATGGCTCGACGCCCTGCAGCAGCGCGAAGCCTTCCGCCGCACGGTCATGGCCGTGCCAAGGGCGAAGGACCTGGCCGACTGGAACAGGATCGAGAGGGAGACGGCCTAACGCCTCGGTCTTCACCTTGCCCAGGCTTGACCGGGGCATCCTTTTCAGCGCGCGCGCTGGTAAAAAAGATGCGCGGGTCAAGTCCGCGCAAGGTGAATTGTCTGAATGGCGCGGGCTCAAGCGGTCTTATGAAGTCAGCCCAGATTTTGCAGAAAGTTTCACCTTGCCCCGGCTTGACCGGGGCATCCTTTTCGCGCCCACTCGATGCATGCCCAGCGGCTTCTGCTACATCATGACCAACCGCCCCCGTGGGGTGCTTTATGTCGGCGCGACCTCTGACCTGCCACGGCGAGCCTATGAGCATCGCATGGGATTCAGGGATGGCTTCACCAGCAGATATGGGCTGACCCGTCTCGTCTTCTACGAAGAGTATCAGCTCTTCATGGATGCATTCGGTCGGGAGAAGGCGATTAAGCACTGGCCCCGCCGGTGGAAGATCGAACTCATTGAGAAGAATAATCCCGCGTGGATTGATCTCTACGATCAACTGATGTGATGCCTGCCCGAACTTCACCTTGCGCGGAATTCCCCCGCGCGTCCTCTGCGCGCGGCCGCACAGAGGATACCCCCGCTCAAGCCGGGGCAAGGTCAAAAGTGGGGTGGCGCCTGCCTAGTCCAGCTTCTGCCCCAGCCTGCCTGCGAGGTCCTGGATGTATTGCCATGCCACGCGGCCCGAGCGGCTGCCGCGGGTGGCCTGCCATTCGATGGCGCCGACGCGCAGGGTCTCCGCGGCGACCTTCAGGCCGTAATGCTTCGCATAGCCCTCGATCATCGCCAGGAACTCGTCCTGGGAGCAGTTGTGGAAACCCAGCCACAGGCCGAAGCGGTCGGACAGCGAAACGTTCTCCTGCACCGCCTCGGACGGGTTGATCGCCGTCGAGCGCTCGTTCTCGATCATGTCGCGCGGCAGCAGGTGGCGGCGGTTGGAGGTGGCGTAGAAGATCATGTTCGAAGGCCGGCCCTCGATGCCGCCGTCGAGTGCGGCCTTCAGCGACTTGTAGGAGGTGTCGTCGGCATCGAAGGAGAGGTCGTCGCAGAACACGATGAAGCGATCCTCCGGGTTCCGCCGGATGATGTTCATCAGCACCGGCAGGCTCTCGATGTCCTCGCGGTGGATCTCGACCAGCTTGAGGCGGCCGCCGGTGGCCGCGTTGATGGCGTGATGGGCCGCCTTGACGAGGGAGGACTTGCCCATGCCCCGCGCGCCCCAGAGCAGCGCATTGTTGGCGGGCAGGCCGCGGGCGAAGCGCTCGGTGTTCTCCATCAGGATGTCGCGCGTCATGTCGATGCCGCGGAGCAGGGAGAGGTCGACCCGGTTGACCCTGGGAACCGGTTCCAGCGCCGGGGGCGAGGCATGCCAGACGAAGGCCGAAGCGCCGGTAAGGTCCGGTCCCGAACCCCCGGCCGGCGCCAGCCGCTCCAGCGCCTCGGCGATGCGCGTCAGCAGTGAATTGTCGATTTCCTGTGCCATTCTGAACTCTTAGCGGAGGGGGACTTGGCCGCAATTAAGCACCAATCGATTGGTTGCAATAGAGGCAACCATCGCTATATTCCGCCCAAACTTCGATCAGGAGAATTCCCTTGTTCATCACTCCGGCCTTTGCCCAGGCCGCCGGCGCTCCCGCCGGTGCGGGCGATTTCATCGGCATGATCCTGCCGCTCGTGCTCATCATGGGCGTGTTCTATTTCCTCCTCATCCGCCCGCAGCAGCGCAAGATGAAGGAGCATCAGGAGATGCTCAAGAAGGTTGGCAAGGGCGACACCATCGTGACCAATGGCGGCCTGATCGGCCGCGTGGTCAAGGTCGTGGACGACAACGAACTGCAGGTCGAGATCGGCGAGAACATCAAGGTGCGCGTGCTGCGCACCGGCATCGCCGACGTGCGCGCCAAGGGCGAACCCGTCAAGACCGAGACCAAGTAACACCCGATGCTGCACTTCAGCAAATGGAAGCAACTCGGCATCATCCTCACGGTGCTGGTCTCCATCATCGTGGCGCTGCCCAACGTGCTGCCTGCGAAGTATCAGGACATGCTGCGCCCCTACGGACTGAAGCCCATGACGCTGGGCCTCGACCTGCAGGGCGGCGTCAACATCCTGCTCGAGATCGACCGCAATGATCTGAAGAAGCGCCTCACCGAGCAGCTCGTCGGCGACATCCGCTCGACGCTGCGTGAGGACAAGATCGGCTACAACGGCATCAACCGTGCAGCCGACGGCGTGCGCGTGCGCATCACCAAGCCGGAGGACGTGGAGAGGGCGGCGAGCGAGCTGCGCAAGCTGGCCCAGCCCGTGGATGCCGGCGGCATGTTCGGCGCCACCGCGTCGGCGGCCCTGTTCGACGTCAGCGTCGACGGCCAGCAGGTGAGCTTCACCTTCAACGAGCAGGGCATCGACGGCAAGATCCAGCAGGCCGTCAGCCAGTCGATCAAGATCGTCGAGAAGCGCGTCAATCCGGACGGCGTCGTCGAAGCCACAATCCAGCAGCAGGGCAAGGACCGCATCGTCGTCCAGCTGCCCGGCGTGCAGGATAGCCAGGAGGTGAAGAGCCGCCTCGACCGCACCGCCAAGCTCACCTTTCAGCTGCTCTGCGAGGCCCAGCCCACCGGCCAGGGCCAGAACCCGCCGCCCGAGTGCAAGGCGCTGCCCATGAAGGACGACCCCAATCAGGTCATGTGGGTCCAGACTTCGTCGCGCGCCACGGTGGACGGCGCCGACCTGACCGATGCGCGCGGCGCCTTCGACCAGAATAACCAGCCCGTCGTGTCCTTCCGCTTCAACCAGAAGGGGGCCGAGCGCTTCGGCCGCCTGACGCGCGACAACGTCGGCAAGCCCTTCGCCATCGTGCTCGACGAGCTCATCATGAGTGCGCCGCGCATCAACGAACCGATCCTCGGCGGCTCCGGCCAGATCTCCGGCAACTTCACGGTGGAGGAGACCAACAGCCTCGCCGTGGTGCTGCGCTCCGGCGCGCTGCCCGCCAAGCTGACCATCGTCGAGGAGCGCACCGTGGGCCCGAGCCTCGGCTCGGACTCGATCAATGCCGGCTTCAACGCCTCGATCATCGGCCTCGTGCTGGTCGTCATCTTCATGATCATCGCCTACGGTCTGTTCGGCGTCTTCGCCAACATCGCGCTCCTCATCAACCTGATCATGCTGATCGCGGTGATGAGCTTCTTCGGCTTCACCATGACGCTGCCGGGCATCGCCGCCATCGTGCTCACCATGGGCATGGCGGTGGACTCCAACGTCATCATCTTCGAGCGCATGCGCGAAGAGTGGCGCAACGGGCGCTCGGCGATGAGTGCCATCGAGACGGGCTTCAAGGCGGCCTTCGGCACGATCTTCGACTCGAACTTCACCGCGCTCATCGCGGCGGTGGTGCTGTTCGGCGTCGGCTCGGGCCCCGTCAAGGGCTTCGCCATCGCCCACGTGGTCGGCATCCTCACCACCGTGTTCACGGCCTATACGGTGACGCGCTACATCGTGTCGCTGTGGGTCGGCTGGGCCAAGCCCAAGGAGGTTCCGCTCTGAGGGCGGAGGTCATCTCATGAAATTCAAGCCCATCCGCTTCATCCCGGACGACACCCGCTTCCCGATCATGCGCTGGAGCCGCTTCGGCTTCTTCGTCTCGGGCCTTCTGTCGCTGGCGTCCGTGCTGCTCTTCATCTTCGTCGGCCTCAACGTCGGCGTCGACTTCAAGGGCGGCACGGTGATGACCATCCGCACCGCCGAAGCCGCCAACATCGAGAAGCTGCGCGAAGACGTGAATTCGCTGGGATTCGGCCAGGCCGAGATCCAGGAATTCGGCTCGCCGCGCGACGTGCTGATCCGCCTGCCCGCCGTCGAGGGCGGCGAGGAGGCGCAGCAGACCACGATCGCCAAGGTCAAGGAAGCCCTCGGCCCCGGCGTCGAGTTCCGCTCGGTCGAGGTGGTGGGACCCAAGGTGTCCAACGAGCTGGCGCAGCAGAGCATCGTGGCCGTGGTCGTCGCCATCATCGGCATCCTGCTCTATGTCTGGTTCCGCTTCGAGTGGCAGTTCGCGGCCGGCGCCGTGCTGTCGCTGCTGCATGACGTGCTGATCACCATCGGCGTCTTCTGCCTGCTCCGGATCGAGTTCAACCTGCAGATCATCGCGGCGATCCTGACCATCGTCGGCTATTCGCTGAACGACACCGTCGTGGTGTTCGACCGCATCCGCGAATACATGCGCA
This sequence comes from uncultured Aestuariivirga sp., assembly GCA_964474665.1. Taxonomy (GTDB): domain Bacteria; phylum Pseudomonadota; class Alphaproteobacteria; order Rhizobiales; family Aestuariivirgaceae; genus Aestuariivirga. The sequence goes on from CAYYTH010000009.1 coordinate 97,939, forward strand.
AGTACAAGTCGATGAACCTCGCCGACCTGATCGACTTCTCGATCAACTCGGTGTTCCCGCGCACGATCCTCACCTCGGTCACCACCATGCTGGCGCTGGTGGCGCTCTATGTCTTCGGCGGCGAGGTGCTGCGCGGCTTCACCTTCACCATGATCCTCGGCGTGCTGATCGGCACCTACTCCTCGATCTTCATCGCCTCGCCGGTGCTGATCCTGCTCGGCACCGTGATGAGCGAGAAGAAGACCGCCACGGAACCAAAGGCAGCCGCCGCGGCACGTCCGTGACGGCGCACTACCCCGGCCGGGCCGCCATCGACACCTATGGTGCGGGCGGCTTCGGCTTCGCGGGCATGTCGCACAGGGGCTCGATCTTCGCATTGCCCTCGGGCATCTATGCCTGGAACGTCGATCCCGCCGCGATGACACCGGCGGATTTCGCCATGGCCATCACCGAGCGGGCGGAGATCGACCTGCTGCTCATCGGCATGGGGCCCGAATTGGCCCGGCCGCCGAAGCCGGTGCGCGCCGCACTCGAGGCCGCCGGCATCATGTATGACCCGATGGCCACCGGCCACGCCGTCTCCACCTACAACCTGCTGCTCGAGGAGAAGCGCCGTGTCGCTGCGGCCCTGGTCGGCGTGGATTTCCGCGCATGAGCGAGGTCGAGGACATCGTCCGGCTGCGCGATCGGGACCGCTATCTCTCGACGTTCTTCGCGCCTGACGACAGGCGGCCGCATCTCCTCGCGCTCTACGCCTTCAATGCCGAGGTGCTGAAGGTGCGCGACACGGTGAGCGAGCCCCATCTCGGCATGATCCGCCTGCAGTGGTGGCGCGACACGATCGAGAGCATCTTTGCGGGCAACGAGGCGCCGACGCACCCGGTGGCCGCGGCACTGGCGCAGGCCATCGCCGCGGGCGACCTGCCGAAGGCCGCGCTGCTCGACCTCGTCACCGCGCATGAATTCGACCTGTTCCATGATCGCATGCCCGGCCTCACCGAACTCGAGGCCTATCTGGGCGAGGCCTATTCCCGCCTCATCATGATGGCCGCGATGATCCTCGACCGCGACCAGGCGCCGAAGGCCAGCGAATGCGCCGGCCTCGCCGGCGTCGCGCAGGGCCTCGCGCTGGTGCTGGGCGATCCTGCGCATCGCGACCCGTTCCTGCCCGACGGCATGTCGGTGCCGGAAGCGGTCGGCCATGCCGGGAACCGCCTCGCCCAGGCCATGACGCTGCGGCCCGGCCTGCCGAAAGCCGTTCTGCCGGCCTTCCTGCCGGTGAGCCTGACGGGGCTGTACCTGAAGAGGATTGCCGCCGCGCCGGACCGGCCGCTGTCCGTGTCACCCGTCCGACGGCAGCTCACCATGTGGTGGACGGCCCGGCGCTGGGGGTAGGAGGCTGCACCCCGAGTTCCGTCATCCCGGCGAAGGCCGGGATCCAGCTTGGGGTGGCCAGGGCGGCGCTGAAGCCATTTCAAGGCCGCTCGACGGGCCTCACGGGTGTCTTGGCTAGGGGACTACGTTGGAAACTATTTGCCAAAAGCAATCGTTACAAAATCGATGATGAGCCTAGTGGCACCCAGAAGCTGGATCCCGGCCTTCGCCGGGATGACGGCAGGGGAGGGATTGTGACGGCCCTCATTCCGCCGCGGCCAGCCCCTTGGCACCCAGCCAGGCGTCGAAGTCGGCCATCGCCCGCGCGGTGTAGCCGCGCTTCCGCTCCACCGCCTGCTCGGTGTGCTTCAGGCGCTTGCCGTCCTTCGTCTTCACCTTGTCCATCGGCGGGAACAGGCCGAAATTGACGTTCATCGGCTGGAAGGACGACTTCTGCCCGTCGGTGGTCTCGATGTGGCCGCCGGTGATGTGGGTGATGAGCGCGCCATGCGCCGTGGTGGGCGGCGGCACGTCGAAGCCAAGCCCCAGCGCCTCGGCCGCCGCCATGCGGCCCGCCATCAGCCCCATCGCGGCGCTTTCGACATAGCCTTCCACACCCGTCACCTGGCCGGCGAAGCGCAAGGACGGCCGGGCCTTCAGCCGCAGCAGCGGGTCCAGCACGCGCGGGCTGTTCAGAAAGGTGTTGCGGTGAAGCCCGCCCAGCCGTGCGAATTCGGCATTCTCCAGACCGGGAATGCTGCGGAACACCTTCACCTGGTCGGCGTATTTCAGCTTCGTCTGGAAACCGACCATGTTGTAGAGCGTGCCCAGCTTGTTGTCCTGCCGGAGCTGCACCACCGCATAGGGCTTCACCTCGGGCTCATGCGCATTGGTGAGGCCCCTCGGCTTCATCGGGCCATGGCGCAGCGTCTCGGGCCCGCGCTCGGCCATCACCTCGATGGGCAGGCAGCCGTCGAAATAGGGGGTGGACTTTTCCCACTCCTTGAAGTCGGTCTTCTCGCCGTCCATCAGTGCACGGACGAAAGCCTCGTATTGTTCCCGGTTCATCGGGCAGTTGATGTAGTCCTTGCCGGTGCCGCCCGGGCCCACCTTGTCGTAGCGCGACTGGAACCAGGCGATGTCCATGTCGATCGTCTCGCGGTGGACGATGGGCGCGATGGCGTCGAAGAAGGCGAGTGACTCTTCGCCCGTCAGCGCGCGGATCGCCTGCGCCAGCGCGGGCGAGGTGAGGGGCCCCGTGGCGATGATGACGTTCTCCCAGTCCTCCGGCGGCAGGCCGGCGATCTCGCCTTCCACCACGGTGACCAGCGGATGGCGCTTCAGCGTCTCGGTCACCTCGGCCGAGAAGGCATCGCGGTCGACCGCCAGCGCGCCGCCCGCGGGAACCTGGTGGCGGTCGGCCATGGCCATGATCAGCGAGCCGCAGCGCCGCATTTCCCAGTGCAGCAGCCCCACGGCATTCTGCTCGGCATCGTCCGAGCGGAAGGAGTTGGAGCACACGAGTTCGGCGAAGCCACCGGTGCGATGCGCGTCGGTGGCAACCTTGGGGCGCATCTCGTGAAGGATCACGGGCACGCCGAGGCTCACCGCCTGCCAGGCGGCCTCGGAGCCTGCCATGCCGGCGCCGATGATGTGGATGGGCTTTGTCATGATGCGGCTGGTAGCACGGCGGGCCAAGCGCTTCAAATCAAGTCGGCTGCTGCGGGAACCGGCCGACATTCCCCTC
>CAYYTH010000010.1:0-96143 GCA_964474665.1 uncultured Aestuariivirga sp.
TGTTGCACTTCAAATGTGAATCCACCTCCCGGCCTTCGCCGGGATGACGGCTTCGATAAACTGACGGCTCTATTTCACCTTCAGCGCGATGAAGCGCATTTCACCCGACTTGCCGCCCTTGGCGACGAGCAGGAGGATGGAGTTCTTGCCGGCCTTCTTCGCTTCCTCGACGCGGGCGGAGATGTCGGCAGCGCCCTGAACTTCCTGTTCGCCTGCCTCGGTGATGACGTCACCCGGCTCGAGGCGCTTGTCGGCGGCGGGACCGTCCTGGGCCACCTCGGTGATGACGGCGCCCTTCAGGTCCTGGTCGATCTTGTACTTGTCGCGCAGCTCGTCGGTGAGCGAGGTGAGCGTCATGCCGAGCACGGTGACGACGGCGGGCGCGTCGGGCTCCGCCTTCTTGGTGGCCGAGGCATCGGCCATCTTCTCGCCGTCCTCGAGGCGGCCCACTTCGGCGGTGATGGCCAGTTCCTTGCCCTTGCGCAGCACCTTGACCGGGACCTTGGTGCCGATGGGGGTTTCCGCCACGATCTTCGGCAGGTCGCGCATAGCGTTCACCGGGCGGCCGTTGAATTCGATGATGATGTCGCCCGCCTCGAGGCCGGCCTTCTGGGCCGGGCCGTCGGCCGTCACGTCCGACACCAGCGCGCCGCGCGTGTTGGCGAGGTTGAGCGACTCCGCGATCTCGTCGGTAACCGCCTGGATCTTGACGCCGAGCCAGCCGCGCCGCGTCTCGCCATACTGGATAAGCTGACTGATGACGTTCTTGGCGGTGTTGGACGGCACCGCGAAGCCGATGCCGACGGAGCCGCCCGACGGCGAGAAGATCGCCGTATTGATGCCCATCACCTGGCCCTTGAGGTTGAACAGCGGGCCGCCGGAGTTGCCCTTGTTGATGGCCGCATCGGTCTGGATGAAGTCGTCGTAGGGGCCGGCGTTGATGTCGCGGTTGCGCGCCGAGACGATGCCGAGCGAAACCGAGCCGCCAAGTCCGAAGGGATTGCCGATGGCCATCACCCACTCGCCCACGCGCAGCTTGTCGCTGTCGCCGAAGGCGACGACCGGCAGCGGCTTCTCGGGCTTGACGCGGATCACCGCAAGGTCGGTCTTGGGATCGCGCCCGACGAGCTCCGCCTTGAGGACGGTGTCGTCGCTGAAATGAACCTCGATCGACTCCGCCCCCTCCACCACGTGGTTGTTGGTGACGATGATGCCGGAGGGATCGATCACGAAGCCCGAGCCCATGGAGGTCATCTTCTGCTGCGGCCGCTCGCCGCCCTGACCGCGCTTCAGGAACTCGTCGAAGAAATCCTTGAAGGGGTTCGCCGGGTCATCCGGGTTGCCGGGGTCGGACGGGCTCTCGGGCGCAGTGTCCGGCGCGTCCTGCGGGGTCTCCGCGCTGGAAGGGCTGCCGCCCGACTCGATGGTGATCTCGACCACCGCGGGAAGCAGCCGGTCGGCGAGGTCGGCGACGGAAGGAAGTTCCTGCAGCGGCAGACCTTCCAGGGTTGCCGGCGGGGTGGCGGTCTGGGCCATGGCCGCTGCCGCCAGCATGCTGATGCCCGCCGCCAGCGCCAGGCTGCGCACCATGGTGATCTTCCCGCTCATCTCGTCTCTCCTCGCAAGTCGTCTCAGAAAAATGCGGCGTGCACGAGCCACACCGCGACGACGCCCGTCGCCATGGCGGCCACGCCGCCGATACGCAACTGGTCGTCCGAAAGATTTTGCACGGCCTGCATCATGGCCTTCAGCTGCGCCGGAGCCAAGGCATAAAGAAGGCCCTCGATCACGAGAACGAGACCGAGGGCCATCAGCACGTGTGCCAGCATCACTGCGCCGGCTGGGCGGGCGCCGTGGCAGCTGCCGGCGGAACCGCCGCACCCGGCGTCTGGTCGCCGAAGTAACGGAAGAATTCCGAATCCGGGTTCAGCACCATGGTGGTGCCGTCGGTTCCGAGGCTGTTCCGGTAGGCCTGCATGGAGCGGTAGAAGGAGAAGAACTCCGGATCCTGCTGGAAGGCCTCGGCGAACACCTTGTTGCGCTCGGCATCGCCCTGGCCGCGGATGATTTCCGCTTCCTTCCGGGCCTGCGCCAGCTTCTCGGTGACCGTGCGGTCGGTTTCGGCGTTCATGCGGGTCTTGGTCGATTCACCCTGCGAGCGGATGTCCTGGGCCAGCGCGTTACGCTCCGAGCGCATGCGGCCATAGGTCTGCTCGAGGACGTTCTCCGACAGGTCGGTGCGGCGCACCCGGACGTCGACGATCTCGATGCCCAGCCTCTCCGCCTCCTGGCGCAGCTGGTCGCGGATCTCGCGCATCATGGTGGCGCGGTCGGACGACAGCGCCGCATCGAAGGAGCGGCGGCCGTAAGTCTGGCGGAGCGCCGCGTCGAGGCTGGCACCCACGCGCTGCTCGGCCTGGAGCATGTCGGCGCCCAGCGTTTCACGGAACAGGCGCGCATCCTTGATGCGGGCCAGCGTGAAGGCGTCGACGATGTAGACCTGGGAGGCCACGTCCTGCACCTGGCGGCCGTTGTTCTCCCAGATCATGATGCGCTTGTCGATCATCGACACGGTATCGGCGAAGGGCACCTTGAAATAGAGGCCCGGCTTGTCGATCACGCGGTTGATGTCGCCGAAGCGCAGCACCAGCGCATTGTGCTTCTGGTCCACCACGAAATAGGAGAGATAGAAGACCACCGCGGCGACGATGGCGACGACGGCGAGGACGGTCTTGCTGACACTGTTCATGACTGTTCTCCCCGCCCTCAGTTCTGCGCCGCGCCCGAACGGGCCTTGACTTCAGGAAGCGGAAGATAAGGCACCACCCCCTGACCGCCGGAATTGGGCTCGATGATGACCTTGTTGGTCTGGCCGAGGATCTTTTCCATGGTCTCGAGATACATGCGCTGGCGCGTCACGTCCTTGGCGGTCTTGTACTGCTCGTAGACCGAGAGGAAGCGTGCCGCCTCGCCCTGGGCCTCGGCAACGGTCGAGGCCTTGTAGGCGTTGGCGTCCTCGATCAGCTTGGCCGCGTCACCGTCGGTGAGGCGGTACTTCTGGTTCCGGTACTGCTCGGCCTCGTTGATGAGCTGTTGCTGGTTCTGACCGGCGCGCACCACTTCGGCGAAGGCATCAGCCACCTCGCGTGGCGGCTGGACGTCGCCGAGGTTCACCGCGGTGATGGTGACGCCGGCGCCATATTCATCGAGGAGCCGCTGGGTGATGTCGATGACCTGCGCCTCGACCGTGTTCTTGCCGGTGGTCAGGATGGCCTGGGCGCGGGTCTGGCCCACCACCTCGCGCATGGCGCTCTGCGACACCGCGCTGACGACGCTTTCCGGGTCGGCGACGTTGAACAGGTAGTTCTTGGCGTCGTTGATGCGCCAGAACAGCGAGAAGGGCACGTTGATGATGTTCTTGTCGGCGGTCAGCATCTGGCCGTCGCTGCCCTCGTTGCCGATGTTGATCTGGCGCACCGCGCCGACGCGCGGCTTTTCCATCGTCTCGACCGGCCACAGCGCGAAGTGCAGGCCCGGTTCGGCGATGCGGTTGAAGGTGCCGAAGCGCAGGACGACGCCGCGCTCGTCCGGCTGGACCTGGTAGACGCTGTTGTAGGCCACCACGAGGGCGATGAAGCCGAGGCCAAGGAGCCAGCCCACATAGCCGCCGCCACCCTGCGGCAGGACCTGCTTCAGCTTGTCCTGGCTCTTGCGGATGATCTCGTCGAGATCGGGCGGGTTCGGCCCGCGGTTGCCGGGGTTCGGCCGGCGCGGCCCGCCGCCCTGCCCCCACGGCCCCTGTCCCCAGGGACCCTGGCCACCACCACCACCGCCTTCAGAATTCCACGGCATTCAATCCACCCTTGTTCTTGTCATGTCGTGATACGAGCGCCCGATATAGGTAGGCTGCGGCGGAATGTCCACGCCGGGCCGGAACCTTAACTTTTTGTCATGCGGTCGAGGATGCGGAGGGTGAAGGACGCGCTGTCGCGCTCCCCCCTGGCATGGACCTCGTGGCCCACCTCGCGCCATTCCGCCGGCGAAACTGCCGGAAAATGGGTGTCGCCCGCGACATCAAGGTCGACCTCGGTGAGGTAGAGCCGGTCGACCAGCGGCCAGAACAGCCGGTAGATCTCACCGCCGCCGATGACGGCAACCTCCGGCACGTCACCCGCAAGCCGCAGCGCGGCCTCGGGTGTCGCCGCCACCTCGGCACCCTCCGGCGCGAATCCCTCCTGCCGGGTGATGACGATGTTGCGCCTCCCCGGCAGCGGCCTGCGCGGCAGGCTCTCCCAGGTCTTGCGGCCCATCACCACGGGCTTGCCCATGGTGATTTCCTTGAAGCGCTTGAGGTCGGAGGAGATGTGCCACGGCAGCCCACCCTCGCGGCCAATGACACCGTTGCGCGAGACCGCCACGACATAGGAAATCATGAAGCCAGCCTTTCCAGCGCCGCGCCTTCGAGGATGCAGTGGCAGTTGCCGTCTTCAATCTCCGCACCCGCTTCGGCGTAGAGGCGGCGGGCGTCGCCATTCCACGCCATCATCAGCCAGTGAAGGCGCGGCGCGCCGCGGTCCAGCGCAAACCGCGCCATGGCCTTCAGCAGCGCCGAACCGATGCCCTTGCGACGATAATCCGGCAGAACCGAGATGTCTTCCATGTAGATGGTCTCGCGACCGATGAAGGTGGAATAGCTGCGCTGCCACGTTGCACAGCCCGCCGGCTCGCCGTTCCAGCAGGCAATGAGCGCGCCGTTGATGGCGGCGGGGTCGGCGAGGAATTTCTCGTAATCCTCGGGCTGCGCCGAAAAATACGCCTCGTAGCCGTGATGCACCGCCAGCGCCCGGATCATGCGGGTGAGCGTTGCGCCGTCTCCTGCCCTTGCCGCGCGGATGGTGATGCTCATGAGGCGAGCTCTTCCAGCTCGGGCCCGGAGACGCGGAACACCGTCCACTCGTCCATCGGCTTCGCGCCCAGGGCGCGGTAGACGGCGATCGAGGGTTCGTTCCAGTCCAGCACCCACCATTGCAGGCGCGGCAGGCCCTCGTCCACGCAGCGCCGGGCAAGCCCTTTCAACAGCGCCCTGCCAATGCCCTGCCCGCGCAGCTGCGGTTCGACGTAGAGGTCCTCGAGATAGATCCCGGCCTTTCCGGCAAAGGTGGAGAAATTGTAGAACCACAGCGCGAAACCCGCGGGCGCGCCGTTCCAGAAGGCGAGGTCGCAGTGGCAGCGCGGGGTCGGGCCGAACAGGGCCTCGCGCATGTCGGCCTCCGTCGCCGTCACCTCATGGGCGAGCTTCTCGTAGTCTGCGAGCTTGCGGATGAAGGACAGGACGACCCCCTCCTCGCCCGGCCTGGCCGGCCTGATCTCCACCGTCACGAGCCGCCTCCGAGGTTGAGGAAGATGAGCAGCGAATAGACGCCGTTCCACGCGCCATGCGCCGCGATCGTCAGCCACAGGCTGCCGAAGCGGATCATCATCCAGCCGAAGATGAGCCCCATGATGAAGATAAGGCCGATCGACAGCCACGGCTCGGTCACGTGCAGCAGCGACCAGATGATCGCGGTGACCAGCGTCGCACCCGCCGCGCCGATGCGGGTGCGGGACAGTGCGGAGAACAGCTGGCCGCGGAAGATCACCTCCTCGGCGAGCGGCGCGCCGATGGCGACGGAGGGAAAGACGAGGAGGAACAGCCACGGCTCGTTGGCGATGTCGAACATCGCCTCCTTGACCGCGCCCGCCGAGCCCGACTTGGGCGACTGGCCGTCAGGGCCGGGCGTGTATTGCGACATGTCGATCTGGAAGATCAGCACGATGGCGATGATGGCTGCATACATGGCCAGCATGAAGCCGGCGAGCACCACCGCCCAGCCGAGCGGCGAAAAGCGCGGCCAGCGCAGGCTGAGCACCTCGCGGCGATCGCCGCCGCGCAGCCCCGCCAGCCAGTAGGCCAGCGCAAAGACGATGAGCGAGGCCGGGAAGATGGCGACGAGCCCCGCCTTGACAAACTCGCGCGTGACGCCCGGATTGGCCCCGGCGAGCCGCACGAAGACGTAGGCCAGCCCGACCTGCAGCAGCTGGTGCATGACGATGAGCACGACGGCCACGGCCAGCGCATAGCCGAGCCCCGCCGGATTGGACGGCGCATAAAGGCGGCGGAACAGCCCGCCGGCGAGATCCGCGCCCAGTTTCATACGGCCACGGGTGCCGCGATGTGGGGATGTGACTGGTAGTTGACGATCTCGAAATCTTCGAAGCGGAAGTCGAGGATGTCCTTCACGTCGCGCCGGATGACGAGGCGTGGCAGCGGCAGAGGTTCGCGCGCCAGCTGCGCGTCGGCCTGTTCGAGGTGGTTGAGGTAGAGATGGGCATCACCCAGCGTGTGGATGAAGTCACCCGGCTTCAGCCCCGTCACATGCGCCACCATGTGGGTGAGCAGTGCATAGGAGGCGATGTTGAAGGGCACGCCGAGGAAGATGTCGGCCGAGCGCTGGTAGAGCTGGCAGGAGAGCTTGCCGTCGGCCACGTAGAACTGGAACAGGCAGTGGCAGGGGGGCAGCGCCATGCGGTCGACGTCCGCCGGGTTCCAGGCGGTGACGATCAGGCGGCGCGAATCCGGGCTCTTGCGGATCCGGGCGATGACGTCCGACAGCTGGTCGATGGTGGAGCCGTCACGCGCCGGCCAGGAGCGCCATTGCGCGCCATAGACCGGGCCCAGGTCGCCGTTGGCGTCGGCCCACTCGTCCCAGATCGTGACCTTGTTGTCGCGCAGGTACTGGACGTTGGTCTCACCGCGGATGAACCAGAGGAGCTCATGGATGATGGAGCGGAGGTGCAGCTTCTTGGTGGTCACCAGCGGGAAGCCCTGGGACAGGTCATAGCGGCTCTGCCAGCCGAAGACCGAGAGGGTGCCCGTGCCGGTGCGGTCCTCCTTGCGGTGGCCGTGCTGACGCACGTGCCGCATCAGGTCGTGATACTGCTTCATGGGGAAAGCCTAGACGATTCCGGTGGCCGGCACAAAGCGCCCTTCCGGGCTTTTCCGGCCAAGTTTTCCTTCCCTTAGCCCGTGCCCGTCCCTATATTCGCCCTGTCACGCCGCAAGGCATGACTATGGCGATAAACGGTGATCGTAATAAACCTTTCGGACCCGGGGGCAGTACCCGGCGCCTCCACCACAGACCGCTGGCCAAGACGGCGGCCTCTGCTGGGGGCGAACTAGGATCGACGAGGGCGTAAAGGGTTGCTTTTTGCTCGTGATGGTACCGACGTTATCGGGCTAAACTTATAGTTGCCAACGACAACTATGCTCCGGTCGCGGTGGCTGCGTAAGCAGCCTGAGCAACCGAAATCAAAGCCCTTGGGCTTAGCAGCTTAAGGCGGGGTTCGCCGGCACCTGGCAACAGAAGCCGGCACTTTCATTTCAGGCTTGAGCATTCCCCTATGCTATCGTATATTGATAGCATGAACAGCAGACATCGGCGGACTCTCGCTGCAGTGTTCGGCCGCCCGACGGCATCGAACCTCGCATGGGACGACATCGAGGCACTGCTGATGGCAGTGGGTTGCCGCAAAATCGAGGGCAGCGGGTCACGGGTAAAATTCGAGAGCAAGGGCGTGATTGCCGCATTTCATCGCCCCCACCCGTCGAAAGAAGCCAAGAAATACCAGATCGAGGACACCCGGCAGTTCCTCGAAGGGATTGGAGTGAAACCATGAAGAACGTCATGGAATACAAGGGCTACAGGGCCCGGGTCGAGTTCGATGCCGACGACGGCTGCTTCATCGGCCATATCCTCGGCATCAACGATGTCGTCGGGTTCCACGGTGAATCGGTGGCGGAAATGAAGGCCGCCTTCATCGAGGCGGTGGATGACTACCTCGAAACCTGCCGGGCCGTCGGCAAACCGCCTGAAAAGCCCTACTCGGGCAAGGTGATGTTCCGCTTCTCGCCCGAAACCCACGCCCGGGCCGCGCTGAAGGCCTCGCTCGAGGGCAAGAGCCTGAACCAATGGGCGGAGGAAGTGATTTCGGAGGCCGCAGGATAGGCCGCCGGATGGCTTTGCCTCCCCTGCCCGGCTATGCTACCCCGCCTGACCAAGACTGACAGAGACGCCGGAATCGCCCGCATGCCTGACGACCTGATGCGCTATGACCTGCTTGCCCAGAACGCCCTGAAGGGGGTCGTCCGGGAGGCGTTGCGCATTGCCGAGACGCAGGGGCTGCCGGGCGAGCACCACTTCTACATCGCCTTCAACACGCGGGCGCCGGGAGTTGAGCTTTCCGACAAGATCGCCGCGCGCTATCCGCGCGAGATGACCATCGTGCTGCAGCACCAGTACTGGAACTTGCATGTCCACGATGACCGCTTCGAGGTGGAGCTCTCCTTCGACAACGTGCCGGAGCACCTCGTCATCCCCTTCGACGCGGTGAAGGGCTTCCTCGACCCCGCAGTGCAGTTCGGCCTGCAGTTCGAAGCCCAGGCCGCTGCCCGCCCGCGTGAGGTGGAGCAGCCCAAGGCGGCCCCGGCCGCGAAGGCCGAACCGGAGAAGCCGGTGGTTGTTGAAGACGCAGAAGAGACCCCGGCGCAAGACGAGCCCGCCAAGGTGGTCTCGCTCGACCAATTCCGCAAGAAGTGAGATCCGCCATGCTCAGACACGCCCTCATCGCCGTGGCAATCCTCGCCGCCGCGGGCACCGGCAGCGCTTGGTCGCAGTCGGCTTCCGAGGCCAAGGCACTGGCAGCGCTGAGCGACAAGGAATTGATGAAGCTGCCCGCCAAGAAGGTGTTCGGCGCCGTGAAGGAGCCCACCGAGAACATGAAGTCACGCGCCATCGGCTTCTATTCGCGGGGCTGCATGGCGGGCGGCAAGGCCCTGCCGGTGGACGGGCCGGCATGGCAGGCGATCCACCTGTCGCGCAACCGCTACTGGGGCCAGCCGCAGATGGTGGCGCTGGTCGAGCGGCTCGCGACCGAGGCCAAGGCCGAGGACGGCTGGAACGGGTTGCTCGTGGGCGACCTGTCGCAGCCGCGCGGCGGACCGATGCCGTCGGGCCATGCGAGCCACCAGGTGGGCCTCGACGCCGACATCTGGCTGACCGAGATGCCGGACCGCAAGCTCTCCCGCAAGGAGCGCGAGGAGGTCCCGCGCACCTCGGTCGTCAAGGACCGCAAGACCATCGACAGGTCGGTATGGACGGAAAAGCATGCGCGACTGATCAAGCGCGCGGCCTCCTACCCGGACGTGGCACGCATCTTCGTGCATCCGCCGATCAAGGCGGAGCTCTGCAAGTGGGCGACCGGCGACCGCTCCTGGCTCGCAAAGGTGCGCCCCTATTACGGGCACAACTATCACTTCCACATCCGCATCAACTGCCCGGCGGGATCCACCAACTGCAAGGACCAGCCGGAGGCGCGGCCCGAGGACGGCACCGGATGCGGCAAGGAGCTCGCCTACTGGATGGGCAATGGCCCATGGAAGAGCGAGAAGCCGCAGAAGAAGCCCGACAAGCCCGCGAAGCCGGTGAAGCCCCCGCCGCCCTTGACACTCGCGGCGCTTCCTGCTGAATGCCGCGCCGTCGTGACGGCCGAATAGCCGCCGTGGAATAGACAGGGGGCAGCGCCAGCGGCGCGCATCCATGCAAGATCACAACGCGCAGCCCAACGGCCTCCGTAAGACCTCCCTCAAGCTTGCCTTCGCCTCGATCGGCGTGGTGTTCGGCGACATCGGCACGAGCCCGCTCTACGCCATGCGCGAAGCGCTGCACCCGGTCGTCGAGGCGGGCGGCGACCTGCGCGCCGCCGTGCTGGGCGTCGCCTCGCTGCTGATCTGGGCGCTGATCCTCATCGTGACGCTCAAATACGTGGTCTTCCTGATGCGGGCCGACAACAAGGGCGAAGGCGGCATCCTGTCGCTCGTCGTGCTGATCGAGACGCTGCTGCAGAAGAAGGGCGGCTTCGTGCTGGCGCTGGGCATCATCGGCGCGGCCTTCTTCTTCGGCGATGCGATGATCACGCCCGCCATGTCGGTGCTCTCGGCCGTCGAAGGCCTCAAGGTGGTGAACGACGTCTTCGATCCCTATGTGGTGCCGCTCACGCTGGCGATCCTCATCACGCTGTTCCTGTTCCAGTACAAGGGCACGGCCGGCGTCGCCTCGCTGTTCGCACCCGTCACCGCCGTGTGGTTCTTCGTGCTCGGCGTCATCGGCTTCGTGCACATCTGGGATGACCTCCAGATCTTCAACGCCTTCAACCCGGCTTATGGGCTGGCGATGCTGATCGAGCAGCCGGGCCTCGCCCTGCTCGTTTTCGGCGGCGTGTTCCTGGCGGTGACCGGCGGCGAGGCGCTCTACGCCGACATGGGCCACTTCGGAGCCAAGCCCATCCGGCTTGCCTGGCTCGCCGTGGTGTTTCCCGGCCTCATCCTCAACTATCTCGGCCAGGGCGCCTTCATCATCTCGCACCCGGAGGCGGTGACCAACCCCTTCTTCCTGATGGTGCAGGGCTGGCTCGTCATTCCGCTGGTACTGCTGGCAACCGCGGTGACCGTGATCGCCTCGCAGGCGGTGATCACCGGCGCCTTCTCGATCGCCCAGCAGGCCATGTCGCTCGGCCTGTTCCCGCGCATGGGCATCACCCACACCAGCGAGACCGAGCAGGGCCAGATCTATGTCGGCCAGATCAACTGGATGATCCTCGTCGGCGTCGTCATCCTGGTGCTGGTGTTCCAGTCATCCTCCAACCTTGCCTCGGCCTATGGCATCGCCGTCAACACCTCGATGATCGTCGACACGGTTCTGGCATCGATCTTCTTCTGGAAGTCGCGCAGCCTGCCGGTGTGGTTCGTCATCCCCGCCCTCGCGCTGATCTTCGTGATCGAGGCGACCTTCCTTGCCGCCAACGGCCTCAAGCTCGCCAATGGCGGCTACATGCCGGTTCTGCTGGGCGCCACCATCATCCTGATGATGGTTACCTGGATGCGCGGCCGCCGCGCGCTCACCGACAAGCTGAAGAAGGAGTCGGTTGAATTGCTCCCCCTTCTCGAGAGCCTCGAGCGTCGCCAGCCGACTCGTGTCGCCGGTGCGGCCGTGTTCCTGCAAACTGACCCGCTCTATGCGCCGAGTGCGCTGATGCACAACCTGAAGCATAACCGCGTGCTGCATGACCGGCTGGTGTTCATCACCGCCGAGACGACGAGTGCCCCGCGCCTCGAGGGCGAGGACCGGGTTGTGGTCAAGCAGCTGCCGCTCGGCGCCTGGCTGGTGGAGGCGCGCTTCGGCTACATGGAGCAGCCGGACGTGCCCAAGGCGCTGCGTGCCTGCGCCGAATTCGGCCTCGAGATCGACCCGCGCCATGCGTCATATTTCCTTGGCCGCCGGGTGATACGCATGTCGGCCCGGTCGTCGATGCCGTTCTGGCAGCAGCGGCTGTTCATCATGATGGCGAACCAGTCGTCGCGCGCCATCGAGTTCTTCCGCATCCCGCCCGACCGCGTGGTCGAGCTCGGCATGCAGATGAGCGTTTGACCCTTTAAGCCCAGGATTTTCACATGGCCCTTCTCGCTCCTTTCTCCGCCCCAGGCCGCTTCTGGCGCGGCAACCTGCACACGCATTCGAACCTTTCCGATGGCGCTCTCGAGCCGAAGGAGGTGGTCGACGCCTACAAGGACGCGGGCTACGACTTCATGCAGCTGTCCGAGCACTTCATCGACCAATTCGGCTTTCCCATCGCCGACACGCGCGGCTTCCGCACCAACAGCTTCACCACCCTGCTCGGCGTCGAGCTGCACGCGCCGGAGACGCAGGTGGGCGAGCTCTGGCACATCGTGGCCGCGGGCCTGCCGCTCGACTTCCCGCGCAACCTCGCCGGCGAAACGGGCGCCCAGCTGGCGCGGCGCGCGCGCGAGGCCGGCGCCTTCATCGGCATTGCGCACCCCGCCTGGTCGCAGCTGACGATAGAGGATGGGCGCGCCATCGATGCCGCGCATGCGGTGGAGATCTACAATCACGGCTGTGCAGTGGAGAATGACCGCGGCGACGGCTGGTACCTTGCCGACCAACTGTTCACCGAGGGCAAGCGCCTCACCGCCTTCGCCACCGACGACGCGCATTTCAAGTCTTTCGATTATTTCGGCGGCTGGGTGCATGTGAAGGCCGAGAGCCTCGACCCCGACGCCCTGCTCGAGAGCCTGAAGAAGGGACTTTATTATTCGAGCATGGGACCGCAGCTCCACGGCATCGAGATGAATGGCAAGGAGATCAGCATTTCCTGCTCGCCCGTCGACACCATCACGGTGGTGTGCGGCACGTCACGCAGTGCCGTTCGCACCGGCAAGGCAATCACGGATGCGAGCTTCGACCTCGCCAAGCTTGAAAAGGGCTGGCTGCTGAAGAAGACGAGCCCGTGGTTCCGCGTCACCGTGATCGATGCCGCCGGTAAGCGCGCCTGGTCGAACCCCATCTGGTGGGACGAGATCGGCTGAGGCACGTGCCGCTCTGGATCGTCATCTGCGGTCTCGGGCTCACCCAGATCATCGGCTGGGGCACCACCTATTACATGCTGGGCGCCCTGTCGCAGGACATCGCGCAATCGACCGGCTGGTCCGGCACGCTGATCTTCGGCGCCTTCTCGGCCGCCCTGCTGCTGAGCGGGCTGATCTCGCGGCGCGGCGGACGGCTGATCGACAGGATCGGCGGCCGGCGGGTGATGATCGCGGGCTCGCTCTGCGCAGCCGCAGGGCTGGCGCTGATGGGACTGTTTCCGCATCCGGTGACCTATGTCATCGGCTGGCTGGTGCTTGGGCTCGCCATGCGCTTTGCCACCTATGACGCGGCCTTCGCCAGCCTGACGCAGATCGTGGGGCAAGGTGCGAGGCGCGCCATCTCCTATCTCACACTGTTCGGCGGGCTCGCCTCTACCGTGTTCTGGCCGGTGAGCCACTACCTGGCGCTCAACATCGGCTGGTCGCACACCCTACTCTTCTATGCCGCGCTGAACCTGTTCGTCTGCCTGCCCATCCACTGGGCAGTGCTGCATGCCGCAACGGGCGACGGCGCGGCCGAGCATGTGGCGGAGCCCGTGGCCGCGCCGCATCTCGCTGGACGCGGACGGCGCATCGCCATCACGCTTTTTGCAACGGCGCTGGCGCTGAACGGCCTCGTCTTCTCCGCGATCTCGGCCCATGCGGTGCCGCTGTTCCAGGGACTGGGCTTTGCGGGTGACGAGGCGGTGTTCATGGCCGCGCTGATCGGCCCGTCGCAGGTGGCGAGCCGCATGGGCGAGATCCTGATGGGCCGGCGGCTGACCGCGATGCAATTGGGGCTCATCGCCTTCGGGCTGCTGCCCGTGGCGGTGGGACTCTTCGCGCTGATGGGCTTCTCCTGGCCTGCGGCCATCGTCTTCGCGCTGCTCTATGGCGCGTCGAACGGGCTCGTCACCATTGCCAAGGGAGCCGTGCCGCTGTCGCTGTTCGGCACCCGGGGCTATGGCGAGGTGCTGGGCGTGATCTCGGCCCCGAACCTGATCCTCAACGCGGCGGCCCCCCTGCTCTTCGCGCTGCTGCTGGGCGTCGTGTCGGCGCAGGCGTCGCTTCTCATCGCGGGCGCTGCCGCACTCGCCTCAACCCTGTTCATGGTCTGGCTGGCGCGGCTTCACCCGCAGAAAGCCTGAAGATCAACATAGGCTGGCCTGCGGGCAGCCGGCCGCCCGACTTCCGTCTGACTGGCGTGTGCAGGTGCGAAGTGATAATCAGCCTGCCGAAACCTACCCGCAATACCCAGATTTCGAGGACCTCATGAGCAAGACCCGCACCGAGACGGACACCTTCGGCCCCATCGAGGTCGATGCGACGAGATATTGGGGTGCGCAGGCGCAGCGCTCGATCGGCAACTTCAAGATCGGCTGGGAGAAGCAGCCGCTGCCCGTGGTGCGCGCACTCGGCATCGTGAAGCGCGCCGCCGCCGAAACCAACATGGCGCTCGGCCGCCTCGACCCCAAGATCGGCGACGTGATCGTCAAGGCCGCACAGGAGGTGATCGACGGCAAGCTCGACGAGCACTTCCCGCTGGTCGTGTGGCAGACGGGTTCGGGCACCCAGTCCAACATGAACGCCAACGAGGTGATCTCGAACCGCGCGATCGAGATGATGGGTGGCGAGATGGGCTCGAAGAAGCCCGTGCACCCCAATGACCACGTGAACATGAGCCAGTCGTCGAACGACACCTACCCCACCGCCATGCACATCGCGGCGGCGGAAGAGGTGCAGCACCGGCTGATCCCGGCGCTGAAGCACCTGCATAAGGCGCTCGATGCCAAGGCGCGCGCCTGGAGCCACATCATCAAGATCGGCCGCACCCACACGCAGGACGCAACGCCGCTCACGCTGGGCCAGGAGTTCGGCGGCTATGCCCAGCAGGTGCTGAACGGCATCAAGCGCATCGAGATGACCATGCCGATGCTGATGGAACTGGCCCAGGGCGGCACCGCGGTCGGCACCGGCCTCAACGCGCCGGTGGGCTTCGCCGAGATGGTGGCAGACCGCATTGCCAA
Source organism: uncultured Aestuariivirga sp. (assembly GCA_964474665.1). Taxonomy (GTDB): domain Bacteria; phylum Pseudomonadota; class Alphaproteobacteria; order Rhizobiales; family Aestuariivirgaceae; genus Aestuariivirga. Next base: position 14,545 of record CAYYTH010000010.1, read on the forward strand.
GATCACCGGCATGCCCTTCACCTCCGCCCCCAACAAGTTCGAGGCGCTGGCGGCGCACGACGCGATGGTGATGACGCATGGCGCCATCAACACGGTGGCGGTGTCGCTGTTCAAGATCGCCAATGACGTGCGCCTGCTGGGCTCCGGCCCGCGTTCGGGGCTCGGCGAGCTGTCGCTGCCCGAGAACGAGCCCGGCTCGTCCATCATGCCGGGCAAGGTGAACCCGACGCAGTGCGAGGCCCTCACCATGGTCTGCGTGCAGGTGTTCGGCAACCAGGCGGCGCTGAGCTTCGCAGGCAGCCAGGGCCATTTCGAGCTCAACGTCTACAACCCCGTCATGGCCTATAATTTCCTGCAGTCGGTGCGGCTCCTGTCCGACGCCGCGACGAGCTTCACCGACAATTGCGTCGTGGGCATCGTGGCCCGCGAAGACAACATCAAGCGCGCGCTGGACAATTCTCTCATGCTCGTGACGGCACTCGCACCGAAATACGGTTATGACCGCGCGGCGAAGATCGCCAAGACGGCCCACAAGAACGGCACCACGCTGCGCAAGGAAGCCGTGAAGGACGGCATTCCCGGCGACGACTTCGATGCCATCGTGCGCCCCGAGGACATGATCGGTCCGAAGTGATGGGTGACATCGTCAGCCTCAAGCTCCACCGCAAGCGCAAGGACCGCGCCGCGAAAGAGGAGATTGCCGCGGAGCACCGCGTGCAGTTCGGCCGCAGCAAGGCCGAGAAGTCGCTGACGGATGCGAAGAACGACAAGGCCGCGAAGGACCTCGACCAGCACAAGCGCGAGGAGTGATGGCGCAGGACCTGAAGCGCTCGCTTACCATCGAGGGGCACCGCACCTCACTCTCGCTCGAGCCCGAGTTCTGGGAGGCACTGCAAAAGGCAGCGGCCAAGCGCAAGATGACGCCTGCCGCACTGGTGGCGGAAATCGACCACGCGCGCGGCGGCAGGAACCTGTCCAGTGCGGTGCGTGTCTGGTTGCTGAGGGAAGCGGCGGAACGCCGATAGCCACCTCTGGTGCCGCTGTCCCGTCAGCGCATCAACCTCGCTGCGGCCAAGGTCTGAACTTACAGGGCGCCGAGACAGCGCGCGGCACGCCCTGCAGGAGATGACGGCATGGCGCTGCTACTGCGAGAACGACTTGTCCGGCGGTGGCGATATCACGACCGGCGCGCCGGGAGGCTTGGCCAGGATCACCGGCCCCGATGGCCGTGGCTTGGCAGTGCGGGCGGGCTTTGCGGGTCGCGCGGATTGTGAGGCCGCATCGCCGCTCTGGCCGAACACGGGCTTCGCGTCGGCGGCCTCCGCCAGCCTGCGCCACGTCCGAACCTCACGGAGGCGCTGGCGAATTTCCTGCTTGTTGATCTCGGCATTGGCGGCACGCTCCGCCTCGATCTGGCGGCGCAGGCGATCGGCTTCCATCACCTGCATCTCGGCCTGGACCTTGAGTTCACGGCGGCGCAGCAGCAACTCGTCGCGCTGCGCGTAATAGGCCCGGAGGCGCGCCTCGTCCTCGGCACGCTGCTGTTCCTCCAGCTTGGCGAGACGGGCCTGCTCCTGCTGCAGGCGTTCGAGTTCATTGATGCCCTCCTCCATGAGGGTGACGCCGAGCGAGGTGGCGATCTCGGAATTATTCTCGCTTCTGACCAGCGCCATGGGCGGGCCGGAATAGGCGACGCTCATGGAGGGCAGTCCCGGACGCGCTTTCAGCGCAAGGTCAACCTCGATGTCGATCGCGCCCTGTGCGAGGTCGGCCAGCGTCTTCACCGTGATGTCGGCGTCGGCATCCGCATGGGACAGGGGCGAGAAGCTCAACGCGCCGCCGGCGATGGCGATCGTGCCATTCACCGCGCCGAAGCTGAGACCCGCGCCGTTGCGCATCGCCTCGAACGCGGCGCTGATGCCGCCTGCATCCTTCGCCGCGGCGAGGGCCGGCGTGAAGGCCGCAGGCGTGAGGCCCACCAACCCGAAACCGTCCAGCGCAAAGCTGCCCTGGCCCTGCGCTGCCGCCAGAGCGGCACCGGGGCTGCGGCCCTCGCCGGAGAAGGCAAGCTCGACGCTGCCCTGCCCTGTGGCCACCGGCCCGCCGGTGACGAGCGCCAGCTGCTGTGCAAGGTCCACCGGCATGCGCAGCGTGCCCGACAGCTTGCGGCTTTCGTCGGCACCCGACGAGGTGATGTCCAGCTGCGCATCGCGGCCCTCCGCGTCCTTGCCACGCATGGCGAAATGGATCTCGCCGGGCCGGGCTTCGATGCCGACCGAGGCACTCTGCGCGGTGAAGTGCGGGTGCACCGCGAGCGCGGTGGGGGTGAGCCATAATTGCCCGGTGATGCCGAAGGGCAGCGCCGTGGCGAAGCCCGTCTCGAGTCCCCATGCAGGGCCCGACCAGTCGAGGAAGGCCCCGGCCATCAGGTCCGCCAAGCGCAGCGTGCCGGTTTGCAGACGGGCATCGAGGAGCATGCCGGGGGTGAGGCTGGCTTCGCCGCTGAAGGGCGCCGTGCCGAGCCGGCCGCCGAGGCCGGTGAGGTTCCACTTGCCCTCGCCCCAGGCCAGCGCCGCATCGCCCACCAGCACGCCGCCGTCATGGCCGGTGGCCGGAAGGCCCGCGGCGGCAAAGAGCGCGGCCGAGTCCGTGGCCCGCACGGAAAGCTTGCCGTTCAGTCCATAGCCGTCGGCAGCGGGATTGGCCGCACCCTGATAGTCGAGCCTGCCGCCGAGCACCTGCAGCGTTGCGGTGGTGGTGAAGCCCGACAGAACGCTGCCCTGCGCATCGAACGACAGGCTTCCCGGCATCGCATCCTGCGTGGCGGGCGTGAGACCGATGAGCGCGAGGATGCGCGCCGAGCTTGCCGCGTCGATGCGAACTGATCCTGTCAGCGTGTTGCCCGTCGCCAGCGCGGCGGAGGCGGTGAGCCTGAGTTCACCTGCCGTGCCGCCGACCTTGAACGTGGTGACGGAGCCACCCTCGCCCGGCCGCACCGCGAGATCACCGCGCAGCACTGTGGCACCGAGGTTCCGCGCCCAGGCCGGCAGCCCGTCGCTGCGAGCAAGGCCCATGAGCCTGATGAGCTCGCCCGGATCATCGGCCTTGACATCGAGGCTGATCGAGCCGTCGGCTCCCCTGCCGTTGTCGAGGATGAGGCCCGAGGCCATGACGCTTGCTCCCCCCACTGCCCCGATGTTGAGGGCACGAAGGTCGAGACCATTGGCGCCGGACTGCAGGTCGAGCGTCACGTCCTTGGCCGTCACCGCGTTCATCAGCAGGTCGCCGGCCTTGAGCTTGAGGCGCAGGTCGGGCGCATCGGGGCGCGGCAAGAGGACGGCGAGAAGCCCCTCCGCACCCTGCCGGGCCGCGGCCTGGATGGCCGGAATGCCCTGGGGGGCATAGGCGTCGAGGTCGAAGCGGCCGCTCTCGAGATCGAGGTCCACCGCGCCACGGCCGGCGGACGTCACGGCCAGCGCACCTTTGCCGCGCTCGCCGTCGAGTTCGAAGTCGCTGCCGGCCAGACGCAGGCCCTGCGGGGTGAGGCTGACGCCCGTCTGCAGCTTGAGGCGGCCGCGGCTGCCGGTCCACATGGGCCCGATGCTGTCGCGCAGGCCGGGCCAGAGCCACAGGGTGAACTCGCGCAGGTCATTGGCCTCGAGACCGAGATCACCCGTCAGTTCGCCGCCGCCGGGCGCGGGGAAGTAACGCCCCTTGAACAGCATCTCGCTGCGGCCCGGTAGGCCCGAGGACAGGCGATTGATGGTGAGACGGTCACGCTCGGCCGCGATCACCAGCGAGACGTTGTCGAAACTCTGGCCCTCGCTCTTGAGCGCGGTGACCTTGACGCGGCCATCGAGGCTCATGTCCTGCGGCAACAGCGCCAGCAGGTTGTCGATGACGGCAAGGCCCCCTGATTGCCGCAACACGTCGCGCGACTTGGCCCCGGCGAGTTGGTCGAGGTCGAGCAGCGAGGCCGAGAGATCGGCCGTCGCATCGATGTGGCGACCGAAGGTGAGCGAGGCGGAGCCCGTGGCGATGGCGCTGGCCTCGGCGGGATCGTCATGGGCCAGCTGGATATCGGTGAAGTCCAGCCTGTCGAGGTTGCCTTTCGCCCGCGCCGTGAAGACGAGCGGGCGGAGCTGGCCCTCGGCATCGCCCTTGCCATCCTCGCGCTGCGCCGGCGCCACCTGCACGGTGCCGTCCGCAATGCCATCCTTGTAGGCACCATCGAAACTGTAGACCCGGCCTGAATTGTCCGCCGCCTGGAACTTGAGGCCGAAGAGGAAGGGCTGATCCGGCACATAGGCCGCCGTGTTCAGCGCAACCTCGACGGGCCTGTCCTGGTAGACCGCCCGGGCGCGCAGGCGCCAGGGGCCCGCGACGCCGGGCGAGGCGACATCGGCGTTGATGTCGTCGAGCGTCACCGTTTCGCCGCGGCGGCGGTCACGATAGGTGACGGTACCACCCTTCAGCGTGACCTTGTCGAGCTTCACGCGCGAGAGGATGTCGCTGGTCAAGAGGTCGGACGAAGGCGCCAGCACCCAGTTGCCCTGGCCGGATTCCAGTCGCTCGAAATTGACTTCCGGCTCCTCGATGTCGACGCTTTCGACATCGATGCCGCCCTGCAGCAGGCCCTGCAGCGACATGCGCACCGTGAGGCGTGCGGCCGACGCGAAGTCACGGGCGTCCATGCCCTCCGGGCTGCCGACGCGGACATTCGCGACGGTGAGCCGCGGCCAGGGAAAGAGCCGTGCCGAGACGGGACCGTCGACCATGACCTCGCGTCCCGTGAGCTTCCTGCCATAGGCCTCGAGATCGGCCCGGTAGCTGTTCCAGTCGATGACGAAGGGGGCCAGCAGGAGGCCGGCCACGGCAATGACCAGAACGATGCCGAGATAGAGAACGGGGGATGCCCAGACTGTTCCGCCACCCGAGCTCTGTCGCTTGCGGCGTGCCATCAGACGGCGGCGTTCTTGCCGGGGTTCATGATGTTCTTGGGGTCCAGCGCGCGCTTGATGTCCTGCATGAAGGCAAGGGCGGGCCCATGCTCCTTCTCGAGGTAGCCACGCTTGCCGGCGCCGATGCCGTGCTCGCCGGTGCAGGTGCCACCCATGGCAATGGCGCGTTCGATCATGCGGCCATAGACCTGCTTCACCCGCCTGTATTCATCCTCATCCGAACGGTCGCAGTAGAGCACCACGTGGAAATTGCCGTCGCCGACATGGCCGACGATGGGGCCGTAGAGGTTGTTGGCGGCAAGATCGGCCTGGGTTTCGGTCACGCAGTCGGCAAGCCGCGAGATCGGCACGCAGACATCGGTGGCGAAGGACTCCTTGCCGGGCATCAGCGCCTTGGTGGCCCAGAAGGCATCATGCCGGGCCTGCCACAGCTTCTGCCGGTCCTCTTCCTTCGTTGCGATGCTGTAGGGGCCGCCGCCGAGCTCTTCCGCGATCGCCGCGAAGGCTTCGGCCTGCTCATGCGCCGAAGCCGCGGTGCCGTGGAATTCGAGGAACAGGGTGGGCGTGACCTTGAGGTCGAGATTGGAATAGGCGTTGAAGGCCTTCACGTGCTCGGCATCGACGAGTTCGATGCGGGCCACCGGAATGCCCATCTGGATCGCGGTGATCGTCGCCTTGCAGCAGGCTTCGACGGAAGGGAACGGGCAGACGGCGGAGACGATCGCCTCCGGTATGCCATAGAGCTTGAGCGCCACCTCGGTGATGACGCCGAGCGTTCCCTCCGAGCCGACGAGGAGCCGGGTAAGGTCATAGCCCGCGGAGGATTTCTTGGCGCGGCTGCCGGTGCGGATGACTTGCCCATTGGCCATGACGGCGGTGACGTTGAGGACGTTCTCGCGCATCGTGCCGTAGCGCACCGCATTGGTGCCCGAGGCACGGGTGGCCGTCATGCCGCCCAGCGAGGCGTCAGCACCGGGATCGACAGGGAAGAACAGGCCCTGGTCGCGCAGGTGGGCGTTGAGCTGCTTGCGCGTCACCCCCGCCTGCACCCGGCAGTCGAGGTCCGCCGTGTTGACCTCGAGGATGGCATTCATCTGCGAAAGGTCGATGGAGATGCCTCCGAAGGGGGCCGAGAAGTGCCCCTCGAGCGACGTGCCGGTGCCATAGGGAATGACAGGGGTGCCGTGCCGGGCGCAGGTCTCAACGATGCGCTGCACCTCCTCCGTGGTCTTCACGAAGGCCACCGCATCGGGCGGGGCACCGGGGTTCCAGGTCTGGTCCTTGCCGTGCTGCTCGCGCACGGCGGGCGCGGTCGACAGGCGGTCGCCCAGCCATGCGTGGATGTCGGCAATGGTCTGAGTTGTGCTGTTCTTGGGAAGCGGGCTATCCATGGACTCGAAATTAACCGGAAACCGGAGTTTTTGCGATGGGTTATCCTGCCCCCTTCACGGGGTCGCTCCTCAAGGTGGAGGACCAGTGGGTCGACTACAATGGCCATTTCAACATGGCCTATTACAATGTGCTGTTCGACCGGGCGGGTGACGAGGCCTTCGCGGCGGTCGGACTCGGGCCGGACTACGTCAAGGAGCGCAACAATTCCTTCTTCACGCTGGAATGCCACAACACCTATGTGCGCGAACTCCACGCCGGTGATTCGGTACGCATCGAGACCCAGTTCCTCGATTGCGACGCCAAGCGCGTGCATTACGTGCAGCAGATGTTCCACGCCACCGAGGGCTGGCTCGCCTGCGTCACCGAGATCATCGTGATGCACATCGACATGGGGCTCAAGAAATCAGCCCCCTTCCCGCCCGACGTGATGGAGAAGATCAAGGCAATGCATGACGCCCACAGGCATTTGCCGGTGCCGCCGCAAGTTGGGCACAAGATTGGAATTCCGCGCAAGGCATAAGCTCGAAAGACGTCACATTCGCGCAACATTAACGGCGCATTAAGCCTCCATAAGGTTCCAAGGAATCAACGAAGGAGGCGATAGACATGAACGACGGTCTCAACCTGTTCGCGGAAGCGCTTGTTTTCGTTCACGGAAAGAGTGCGGAATCAGAGGCCGCGAGGCATGCGGCCCTGTGCGAGCGCTCGGGCGACATGGAAACCGCCGAAACCTGGCGCCAGCTGCAGGACGTGGTGCGAACCCTGAAGCGCCCGCCGGATTGTGCGAGCCTGAGGGCGGCCTGAGGTTTCGCATTTCGTTCTCACCGTTGCTATATAGGTCCGGAGGATTCGGACCTTTGGAATGAGCAGCAAGAATTTCGACCTGAACGACTTCGGTGACGAGCAGCCGGCCCCCGCGATCAAGCCCGGGGGACTGGCGGCCCGCGCCATGGGTCAGCCGGCCGAGCCTGCCTACCTGAAGGGCCTCAACCCCGAACAGCGCGCCGCGGTCGAGAATACCGACGGACCCCTGCTCGTGCTGGCGGGTGCCGGCACCGGCAAGACGCGGGTGCTGACGACGAGGCTCGCCCACATCCTGGCCACCGGAAAGGCCTGGCCTGGGCAGCTGCTTGCCGTCACCTTCACCAACAAGGCGGCGCGCGAGATGCGTGACCGCATCGGCGCCCTGATCGGCGGCGCCGTCGAAGGCATGACCTGGCTTGGCACCTTCCATTCGATCGGGGTGAAGATCCTGCGCAACCATGCGGAGCTGGCCGGGCTGCGCTCCGGCTTCGCCATCCTCGACACCGATGACCAGATCCGCCTGCTGAAGCAGCTGCTCGAAGCCCATGACGTGGACGAGAAGCGCTGGCCCGCCCGCCAGCTCGCCTCCCTGATCGACGGCTGGAAGAACCGCGGGCTGACGCCCGACCGGGTGCCCGCCGGCGAGGCCGCGAGCTTCGGCCACGGGGGCTTAGGGGGCAAGCTCTATGCCGAATACCAGCAGCGGCTGAAGGTGGTGAATGCCGCAGACTTCGGCGACCTGCTGCTCGAGGTGCTGCGCATCTTCCAGGAACACCCGGACGTGCTGAAGGAGTATCAGCGACGCTTCAAATACATGCTGGTGGACGAGTACCAGGACACCAACGTGGCGCAGTATCTCTGGCTCAGGCTGCTGGCCCAAGGCCACAAGAACATCTGCTGCGTGGGCGATGACGACCAGTCCATCTATGGCTGGCGCGGCGCCGAGGTCGACAACATCCTGCGCTTCGAGAAGGATTTTCCGGGCGCCAAGGTCATCCGCCTCGAGCGCAACTACCGCTCCACCCCGCAGATCCTCGGCGCGGCTTCGGGCCTCATCGCCAAGAACGAAAGCCGGCTCGGCAAGACGCTTCACACCAACCGCGAGGACGGCGAGACCGTCACCGTGCGCGCCCATTGGGATGGGGACGAGGAAGCCCGCGTCATCGGCGAGGACATCGAGAACTTCCAGCGCAAGGGCGAGAAGCTCAACGACATGGCGATCCTGGTGCGCGCCTCCTTCCAGATGCGCGCCTTCGAAGACCGCTTCATCACGCTGGGCGTGCCCTATCGCGTCATCGGCGGCCCGCGCTTCTACGAGCGCGCCGAAGTGCGCGATGCGCTGGCCTATCTGAAGATCGTCGCCTCGCCCGACAATGACCTGGCCTTCGAGCGCATCATCAACACGCCCAAGCGCGGCATCGGCGACACCTCGGTGAAGCGCATGCACGCCATTGCGCGGTCGCAGGGCATTTCGCTCTACCGCGCGGCGGAAGCGATGTCGCTCACCGACGAGCTGCCGTCCAAGGCGCGCACGGCGCTGCGGAAGCTCATCGAGAGCTTCAACCGCTGGCGGCAGATGGCGATGGGCATTCCCCACACCGAACTCGCCGAAATCGTGCTCGACGAGTCCGGCTACACCGAGATGTGGCAGAACGACAAGAGCCCGGAGGCGCAGGGCCGCCTCGACAACCTCAAGGAACTCGTGCGCTCCATGGGCGATTTCGAGAACCTGGCGGGCTTCCTCGAACACATTGCCCTCGTCATGGACGTCGAGCAGTCGGCGGAAGAAGACAAGGTCTCGATCATGACCATGCATGGCGCCAAGGGCCTCGAGTTCGGCACGGTGTTCCTGCCGGGCTGGGAGGAAGGCCTGTTCCCCTCGCAACGCTCGCTGGACGAGAAGGGCCGTGCGGGGCTGGAGGAAGAGCGCCGCCTCGCCTATGTGGGCATCACCCGGGCCAAGCGCCGCGCCACGATTTCCTTCGCGCAGAACCGGCGCGTGCATAATCTCTGGCAGAATGCCCTGCCCTCGCGCTTCATCGACGAGCTGCCGGAGATGCATGTGGAGGTGGCCCCCATGGCGACGAGCTATGGCGGCTTCGGGCTGGGGACATATGGCAAGAGCCGCTTCGATGAGGCCGAGGCCAAGCCCTTCGGCAATACCTATTCCACCCCTGGCTGGCAGCGCGCGCAGCAGCGCTGGAGCTCCGGCAAGGCCACCCGCTCCACGCCGCACTTCATCGAGGGTGAGATGGTGGCGCGCGATACCGAAACGGTGAAGTACTCTCGCGGCGAACGCGTCTTCCACGAGAAGTTCGGCTATGGCGTGGTGAGCGCCGTCGAGGGCAACAAGCTGACCATCGACTTCGACAAGGCCGGCGAGAAGCGCGTGATCGACAGCTTCGTCACGCGGGCCTAGCTGCCGCAGGGCGATCTCGCCAGATTGCTCAAAATCAAGCAAACGCAGCCAATCGCAAGTTCAGCAGCGATCGTTCACCAGATCCTTCAGAGCGAGGCGGCCCATAGCCGTTCGCAAGTTGCAATCGATCCCGCACAGGAGCAGACGCGTGTCCTCCGCGCCATCCTGCGCATCGCAAACGGGATGGAAACCGCCTGGGATCGCGTTACGCGCTATCGCTCGAAGTGATTTCCCTCCCCACAAGGGGGAGGGGAAAACTCATGCAGCTAAGCCGCGGCCTTCTTCCCACTCACCGCCTCGCCCGCGCCGGGCGAGAGCGTGAGGAACTGCAGACAGGCCGTCAGCGAGCAGGCAGCGACCACGGCGAAGGCGATCGTGAAGTCTATCGGCGTCAGCGCCGCCTCGGCGCGGGACCACTGGGCGGCCTCCAGCACGAAGGCGGCGAGCACCACGCCCATGGACAGTGAGAGCTGCTGCACGACGGTGTAGAGGCTGGTCGCATAGCTCGCCTGCTGGTGATCGACATCGGAATAGGACATGGCATTGAGCGCGGTGAACTGCAGCGACCGCAGGAAGCCGCCCGCGAAGAGCAGTCCGAGCGCAATGAGATAGGGTGTCGAGGACGATAGAAAGCCCATGACAGAGATCGACGCACTGGCCAGAACGCCGTTCACCAGCAGCAGGCGCCTGAAGCCGAAACGGCGGATCATCCTTGCCGCACCCAGCTTCATCGAGATGGCACCGGCCGCAGCGACGAAGGTGATCATGCCCGACTGGAATGCGCTCATGCCATAGGCGAGCTGGAACATCAGCGGCAGCAGGAAGGGTACCGCCCCCACGCCGATGCGGAACAGGCTGCCGCCCACCACGCCCGCCCGGAAGGTTTCGATCCTGAGGAGCGACAGGTCGAGGATGGGATTGGGCACGCGGCGCGCATGGCGCACATAGAGCCCCACCAGCACGGCGCCGAAGATCATCAGCAGCGTCGGTGTCCAGCCCGGCAGCAGGTCGCGCCCCAGCACGGTGAGGCCGAAGATGAAGGCGGACAGGCCAAGCCCGGACAGCAGAAAGCCGATGGTGTCGAGCTTCGGCACCTTGTCGACGGTCGTGTCCGGCATGAGCACGGTGGCGAGCACGAAGGCGAGGATGCCGAAGGGCAGGTTCATCCAGAACACCCAGCGCCAGCCGAAGGTGTCGGTGATGAAGCCGCCGACCGGCGGCCCCACCAGGGGCCCGATGAGGGCGGGAATGGTGAGCCAGGCCAGCGCATCCACCAGTTCCGCCTTGGGCACGGTCCGCAGCAGGATGATGCGGCCGACCGGCACCATCATCGCGCCGCCCAGCCCCTGCAGCCCACGCGCGGCGACGAGGCCCCCGAGAGAGGTGGCAAAGCCGCAGGCCAGCGAGCCGATGGTGAAGACCGCGATCGCCGCGCGGAACACCTGGCGGGAGCCATAGCGGTCCGCCATCCAGCCACTGATGGGGATGAAGACCGTGAGGCTGAGCAGATAGGTGGTGAAGGCCAGCTTGAGGACGATGGGGTCCGTCCCCAGCGACTTGGCGATGGCAGGGAGCGAGGTGGCGATCACCGTCGAATCCATGTTCTCCATGAACAGGGCGGAGGCGATGATGAGGGGGATCAGCCGGGAGGACGACATGGCACCCCGATAGCACGGCCGGCTGCCCCGGAATCATGCCGATAACGCAAAGGTGACTTGGGTCAGGGTGCCGCCCCTGCCCCTTTCCGGCCCGATTTCCGGAGTTTATAAGCGTCCTCACACTGAATCAGGCCTTGTTCGGCGCGCCCCCGCCCGCCCGCGCGCCCCCGGAGCATTTTCGTGATCGACCGTTTCTTCACCTGGCTCGAGTCGCTGGTCGACCCCTTCCCGCCCGGGCAGCCCGACATGCCGCCCCAGGGCTTCCTCGCCTTCTGCTGGCACTACACGAAGCCCTTCTGGCCGCTTCTGCTGGTGTCGACGCTGCTGTCCGCCGTCATCGCCTTCCTCGAGGTCTATCTCTTCGCCTTCCTCGGCCAGCTCGTTGACCTGCTGACGGCGGCGAACCGCGAGACTTTCTGGCTGGAACACGGAACGCATCTCACCATCATGGGCGCCATCGCGCTCGTCCTGCTGCCGCTGCTGAACTTCTTCTCAGAGGCGGTGTCGCACCAGGGCCTGCGCGGCAACTATGCCATGCGCATCCGCTGGGTGGCGCACCGCTATGTGCTGCGCCAGTCGATGGACTTCTTCACCAACGACTTCGCCGGCCGCGTTGCCACCAAGGTGATGCAGACCGCGCTCGGCGTGCGCGACGCTGTGATGAAGTTCACCGAGGTGCTGGTCTATGTGATCGTCTATTTCGTCGGCGCCCTCATCCTCGTCGCGACGGCCGACCGCTGGCTGATGATCCCGCTGCTGATCTGGCTCGTGGGCTATGCCGCGGCCTGCTGGTACTTCGTGCCGAAGCTCGGCAAACTCTCCCAGCAGCAGGCCGAGATGCGCTCGCTCGTCACCGGCCGGGTCGTCGACAGCTATACCAATATCCCCACCGTCAAGCTCTTCGCCCATGCCGACCGCGAGGATGGCTATGCCCGCGAGGGCATGGACTGGATGCTGAAGTCGGTGAACGACTCGATGCGCATGTCGACGCTGATGACGACGGCGCTGCAGGTGCTGTCGGGCGTGCTCATCTTCACCATGTCGGCCATGGCGATCTGGCTGTGGCACCAGGGGGCGATCACCACCGGCGCCATCGCCTTCGCGGTCGGCCTCACGCTGCGGCTCAAGGCGATGTCGCAGTGGATCATCTGGGAAGTGGCAGGCCTGTTCGAGAATGTGGGCGTCATCCAGGACGGCATCGAGACCATAGCCTGTGACCGCTCCATCAAGGACCTGCCGGATGCGAAACCGCTGGTCGTCAAGGACGGTGCCATCCGCTTCGAGAACGTGACCTTCAACTACGGCAAGCCGCTGATCGGGCGCGACCGGCCGGTGCTGGAGCACCTGAACCTCTCCATCGCGCCCGGCGAGAAAGTGGGCCTCGTCGGCCGCTCCGGCGCTGGCAAGTCCACCCTCTCCAACCTGCTGCTGCGCTTCTATGACCTCGAGAAGGGCCGCATCCTGATCGACGGGCAGGACATCGCGCATGTGACGCAGGACTCGCTGCGCGCCGCCATCGGCGTCGTGACGCAGGATACCTCGCTCCTTCACAGATCCGTGATCGACAACATCCGCTACGGCAAGCCCGATGCCACCATGGCCGAGGTCGAGGCCGCGGCGCGCAAGGCCCATGCGGATGAATTCATCGCCACGCTGATGGACCCCAAGGGGCGGCGTGGCTACGAGGCGCATGTGGGCGAGCGCGGCGTGAAGCTGTCGGGCGGCCAGCGCCAGCGCATCGCCATCGCGCGCGTGCTGCTGAAGAACGCGCCGATCCTGGTGCTCGATGAAGCAACGAGTGCGCTTGATTCCGAGGTCGAACAGGCGATCCAGGAAAATCTCTACGCGCTGATGGAGGGCAAGACGGTGATCGCGGTGGCGCACCGGCTGTCCACCATCGCTGCGATGGACCGCCTCGTCATCATGGACAAGGGCGAGATCGTGGAGGACGGCACGCATCGCGAACTGCTCGACAAGGGGGGTCTTTATGCCTCGCTCTGGCAGCGCCAGTCGGGCGGCTTCCTGCTCGAGGACGAGGACCTCGCGGCGGCCGAATAAACCTTCCTTTTACCTCATTGCCGCCATACGGACCAGGGATTGGCGCTGTGTTGCAGTGGGGAAGACATGCTTCGCAAATTCGCGCTCGTGGCCGTGGCGGCCACACTACTCGCCGGCTGTTCCACCGATCCTTACACAGGTGAACAGAAGATCTCGAACACCGCCGTGGGCGCCACGGCCGGCGCCCTGCTTGGCACCGCCACCGGCCTCGTCATCGGCCAGACCACATCCGCCTCGACCCGCAAGTCGATGCTTATCGGCGCCGGCCTCGGCGCGCTGGCCGGCGGCGGCGTGGGCCTCTACATGGACAATCAGGAGGCGAAGCTCCGGGCGAGGCTGCAGGGCACGGGCGTCTCCGTCACCCGCATCGGCGACGACATCATCCTGAACATGCCCTCGAACATCACCTTCGATACCGACCAATCGGCCATCAAGCCGCAGTTCTTCGAGACACTGAACTCGGTCGCGATCGTGCTGAGGGAGTTCAACCGGACGCTCGTCGACGTCACCGGCCACACCGACTCCACCGGTACGCCGCAGCACAATCAGCGACTGTCGGAGGCGCGCGCCGGATCGGTGGCGGAATATCTCATTGCCCAGGGCAACAACCCCAACCGCTTCCAGGCCATCGGCATGGGCCAGAACGACCCGATCGCCACCAACGCCACGCCCGAGGGCCGCGCGCAGAACCGGCGCGTGGAGATCAAGATCGTGCCGCTGACGTAGCGGCCGCGCGACGGCGCCCCGGCGAAGGCCGGGGTGCCAGCTTTTTCTGGCATGACGGCGCCCTCTGGGGCTAAACGCCCCTCATGACCGAAGCCCGCTTTACCCTCACCATCCCGGCCCTGTCACATGATGGCGCCAACGCCCTTGCCTCCGCGCTGGAGGAGAGCTTCCGCATCGAGCCCATGGCCATCACCATCAACGAGACGGATGAGGTTAAGGCCTTGTGGGAGGTGGTACTCTATTTCGAAAGCGAAGAACTGGCGGAAGACGCGCGGACGCTCGATGAACTGAAACACGGCCTCATCGCCCCCATGCCGCAGCAGGACTGGGTGCGCCAGTCGCTCGAGGGCCTTGCCCCCGTCATCGCCGGTCGATTCTTCCTTCACGGCTCACATGACAGGGACCGGCGCCGGCCCGGCGGAATCGCGCTCGAGATCGATGCCGGCACGGCCTTCGGCACCGGCCACCACGGCACCACCGAAGGCTGCCTGCTGGCCCTGGACCGGATCCTGAAGCGGCGCATGCCGGGGAACATCCTCGACGTGGGGTGCGGCACGGGCGTGCTCGCCATCGCCGCGGCCAAGGCCACGGGCAGGCCTGCACTTGCCAGCGACATCGACCCCGAAGCCGTGAGGGTGACGCTCGCCAATGCCGCGTTGAACGGCGTCAAGCCGCTGATCGGAAGTTTCGTGGCGGCGGGTCTCACCCACCCGCGGATCGCTGCCGATGGACCCTATGACCTGATCTTCGCCAATATCCTGGCGCGCCCGCTGGTGGCGCTGTCCACCGGCCTCGCACGGACCCTGGAACCGGGGGGCGACCTGATCCTCTCCGGCCTGACGCTGGAGCAGATGCGCTGGATCGAGGCCACCTATCAGTCGCGCGGGCTGGCACTGGCCGGGCGCATCACCCGTGGCAACTGGGCGACGCTGGTCTTCACGCGCCCGCAAAAGCGAAAGCGCCCGAGCGGGAGGACACCCGGGCGCTTGGCGGTAGCCGGGCCCAAAGGAACCGGCTGGGAGTTGGATCGCTGAGACTTAGGCGCCCCAGACCATCTTGGAAATTTCCGAACGCTTCATGCCGATGTCGGCGAGCAGCCGATCATCGAGCTGGGCGAGCTGACGCTCGGCCCGGCTGCGCGCCAGGTAGGTCTTGACCCGGCCGAACAGGCCGGAGCCCATCTTGAAGCCTTCGTTGCGGACCGTCTCGCGGCCGTAGGTGATCGTCGACATCGTCATTCTCCTGCTCATCTCTCAAAATCCGGGCCACTGAGGCCATCGGCGATTTTTCGAGGGGTCATTGTGCGTTGCACCGTTGACTGCTCATATAGAGAGCAGTTGCAGCAAAAACCAGATGCAGCATCGCGTCTCAGCCATGCACTGAATACATGGATCAAGTGTCGCGCAAGCTTCCCCGAATGCATCCCCTTACGATGCCCTGTTAGAGTCGGATTACGTCGTTTTTATTGCAAGAGGAGACTTAATTCGGCCCAAGAACTTAATGGGCATTAACCAGTCTTTTTTAGCCTCCGGAATGTCGCTTTTGAGCGATCTTCATGCCCCCTGCGCATAGATCGCAATGCCCATTATTGTGCAATGCAGTATAATCCGGTTCTCTGAAACAAAAATGCCCGGCCGTGCGGCCGGGCATCTGGCTTGAAATCGGCAGATCCGATCAGGCGGCGACGAGGTTGCCGGCTGAAGCCCGGCCCGTGCGCTTGTCGGTCACGACTTCGTAGGAGACCTTCTGGCCTTCCTTGAGGGTGCGCAGACCGGCGCGCTCGACAGCGGAAATGTGGACGAAGATGTCCTTCTGGCCATTGTCCGGCTGAATGAAGCCGTAGCCCTTCTGCTCATTGAACCACTTCACAGTACCCGTATCCATGGGTGTCTTCCTTACGTTGGGTTGTCGTCAGCCCTGACGTGGTCTTTCGAGGCACGGCAAGACTTTGGTCGAGAATTGGAGGAGTCTTGCGTGCGCGGCCCAACGGGGTAGCGAAGCGGCCAATCGTCCGGCCCAGTTTTCGAGTGAGGAATATATGTCGCAGTTCAATCCCGGTTTCAAGATCAATTGCAGGTGTTTCTTTGCCTGATCTGCTACAGTGCTTCGCCAGCGAAGTTCGAGGTGAACTCTCAAAACCGATTTATGGAGTTGACGATGCCCAAGCGCCACAACCTGCTGACGGCCGCCCTGTTCTGCGCCGCAACCTTGATCACCCCCGCGCGGGCGGAAACGGTGAATCTCACCTTTCTTCTCACCAACGATATCTACAGCGTGGAGGACACCGGACGCGGCGGCTTCGCCCGCCTGAACGCCGTGGTGAAGGCCGAGCGCGCCAAGGGCGGCAACGTGGTCTATGCCCATGCGGGCGACCTGATCTCGCCCGCCCTGCTGTCCGGTCTCGACCAGGGCGAACACACGATCATGCTCACCAACATGGCGCCGCCTGACATCTTCACGCCCGGCAACCACGAGTTCGACTTCGGCGAGGCTGTTTTCCGGGCGCGCATGGGCGAGGCGCAATTTCCGCTCTTCGCCGCCAATCTGCGTGACAAGGATGGCCGGCCCATGCCCGGCTTCAAGGATACTGAGATCCGCGACATCGGAGGCCTGAAGGTTGGCTTCGTCGGCCTCACCGCGGACGACAGCCCCGTGAAGTCCAGCCCGGGCGACAACCTCGTCTTCGCGCCCACCTTCGACACAGCGCTTGCCGCTGCGAAAGCGCTGAAGGCACAAGGCGCCGACCTGATCGTCGCGGTGGCCCACGCCAAGCGCGAGATCGACCTCAAGCTCTATCAAAGCGGTGCCTTCGACCTTATCCTGTCGGGCGACGACCATGACCTCGCCCTGTTCTTCGATGGCAATACCGTCCTTGCGGAATCGATGACCGAGGCGAACTACGTGACCGCCATCGACCTGACCGTCGAGGTGAGCGAGACGGACGGCAAACGGCGCATCACATGGTGGCCCGACTTCCGGGTGATCGACACCGCGACGGTGGCACCGGATCCCGACACACAGGCCAAGGTCGATGCATATCGCGCGGAACTGGATGCCGACCTCAATGTCGCGATCGGCACTTCGTCGGAGCCGCTCGACAGCCGGAAGACGACGGTGCGCACGCAGGAGGCTGCCATCGGCAACCTGATCGCCGATGCACTGCGCGCCCAGACCGGCGCCGATGTTGCGATCATCAACGGCGGCGGAATCCGCGGCAACAAGCAGTATCCGGCAGGTGCGCAGCTGTCACGGCGCGACGTCCTCACCGAGCTGCCCTTCGGCAACCGCACGGTGAAACTTGCTGTGACCGGTGACATGATCCGCGCCGCGCTCGAAAATGGCGTCAGCGACGTCGCCAATGCCGCCGGGCGCTTTCCGCAAGTCTCCGGCCTGGCCTTCACCGCCGACCTCATGCGACCCGTTGGCCAGCGCGTCGACAACATCATGGTCGGCGGCAAGCCACTGGACCCCGCCGCCAGCTACACCCTCGCCACCAACGACTACATGGCCGCGGGCGGTGATGGCTATGTCGCCCTCCAGGCCGGCCAGCCCCTGCTTGGCGCGCGCGACGGCAAGCTGATGGCCAACGACGTGATGGCCTACATCACCGCCCAGAAGACCGTGGCACCAAGGGTGGAAGGCAGGATCGGCCTCAGGATGTAGACGTTGCGCAGGGCGCGGGTTAAGTCTTGAGTCATGACTGACACACACAAGACTCGCGTCGCCCTGCTCCGCGCCGAACTGAGGAAGCGGAAGCTCACTGGTTTCTTCGTGCCGCGTGCCGATGAGTTCCAGGGGGAATACGTCCCGGCCTATGCCGAGCGCCTGCGCTGGCTCACCAACTTCCGCGGCAGCGCCGGCATCGCCATCGTGACGCTGAAGAAGGCGGCGATCTTCGTCGACGGGCGCTACGTGATCCAGGTGCGCCAGCAGGTGGACGAGAAGATCTTCGCGCCTTTCCATCTGATCGAGGAGCCACCGACCCAGTGGATTGCGAAGAACCTCAAGAAGGGCGACCGGCTGGGCTTCGACCCATGGCTCGTCACCGCCGACCAGGCGAAGCGCCTCTCCGAGGCCTGCGCCGGTGTGGGCGCGAGCTTCGTTCCCGTCGAGTCCAACCTGATCGACGCCGTGTGGACAGACCAGCCGGCACGCCCCTCGGCCGCACTCGCCACCCAGCCCACGCAATTCGCTGGCAAGACCGCGGCGGAGAAGATCAAGGACTTGCGCAAGGGCATGGGCGCCGTCGACGCGGTGGTGTTGACGCAACCGGATTCCGTGGCTTGGATTTTCAACCTGCGCGGCTTCGACGTGCCGCACACACCGGTGGTCGCGGCCTATGCCATCCTGCCCGCCAAGGGCAAGGCGCAGCTCTTCATCGCGAAGAGCAAGCTCACCGAGGATGTGAAGCAGCATCTCAAGGCCATCGCGACCACCCATGAGCCGCAAGAGATCGGCGCGGCACTGAAGGCACTCGGCAAGGCCAAGGCACGCGTGCTCATCGACCCGGCCTGGACCCCGGAGCGCATTCGCGAACTCTTGGTGAAGGCCAAGGCGACAGTGGTCAGCGGTGCCGATCCCGTGCTGCTGCCCAAGGCGCGCAAGAACGCCACCGAGCAGGAGGGCGCGCGCGCTGCACAAAAGCGCGACGGCGTGGCGGTGAGCCGCTTCCTCTGCTGGCTCGACAAGGAAGCACCCAGGGGCGGCCTCACCGAGCTCGACGTGGCGGCGAAGCTCGAGGCCTTCCGCGCCGAGACGGGCGAGCTGAAGGACCTGTCCTTCGAGACCATCCCCGCCTCCGGCCCACACGCCGCGATCCCGCACTATCACGCGACGGAGGAGTCGAACCGCGTCCTGAAACGGAACGAGATCTTCCTCATCGACTCCGGCGCGCAATATATCGACGGCACGACTGACATCACCCGCACGGTGATCGTGGGCGAGCCCACGGCCGAGATGAAGGACCGCTTCACCCGCGTGCTGAAGGGCATGATCGGCCTCACCATGGTGCGCTTCCCGAAGGGCACCACCGGCTCTCAGCTCGACATTCTCGCCCGCCAGCCTCTGTGGAACGCAGGCCTCGACTTCGACCACGGCACCGGCCATGGCGTGGGTGCCTATCTCTCGGTGCATGAAGGTCCCGCCCGCATCAACAAGTCGGACCGCACCCCGCTGGAGCCGGGCATGATCCTGTCCAACGAGCCCGGTTTCTACAAGCAGGGGGATTATGGCATCCGCATCGAGAACCTCGTGATGGTGCACGAGGCGAAGCCCGTCACCGGCGGTGAACGCCCCATGCTCGGCTTCGAAACGCTGACACTTGCCCCCATCGACCGGCGCCTGATCGACGTCGGCCTGCTCTCCGACGCCGAACGCAAGTGGCTCGACGCCTATCACGCACGCGTGCTGAAGGAGGTGGGCGACTTCCTCGAGGGCGACGAGCTCACTTGGCTGAAGAAGACCTGCGCGCCGTTGTGACGCGCACCTAGCCCAGCACCAGCCTGAGCGCCACCACGCTCATGATGCCGGTGAGGATCGTCACCGTCAGCGGCAGGCGGACGAAAGCCGCCACGGCGGTGATGGCGGCGGCAACGCTCTCTGCCCAGCCTGTCGTCAGGATTACCGGTGCGATCACCGCCATCAGCACGGCGGGCGGCAAGGCATCGAGCGCCGCCTTCATCGGGCCCGACACATTGAGACCGCGCAGAAGATAGAAGCCCGAGAGCCGGGTGAGATAGGTGGCAATACCCATGCCGAGGATGGCGAGGAGCGCGCTGCTGCTCATGCTCCCTCCTCCGCCGCCTCTGCGCGCCACGTGGCATAGGCATAGAGCGCGCCGGCGAGCCCGCCCGCCACGATGTACCATGGTCCATCGAAGGCGAGATGCGTGGCCGCCGCCACACCGCCGCTCGCCGCCAGCACACCTGCGGTGCTGGGTCCCTTCCAGAACCCCATGAGGATGGCGATAAACATGGCGGAGAAGGCGAAGTCCAGCCCCAGCGCCGAGGGATCTCCCAGCGCGCGGCCCAGCATGGCGCCAAGGCCTGTCGTGACCCACCAGGTCATGGCCAGCGGAAGGGTGATACCCATGTAATAGGCGAAAGTGAGCGGCGTCTCGAGCACACGCCGCTCTGCCAGCGCCCAGCTCTCGTCGACCAGGAAATAGGCGACGAGCGGATGCAGCACCCGCGGGATTGCCGCGATATGACGCGACAGCGAGGCCGACATCAGCACATGCCGCACATTGATGATGAGCGCGGTGAAGGTGAGAAGCAGAGCCGGCACGGGATCATGCCACATGTCCACCGCCACGAACTGCGCTGAGCCCGCGAAGACGATGACGCTCATCAGCACCGCCTCGAGCGCGGAGAGGCCCTTGGAGGCCGCGAGCGTTCCCCACAGCAGGCCGATGGGCACATAGGCCACCACCACCGGCGCCACCTGCGAGAGGCCGGTGAGGAAATCACGGCGCGATGAATTCACAAGCCCCCCACCCTTTCGAACCAGGTGGCCTCGTCGATCACCTCGACCCCATGCTTCTCGGCATCCTTGAGCTTCGAGCCCGCACCGGGGCCAGCGACGAGAAGATCGGTCTTCTTGGAGACGCTGCCCGACACCTTTGCGCCGAGCCGCTCGGCCATCGCCTTCGCCTCCTCGCGCGTCATGCACTCCAGCGCCCCGGTGAAGACCACCGTCTTGCCGGCGACCGGAGAGGTCGTGCTGCGCGCCTCGAGTTCGGTCACGGTCACGTGCTTGAGCAGCTCGTCCACCACCTCGCGGTTATGCGGTTCGGCGAAGAACTGCACCACCGCCTCGGCGACCACTTCGCCAATGCCGTCGATGGCGTTGAGTTCCTCCCAGGCCTCGCCCTGCATCGCGCCGGCAGCGATCATCTGCTCGCGGACGTGATCGGCTGTGCCATAGGCCCGCGCCAGCGCCCGGGCCGTCGTCTCGCCCACATGGCGGATGCCCAGCGCGAAGATGAAGCGGTCGAGGCCGATCGTGCGTCGCGCGTCGATGGCCTCGAACAGCTTCTTGACACTGGCCGCGCCCCAGCCTTCACGGTCCTTCAGGCGCTTCAGGCTCTTCTTGTCGCGCGCTTCGAGCGTGAACACGTCATGCGGCCAGGCGATGAGGCCGTCGGCATAGAATTCCTCGATGATCTTGTCGCCCAGCCCCTCGATATCGAAGGCATTGCGCGAGGCGAAATGCTTCAGGCGCTCGACTCGCTGTGCGGCACAGATGAGCCCGCCGGTGCAGCGGCGCACCGCGTCCACCTTGCCGGACGCCCGCTCCTCGCGCACGGCATGCGACTGGCACACGGGGCACTGCTGCGGGAAGTGGTATGGTTTTGCGCCGTGCGGCCGCTTCTCGGGCACGAAGCCCAAAATCTGCGGGATCACGTCACCGGCGCGCTGCACGATCACCGTGTCGCCCTCGCGGATGTCCTTGCGCGCGATCTCGTCCTCGTTGTGCAGCGTCGCATTGGTGACGACCACGCCGCCGACGGTGACCGGCTTCAGCCGCGCTACAGGGGTGAGAGCACCGGTGCGTCCGACCTGGATGTCGATCTTCTCCAGCACCGTCGTCGCCTTCTCGGCGGAGAACTTGTGGGCAAGCCCCCAGCGCGGAGACCGCGACACGAAGCCGAGCCGCTGCTGCCAGTCCAGCCGGTTCACCTTGTAGACGACGCCGTCGATGTCATAGCCGAGTTCGGCACGCTCGCTCTCGATCAGGCGATACTGCGCCAGCAGCTCATCGACCGAGTGGCAGAGCTTCATCAGCGGATTGGTGGGCAGTCCCCAGCTCTTGAAGGCTTCGATGACGCCCATCTGAGTCTTGGCCGGAAGCTCCGGCGCCTCGCCCCAGGCATAGGCGAAGAACCTGAGCGGCCGCGCAGCGGTGATGGATGCATCGAGCTGGCGCAGCGAACCTGCCGCGGCGTTGCGCGGATTGGCGAAGACTTTCTCACTGGCCTGCAACTGCTTCTCGTTCAGTGCGGCGAAATCCTTGTGGCTCATATAGATCTCGCCGCGGATCTCAATCAGCTCCGGGGCGGCGCCATGGAGCCGCTTCGGGACATCATGGATGGTCATGACATTGGCGGTGACGTTCTCGCCCTCGTAGCCATCGCCGCGCGTTGCCGCCTGCACCAGCCTGCGGTTCTCGTAGCGCAGCGAAATCGACAGGCCGTCGATCTTGGGCTCGGCGGTGATCGCCACCTCCTCCGTATCGGGCAGATCGAGGAAGCGGCGGATGCGGCCCACGAAGTCCCGCGCATCCTCATCGGAGAAGCCGTTGGACAGTGACAGCATCGGCACCGCGTGCCGCACCTTGCCGAATTTCTCCGCCGGGCCGGAGCCCACCCGGCGTGAAGGCGAATCCTCGCGGATCAAATCCGGAAAGCGCGCCTCGATCGCCTCGTTGCGCAGGCGCAGCGCATCATACTCGGCATCCGAGATCAGCGGCTGGTCCTGCTCGTGGTAGGCGCGGTCATGCTGCGCGATTTCGGCCGCGAGTGCAGCCAGTTCGGCGGAGGCCTCGAGGAGGTTGAGGTCCTCGACGGGTATCGGCGTCTTCTTCGGCATGAACTATCCCTTGGCCCCCAGCAGCTCGTCGGCCTGGGCCCGCGCGGCTTCCGTCACCTTGGCGCCCGACAGCATGCGCGCCACCTCCTCGCGCCGGCTCTGGTCGGAAAGCGGCTGCACGCGCGTCACCATGCGCTTCGAGGCCACCTCCTCCATCTTGGAAATCAGCATGTGCTGCGAGGCGCGTGCAGCGACCTGCGGGCTATGGGTGACGGCGAGCACCTGCAGGTTCGAGGCTAACCGTGCGAGACGCGCGCCGATGGCATCGGCCACCGCACCGCCAACCCCTGTGTCGATTTCGTCGAAGATCAGCGTGGGGGCCGAGCCCTTGGAGGCGAGGATCACCTTCAGCGCAAGCATGAAGCGCGCGAGTTCACCGCCAGACGCCACCTTCATCAGCGGCGCCAGTGGTGTTCCCGGATTGGCAGCGACCATGAACTCGATGCGGTCTATGCCCTGTGGTCCCGGCCGTCCGGCGTCCGTCTCGATTGCGGCCTCGAAGCGTGCACGCTCGAGCTTCAAGGGCGGCAATTCCGCCATGACCGCCTTGTCGAGCGCCTTCGCCGTCTTGCGGCGCTTGTTGGACAGCTTCTCCGCCGCGGCGTCATAGGCCTCGCGCGCGGCCTTGAAGTCCTGCTCGAGCTTCCTCAGCCGCCCGCCGCCATCGGTCAGGGCCTTCAGCTCATTGTCGAAGCGCTCGCGCACATCGGCCAGCGTATCGACCGTGCACTTGAACTTGCGGGCAGCAGCGCGCAGGGCGAAGAGGCGCTCCTCCGATTTCTCCAGCTCTTTGGGGTCGAACACGAAGGCGCGCTGGGCCTCCGCGATGGCGCGCTCGGCTTCCGCCACCTCCGCCAGCACCCGGTCCAGCGCCTGGCACACGTGGTCGAGCCGGCCACCGGCACTCTCCCGCCGCCGCTCCAGCTTGCGGAGTGCGGCGTTGAGGCGGGCGACCGAGGTACCGTCACCGGCGAGTGCCTCATCGGCGTCGGTCAGCGCTTCGGCATATTGCTCGGCCGACATCATCATCTGTCGCGCCTCGGCCAGCATCGCCTCCTCGCCCGCAATGGGGTTCAGCGCGCGAAGCTCTTCTGCCGCGTGCTCGAGATAGTCTCGTTCCGCTTCCGCACGCTCCATCAGTGCGCGGTGCTCGCTCAGGGCCTCTTCCGCAGCCGACGCACGCGCCCAGAGCTGTGCGACGTCATTGACCTCCTGTTCGTGCCCGCCGAAGGCATCGAGCAGCCGGCGATGCGCGCTGACATCGACCAGCGCGCGGTCGGCATGCTGGCCGTGGATCTCGGCGAGCGCGCCGGCGATCTGGCGCAGCAGGTTCAAGCTCACCGGCTGGTCGTTGATGGCAGCGCGGCTAGGGCCATCGGCATTCTGGATGCGGCGGATCACGAGTTCGCCCTCGGCATCAACCCCCTGCTCCTTGAGGATGGCGAAGGCCGGGTGGCTGCGCGGCAGCGCGAAGGCCGCGGTGACCACGCCCCGTTCGGCACCGGCCCGCACCAGGGAGGAATCGCCCCGCGCCCCCAGCGCCAAGCCCAGCGCGTCGAGCAGGATCGATTTGCCGGCACCGGTTTCGCCGGTGAGCACGGTGAGCCCCTTGTCGAGAGCGATGTCGAGCTTCTCGATCAGGACGATGTCGCGAATGGAGAGAGCGGTCAGCATGGACCGCATTTATAGCGGAGTCGGCGCCCCGGGCGAGAGCCGAATTACAGCGGATTGACGGCGTCGAAGGCCTTGGAAATCCAGGACTGCTGATTGGCCTCGGGAGACAGCCCGTCATTCGAGACCAGCTGATAGGCATCCTTGTACCAGGACGACTCGGGATAGTTCGTGCCGAGCACCGCGGCGGCCGTCTGCGCCTCGGACACGACGCCAAGTGCCATGTACCCTTCGGTGAGGCGGTAGAGCGCTTCCGGTGTCTGGCTGGTGTTCCGGTAGTCCGTGATCACCTTCTTGAAGCGGTTGATACCGGCGAGATAGGCGCCCTGCCGATAATAGTAGCGGCCAATTTCCATCTCCTTGCCGGCCAGATGGTCCCGCGCCACCAGCACCTTCTGGGCGGCGTCCTGGGCATAGGCCGTGCCGGGGAAGCGCTGAGAGACCTCCTCGAGGGCGGCCACCGCCTTGACGGTGGATGACTGGTCACGCCTGGTGTTGGCGATCTGGTCATAGGTGCAGATCGCGACCAGATAATAGGCATAGCCCACATCCTTGCCGCCCGGATGAAGGGTGATGTAACGATTGGCGGCGTTGATGGCATCGTCCCACTTGCCAAGGCGATAGCCAATATAAGCCTGCATCAGGATGGCTTGGGTGGCGTAGGTCGAATAGGGAAACTGCCGCTCCACCTCGCCGAACTGCTTCAGGGCCGACTTCAGCGAGTTGCCGTTGAGATCGGTGAGCGCCTCATTGTAGAGTTTCGCGACTTCCACATTTCCCTGGGCGAGCGCCGAATTGGGGGCGACCGCCGATGAGGATGAGGCCGCAGCCGAGGTAGAGCCCGAATCATCTCCCCAAATCCCATCCATCAGGCTGGAGGCGCAGCCCGACAGCGCCACGCCGACCAAAGTCGCCGCGATCGCTTGCGAAAACCGTCTGGAAACCTGCACCGAGAACCCCACCTGACCCGCCCAAAGCCCCATAAACCGCGGCGCGCCGGACGCCAAAACACGATGCGTTTAAGGCAGCAAACCCGGCGGAAGTATGACCCGCCGGGTTTTCACTATTTCGATTTTATTTCAATCAGTTGGCCTGGCGGCGCAGGAATGCCGGGATCTCCAGCTGATCGTCATCGAGCGGCTGATCCTGGTGATGCGGCGCGGGTGCCGGGGCGTGATGGCGCGGTTGCATGGCGGGGCGCTGCTGCACGGCAGGCTGCACCGCGATGGACGGCTCGCGCTGAGCGGGCGCTGCCGGCGGATCATCCTTGCGGCCCAGACCGACAGAGGCGAGGCGCTGGAACAGGCCAGGCTTCTTCTTCTGAGCCTGGTCGGCAATCGTCTCGATACGGCTCTGCTGTGCTTCGATCTGCTTCTTCACCTGCGGCGGAAAGTCCTCGATGGCGGGCATGCGGACGCGGGCGGCAGCAGGCACGGGCGGACGCTCAGGGATGACCGCAGCGGCAACCGGCGAGGTAACCTCGTCCGCCTCATCCTCGGATCGCACCAGAGGCACGGGCGTCGGCGCGGGCGGTGTTGCAGGCTGAACCACACGGGCAGCGACCGGGGCCGCGACAGGTGCAGGGGCAGCAGGCGCGACGGGCTTCTTCGGGGCGGCCGGCTGCTTGCCGGTCCAACCGAACACCGAGGGCTTCTCGGTTTCGTCTTCAGCCGGAGCAGGCTTGCCACCCTTCAGGGCCTCGGCTGCCAGGCCGGTGGCAACCACCGACACGCGCATGATGCCTTCAAGCGATTCATCGAAGGTGGCGCCAAGAATGATATTGGCCTCCGGATCCACTTCCTCGCGGATGCGGGTCGCCGCCTCATCGACTTCGTAAAGCGTCAGGTCCGGACCACCGGTGATGGAGATCAGCAGGCCACGCGCACCGCGCATGGACACATCATCGAGCAGCGGGTTGGAGATGGCGGCCTCGGCAGCTTCGATGGCGCGCTTGTCGCCGGAAGCTTCGCCCGTGCCCATCATCGCACGTCCCATCTCGCTCATGATGGCGCGGACGTCAGCGAAGTCGAGGTTGATGAGGCCTTCCTTGGTCATCAACTCCGTGATGGAGGCGACACCCGAGTAGAGCACCTGGTCAGCCATCGCAAAGGCGGCGGCGAAGGTGGTCTTCTCGTTTGCCACGCGGAACAGGTTCTGGTTGGGGATGACGATCAGTGTATCAACATGCTTCGCGAGCTGCTCGATGCCGCGCTCAGCCGTTTGCTGGCGGCGCACACCTTCGAACTGGAATGGCTTGGTCACGACGCCGACGGTCAGGATGCCCTGCTCTTTTGCCGCCCGGGCAATCACGGGGGCCGCACCGGTACCCGTGCCGCCGCCCATGCCGGCAGTGATGAAGGCCATATGGGCACCTGCAAGATGGTCGAGGATTTCGGGCAACGCCTCCTCGGCGGCGGCGGCACCGATCTGCGGCTGCGATCCGGCACCCAGGCCCTGCGTGAGGGCCGTACCCATTTGAATACGGCGCTGCGCGGCATTCTGCATCAGCGCCTGTGCATCGGTGTTGGCGACGACGAATTCGACCCCTTCGAGCCTGCTCTCGATCATGTTGTTGACGGCGTTGCCGCCAGCGCCACCGACACCGAAAACGGCAATGCGCGGCTTGAGATCGGAGAGGTTCGGAACAGTGAGATTGATGGTCATTTTGCGTGGCGCCCGGAATTGATTTGCCCACCTATCTATTTCTTACCGAATCCATAACAAATGGTTAACGCGCGCTAACCATTGGCCTTTCCGGCCGCAAAATGTGCCCAGTAATGGACCTGTATGGTAACGCCCGGTTTAGGTTGCCGGGCCCCGGCGTGCCGGGCGATGAGTATCGGCGACGCGGCTTGCCAGGACCTTGTCGACACGCCTGCCATCGAGGTCCACCACCTCGAAACGCCAATTGCCGATTCTCACGGTCTGGCCGAGCGACGGCAGATGCTTCAAGGAATCAATGACAAGACCTGCAACGGTCTCGTAGCGGCGCTTAGGGGGAAGCGGGATGCCGATCAGTTCGGCCATCTCGTCAACGGCCATGTCGCCCGGCAGAAGCCAGGACCCATCGTCCCGCTGGACGGCACCCTCCGCCCCGTCTCCAGCAGGCTCAAGGCTTCCGGCAATGGCGCTCAGCAGGTCTGCCGCCGTCACGAGCCCCAGGGTTCGGCCATACTCGTCCTGAACGAAGGCGACGTGAATCGACGACCCGCGAAACAGCTCCATGGCCTCCAGTGCCGGCATTGATTCGGGGATTACCGGCACTTTCTGGACCAGCTTGCCGATGTCCAGCTTTCGCCGTTCCAGCAGCACATCGGCCACGTCCTTGATCACGATGATGCCGATGACCTCTTCCGCATCCTCACCATGGACCGGTATCCGCGAATGCGGCGTTGCCACGATCTTCTTGCGGATGTCGGAAACGTCGTCATCGATCCCGATCATGTCGATGTCGGTCATGGGCGTCATGAGCGCCCGAACCGGCCTGTCGCCCAGGCGCATGACCCCGGCGATCATGTCCCTTTCACCGCTCTCGATCACGCCTGCCGACTCGGCCTCTGCGATCAGCGACTTGATCTCTTCATCCGTAACACTGGCTTCGCTGGATTCCTTGAGCCCCAGCAGCCTGATCAGCGCGCGCCCCGAACCATCGAGCAGCCACACGAAAGGCCCGGCGATGCGCGAAAGCAAATCCATCGGGTAGGCGACACGGCAGGCAATCGCCTCGGGATTCTTGAGTGCGAGCTGCTTCGGCACCAGTTCGCCGATGATCACCGAAATGTAGGTGATGATGGTGACGACGACCGCGAAGCCGACGGGTCCGGCATAGTTTTGCGGAACGCCGGCATGTTCAAGAAAACCGGCCAGCCTGTCACCCAGTGCAGCACCCGAAAAGGCGCCGGCAAGAATGCCGACGAGACTGATGCCGACCTGAACAGTGGACAGGAAGCGCCCGGGGTTCTCCGCCAGTTGCAGTGCTGCGCGCGCGCCCTTGATCCCCCGATCGCTCATGGACTTGAGCCGGCCGGAGCGGGAGGACACGATCGCCAGCTCCGACATGGCAAGAACGCCATTGAGCGCAACCAAGGCAAGGACCAGCAGGATTTCAAGGGCAAACATGGATGCCCAAGCTATAGGACCTGACGGCCCGCGATGCAAATCATCGGTCTGCGGGACGCAGGAAGAGGTCAGAAGCTTTCCGCAATCCAGCGGCCGACCCGGGTGACGTAACCTTGCTGGGCCCGCTCGACCTGCTTCGCCTTGTGCTTGGGGAGCTCATAATGCACATCAGGCTTCAGGGCATAGTTCAAGAGCCCGGCGCAGACGGAGAAGGACGGGGCATGGGCTGATTCCGGCATGCCCGGCACATGCGCCGGCACGCCCATGCGCACCTGACGGCCGGTCCACTGGCTGGCAACTTCCTGAACGCCGTTCAGCTGGCTCGCACCGCCGGTGATCACCATGCGGCAGCCCCCGAAATGACCGAGCCCGGACCCATCCAGGCGATTGCGCAGCATCTCGAAGGTTTCCTCGAGGCGCGGACGTATGATGCCGGTCAGCATCGACTTCGGCACTTGCTGAACCGTGTCGACGCCGCGTTCGCCCAGCAATGGAACGGAGATCATCTCGCGCTCGTCCACCGAGCTCGAAAGCGCGGAGCCCCACAGTGTCTTCATGCGCTCGGCATGCGCGATGGTGGTGGAAAGCCCACGCGCGATATCATTCGTGATGTGCTGTCCACCGATCGGAAGCACATCCGCCATGACCAGATGGTTCTCGTGGAATACGGCAAACGAGGTCGTTGAGCCGCCCATGTCAACGACGGTGACGCCGAGCGCCTTCTCATCCTCCGCCAGAACGGCACGCGCTGCAGCGTAGGGGGCAATGACGAAGCCCGCGACCGAAAGATGCGCGCGCTCTACCGCCATCACGAGGTTCTTGAGGTGAGGTGCCTCCACCGTGACGACACTGAGGTCGAGCGCGAGGTTATCGCCGAAGAGCCCTGTCGGATCCTTGATGCCGCTGGCGTCGTCGAGGTGGTATTGCAGCGGCGTGATATGCATGATGGAGCGCCGCCCTGGATCGACCTGGTCAAGCGCCGCATCAAGTGCCCGGTCCAGGTCGCGCTGCACCACCTGGCTGCCCTGGGTAGGAACCGACCCGATATAGCGCTGGGATTGCGGGCGGCCACCCGAGACGTTGACGTAGATCTCCGTGATGGTGCGCTGGGCCATGCGCTCTGCCGCATCAACCGTCAGCCGGATAGCGCGCTCCGCCTCGTCCATGTTGACAATCGAGCCGGTCCGGATGCCGCGCGACAGTTGGTAACCGGTCCCAAGGACCTTGAGCGTGTACCGGTCATCCGAGTCGGATGTCCGATGCTTCGCCGGCACAACCTCGGCAATGAGGCAACCGATCTTTGTTGAGCCGATGTCGAGCGCTGCGACGAGCCCACCCTTGGGGGTCACCGAGCCCTTCGTCGTGCCCTTGCCCTGGAACTGAACCACCGTCATCTACGCCAACCCCTTGGAACTCACGCCTGCCCGGCCGGCATCAATTGGCTCCGGCCACCGTCTTCTTCTGCTCGGCCTTCATGTCGCTCGCGGCGACCTCTGCCACCTCGACCGTCACCCGGCCCTGTAGACGCAAGTCAAGCGAACGGATGCCGCGCGCCAGGATCTTCTGCGTCTTGTTCAACTGGTCCGCGGTTGCGATCGCCTGCTGCCAGTCCCGCTCCGGCAACTGCACCGTGATGCCGTTGTCCAGATAGAGGGTCCAGCGCCGGCTGCCGACGCGGGCCGCTGCCTTCACCTGCAACATTATGTCGGGATAGGCTGAAAGTTGGTTAATGAGTTCCGCAGCCGCCACATTCGCGCCCTCCCCCGTCACCAGGGGGAGCCGGACCATGTGAGCGGCCTCGAGGCCACTCATCGCCGCACCCGACTTGTCGATCACGTAGTAGGACGCACCGCGCTGCCAGACGGCGAAGGGCTCGCGCTCGCGCACCTCGACCACGAGTTGGTTGGGAAAGAGGCGCTGCACCTTGGCGCTCTCGATCCAGTCGAGATTCTGCAGGATATTGCGCGCCTGAATGGCATCGAAGCCCATGAGCGAGCCGCCCGGCTGAACGCCGATGGCCGTAAGCAGCGTTTCGGGCTCGTGATGTTCGAGGCCTGTGATGGTGATCTCCTGCGCGGCCATGCCGACGACGCCCGCCGCCTGACCGGGAAGCTGCATCCACGGGCTTCCCTGGTAATCGAGATAACCACCATTGACGAGGCCTGCCATGATCACGCCGCCCATCAGCAGCAGCGCCGAGGCCCGCGTGGCAATACGCACCCGCAGGCTATCGCCCTGTTCAAGCCAGCTTCGTGCGCGCCGCTCATAGACCGGAAATGGCTTCATCTATCCACCGACGCATCGTTCACCATCCAGGTGACGAGTTCCTCATAGCTCTGGCCTGCATGGGCCGCGAGTTCGGGCACCAGCGACGTGCCTGTCATGCCGGGTTGGGTATTCACCTCGAGCACGATCAGGTCGCCCGTCTTGTCGTCATAGCGGAAATCGGTGCGCGACACGCCGCGGCAACCCAATGCGTTATGCGCGGCAAGCGCATAGTCCTGGCACTTCCTGTAAACGTCTGCCGGAATCTGGGCCGGCAGAATGTGCTGCGAGCCGCCGGGGGCATATTTGGCCTCGTAGTCGTACCAGCCGGAGCCCTTGGAGACGATGTCGATCACGCCCAGCGCCCTGTCGCCGATCACCGCACAGGTAAGCTCGCGGCCGGGAACGAAGCGCTCGACCATGGCATGACTGCCGAAGATGGCACGCTCAGCCAGCACGGCCGTCACCGGCGTGTTGGTGCCCTCGCGCACAATGTGCACGCCGACACTGGAGCCTTCCGCAACGGGCTTCACCACATAGGGAGGCGTCATGGGGTGGACCCTGGCCACCTCCTCGATCGGCACCAGCATGCTCTCCGCCACCGGCACGCCTGCCGCACGAAAGATGGCCTTGGACTTTTCCTTGTGCATGGCAAGCGAGGAGGCCAGCACGCCGGAATGGGTATAGGGAATCTGCAGCGTCTCGAGGATCGCCGCACAGCAGCCATCCTCGCCCCACTTGCCGTGCAGTGCGTTGAAGGCCACATCGGGTCTCACCCGCTGAAGCTCCGCGACGATGGTCTCGCGCTTCACATCGATAGGGACGGCTTTGAATCCCGCACGCTCCAGCGCCGCGGTACAGGCCTTGCCCGAACTGAGGCTGACGTCACGTTCGGCGGACCAGCCGCCCAGCAGCACGGCAACCGTCGTGTTGGACGGCACACGGTTCATGCCGCATCCTCGGTCTTGAGGCCAATGCGCTTGATTTCCCAGTCGAGTTCGATACCCGAGGAGGCCTTCACCCTGGCGCGAACGGTTTCACCAAGTTCCTCGATTTGCGCGGCACTTGCCCCGCCCTCGTTGATGAGGAAGTTGCAGTGAAGTTCGGAGACCTTCGCAGGACCGACAGCAAAGCCGCGCATGCCGGCCTTGTCGATCAACTGCCAGGACTTGTTTCCGGGCGGGTTCTTGAAGGTGGAGCCGCCGGTGCGGCTCTTGATCGGCTGGGTGGCTTCGCGACTCTCGGTGATCTTGTCCATGGCCGCCGAAATCTCGGCGGGGTCGCCCGCACGCCCCTGGAACAGCGCCTGGGTGAAGACGAGGTCCTCGGATGCGCCGCAATGGCGATAGCTGTATTTCATGTCTGCATTGGTAAGCACGTAAATGGCCCCTGACCGGTCGACGGCGCGCGCCTCGACCAGAATGTCCTTGGTCTCGCCCCCATAGGCCCCGGCATTCATGCGCAACGCGCCACCGATCGTGCCCGGTATACCTCTCAGAAAGGTTAACGAGTCGATACTTTTCTCGAGTGCGAACCGCGCCACCCGCACGTCCAGCGCTGCCGCTCCTGCCCTCACGCGATGTCCGGGCTCCTCTGATATCTCGGCAAAGCCCTTGCCAAGCCGGATCACCACACCCGGCACCCCACCGTCGCGCACCAACAGGTTAGAGCCGACGCCGATGACATAGACTGGAACGTCCCTCGGAGTTCCCTTCAGAAATTCCGCGAGGTCGGCTTCGTCAGCCGGCGTAAACAGAACCTCCGCCGGACCGCCGGCGCGAAACCATGTGAGATCGGCGAGCGATGCATTGGCCTCGAGCCGGCCGCGCACCGGCGGCAGGCGCTGCAGCAACGCGTCCCCGTTCAATCTGGTCATGACTGCGCCTTGTCGAAGGCCTCGAGCTGGCCTGGCAGCGCATAGGCCCATTGGGTAATGGTGCCGGCACCGAGGCACATCACGATGTCGCCCGGCTTGGCCATGCCGCGCACCAGTGGCGCCAGCTGCTCCGGCTTGTCGATCGTATGCACCGAGCGGTGGCCGCGCGATTTCAGCCCTTCGGCGAGCGAGCTGTGCGACGCGCCTTCGATCGGCTGTTCACCTGCCGCATAGACGGGCGCCACCACAACCGTATCGGCATCATTGAAACACGTGCAGAACTCGTTGAACAGCGAAGAAAGCCGCGTGTAGCGATGCGGCTGCATGACCGCGATCACCTTGCCCTTGGTGACTCCGCGCGCCGCCTTCAGCACAGCGGCGATCTCCACCGGATGATGGCCGTAATCGTCGAACACGGTGATGCCATTATGCGCACCCGTCCGGGTGAAACGGCGCTTCACACCCGAGAAGCTCTTGAAGCCCTTGCGGATATCGTCATCCGAAAGACCAAGTTCCTTGGCCACGGCAAGCGCCGCAGTGGAATTCAGCGCGTTGTGGTCGCCCGGGATCGCGAGGCTCAGGTCGTCGATGTCATGGGTCTGCCCCGTGCGGCGGTTGGTGAGCCGCACCGAGAAGCGCGTCTCGCCCTCTTCGTAGCGCACATCCTTCAGTCGCACGTCGGATTGCGGACTGCGGCCGTAGGTGATGACGCGCCGATCCCGAACCTTGCCGATCATTTCCTGCACAACCGGATGGTCAATGCACATGACCGCAAAGCCGTAGAAGGGAATGTTTTCGACGAAAGCGAGGAAGGCCTCCTTGGCCTTGTCAAAGGTGCCGTAATGGTCGAGGTGCTCGGGATCGATATTGGTGACGATCACGACGTCAGCCGGCAACTTCACGAAGGTGCCGTCCGACTCGTCGGATTCCACCACCATCCAGTCGCCCTTGCCGAGCCGCGCATTCGTGCCATAGGCATTGATGATGCCGCCGTTGATCACCGTCGGGTCGAGATTGCCGGCATCAAGCAGGGCAGCAACCAGCGACGTGGTCGTCGTCTTGCCATGGGTGCCGCCGACCGCCACGCAGGACTTGAAGCGCATCAGCTCTGCCAGCATTTCGGCCCGGCGCACGATGGGCAGGTAGCGGTTGCGGGCCTCGACGAGCTCCGGATTGTCATCCTTCACGGCAGAGGAGACGACCACGACCTGCGCATCGCCAAGATTTTCCGCCCTGTGGCCGACGTGCACATCAATGCCGCTCTTCCGAAGCCGCGCAACGTTGTAGTTGTCGGTGAGGTCGGAACCTTGCACCTTGTATCCGAGCGTCGCCATGACTTCGGCGATACCACTCATGCCGATGCCGCCGATGCCAATGAAGTGGATAGGGCCGACATTGCCCGGGAGTTTCATGGATTGCTGTCCCTTGCGAGTTTCTCAGCGAGATCGGCAAGACGCTGGGCCGCATCGGGCTTACCGTGCTTCAGCGCCGCCGCTGCCGCCTGTTGAAGTTGCCCCTGTTCAGAGCGGAGAGATGTCAGAAATTGGGCAAAGCCCTCGGGTGCCAGCGAGGATTGTGGATGAACCCACCCCGCCCCCGCGCTGGCAAAACTTTCGGCGTTCCGCAGCTGGTCATTGTCAAGCGCATGCGGCAGCGGCACCATCACGGCGGGTCGGCCGATGACACCGAGTTCGGCGATCGTTGAAGCGCCGGAGCGGCAGACCACGAGATGTGCATCGGCAATGCGCCTGGGCATGTCCATGAAGAAGGGCTGCAGCTCGCAATCGAGCCCCATCGCCGCATAAGCGGCGGAAACGGCCGTCATGTTCTCGGCCCGCACTTGCTGTGTGAGGCGGATTCCTGCCCGCTCACCGGGCGTCATGGCCTCGAAGACCTTGGGCATGAAGGCGCCGAAGAACTGCGCGCCCTGGCTGCCGCCAAAGACAAGAAGGTTGAACCGTTCGAAGCCAGGGTACGGCGCCCCCTTCTCCTTCAGAGCGATATCGCGAACCGGATTGCCCGTGAAGGTCAACTTGCCTTTCGCCTCGGGAGGAAGCCCCATCAGCGTCGGGAAGGACGAGGCCACGGCATCGGCCCATCTGGCGAGCACGCGGTTCGCCCGGCCCATCACCGCATTCTGGTCATGCACACAGGAGGGAATCTTGAGCCGTGCCGCCGCCATGATGGGCGGAAAGGACGGGTAACCACCGAAGCCGATGACCGCCAGCGGCCTGACGCGCGACAGGATAGCGCGTGCAGCGCGATAACCGCCATAGAGACGCAAGGCCCGCCCCGGCACCAGCCAGGGCTTCGACAGCGACAGCGTGGCCGATGGCACGATATGCGTCTCGGTGGCGGGAAAGGACTTGCCATAATCGCGCACGCGCTCGTCCGTCATCAGGTGGATGGTGTAACCACGCCGGATCAGTTCCTCCGCCAGTGCCTGCGCGGGGAAGAGATGCCCGCCGGTGCCACCGGCAGCGAGGACGAAGGTTCCCCTGCTCATCAGGCGTAGGACACGTTGAGTTCAGGCACGCTCGAGCGGACGCCGAAGCGCTTTCGGCCGAGTGCCAGCACCAGCCCCATGCCGAAGGCCATGCCCATCAGCGAGGAGCCACCATAGGAGATGAAGGGAAGGGTCATGCCCTTCGCCGGCAGCAGTGCGGTGTTCACACCCATGTTGATGATGGCCTGGAAGCCGAAGATCAGTCCGAGGCCGGACAGCGCCAACGCCGCAAATGGATCGGGTTCCTGCTTGGCACGGACAAGGATCTTCAGCACCACGAAGGCGAAGAGCGCCATCAGCAGCAGGCACGCGATGAGACCGAACTCCTCGCCGACGACCGCAAAGGTGAAGTCGGTGTGGGCATCAGGCAACACCAGCTTCGCTTCGCCGCCGCCGGGCCCCGTTCCCATCAGTCCGCCATTCCGGAAGGCCTGCATCGCGGTGTCGACCTGGAAGGTATCCCCCTTGTCCGGGCTCATGAAGCGATCGATGCGCGAACGCACGTGATCGACCAGTTCGTAGGCGGCAAACATCCCTGCAAGCCCAAGTGCGCCAAGGCCCAGCACCGTAAACCATGAGATGCCGTAGATCAGCAACATGGAACCGAAGGTGAGGATGACCAGCGCGGTCTGTCCGAAGTCGGGCTGCAGGACGAGGAGGCCGATGAACATCGCCGCCATGAGCAGCGCAATCACCTGCCCCGGCATTTCCGGGCGGCGGGTGTGCTCGGCCAGGAACCAGGCCGCAACGATCACGAAAGCCGGCTTGGCGAATTCAGAGGGCTGAAGGTTGATGGGGCCAATATTGATCCAGCGGTGTGCGCCCTTGATCTCGGGGCCGAAGAACAAGGCGGCCACCATCAGGGCCAGAGCGCCGAAGAAGACCACCAACCCGGCCCTCCGCGCATAGCGTGGCGGGAAGAACGACAATGCCACCAGCACTGGCACGGCGAGAGTCAGGTAGAAAAGCTGGCTCTTGATGAAGTGGAAGGTGTCCGCACCGATGCGCTCCGCCACCGGCGGGCTTGCCGCCATGGAGACGAGCACGCCCGAGGCCATGAGCAGAAGCACAGCGAACATCAGGCCGCGGTCCACGGTGAACCACCAGCGCGCGAGCAGGCCGCGATCGCTACGTCCGAGCAGCATTGGCATCTCCTGAAACGGTCAATTCGGCACCAGGCAGCAGGGAGACGGCCTTCACGAAGGCATCGCCCCGAATCTCGAAGTTGGGATACTGGTCGAAGCTGGCACAGGCAGGTGACAGCAGCACCACCGCCCCGCGCTTTCCATCTTTCAGGGCATCGCTCAGCGCGGCCTTGACCGCATTTTCCAGCGTGCCGCACACGTCATGGGGAATAGCGGACCCGATGATGGCAGAAAAATCCTGTGCCGCCTGTCCGATGAGATAGGCCCGGGCTACGTTCCCGAACAGCGGCCGCAGCGGTTCGATGCCGCCTGCCTTCGCGATGCCGCCTGCAATCCAGTAGATGTTGCTGAAAGACGCGAGAGCCTTCTCCGCCGCATCGGCGTTGGTCGCCTTGGAATCATTGATGAAGGGAATGCCGCCCACCCGCGCCACCTGCTGCATGCGGTGCGCGAGTCCGGGAAAGCTCTGCATCGCGGCAGCGATGGTCTTCGCATCGACACCGAGTGCCCTCGCCGCGCCATAGGCCATGCAGGCATTCTGCCAGTTGTGGCGCCCCTTGAGCGCCGGCATGGGGCGGAGGTCGATCTCAACCGTGACCGCGCCGGCGCGCTTGTCGCGCAGCACGCCGTCATGCGCGGTGATGCCGTCCGGGAGGTCACGTACCACCGAGACGCGCCGGATGTCGGCACCCGTGGCGGCCGCCCGCTCAGCGATCGCCGCGCACCAATCATCGTCGACACTGCACAGCGTCGTGTCACCCTCGTGCTGGCTGGCGAACATGCGCGCCTTCACCGCGGCATAATTCTCCATGGTGCCGTGGCGGTCGAGGTGATCCGGCGTGATATTGGTGAGGATGCCGACCTCAGGGTCGAGCTGCGGCATCAGGTCGATCTGGAAGGACGAGAGCTCGAGCACGTAGACGCGCCCCTTCACCGGCTGGCGCAGCAGGAACACCGCCTTGCCGATGTTGCCGCCGACGTCCACGTCCAGTCCCGCCTCCGTCAGCACATGGCCGGTGAGCGCGGTGCTGGTCGACTTCCCGTTGGTGCCGGTAATGGCGACGATCCGCGCCCCGGCGGCGGCAGCCTCGCGTGCGAAGATCTCCGTATCGCCGATCACCTCGATGCCGGCATGGCGGGCCTTCAGCACCGTCCAGTGCGGCTCCGGGTGGGTGAGCGGAACGCCGGGGCTGAGCACCAGAGCATCGAGCGTCGCGAAATCAAGCTCATGCAGGTTGCTGATCGGAAGCCCCGCAGCCTTGGCCTTCTCGACGGCAGGAACAGAGTCATCCCAGGCATGCACGGTGGCGCCACCAAGCTGCAAAGCCTCGATGGTCGCAGTGCCGGAGCGCGCCAGGCCGAAGACGGCGACCTTCTTGTCCCTGAATGTCGTGGCCGGGAACAATGACTACCTCAGCTTCAGCGTCGAAAGCCCGATGAGGGCCAGCACGATGGCGATGATCCAGAAGCGGATCACAATGGTCGGTTCCTTCCAGCCCTTCTGCTCGAAATGGTGATGCAGGGGTGCCATGGCGAAGACGCGCTTCCCCGTCATCTTGAAGGAGGCAACCTGGATGATCACAGACAACGTCTCAAGCACGAAAAGGCCGCCAATGATGCCGAGCACGATCTCGTGCTTCGCCGCCACCGCGGTCGCACCCAGGGCGCCACCGAGTGAAAGCGAGCCCGTGTCTCCCATGAAGATCATGGCGGGCGGAGCGTTGAACCACAGGAAGCCGAGGCCTGCCCCCACGATGGCGCCGCAGATGATGGCAAGCTCGCCCGCGCCCCGCACGAAATGGAGCTCAAGGTAGTTGGAGAAGTTATAATTGCCGACGAGATAGACGATGAGACCGAGGCTCGCTGCGGCGATCATCACCGGAACGATTGCGAGGCCGTCCAGCCCGTCCGTCATGTTCACGGCATTTCCGGCGCCCACGACGACGAACATGCCGACGAAGATGAAGAACATACCGAAGGGTATCAGCAGATCCTTGAAGAAGGGAACGGCGAGCGAGGTGGAGAGCGGCTTGTCGCCAATCCACATGAAGATGCCGACGGCAAGGCCCGCAATGACGAACTCGGCCGCAAGCCGCACCTTGCCCGAGAAGCCCTTGGTCGTCGCCTTGGTGACCTTGAG
The DNA here is from genome assembly GCA_964474665.1 of uncultured Aestuariivirga sp. Lineage (GTDB taxonomy): Bacteria > Pseudomonadota > Alphaproteobacteria > Rhizobiales > Aestuariivirgaceae > Aestuariivirga. The sequence goes on from CAYYTH010000010.1 coordinate 52,873, forward strand.
ATAGTCGTCGTAGAAACCGATGGCGCCGAAGCCCAGCGTCACGAACAGCACGGCCCAGACATAGAGGTTACGCAGGTCCGCCCAGAGCAGCGTGCCGACGAAGATGCCGGAAAGGATCATCAGGCCGCCCATGGTCGGCGTCCCCTGCTTCTCCACGATATGGCGCTGCGGTCCGTCGGAACGGATGGGCTGCCCCCTGCCCTGCTTCACCTTCAGGAGCGAGATGATGCGCGGCCCGAAGAGGAACACGAAGATCAGCGCCGTGATGATGGCGAGACCCGTACGCGACGTCTGGTACCGGAAGACGTTGAAGGGGGACACCTCATCCGCGAGGCTGCTGAACAGAAGGAATAGCATCAGGTCTCCTTGGCAGGCGGATGGGCCGCCCTGATCGCCTCCACCAGCGGCCCCATGCGGCTGCCGAGCGATCCCTTGATCATCACCACGTCACCGGGCCTGAGGCCCTTGAGCAGCACGTCGCGCAACTCCTCGGAGGATTCCGCAAAGGCGCCGCGCCGGTTTTCACCTACACGCGCCCAGAGATTCGCCATGAGCGGCCCTGCCGCGTATAGGACATCAACCTTGGCGGCGTCCATCGGTTCCAGCAGCCCGGCGTGCAACTCCGCGCTCCTGTCGCCCAGCTCCAGCATGTCGCCCAGCACCGCGATCCGTCGCCCGCCGCGGGGCGGCTGCGCTGCTCCCAGGAGCCCGAGCGCTGCCGCAACGGAAGCCGGATTGGCGTTATAGCTCTCGTCGATCAGCAGCAACTCGCCGCCCGCGATGGAAAGCCGCTCGCGGACTCCACGACCCTTGGCCGGCGCGGCGCGGGAAAGCGCCAGGGCGGCACGGGCGAGGTCTGCGCCCGTCAGTTTTGCCGTGGCCAGCACCGCAAGGCTGTTCACCGCCATGTGCTCGCCGGGAAGGCCCAGCCTGTAGGAGACCGTCTCGCCCAATACATCCGCCGTGACACAGCAGCAGTCGGCGAGCAGGGCCACACGCTCCATCCGGACATCCGCATCCGGATGCCTGCCGAAGGAAACGACGCTGCGAACGCCCGCGGCCCATGCGGCAGCGGACAGTCGCTCGAAATAGGGCGTATCACGGCAGATGACGGCGCTGCCGCGGGGCTCGATCCCGGTGAAGATCTCCGCCTTGGCGTCGGCAATTTCGTCGAGCGAGGCGAAGTTGCCGAGGTGGCTCGCCGCGATGGTCGTGATGATCGCCACATGCGGACGCACCATGGAGACCAGCGGCGTGATCTCGCCCGCATGATTCATGCCGATCTCGAAGACGCCGAAAGAGGAACTCCGCGGCATGCGGGCAAGTGTCAGCGGCACGCCCCAGTGATTGTTGAATGACGCGGCAGAGGCATGCGTTTCGCCCGAGGCAGACAACGCCGTCCGCAGCATTTCCTTGGTCGAGGTCTTGCCGACACTGCCGGTAACGGCCACGATCTGCGCCGCCGAGCGGGCGCGTGCAGCCAGACCCATCTGCTCCAGACCGCGCAGCGGATCGCCGGCAACCTCGAGAACCGGACCGGCCGCCAGCATCTCGGGCGTGACACGCGAGACGAGACCAAGCCCCGCGCCGCTCCTGAGGGCCGCAGCGACGAAATCATGCCCATCGTGCTTGTCGCCCTTGATGGCGACGAAGATGTCGCCCTGCCCCACGGCCCGTGAGTCGATCGTCACGGCGGTGAGTGGCTTCGTCACGGCGCCATGCAGGCGCCCGCCCGTGGCGGCGAGCAACTCATCGATGGTCCACAGCGCCTCAGCCATGATAGTCGTGCCCCGCAATGGCGGCCTTCACGGCCTCGTGGTCGCTGAAGGGGAATACCTGCTTGCCGATCTTCTGGCCCTCTTCATGTCCCTTGCCGGCCACGATGAGCACATCGCCCGACTGCAATTCATCGATCGCGGCGCGGATGGCGGCCGCGCGGCTGCCGATCTCGGTGGCGCCGGGTGCGGCGACCATGATGGCGGCACGGATGGCCGCTGGCTCCTCGGTGCGCGGGTTATCGTCCGTCACGAAGACGCGGTCGGCAAGCCTGGTTGCAATCTCACCCATGATCGGGCGCTTCGCCCGGTCGCGGTCGCCGCCGCAGCCGAAGACGACGAAGAGGCGTCCCTTGGTATAGGGCCTGAGCGAGGCCAGGGCATTCTCCAGCGCATCGGGCTTGTGGGCATAATCGACGAAGACCGGCGCGCCGGCCTTGGTGCGCCCGACGAGTTCGAGCCGCCCCCGGGCGCCCTTCAGCGACCGCAGCGCGTGCATCACCTGCGCCTCGTCACCGCCCGTGGCGAGCACGAGGCCGGCCGCGATTAACGCATTGGACACCTGGAAGTCACCGGCGAGCGGCAGGTCCACCTCGTAGCGGCGGCCGCTGACGGCAACCGTCATGTGCTGGCTTCCCGCGTCGCGGCGCACGTCCAGCACGCGGATGGTGTCACCCTTGAGGCCGACACTCCAGAGTTTGAGCCCATGCGCGGCAGCACGGCGTGCCGCCTCTTCCCCGCGCGGCGTATCAACATTGATGACCGCCGCCCCGCCGGGCGCGATCAATTCCTCGAACAGCCGCATCTTGGCGTTGAAGTAGTCATCGACCGTCGGATGATAGTCGAGATGGTCATGCGACAGGTTGGTGAAGCCAGCGGCAGCGATGCGCAGGCCGTCAAGGCGATACTGGTCGAGGCCGTGGCTCGACGCTTCGATGGCGAGGTGCTCTACCTTGTCGGCGGCAAGCTGTGCCGCAATTTCCTGAAGCTTCACGGCATCGGGCGTCGTGTGCTCGAGTTCGATCGTGCCGGACGGCGAGACGACGCCCACCGTGCCGAGGCTTGCGGCGCGGAAGCCCATGGCGGTCCAGATTTCGCGCACGAAGGTCGCGACCGAAGTCTTGCCGCTGGTGCCGGTGACGGCGACGATGGTATCCGGCTGGCGGCCATGAAAACGCGCGGCCATGCGGGCGAAGAGCTGCCGGGGATTGGCCGAGGTGATGAGAGCGGCGCCAGAGGCCTCCGCACCTGCGCCTGCGATGATGGCCACGGCACCTGCGGCGATCGCCTGCGGAATGAATTTCGCACCGTCCACTTGCGTGCCCGGCAGCGCGGCGAACACGAAGCCCGGCTTCACCTCGCGGCTGTCGGCAGTGAGTCCGGCAACGAGGATCCCTTCCGCATCGGTGGGAAGCGGAGCATCGCCTGAGACAAGTTGGCCGAGACGCATGGTCATCAGTTCTGCTTCTTCTTCTTTTCCTGCGCTTCAAGCTTGGCGAGCTTCTGCAGGTCTTCGGGCGAGAACACCGGCTCCACGCCCAGCATCGGCGCAATGCGCTCGATGATCTTTCCGGCGGTGGGAACCGCATTCCAGCCCGCCGTGGCGAAGCCATAGGTGCCCGGAATTGCCTTGGGCTCATCCAGCATCACGAGGACGAGATATTTCGGATTGTCCATCGGGAAGGCCCCGATGAAGGAGGCAAGCCGCTTCTCCTTGGAATAGCGACCACCAACCACCTTTTCGGCGGTACCGGTCTTGCCGCCGACGCGATAGCCGATCACGTCGGCCTTGGACGCGGACCCCTCGGTCGCGTTGAGCCGGAAGAGATAGCGCAGCACCTCGCTGGTCGAGGTCTTGACCACGGTCGTGGCCATGGCCATCGCCTCCTCCTCGTTGCGCCGCAGGAAGGTGGGAGTGATCAGATGTCCACCGTTGAGAAGCCCGGCAACCACCGCAGCACCCTGCAGCGGCTGCACGGCAAAACCGTGGCCGAATGCCGCCGTGGCGGTGGCAAGCTTGCTCCAGCGGCGCGGCAGAAGCGGCTTCGCGGCCTCGGGCAATTCTGTCTGCAGCTTCTGGAACAGGCCCACGCGGCGCAGAAAGTCCTGGTGGTGCTCGGTGCCGACTTCCAGCGCCATCTTGGCCGTACCGATATTGGACGAATTGGTGAACACCTCAGGCAGCGTCAGCACCCGGCGCTGGGCATGGAAGTCACTGATGCGCGCACTGCCGATGACCAGAGGGAAGCGCGCGTCATAGCGGCTCTCGAGGGTCGCCGTGCCATAGTCGACGGCCATGGCGAAGGTCACGGCCTTCACCACCGAGCCCAGCTCGTAGACGCCGCTGGTCATGCGGTTCTGCTGGTCCTTGGAGAAGTTCTTCTTCTCCTGGTTCGGGTTGAAGTCCGGCAGCGACACGAGCGACAGCACTTCGCCCGTGTTGATGTCCATGACGATGCCGCCGCCAGCGATGGCCTTGAACTTCTCGATGGCCTGCGAGATCTCGTCGATCACCGCCGCCTGCACCCGGATGTCGATCGACATCTGGGCGGGCTGGGTCTTGTGCTCGGCCGGCTCGGCGAGCGAGGCGGTATAGAGCGCGCCCTGATCGTCGAGATACTTCTCGATTCCGGCAATGCCCTTGGTGTCGAGGTCGACGTAGCCCACAACATGCGACGACAGACGCCCCTGCGGATAGACGCGGCGCCGCTCGTTCACATAGCTCACACCGGGAATGCCGAGGTTGTAGACCGCGTCGCGCTCTTCCGGTGACACCTGCCGCTTGATCCAGGCGAAGCGCTTCGAGGTGGTCAGCTTGCGACGGAGCTCGCGGGCATCGACGTCGGGCATGGTCGCGGTGAGCAGCTCGACGGCCTCGTCGATGTCGATGATCTTCGAGGGATCGGCGAAGATCGAGGCGACCGCCACATCGGTCGCCAGAAGCACACCATTGCGGTCGATGATGTCGGGGCGCGGCAGCGGACCTTCGGTGATGGGACGGAGAGGCCCCTCGTCCTGCTCGGGGAAAACGGTGAGATGCGTGACCTGGCCCGCAATCGCTAGGAAGGCCGCGGTGAAGCAGATGCCGATCAGACGCAGGCGGTTCTGCCCGGCAAGACGGGGTGGCGCTTCGTCGAAGTGGCTGTGTTCGCGGGGAGCTTCGGTCATTGTTGCTTCATCTTGTCGATGATGTCGCCGATGGGGTCGGTGCCCTCGGCCTGAAGGTTCATCACGGGCTCGGCGGGCACGTGTGCGCCGATCTCGTCAAGTTTCACGATCTGCTGCGCCTTCAGGGTGGAGAGACCCAAAAAGCGCTCAGCCAGCGCGCGCAGCCTGTCAGGCCTGGTGAGGCTCGACCATTCGGCATTGAGGAGCCGCATGTTCTCCGTCTCCTCGGCGATGCCGCGGCGATATTTCGCCGCCTCGCGCTCGAGGCCACGCGTCGTGTGCTCCAGCGAGTAGAGGATGAAGCCGGAGACCAGCACGGCGGCCACGAGCATGAGGTTGAGGAGCTTGTGCATCTAGTGTCGCGTCTCCCGGACGCTGAGACCGATCTCATCGGTGATCGCAGCCAAGGGCGGCGCGGCGGTACGAATGCCGGCGCGCAGCTTGGCGGAGCGGGCGCGCGGATTCAGGCGTGCTTCTTCGTCGGTTGCGCCGAGGTGGCCCTTGAAGAGCAACGCGAAGGAAGGATCCGGCCCCTTCACCGCATCCGGCAGGTGGCGCGACCCGGACGGCAGCTTGCCGGCGCGCGAAGCGAAGAAGCGCTTTACGATCCTGTCTTCCAGCGAGTGGAAGGTCACGACGACGAGCCGCCCGCCTTCCGGCAGCATCCGCTCGGCAGCATGCAAGGCCTCGACCAGCTCGTCGAGCTCGCCGTTCACATGGATGCGCAGCGCCTGGAAAGTGCGCGTGGCGGGGTGAATCTTGTCCGGCCGCGGCCGGCCCGTGGCGCGCTCGATGGCCTTCACCAGGCCATGCGTCGTTGTGATGGGCGCAACCTTGCGCGCCTCGACGATGGCGCGGGCGATGGCACGGGACTTCGGCTCTTCGCCGAAGACGTAGATGATATTGGAAAGCGTTTCCTGCGAAAGCGTATTCACCGCATCGGCGGCAGACGCGCCCGACTGCGCCATGCGCATGTCGAGAGGCCCGTCACGCAGGAAGGAGAAGCCCCTCTCCGCCTCGTCGATCTGCATGGAAGAGACGCCGATATCGAGCACGATACCGTCGATGCGCTCTCCGCCGGCAAGCGCTTCCATGTCGGCGAAGCGCCCCTCCCGCAGGCTGAGACGGGGGGAGAATTCGCTGACCATGGCCTGCCCGCCCCGGATGGCCGAGGGGTCGCGGTCGATGGCGATCACCTTGCAGTCGGCAGCATCGAGGATGGCGCGGGTGTAGCCGCCGGCGCCAAAGGTCCCGTCCAGGTAAAGGGCCCCGTCACGCGGCGAAAGTGCACTCAGCACTTCGGCCAGCATCACGGGAACATGCGGCGGGTGGGTCGTTTCCTGGGCGGCCATGGCAAGCCTAAATCACGGTGAAAAAGGCGTTAATCGTCAAACCGACATTGCAATCGGGCTGCTTAACAATTGGTTTCGATTCCGCGTTTGCGGCGCATTTGTCGGGTGATAATGCCAGCCGGCCTGTAAGCCGGGTTCTGTCCATGCGGGGTTCTCCCGCACTGGATGACCATTCATCTGGAACGCCCGTCGCCGGACGCTTCACGCAACCTACCCGGGCAGCTGGAACGGAAACGTCCCTGGAGGCCGAAGCCCCCGCGCCACCCCTATTCGGTCTTGCTCCCGGTGGGGTTTGCCATGCCGTCCCCATTGCTGGGGCCGCGGTGCGCTCTTGCCGCACCTTTTCACCCTTGCGTCAGGCCGAAGCCCGGATCCGCGGTATCATTTCTGTGGCACTGTCCCTGGGGTCGCCCCCGCCGGGCGTTACCCGGCACCGTGTTTCCATGGAGCCCGGACTTTCCTCCCCCGCACCCTTTCGGGCATAGCGGCAGCGGTCATCCAGCCAGCTGGCAGGGGTGAGGTAGGGGATCGGGACCGGAAAGGCAATGGCAGAGTGCCGAAGACAGGCCCTCATCCGGCCGACAGGCCAGGTGAGGGCTCTTAGCCCGGACCTCACCCCTCGAACACCACCCGCCCGTCGCACACCGTCATCCGCGGCCGGATGCCCTTGAATGCCGCCGGGTCGGTCCGCTGCAGGTCCACCGGCAGCACACAGATGTCGGCCAGCATCCCCTCTTTCAGCACACCTGTCTTGCCCTCCATGAAGCCGGCCCATGCGCCGTCCGCCGTGTAGGAATGGATCGCCTGGTGCAGGCTCTGGCGGTTGTCGGGCATGCGGTCGTTCCACTGGCCGCGCGTCATGGCGGACTGGACGGACCACATGGGGTCGATGTCGGAGACCGGCCAGTCCGTGCCGAAGACGAGGCGTGCGCCTTGCTCCCGCAAAGCCTTCCAGGCGAAGGCCCACTCCCAGCGTGCCTCGCCGATGTTGGAGAGATAGGGCTCGAGCGGCAGCCCATGGTTCCCCGGCGGGTGCGGCGGCTGCATCGAGGCGATCACGCCGAGCTTCGCAAAGCGCGCGATGTCGTCGGGGTGGATCACCTCCACATGCTCCACCCGGTGGCGCGAGTCGCGTCGTCCGTTAGCCTTCTGTGCGGCGTCGTAGCCGTCGAGAACGATCTGCACCGCACCATCGCCAATGGCGTGAACGGCGATCTGAAGGCCCCGCCGGTCGGCCTCGGTGGCGATCGCGGCGAAGCGGTCGGGCTCGAACAGCGGCTCGCCCTTCCAGCCGGGCCGGTTGGCATAGTCCTCGATCATCACAGCCGTCTGGCTGTCGGCGACACCATCCATGAACAGCTTCACGAAGCCGGAGGACAGCATGTCCCCCCTCCAGCGCTCGGCCATCCTTGACGCCTTCTCCAGCATCGCGATGTCCATGAAGTTCTTGAAGTGGAAGGGCACGCGCACGCGCGCCGTAAGCTCACCCCGGCGCTGCAGTTCCTCAAGCAGTTCAAGCGTATAGACGTTGCCGTCCATGTTCTGGACGAAGGTGATGCCATGTGCCGCGCAGTGCCGCAGCCCCACCCGCATGGTCTCGAGGTCGCTCTCGAACTCGGCCTTGGAGGGATAGGGATCGGGCTCACCGCCGGTCGCCAGCCCCAGCCGGTCGCGCGTGCCCTTCTGCGAGAGCTGCCGAACCGGGTCGATCGCCTCGCCCTCGCGCAACTCGCCCTGCGCGAGCCCGTCCGCGGCCATGACGATCTCGTTGCCCGGCCCGAGCTTTTTGCCCCGAAGCAGGCCCGCCTTCTCCAGCGCCAGCGTGTTGGCCCAGGCCGTGTGGTGGTCTGGTGAGAACACCAGGATCGGCCGGTCCTTCACGATCTCGTCCAGATGGTGGCGCGACAGCGGCTCATGCTCGCCGATGATCACGTAATCCGCCTGCTCGCCGATGATCAGGTCGTCTCCGGGGTTCTGCCGGATGTAGTCTTCCGTGCGGGCCTTGAGTTCATCGAAACCGCGCGTACCGAAGAGTTGCAGATGCGACAGCTCCGCCGCGCCTGCGAACAGGTGCATGTGCCCCTCGACGAAGCCGGGGATCACGGTGCCGCCGCCGGCATCGACCACGCGGGTGTTGGCGCCAGCCTCACGCATCACCTCAGCATGAGTTCCCAACCGCATGATCCGATTCCCGGAAACGGAAATGGCTTCAGCCGTGGGCCGGGCCGGGTCCATGGTCATGATGGCGGCATTGGTGATGATGAGCGAGGTCATGATGGGAGAGGTCCGTTCCAGTCGATGCCCTCGGCCCGCATCATCGCCGCCCATGCGGGGCGGGCGGTGACGAGGCTGATCAGGCGGTTGAGGTTGGGGTAGGACGTGGCGGGCACCGCCATGGCCCGCGTCCAGCGACACAGCATGACGAGGAAGATGTCGAGGGCGGAGAAGCGCTCGCCCAGCATGTAGGGTCCACCCGCTGCGAGATGTGAATCAAGCTGCGAGAACATGCGGCCAAGCCTCCGTTCTGACACGACTTTCATCTCATGCCGGGCGGCCTCGGTGTCGAGGTAGTTGTCGGCGTGCCACCAGTGCTGCAGGTCTTCCTGCAAGGTGTTGGTGAACCAGAACAGCCATTGCAGGAAGGCGCCGCGCTCGGCCTCTCCCGGCAGCGGCATCAGGCCCGCCTGCGGGTGGGCCTCGCACAGATACATCAGGATGGCCGCGGATTCGTAGATCACCCGCTCGCCGTGGACGAGCGTCGGCACCCGGGCATTGGGGTTGAGCGCCAGATAGGCAGGCGTCCGGTTTTCCCCTTGCGAGATATCCACACGTATCAGCTCGAAGGGGCAGCCGATTTCCCGCAGCACGGCGTGCGGCGCCATATTGGCACTTCCCCGATCCCAGAAGAGCCGATAGACAGGCCCCTCATTTCCGGGTTTTTCACGCACCATGCATCGCCCCCTCGCCGCTGTTATCGCTCTTGGCCTCGCCTCCGGCGCGGCCCTCGCACAGGAGCGCGATTGGGCGCTCGATGCAAGTGACCAGGAGGCATATCTGATCTTCGGCGTCGCCGACACGGATGACGTCGGCGTCAGCCTCTGGTGCCGCACCCGCAAGGACATCGTGAACCTCTATGTCCCGCGCCCGACGGCCGAACTGGAGAACCTCAACCGGCGCAAGGCGCCGATGACGGTCAAGGCGGGCGAGGAAATCGCTACCTTCGCCGGCAAGATCGACCTCAATCGCGGCTTCCCCTCCTCCAGCGTCGAGGTGGAGATCCCGGTCGACAGCCCGCTCCTCAAGGCCATGGAAACGGCCGACCGCTTCAGCGTGAAGATCGGCGCTCAGGAAATGGTGTTCCCGCTCTACAACGCCGACGTGCCCACCCTGCTCGGCCTCTGCCGCAAGGGCTGATCAGGCGACAAGAGCCCCGGCAAGGCGCTCTGCCGTGCGCAGCGCCGAGACATCGGGAATGCCGTTGACCAGCGCCGGGCGGAAATGGCGCTGGAAGGCATCCGTCACCTTGCGTGTCGCCTCGTCGCATTCTCCCGTCACGTCGAGGCCGTAGCCATAGGCCTTCAATATCTGCTGGAAACGGGCGAGGTCGGCGCCTTCCAGCACCCGCGCATCGGGACCGGCCGGCGGCACCCAATGCCCAACCCCGGCGCGATGAAGCAGCGCCCAGTCGAAAAGCTCGCCCGGGTCGACCTTGCGGCCGGGCGCCACGTCGGAATGGGCCAGCACCTTGGCGGGCGGAATGTCATGGCGCGAGAGGATATCCCGGCACAGCGCGACGACGGCCGCCATCTGGACGGCGGGGAACCCGCGATAACCGATGGTGTGGCCCGGGTTCTGGATTTCGATGCCGATGGAGCGCGAATTGGTGTCGGTCTCGCCCTGCCAGGTCGACACGCCGGCATGCCAGGCGCGCGCCTCCTCGCCCACCATCTGGGTGATCGTGCCGTCCTCATCGACGAGATAGTGGCAGGAAACGCCGGACTCGGCGCTGCACAGAAGCGCGCAGGCCGAGGCGGCGCTCGCCATGCCGGTATAATGGAGCAGCAGCATGTCTACCGCGCGCCCGTTGCGGCGCGGCTCATGATTGGCGGCCGCCAAGAAGCGCTGCGCCAGCGGCGAGCGCATCACGCCGCCTTCTCCATGACGCGGTCATAGGCCTCGTTGATCTTCTGCAGGCGTGCGGTGGCCAGTTCGATCATCTCCTCCGGCACGCCTGCCGCGATGTGGCGGTCAGGGTGATGCTCGCGAACCAGGTCGCGATAACGCTTGCGAACCGTCTCGGGCGTAGCATCGGCCGGCAGGCCGAGGATCAGGAAGGGGTCGTCCGGCACATTCACGTGGCGGGCGCGGATTCGCGCGAAGTCGGCGTCGGAAAATCCGAAGATCGCCGCCACCCTGGCGAGGAAGCCGTGCTCGCCGGGGTGGAAGGCATTGTCGGCCTTGGCAATGTGGAACAGCCCGTCGAGCACGTCCTCGAGCACCGCGCTGCGGGCCTCGAACAGCTTGGCGATCTGGCGTGCATAGGTCTCGTAGCCGGCCACATCCTGCTTGGCGAGGTTGAAGACGCGCGCCACCGCGGCCAGTTCGCCGTCGGGAATGTGGAACACCTGCTTGAAGGCGCGGATCTCGTCCTCCGTCACGACGCCATCGGCCTTGGCCATCTTGGCGCCGAGACCGATCATGCCGATGGTGAAGGCCACCGACTTCTCGGGCGGGGTCGGATTGCGGTTGACGATCGACTGCAGGAAAGCGCCGACCGACTCGCCGATGGAGGAAAGGGCTTCGGCGATGCGGGTCCAGATGGACATGGGATTCGGGCGGGCGGGCTCAGCCGTTCTTGAAGTAGTAGGTCAGGCTGAACACCGGAACGTCGATGTCCCTGTGCTGTGCCAGCAGCTTCTCCACATGCCAGGCGCGGCCGGCGGTCCAGATGGTGATCCACAGCACCGGAATGACGCCCAGCGCCATGACGCCGTACATCATGATTTCCGGCAAGCCGAGCAGCTTGGAGAAGGCCCACACCGTCGCCACCATGGACGACCCGGTGAAGCACAGCATCAGAAGCGTGGCACCGAAGGCGGCCATCAGGCTGCCGGTGCGGCTGAAGGCCTGGGAGCCTGCCTTGGGGGCAGCATCAGGCTTGAGGATTTCCTGTTCCATGGCCGCTCATATGCGCCGGATGGCGGGGAAATGCAATAATCGAGCCTACCTGCAGTAGCGCGACCCGTTGGCCCGGTTCTGCAGGTCGAGGTGCAGGTGGTCGCGGTGGGAGCGGCCTGAATCGGGGCCCAGCACGGTATGGAAGATGCCGCAGGCGCGGTCATGTACCGTATGGAGGAAGCGGCGCTCGTCGCTGCTGCCCCACCAGCCCTCCTTGATGCTCACCTTGCGGCCGCTTTCGAGCGTGAAGGCCGCGACGTCGATGGCGTTGCCGAAGCCATGCTCGCTCATCTTCGCCCCGCCCTTGTTGTTGCGCGGGCGGCAGGCATAGGAGGCCGCGACATCGATGCTGACGATGCTCTCGCCGAAGCTGCGCTGGGCGGTGGGCTGCACCACGTCCTCGAGCCAGGTGTAGAGTGGGTCAGCCATGCCGCAATGCATCACGGCCGGCTGGCTGAAGCGCACCGAACCGAGGGACTCCACCTTCCAGGCATTCTTCACCTGGCAGCCGTTGCGTTCGTCGATGTCGCGGATCTTCTCGGCAAGCCCCAGGCGGGATGGCTTCACCCGGCAGGAGGCTTCGGGCGGACGCAGCCCCTTGGTGCTGAAGTTGCCTTTCTGGGTCTTGGACGACCCGCAGGCCGCCAGCACGGCGGCGGCCGCCACGACGACAACGAAATTGCGCAGGAAGCGGCTCAAGGACACGGGAAAACGCCACTAACAAGGGAAACCAGCGCCAGAGATAAGTCGCTCAGGGTTAACGATCCCTCAATTGACTGATGTCAAGGCTGCTCCGCAGCACCGGCGCGATGGTTCCGGAAGACGCGGAGGGTTCGAGATGAAGCGCAACTATCTGGTTCTGGCACTGACGCTCGCCGGGCTTACCCTGGCGGGCATGCAGCAGGCGGCTGCCGAAGGCACCGTGAGCTCGACCCTGCTGAGCGAGGGGATCAGCATCGAACTGGGCCGCCGCGACTACATGAACTACTGCGCGGCCTGCCATGGCGTGGACGCCAAGGGCGATGGCACGCTGGGCGAATTCCTCACCCTCGCGGTACCGGACCTCACGAAGCTCAGCAAGCTCAATGCCGGAAAGTTTCCGGAGGAGCGCGTGGTGGGCGTGATCGACGGCCGCAGCGATGTGAAGGTGCATGGCATGCGCGACATGCCGGTCTGGGGCGATTGGTTCAACCGCGAGGCCGCCTCCTCCGACACCGGCAAGGCCGCGCGCGAGATGATCGTCAACGACCGCATCGCATCGCTGGTCAACTATCTCAAGAGCATCCAGGAGAATTGAGCGGCGGCAAGCGCCTCAACGGTTGAGCGCGGCCACCAGCTGCGCCACGTCGCCGTTGCGCTTCGACAGGAAGGACGTGAAGATGCCGCGCTGCAGGTAGATGAGCGAGAAGCCCATCACCTTCGCATCTTCCACCTTGAAGCCCGAGCCCTTCTTTCCGAGCCGCCAGACCACAGTATAGGTCTGGCCATTCATCAGGTAGACCTTGGTGTCGACGCTGATGTCCTTGCCATCCGCGTCGGCTTCGCCAACTTCATATTTCGCGACAACGTAATCGCGGGACTGGTCGGCGAAGTAGCGCGCCATGAAGGTCGCCGTGCCGCTGTAATAGGCCTGCTTCTGCGACGGCTGTAGCTTGCTGCGATACTGGCCCAGCGAATAATCGGCAATGCCGGCAACGTCGGCGTGGCGCTGGATGGCACGCTTGAAGCTTGCGACGGTGCCCTGCCGGTGCGCCGCCAGCATGTCCTTCGCCACCTTCTTCATATAGGCGACGGCCGCATCCTCGGGCCCCGCGAGGGCGGGCGCCGCGAAGGCCGCGGCGAGCCCGGCAAGGGCAGCGCGGCGCGTCAATGCGGCGGCGGGGGCAGGACGGGTCTTCGACATGATTCGCTTTCTTTGAAGCTGTCCATTCCGCCATAAAGGACAGGCTGAGGCGGCGTCAACAACGCCGCCCGGCTCACCAGGTGTTGGCCTCGCGCAGCTCGGCGAAGAGCGGACCGAAGTCGCCCTTCGAGGCCTTCAGCACCTTGGAAAAGCGGTCCTTCATCGAAATCGTTAGCCACACGCCCTTGACGTTGACATCGGCGACGCGGAAGCCTCCGCCCGAGGGCACCAACCGCCACTTCACCTGTTCGCGCCCGCCTCCGCCGGTGATGGCCGAATGGATGACGGTGAACTTGCCCTGCTTGGTGGTCGAGATGATGTCCAGCTTGGTGCCGCGGAAATCATCGACGTAATAGTTGAACAGCGCCGCCGCGTAATTGTTCACCAGCGCATAGAACTCCGAGCGCTTGCCCGCGGGAAGCTGCTTGCCATAGGGCCCGAGCGCATAGTCCGCGATGCCCTTGAGATTGATGTAGCGGTTGAGCAGCGAGGCGAACTGCGACTTGAGCGCCGGGCCCTTCTTGCCATTGTTGGCAAGCCGCATCACCTGCTCGGCGATGCCGGACACGTAATCCTCGGCCGCCGTGTTGGCAACCGCCGGAGTCGCAAGGCCGAACAGGGCCGCGACGGCCAGTGCACCCAATTCCCGCCGGGTCAGCGGGGCATTGCCCCAAGTCATCATCAAACCTCCACGCGAGGCTGCAACTGCGGCCCCGAACCTACGCCTAATACGCCGTGAAATCTTGACGAATGCAAGACTGGCGCACATCCGCGCGCAGAGTTGTGCAATCGCTCTCAAAAAAGCAATGAGAACAAGCATCCTTGCGGACAACATAAAGATATGTTTATGTTGTTATGGAGGTTCGTGATGGATGAATTGCTCTCCGGCCTGCGCGCCGCGGCGGAATCGACCCGGGTGCGCATCCTGTTCATTCTCGCCCATGGCGAGGCCAATGTCAGCGAGCTGACCCAGATCCTGGGTCAGAGCCAGCCGCGCGTCAGCCGCCATCTCAAACTCATGGCCGAAGCCGGCCTGATCAGCCGGCACAAGGAAGGCAATTGGGTCCTCTTCCGCCTCCGCGAGGAGGACATGGGGGGCGCGCTCGCCCGCGCCATCGTCGACCTGCTGCCGGGGGCAGACGCCGTGCTGGCGGGTGACCTCGCCCGGTTGGAGGACATCCGTAACCGCCGCGCCGAGGCAGCCTCGCGCTATTTCGCCGAGAACGCCACGCGCTGGGAGCAACTCCGCTCGCTCCACGTGCGCGAGGAAGATGTCGAGCAGGCCATGGTCAGGCTCGCCGGGGGCGCCCCGATCCGCCTTCATGTCGATCTCGGCACCGGCACGGGCGCGGTACTCCGGCGTTTCGCCGGGCAGGCCCAGCAGTCGATCGGCATCGACTCGAGCCGCGACATGCTGGCCATCGCGCGGGTCAACCTCGATGCTGCGGGTGTGCGCAATGCCCAGGTGCGCCATGGCGAGATTTATGCCCTGCCCTTCCCCGACGGCTTCGCCGATTTCGTGACCATCCACCAGGTGCTGCATTTCCTCGAGGACCCGGTACGGGCCCTCACCGAGGCCGCCCGCATTCTGGAGCCGGGCGGTCGCCTGCTCATCGTCGATTTCGCCCCGCACGACCTCGACGAACTGCGCACCGAGCATGCCCACCGGCGCCTGGGGATCGCCGCCGAACACATGGCACAGTGGCTCGCCCGCGCCGGCTTGAGCCTCACCCAGCACGAGGTTCTGTCACCGCCCTGGCGGCCCCAGGGCAAGGGCCTCACCGTGTCGCTGTGGCTGGCCACGCAGCCGCGTTCCGCCGTCACCTCGCCAGCCCTGAAGGACCACGCCACATGATCGCCTTTGCGGAAGACGTCTCCGGCATCACCGTTTCCTTCGAGTTCTTCCCGCCCAAGGGCGACGCGCAGGAGAGCTTCTGGGCCACCATCCGCAAGCTCGAGACGGTGAACCCCAGCTTCGTTTCCGTCACCTATGGCGCAGGCGGCACCACGCGAGACCGCACGCTCGACACGGTGCACCGCATCGCCACGGAAACGACGCTCCGGCCCGCCGCCCACCTCACCTGTGTCGGCGCGTCGAAGGCGGAGGTGAATGCCGTCGTGAACGACTTCGCACGAGCGGGTGTGCGCCACATCGTGGCCCTGCGCGGCGATCCGCCGGGCGGCGTCGGCACGCGCTTCACGCCCCACCCGGACGGCTACCGCAACGCCGCCGATCTCGTGCGCGGAATCAGGGAAATGGGCGACTTCGAGGTCTCGGTCTCCGCCTATCCGGAGCGACACCCGGAGTCGGTCTCGATCGAGGAAGACCTGGCCTTCATGGCCGACAAGGCGGAGCATGGCGCCACCCGCGCCATCTCGCAGTTCTTCTTCCACAACCCCTTCTTCCTGCGGCTGAGGGACCGCATCGCGGCGCGCGGCATCGACATCGAGCTGGTGCCGGGCATTCTGCCCATCACCTCCTTCGCCCGCGTCAGCGAGTTCGCGGCGAAGTGCGGCGCGCAGGTGCCGCCCGCCCTGGCCACCCGCTTTGCCGGCCTCGATGACGAACCCGAAACGCGCAACCTCGTGGCCGCCATGGTCGCTGCCGAACAGGTGGATGCGCTCCGCCGCGAGGGCGTCAAGCACTTCCATTTCTACACCCTCAACCGCGCCGACCTCGTCTATGCGATCTGCCGCGTGCTGGGGCTCGGCGCCGAGAGAAAGGCGGCCTGACGCCGCGCTCACATCTCGTTTCTTGCCCACACCTTGCGGACGGCATCGTTCTCCAGCACCGCATCATACATGCGCCGGAGGTTGGGGCGCGCCGCGAACAGCGCCTCCATGTCCGGCGCCCATGTGCACAGCATGGCGGCATAGATGTCCACCGCACTGAGCTTGCCCAGCATGAAGGTCCTGTCGCCCAGCGCATCGGCAAAGATCCCGAATTCATGCATCATCGTCTCGGCCGCCCTCGCCTTGACGCCCTCCGCACCCGCTGCATCGGTGGTATAGCGCTGCGGATAGAACAGCCTGAGATCGCTGCCATAGAGTGCTGCGGCGAGATAGACCTGCCAGCGCAAGAACTGCGCCCGCCCCGCCTCCCCCGGCATCGGCGCCAGTCCGGCCTTCGGGAACTGCTCGGCGATGTGGATCATCATCGCAGCACTTTCCGTCATCACGCTGCCGTCCGGCAGCACGAGGGTCGGCACCTCGGCCTTGGGGTTGATGGCAAGGAAGAAATCCTCGAAGGCACCATCGGGCTTCCGGTTCAGCACGATCACCTTGTAGTCCGCGCCGCAGGCTGCCAGCAACGCCTCGACGGCGACCGACCCGGCGCCGTTGCGGGCATAGAGCGTGTACATTGATATCCCCCATGCGTTCGAAAGCCGGATACTGGCCCGCCGCAGCCACGGGTGGCAATGGCCTGGTCCCGCCTGTCAACAACCGGCGGAGGCCGTCATGCAGCCGACATATGAAGGTCCCAGCCTTGTTGCATCGCACCCGGCAGGATTCGGCACCCCGATGACGGAACTCCCCTTCTTTGACGTGTCTCCATTGCACGAACACACGCGAAGTGCGATGGATGGATGGATTTATGACAGCCGGCCGTCCATGCCCAAGAGCATCGCGTCACTCGCACCGAAGAAAGTCCGTTTCAGCTATTCGACGGCCGACCAGCCGGTGCTGCAGCGCGCCGTCATCCAGGCGATCGAGAAGATCGGCGGCCAGCGGAAGCTCAAGAAGCTCTACCTGCAGCACCAGAAAAACCTGAAGGACGGCCAGAACTTCTTCGATTCCGCCCTTCGCCTGCTGCGCATGAAGCTGGATTTCGACGAGGCCGCCCTCGCCCGCACCCCCAGCACCGGCCCCGTGCTGTTCATCGCCAACCATCCCTACGGTGTGCTTGACGGCATCACGCTGACATGGCTCGCCACCAGGGTCCGCCCCGACACCAAGGTGCTGGCCAACGACGTGCTGTGCCAGGCCCCGGAAGCCGCTGAGAACCTGCTGCCCGTGGCCTTCGCCCCCACCCGCGAGGCGCGCGAGACCAACGTGCGCTCGCGCATCGAGGCCCAGAACTGGCTGCGCCAGGGCCACGCCATCGGCATCTTCCCCGGCGGCGGCGTGTCGACCTCCGAAAAACCGCTGAAGGGTCCCGCCGTCGACCTGCCCTGGGCCCCCTTCACGGCGAAGCTGCTGCGCTCGTCGAAGGCGACCGTCGTGCCCGTTTTCTTCGTCGGGCAGAACTCCCGGCTGTTCCAGCTCGCCAGCCACCTGAGCCTGACGCTGCGGCTGTCGCTGGTGTTTCGCGAAACGGCCCGGCGCATCGGGTCCCGCCTGCGGATCCGTGTCGGCGATCCCATCCCCTTCGAGGAGATCGCCCATATCGAGGACCGCGCCGAACTGGTGATGGAGTTGCGCAAGCGCACCTTCGCACTGGCCCGCCCCGAGGACATCAAGGGCTCGAACCTGAACCTCCACCTGCGCGAGGCGAAGATCGCCGGCGGCAAGACCAAGCCCGAGGAGTGATCCGGGAAACGGTCCCAGGCGAAAGAGGAACGTAAGTCTTCCTCAATCGTGTTATGGTGCTGTTTTCGACACGAACGGGGTTTTTGCTAAGGTCTTGGTCATGCGCCGATTCTTTATCACCGTTATTGCAATCGCTTTCGCTTGGCTTGGCTTCTTGTCCCAGGCCGAAGCGGGCAATTGCCCTGCCGAGAGCTTCGTGAAGAGCGCCGGCCAGGCCTATGACCGCGCCGCAGCGTCGGGCTCTCCAACGGCCTTCGCCAGTGCCGCCGCCCGCTATTCCGACCTGCGCTCGCTCAGCCTCTTCGCGCTCGGCAAGTACCGCAAGGACCTGCCCAAGTCGCGCGAGGCGGAATATCTGAGCCTGACGCGCAGCTTCATCGGCCAGACTCTGAAGCGCCATGGCAAGGGCCTCAGCGGCGGCATCGTGGAGATCACCGACTGCGATATGTCGGGCGGCACCGTCACCGTCGCGGCGCGCTTGGCCTCGGGCAAGAAGATCGTCTTCCGTCTCGCCAAGGCGGGCGGCGGCTACACGGTCCGCGACGTCAACATGCAGGGCGTGTGGCTGGCCCAGCAGATGCGCTCCAAGTTCACTGCAACCATCTCGCGCACAGGCTCCATAGACGGCCTCTTCGCCTATCTCCGCGGCTGATCAAACTCCGGAAACGGTTCTGATCCTGCGTGCACCGTTGAGTGTACGTGCAGGCCTTGATGCGCCATCGTGACCATGCGTGGCACAGGCCCCACCTCCACCAATCGCAGCTCGCTGCGTATGGGCGAAGGCGACGAGGACGACGCGGGTTCGGTGACGCCGATCGACCGCTGGTCAGGCCTTACCGCGTCCCGACGATGAACAGCCGGGGGAATCGCAACAGCACCTTGCCATCCGCCTGCGCCGGATAGGCCTTCGCCAGCAGCATGCGGTAGACCGCGAGGAAGCTGTCGCGCTCTTCGGCCTCGAGTGGCGCGAGGAAGGGCCGCAACCCCGTCGACCCGAGCCAGGCGGCAATCCCGTCCACCCCGTCGAGAGGGTGGTTGTAGATCGTGTGCCAGATGTCGAGTCGCGTAAAGTGCGGCTTCAGCCGGGCATAATAGGTGTCCACCGCCGGCAGCATGTCGCGTGCCGCGGCCGCATCGCGCAACTTCGCCGACCATGGCCCGTGTTCCGCCGCCGCCTGCATCAGGCGGTGGCTCGGCTCGCCCAGATTGTCCGGCATCTGCACCGCCAGCACGCCGCCTGCAGGCAGTGTTGCCGCAAGGCGCTCCAGAACATGCAGGTGGCCGGGGACCCACTGGAAGGTGGCGTTCGAAAAGAGCAGGTCGGGCCGTTCCGGCGGCAGCCAGATCGACAGGTCACCGAAGCCGAAGTCGGCGCCGCGGCAACCGGTCCGGGCGGCTTCCAGCATGGCGGGAGAATTGTCGATCCCAGTCACATGGGCCTGCGGATAGCGCGCAACCAGCAGCGCCGTGGAATTGCCCGGCCCGCAACCCAGGTCATAGACCCGGCGCGCTATCACCAGCGGCACCTGCGCGATGAGATCGCGCGCCGGCCGCGTCCGCTCGTCGGCGAAACTCAGGTACTGAGACGGATTCCAGTCGCTCATGGCGCGATCCTCGCACGTAACCGGGCCAATCGCACGCCGGACCTCTGGCCCGAGCCATCGAACGGCCTTATAGGTCCTGCCATGCGTGACCTCCCGCCCCTTGCCGCGATCCGCGTCTTCGACGCCGCCGCCCGCCACCAGAACCTCTCGCGCGCGGCGGAGGAACTGAACATGACGCAATCCGCGGTGAGTTACCAGATCAAGCAGCTCGAGGCCTTCGTGGGCGCCCCCCTCTTCGTGCGCGAGGCCCGCGGCGTGCGGCTCAACCAGCGTGGCGAGCAGCTTGCCCCCATGGTGCAGGCGGCACTCTCCGGCCTGTCGCGCGCCTTCCGCGCGGTGAGCGACAAGGCAAATTCGGTGCTCACCATTTCCACCATGCAAACCATCGCCGGCAACTGGCTTGCCCCGCGCATCGGCTCCTTCCAGATGCTGCACCCGGAATTCGCGGTGCGGCTCGACATCTCCTCGGGACTTGCCGACTTCGCGGCCGACGGCATCGACGTGGCGATCCGTTCAGGCAAGGGTGACTGGCCCGGCCTCGAGCAGCATCTGCTCTTCGAACAGACCTTCACCGCCGTGGCGAGCCCCGCCTATCTCGCCCGCGAGGGCCGGCCGAAGACCCCGAAGGACATGCTGGGCCATGTGCTCATCGCGCCGTCCGACGACTGGTGGGACATCTGGTTCCGCGCCGCTGGCGTCAAGACGCCGATCACCTTCACCCGCCCGGGCATCGACGTCGAAACCCAGCAGATGGCGGCGAGCGTCGCGCTGGCGGGCCACGGCATCGCCGTCATCACGCCGCGCTTCGAGGCACAGAGCTTCGCGGCGGGAAAGCTGGTGGCCCTCTTCGACATCACCGCAAGCTCGGGGGAGAGCTATTATCTCGCCTATCCGCGCGAACACCGCAGGACCGCCAAGATCAGGCTGTTCCGCGACTGGGTGCTGAACGAAGCGGCGTCGGGCTGACGCCCGCGCCTCAATACTCCAGCACCACCACCTTGGTGCCCATCTGGACGCGATTGTAGAGGTCGATGATGTCGACGTTCAGCAGCGCGAAGCAGCCCGCGGTCTTCTTCTTGCCGACGAGCTTCGGGTCATGCGTGCCGTGGATGCGGTAGATGGTGTCGACATCGCCCTGATAGAGGTAAAGCGCGCGCGCACCCATCGGATTGTCCGGCCCACCGGGCATGCCACCGTTCTGCCACTTCACCAACTTGGGGAATTCGGCGATGTGCTCGGGCGTGGGCGTCCAGGTCGGCCACTTCTCCATGCGCCCGATGGTGGCGGCACCCGACCATGTGCGCCCCGCCTTGCCGACCGACGCGCCATAGCGCATCGCCTTGCCGTTCCCGAGCACGAGGTAGAGGTAGCGCTTCTTCGGGTCCACGACGATCGTGCCCGGCGGCTCGGTGGTGTCATAGTCCACCTCGCGCCGGCGATACTTGTACTCGATCTTGTTTTCCTCGTCCTTCACCGGGAACGGCTCCTGGCTCAGGTCGACGGCAGCCTCCTGGGCAAAGGCCGGGGCCGCGGCAACGGCGGCAAGCGAGGCGATGAAAAGGCGGCGGTTCATGGTCATGATCGAGTCGCTCAGGTTGAGAATTCGCGCTCTCTAGCACGCGCCGCGGGCGGCGTCATCCACCCCCGTCGCGTCACCCCGGCGAACGCCGGGGCCCAGCTTTCCTTTGCCTCTGCCGCAACAAAGGAGGCCCGGGTCAGGCCCGGGCCAGGTGAGTGCATGGCGTGCAGGCAGGAAGAACCTACCGCGCGAACTGCTTGTACTTGATGCGCTTCGGCATCACGCTGTCCTCGCCCAGGCGGCGCTTCTTGTCTTCCTCGTAGTCCTGGAAGTTGCCCTCGAACCATTCCACATGGCTGTCACCCTCGAAAGCGAGGATGTGGGTGGCAAGCCGGTCGAGGAACATGCGGTCGTGGCTGATGACCACCGCGCAGCCGGCGAAATCCTCCAGCGCCTCTTCCAGCGCCGCCAGCGTTTCGGTGTCGAGGTCGTTCGTCGGCTCGTCGAGCAGCAGCACGTTGGCGCCCGACTTCAGCATCTTGGCGAGGTGCACGCGGTTGCGCTGGCCGCCCGAGAGGTTGCCCACCTTCTGCTGCTGGTCCGCCCCCTTGAAGTTGAAGGCGCCCGTATAGGCGCGCGAGTTCATCTCGCGCTTGCCGAGATAGATGATGTCGTTGCCGCCCGAGATTTCCTGCCAGACGGTCTTGTCGGGGTCGAGCGAGTCGCGCGACTGGTCGACGTAACCGAGCTGCACGCTCTCGCCGATGGTGATGGTGCCCTTGTCCGGCTTCTCCTGGCCGGTGATCATGCGGAACAGCGTGGTCTTGCCCGCGCCGTTCGGGCCGATGATGCCGACGATGCCGCCGGGCGGCAGCTTGAAGGTGAGGTTGTCGATCAGCAGCCGGTCGCCATAGGCCTTGGACACGCCCTCGAGGTTGATCACCGTGTTGCCCAGCCGCTCGCCGGGCGGAATGATGATCTGCGCGGTGGTCGACTTGAGGCGATCCTCGTTCACCTTGAGAAGCTCGTCATAGGCCTTGATGCGGGCCTTGGACTTGGCCTGGCGGGCCTTGGGGCTCGCGGAGATCCATTCCGACTCGCGCGCCAGCGCGCGCTCGCGGGCCGCATCCTCGCGGGCTTCCTGCGCGAAGCGCTTGGCCTTCTGGCCGAGATAGGCCGAGTAGTTGCCCTCGTAGGGAATGCCGCGGCCGCGGTCCAGCTCGAGGATCCAGCCCGTCACGTTGTCGAGGAAGTAGCGGTCATGGGTGACGATCATGATCGCCCCCGGATAGTCGCGCAGGTGGTGCTCCAGCCAGTTCACCGACTCGGCGTCGAGGTGGTTGGTCGGTTCGTCGAGCAGCAGCAGGTCGGGCTTGCGGAGGAGGAGCTGCGTCAGCGCCACGCGGCGCTTTTCGCCGCCCGACAGATTGTCGATCGAGGCATCGCCCGGCGGGCAGCGCAGCGCGTCCATCGCCTGCTCTACCTGCGCCTCGAGGTCCCACAGGTTCTGGCTGTCGATGACGTCCTGCAGCTTGCCGGCCTTCTCGGCGTTCTCGTCGTTGTAGTCGGCCATCAGCGCATTGTATTCGTCGAGGATCGCCTTCTTGTGGGCAACCCCTTCCATGACGTTGCCCATCACGTCGAGTGCGGGGTCGAGTTCCGGCTCTTGCTGCAGGTAGCCCACCGTCGCGCCCTCGGCCAGCCAGGCCTCGCCGTTCCACTCCTTGTCGATCCCGGCCATGATGCGCAGCAGCGTCGACTTGCCGGAGCCGTTGGGGCCGAGGATGCCGATCTTGGCATCGGGGTAGAAGGACAGGTGGATGTTCTCCAGCACCTTCTTGCCGCCGGCATAGGCCTTGGTGAGGCCCTGCATGTGATAGATGAACTGACGCGCCATCGGGAACCGACTTTCCTGCAGAATGAGGGGATTTGGGCGCCTTCTAGCCGAGGCGGGGCCTTAGGGCAACCGCCGCCTCCCCGGACTCGTGCCCGAAGACGGAGGCCCTCAGCGGCACACCGAACCCCTCACCTTGCCCCGGCATGACCGGGGCATCCTTTCCACGGCCACCGCAAAGGATCGCCCGGTCAAGCCGGGCGAAGGTGAGATCATGGAAATGGACGTCAGAGGAGACGTGCCCTCAATGCTCCGCTTCCGCCTGCTTTCGCCGCCGCGCCCGCCGGGCCAGCATGTTGAGCAGCTCCACCAGCGCGGAGAAGCCCATGGCGGCGTAGACATAGCCCTTGGGCACATGGAAGCCCATGCCGTCGGCAATCAGCGTCATGCCGATCATGAGGAGGAAGCCCAGCGCCAGCATCACGATGGTCGGGTTGGCATGGATGAAGCGCGCCAGCGGGTCGGCCGCCAGCAGCATCACCGCCACCGCCACGATGACCGCGATATACATGATGGCGAGATGGTCGGTCATGCCGACCGCGGTGATGATCGAGTCGACCGAGAACACCAGGTCCAGCAGCAGGATCTGGAAAATGGCGCCGCCCACCGTGAGGGTGGCGGTCTGGCCAACCATGTTCTCCTTGCTGTCCTCCGGGTCCACCGAATGGTGGATTTCCTTGGTCGCCTTCCACACCAGGAACAGGCCGCCGGCGATGAGGATCATGTCACGCCACGAGAAGCCGTGATTCATGAGCGTGAACACCGGTGCGGTGAGCTGCGCGATGTAGGACACCGTGGCCAGCAGCAGCAGGCGCATGATGAGCGCGGCCCCGATGCCAAGCTTCCGCGCCCGCGCGCGGTCCGCCTCGGGCAGCTTGTTGGACAGGATGGAGATGAAGATCAGGTTGTCGATGCCGAGCACGATCTCCATAGCGACAAGCGTTGCCAGCGCCACCCAGCCCTCCGCCGAATAAACGAAGGTGAAATTCTCCGCGAAGAACGACTGCATCTGGTCCCGCTTCCCCTGAAAAATCCCCGGTCCGGCTATATGGACCAGCGTGGCACGTGGTTCAACCCTGAGGTGGGGTTCCGCTCTCAGGCAGTTTCCGCGCCACGAGAACCGTCACCACCGCCTTCGCCAGCAGCACCGCGATGACCGGCACGGCCAGCGTCCAGATGTCGCCCACCTGGAAGGAGATGGACGACCAGAACATCGCCATCACGATGGCCCCCAGCACGTCCAGCCCGGCCAGCAGGTAGAAGGCCCAGGGCTGCGGCCGCTGCCTGCCGAACAGGGCCAGCAGCACCAGCACGTTCAGCACCGCGACCGCCGCGGGGATCAGCGCCAGCATCGCCGCCCCGCTGTCGGTCGCCTGTGCGGCCAGCAGCATGACGGCGCTTCCCCCCGCGAACAGCACGACGAGCCCGCACATGATGCCAAGGATGATCTTCATTGCTGCCCCCTGCTCCGCGCCTTCCGGGCGCGCACCGCCGTATTGCGGTCGAACATGTTGTCGGTCTCGAACGGAATGAACTGGCCATGGAAGACATGGGCCGCAACCTCGTGGATCGGCGCGTTCATGCCCTGCCCGTGCCGGCGTCGTTGCGCGGCGTGAAGAGGTCGGCCGTCCAGTCCGCCCCCATCACCGCGATCAGCGCCGTGGCGATACCGAGCACCGAGAAGAAGCCCACGGGCGGCACGCTCAGCCCCACGAAGCCGACGACGCCCGCCGACCACAGCCCGGCCAGCGCCGTCACCACGCGCAGGAACACATGCTGCGCGTCCCGCCGGCCGGCCTGCGCCTGTTCCACGCGCCCGGCGAAGGCGATGGTCAGCAGACCCGAAAGAAGCGGCGGAAAGGCGAACATGACGATGATGATCCAGGTGAAAACCGCGAGAAAGGCCGGGCTCTCCATGGCAACCCAGCCGAACAGCAGCGCCCACAATGCATAGATCGCAATTCCAACTGCCACGGCGCCGCCCACCTGCAGCCAGCCGAGCACCCGGCACCAGAAATCCGCGCGGCCCATCACGCCCTAACCCCCACCTTCATGGCCTGCGAGTAAATCACGAGTCCCGTGCAAATCAAATGGAACAGATCGAACGGACCCACAACCGCGCCAGAGGGCTTCAGGAAAGCCCACGCAACGCGCCGTGCGGCGCGGACCAGCCCCAGTAAACAGAAGCCGTCGCGCATGAGGAACGCTTCGCGCGCCGCCCCCGCTCAGTGGCTGCCGGTCTCGGGCCGGCCGATGGCCTCGGCGCGGATCTTCGCTTCGAGAAGCCCGTTGTCATCCATCGCATCCGGCAGGTGGCTCTTGGAGATGCTCACCTGCACCTGCGCATCATGGGCACCCATCTGGCGCACCGCCGCCTCAGCCAGTTCCCGCGCCTGCTGCTCCGCCGCCGCCAGCGCCTGCGCGCCCGACGTGAACACCGACGCGCCCTTGGGGCCCAGCACGCGGAACAACCCGCTGCCGTCGCCCTCGACGGCCACGGTGACGACCTGCGCCACCACGCCCGTCGCCGCCCCCACCGCATTTGCAACATCGAAGAAGGGCGGGAAGATCATCTCGCAGCCGAGCCTCCGGCCCACTTCCTCATAATAGACGCGCACCGGGCCGCCGACGGCGACGACCGGAACCGACGGTGACAGCGACACCCTGGCGAGGCCCAGCCTGCCCCGACCCGAGCTCACCGCATCCACCAGCTCGTGCTCGCCGAAGCTCTTGCCGAAGGCCGTGTCGAGGATGACCTTCGACGTCAACCGCACGGTCTCGGACCACACCTCGCGGCAGAAGGCCTCGACACGCGCCGCGTCGCCCAGCTTCATGTCGCGAAACCGCACCATCAGCTTTGCCGCGAGTTCCGCGGCAGGCCCCGGCCAGTTGTCCTGCAGCCCCAGCACATGCGAGGCATCGGATGGCGTGAAACCGCCCGTCTGGACCAGGCCCTTGCGCTTCAGCGAGGCAAGGGCGCGCTGCGCCGCGGATGAGACCGCGATCTTGCGGATGGGCTTCGGCCGCTCGTCGATCATGGCGAGCAGCTCTGCTTCCTTGGCATTCACCTCGGCGGTGAGTGCCGCATTGGCGCCGAAGGGCTTCAGCACGAAGCGGCCATGCAGCGACCCGCCCTCGGTGTCCGCGAGGTCGGCCTCCAGCATCGCCACCACCTCCGGGTAGCGCGAGGCGAGCAGCGAGATGGGCGCCACGCGCTGCGGCCCCACGGTGAGCGCGCCATTGAGCCCGATGGAAATCTCGCTGTCACCACCGAGGCCAACCGTCTTCACGTCGATGGCCTTCACCATAGTGCGCCAGCCGCCCACTTCGGCGCCCTGCTCGGCCACCTGCGGGCGGCCGTCCAGCAGCACGCCAAGGTCGGTCGTCGTGCCGCCCATGTCGGACATGATGAAGTCGTTGCGCCCGCACAGCCACGAGGCGCCGACGAGGCTCGCCGCCGGGCCCGACAACACGGTCTCGATCGGCCGCAGCGCCACGCGCTCGGCCAGTGCCAGCGTGCCGTCGCCCTTCACGATCATCAGCGGGCAGTCGATGCCCAGATCCTTCATCGAGCGCCGCACGGCAGTGATCAGCATGGACACGCGCGAGATGAGCCGCGCATTGAGAACCGCCGTCAGCGCCCGGCGCGGCGCATCGAGGGCGGAGGTCAGTTCCGTCGACAGCGTCGCGGGCTTGCCCGTCGCCTGCGCCACGATCTCGCGCGCGCGGGCTTCGTGCTTCGGGTTGCGCACCGCGAAGGCCGAGGCGATGGCGAAGGCATCGACCGGCATGGCGGCCACGGCCGTGGCCAGCGCCTCAACGTCCAAGGGCTTCGCCTCCTCGCCATTGTGGTCATGCCCGCCGCCGATCATGGCGATCGGCATGCCCGGAAAGGCCTTGGCGATCCCGGTCCGGTCCGCCATCGCCTGGTCGAAGCCGATCAGGATCACGCCCACCGCGGAGCCATGCCCCTCCACCACCGCATTGGTGGCGAGCGTCGTCGACACCGAGACGAGCGAAATATCCTCGGGCTTCAACCCCTCCGGCAGCTTCGCCACCGCGGCGGTGATCGCCCCGGTCACGCCGATCGAGAGGTCGCCCTTGGTCGTGATGGATTTCGCCGAGGCCACCACCTTATGCCCCTGCGCCTCGATCACGGCAGCGTCGGTATAGGTTCCCCCGGTATCGACGCCGATCAGATAGGTTTTTGCTGTCATGGGATCAGATGATCAGCCCTGCGCCGCCGTTGCTGCCTCGGCAACGGCGATTGCCGTCATGTTCACGACACCGCGCGAGGTCACGGAGCCCGTCAGGATGTGGGCGGGTTTCGCCGTGCCGAGCAGGATCGGGCCGACGGGCAGCGCGTCGCCGAAGACCTTCATGATCTGGTAGGCCACGTTGGCGGACGTGAGCCCCGGCATGACCAGCAGGTTGGCCTCGCCCTTCAGGGTGGACGACGGCAGCTTCCTCTGCCGCACCGCCTCGATGAGTGCGGTATCGGCCTGCATCTCGCCATCGATCATCAGGTCCGGCGCCCGGGCGTGGATCATGGCCAGAGCCGCCCGCATGCGCAGCGTCACCGGCGTATCGAAGTCGCCGAAATCGGAATGCGCGACGAGTGCCACCTTGGGGGTGATGCCGAAGCGCTCCACATGCGCGGCGCACATCAGCACCGTGTCGGCCATGGCTTCCGCCGAAGGCTCCGCCTGCACATGCGTGTCGGTCAGGAACACGATGCCGCGCGTGGTGATCATCAGGCTCATCGCCGCGAATTCGCGCGCACCGGGGGCCAGCCCCACGATGTCCTTGATGTGGCGCAGCTTGGCGCGGAACCGCCCCTCGAGGCCGCAGATCATCGCATCCGCCTCGCCGCGGCGCAGCGCCAGTGCGGCGATCACCGTGGTCGAGGTGCGCACCAGCGTCCTTGCCGCATCGGGCGTGATGCCGCGGCGGCCGGCCACCTCCACATAGGTCTGCACATAGTCCTTGTAGCGCGGGTCGTCCTCGGGGTTGACGACGTCGAAATCCGTACCCGGACGAATGGTCAGGCCGTGGCGCTTCAGCCGGTTCTCGATCACCGCCGGGCGACCGATGAGGATGGGCCGCGCGATCCCCTCCTCGAGCAGCACTTCCGCCGCGCGCAGCACGCGCTCGTCCTCGCCGTCGGCATAGATGACCCGTTTCGGCGCCTTGCGCGCCGCGGCGAAGATCTGGCGCATCACGAAGCCGGACCGGAACACGAAGCGGCCGAGCCGCTCCTCATAGGCATCGAAGTCGGCAATGGGCCTGGTCGCGACGCCGCTCTCCATCGCCGCCCGCGCGACCGCCGGCGCCACGCGCAAAATCAAACGGGGGTCGAAGGGCGCCGGGATCAGCGAATCCTTGCCGAAGAGCCTTGCCTCACCGCCATAGGC
Organism: uncultured Aestuariivirga sp.; assembly: GCA_964474665.1. Lineage (GTDB taxonomy): Bacteria > Pseudomonadota > Alphaproteobacteria > Rhizobiales > Aestuariivirgaceae > Aestuariivirga. The sequence goes on from CAYYTH010000010.1 coordinate 81,210, forward strand.
ACGCGCCACCACGTCCGACGGCGTCTCGCGCGCCAGTCCCGCGATGGCATTCACCGCCGCCTGCTTCATCGCCTCGTTGATGGTGGAGGCGCCGACGTCAAGCGCGCCGCGGAAGATGTAAGGAAAGCACAGCACATTGTTCACCTGGTTCGGATAGTCCGAGCGCCCGGTGCAGATCATGGCGTCCGGCCGCACCGCCACCGCCTCCTCCGGCATGATCTCCGGATTGGGGTTGGCGAGCGCCAGGATCAGCGGGTCCTTGGCCATCTGCTTCAGCAGGTCAGGCTTCAGCACGCCGCCGGCAGACAAGCCCAGGAAGATGTCGGCGCCCGCGATGATCTCGGAAAGTGAGCGCGCCTCCGTCTCCTGCGCGAACTTCGCCTTCCACCGGTCCATAAGCGCTTCGCGGCCTTTGTAGACAACGCCTTCGAGGTCGGTGACCCAGATGTTCTCCACCCTGGCGCCAAGGCTCACCAGCTGGTTGAGGCACGCAAGCGCCGCCGCACCCGCTCCGCTCGCCACGATCTTGACCTTCGAAAACTCCTTGCCGGCCAGCATCAGCGCATTGGTGACGGCGGCGCCCACGATCACCGCCGTGCCATGCTGGTCGTCATGGAACACCGGAATGTTCATGCGCTCCCGCAGCTGCTGCTCGATTTCGAAGCACTCGGGCGCCTTGATGTCCTCGAGGTTGATGCCGCCGAAGGTCGGCTCCAGCGCCGCCACCGTGCTGACCATCGCGTCCACCGTGGTCGCCGCCACCTCGATGTCGAAGACGTCGATGTCGGCGAATTTCTTGAACAGCACCGCCTTGCCTTCCATCACCGGCTTGGCGGCCAGCGGCCCGATGTTGCCCAGCCCCAGCACCGCCGTGCCGTTGGTGACGACACCCACGAGATTGGCGCGGCTGGTGTATTTCGAGACCAGCGCCGGATCGGCGTGGATCGCCTCGGACACGGCGGCGACACCCGGCGAATAGGCCAGCGCCATGTCGCGCTGGTTGCCGAGCGGCTTCGTGGCCCTGATCTCCAGTTTCCCGGGCTTCGGCTCCGCGTGGTAGAACAGCGATCCGGACTTCAGGTCGCTCGACATGGGTGACGACATTTATAGTTCCTCTCTTCCATGCACCCGTCTGGGCAACCCCCTCCTTCACCTTCGCCGGGCTTGACCCGGCGATCCTTTTCCGGCGGCAACAAAGAGGATGCCCGGGTCAAGCCCGGGCAAGGTGAATAATTCGGGTAGGCACCCTTGTGGCCCCGTTCGCCGCTGATTTGCAAGCCTCCGCCCATTGGGGCTAGACTGTGCCCATGCTCACGCCCCTCAAGACCGAAGTCGAGAAAGTCGGCGATCTCAGCCACGAGGCACGGCGCTTCCGCACCATATTGTGGAGCTTCGAGAAGAACATCGAGCTCCTGTTCAAGGGCACGGGGCTTGCCGCCGAGGTCGACCATGCCGCACTGGCCGAGGCCTTCTCCCGCTGGCGCCAGGCCTTCGACCAGTCGAAGCACCTCGCCGACCTGGACCGCAAGGACTTCACCATCTTCGCCGCCGGCATGATGCTGAAGGAGCTGCTCGCCGCGCGCCCGATCACCGCGATCGTGCCGGACGAGCTGGGCCTGCCCGCCCTCCCCGCCACCATCGACCATCGGCTGAAGCGCTGGCCCGAGGGCTATGCCTATACCAGCTTCTGCCTCTCGGTTGCCGCCGCCGTCCTGCATGAGATGGGGGCGGAGGAGCCGGCGGAGTCGGGCGTGGCCGATGATCCCAAGTTCTGGGACTCGTTCCGCGAGAACGTGGCGGAAAACCCCGCCAACGCCATCGCCTTCTTCGACATGGTGGTGGGCCAGCCCCCCAACTGGACAGCACCCGACGTGCCCTGGATGCGCCGCACCTTCCTCGATTCGAAGCGCCGGCTCGAGTCGGAACCCCGTAAAACCATCGAGTAGGCCAAGCTTGCCAAGTGCCTCCCCTTGGGTGAAGATCGACACCTGAAGGTTGGGGAGGACCTTTGAATCATGGCGGCCACGCGCATCCTGATCGTCGATGACCACCCGTTGTTCCGCGAGGCGCTGAAACAGGCGGTCTCGGGGGGTGTGTCCAACGCCCAGGTGACGCTCGCCGGTTCGCTCGACCAGGCCACGGCACTGCTCGACAAGGATGACGACCTCGACCTCGTCCTGCTCGACCTCCGCATGCCCGGCGTCCAGGGCCTCTCCGGATTGATCTATCTTCGCGCGCAATATCCCAACGTGCCGGTCGCCGTCATTACGGCCGCCGATGACCCGGGCCTCGTCCAGAAGGCGCTGAACCTCAACGCTTGCGGCTTCATCCCCAAGACCGCCGGCATCGACACTATCGTCGGTGCGGTCAACGCCCTGCTCAAGGGCGACATCTGGGTGCCGGAAGGCGCCGCCCAGGCCTCCGCTTCCGACAGGGAGGCCGAGGAGATCGCGCGGCGCGTCGCGACGCTGACCGCCCAGCAGATCCGCGTGCTGATGATGCTGAAGGAAGGCCTCCTCAACAAGCAGATCGCCTATGAGCTCAACGTCTCCGAGGCCACCATCAAGGCCCATGTCTCGGCCATCCTCCAGAAGCTCAACGTCTCCAGCCGCACCCAGGCCGTAATCGCCGCCGCCCGTATCGATGGCGTGGCGACGGCGGATAACTGAGCGGCAGGCTCTCACCACGCGGCAAACCGCCAGCAGCAGCGCAGAAGCCCAGCATCCCATGTCGTCACCCATTTTCGGAGAATGCGCCTTTCTAGCACAGCGAGCGCGCGCTGTCAAGGAGTTTGTTCCCTGCATAGGAACGCTTTGGACCGTCACCCCGCCGAAGCCCGGGGCGCGGCCCCTCCCCCACCCTCACCTTCGCCGGGCTCGACCCGGCGATCCTTTCCCCTAAACCCCCGCCTCCGCCCTGATCGCCACGTGGCTCATCGCCGCCCGCAGCGCCGCCGGCTTCACCGGCTTCCTGAGGATGTGCACGTCGTGGGCCACCGCGAGGTCGGCTACCGCGGGCGTGCGGTCCGCGGTGATGAGCACGGCGGGGATCGGCCGTCTTGCGCGGGTCCTCAGGGCACGGATCACCGAGATCCCGTCCTCGTTGTTGAGGTGATAGTCCGCCAGGATCATGTCGATCCGGCCCTCGGAGGCGGCAAGTTCCGCCAGCGCCTCATCGAGCCCCGTCGCGGTGTGCACGATGTTGCCCCAGCCCGACAGCAGCAGTTCCATGCCCTCGAGGATCGGCTGCTCGTTGTCGATGACCAGAACGCGCACCGCGGCAGCCAGTGCCGGGGGCTGCACCTTGCGCGCCTTGGGCACGATGGCGACGCGCAGTTCCTCCGTCGCGATCGGCACGTCCACCGCGAAGACCGAGCCCCTGCCCGGCGTGGAGCGCACGTGAACCGGCGTCTCCAGCACCTTCGCCATGCGCTCGACGATGGAAAGGCCGAGGCCGAGACCGGAGGTCCCGTCGCCGTCGGTCTGCAGCCGCTGGAATTCCTGGAAGATGATCTCGAGCTTCGTCTCCGGAATGCCCGGCCCCGTGTCATGCACCTCGATGCGCAAGCTGTTGCCGTGCCGCCTGCAGCCCATCAGCACCCGGCCCTCCCTGGTGTACTTGATGGCATTGGACACGAAATTCTGCAGCACGCGGCGCAGCAGCTTGCGGTCGGAGTTCAGCGTCAGCCCGCAGGGCACCACGGTGAACTTCAGCCCCTTCTTGCGCGCCGCCGGCCCGAACTCCACAGCCAGCGCCTGCAGGATGTCGTCGATGCGGAAGGGCACCGCCTCGGCCTTCATCGCACCCGCGTCGAGGCGTGAGATGTCGAGCAGCGCGGAGAGGATCTCCTCCACCGCCTCGAGCGAGGAATCGACGTTGCGGACGAGTTCGCCGTCCTTCGAGCGCTTCATGCGCTCGACCAGGGTGGAGGTGAACAGCCGCGCCGCGTTGAGCGGTTGCAGGATGTCGTGGCTTGCCGCCGCGATGAAGCGCGTCTTGGACAGGTTCGCCGCATCCGCCTCGGCCTTGGCAGCGGCCAGTTCGGCGTTCAGCCGGGTGAGCTGTGCGGTGCGCTCGGTCACGCGGCGCTCCAGCGATTCGTTCACCCGCTGCAGCTCCTCCGCCGCCATCACGCTCTCGGTGGCGTCGATCACGGTGACGACGACGCCGCCGTCCGGCATCGGGCTCGAGCGGAACTCGAACACGTGGCCCGTATCGGCGCGCCGCTCGCGGAACACCTCGTGGCTGAGCGCGATCTTGCGCACCCGGTCGTCGACGGCCCCTTTGCCCGCCGCGGTGCGGGCGAGGAAGGCGCCCAGCACCTCGGTGATCGGCGTGCCGACGCGGTTGAGGTCGCTGCCCAGCCCGAGGAAGTCCTGCAGCGTGGAGTTCCAGCAGATCAGCGTCATGCCCGGCTCGAACACCGCGAGTCCCTGGTCCACGTTGTCGATCGCCGATTGGAGCAGGTCGCGGTTGTGCTGGATCGCGGCCGAGGCATCGTCGAGGAGTTTCATGGCCCCGCGCGCATGCGTCGAATGGCGCTCCAGCATCAGCGCGATGACGAGCCGCGCCGAGGCCACGCCGACGGCCGAGGCCAGCAGGTGCTCGGCGAAGCGGATGAGCCGCACGTCGGCCTCGCCCCCCTTCCCACCGATCTGCCCCTGCTGGGCGCGGAAGCCCTCGAAGGCCGCCTGTGCGCGGTCGGCACCAATGTAGCGCGCCACCGTGTCCTCCAGCCGGTCCGCCGTCACGGCGGTGCGCCACAGCTTGAAGCCGGTACCGGATCCGGCCTGCAGGTCCCGCGTCACGAAGGAGGTCGCCTGCACCCGCTCGATCGGCGTCGGCGGGCGGGTGAGCGAGCCCGCCACATAGGCCGCGACGTTGGCGATGAGGCTCCAGACCACGCCATGGGTCAGCGTGTTGAACTCCATGGTGAAGAGGGCGCGTGCCTTGAGCAAACCCATGCCCCACGGCCCCTCCTCGATGAAGCCGCGCCCGATCCAGCCGGCATCGGCGAAGGCCGGCAGCAGCAGCGTATAGGCCCAGACGATGAAGCCCGCCGTGATGCCCCACATGGCGCCGCGCGCCGTGGCCCGCTTCCAGACGAGGCCGCCGAAGAAGGCAGGCGCGAACTGGGCCACGGCGGCGAAGGAGACAAGGCCCACCTGGGCCAGCGCCACCGAGGTGCCGATCATCCGGTAATAGGCATAGGCCAGCGCCAGCACGAAGATGATGGCCAGACGCCGGATCAGGATCAGCGTCTCGCCCATGTCCTGGTGCACGGCGGCGCGCTCCACCTGGCGGCGCAGCAGCAGCGGTACCACCAGGTTGTTGCACACCATGATGGAGAGCGCGATGCACTCGACGATCACCATGGCGGTGGACGCCGAAAGCCCGCCGAGGAAGGCGATCAGCGCGAAGCTCTCGCTCCCGGCATGAACGGGCAGCGCCAGCACGAAACTGTCGCCGTCCGACCCCGGCGGCAGCAGGAGGAGGCCCGCCACGGCGATCGGGACGACGAAGATGTTGATGGCGACCAGATAGAGCGGGAACAGCCAGGCGGCCCGCTTCACTTCCTGGGGGTTGGCGTTCTCCACCGCCGCCACGTGGAACTGGCGCGGCAGCAGCACGATGGCGAAGGCCGCGAGCAGCGTCAGCGTCAGCCACTGCCCGCCGTCGAGCCCGCCGGAGAACAGCGCCGTCACGGCAGGGTCTGCCGTGGCCCGTTCGAGGAAGGGGCCGATCCCGCCCATCATCCCGAACACCACGAAGGCGCCCACCGCGAGGAAGGCCAGGAGCTTCACCATCGATTCGACCGCGATCGCCAGGATCATGCCGTCCTGGTGCTCGGTCGTGTCGATATGCCGCGTGCCGAACAGGATGGCGAAGATGCCCATGGTGAGCACCACGAACAGCGACAATCCGTCCATGCCGGTGGACGGCGTCAGAAAGTCGCGCGTCCACTGCGGTTCCGCGACCAGCGCCCCCAGCGCCACCGCCACGGCTTTGAGCTGGATCGAGATATAGGGCACGATGCCGATCACCGCGATCACCGTGACCAGCGCGCCCAGCGCCTCCGACTTCCCGTAGCGGGCCGACAGGAAGTCGGCGATCGAGGCGATGTTGTGCCGCTTGGTAAGGGTGGCGATCGACTGGATGAGCTTCCAGCCCAGCGCGAAGACGAGGATCGGCCCGAGGTAGATGGGCAGGAAGTCCAGCCCGGAGCGGGATGCGATGCCCACCGAGCCGAAATAGGTCCACGACGTGCAGTAGACCGCCAGCGACAGGGCATAGATCAGCGGCCGCCCCGCCCGGGACGTGCCGGCCCGCGACCGGCGGTCTCCCCAGGTGGCCACGGCGAACAGCGCGCCGAGATAGGCCAGGCCCGCGCCGAGTATGGTCAATTGCCCGATCATCGGGCGCCATGATCGGCGCGTGGGGCCCCCGAATCAAGGGCGGTCGCCCCCTCCCCTGCGGCTTTCGACTTTCGGATCAAATCTGCCCGCGGACGTCGAAGCCGCAGGCCCCGATTGATCCAAGTCAATGCCCCCGCCCGCCCCAAAACGCATTCGTGCAGGTGACTTATTTTCAGAAAGGGGGTCTCCGATGGGGGCTGGTACAATGACACACAAGGGCGCGCCCTCCGGGGGTGGTGCGATGGTGATAATGGCCCTCTGGGGCCTTCTGGCCATTCTCGCCATCACCATGGGCGCCAAGGCGGTGGATACGCCTTTCGCGATTCACATGTTCATCTTCGCGCTGGCCGCGATTCTCGCCCTCATTTTCAAGGCCCGGAGCTTCGGCAATCCGCCGGCGGATACCTCTGGCTACATGGACAACGTGGTGCGCTACGGCGCCATCGCCACCGTGTTCTGGGGCGTGGTCGGCTTCCTCGTCGGCCTCCTCGTGGCCCTGCAGCTGGCCTTCCCGGCCTGGAACCCCGACCTCGAGTGGTTCAACTTCGGCAGGCTCCGCCCGCTCCACACCTCGGCGGTGATCTTCGCCTTCGGCGGCAACGCGCTCATGGCCACTTCCTTCTACGTGGTCCAGCGCACCAACCGCACCAGGCTGGCACTCGGCAACCTCGCCTGGTTCGTGTTCTGGGGCTACCAGCTCTTCATCGTGCTGGCCGCCACGGGCTATCTCCTCGGCGTCACCGAGGGCCGCGAGTATGCCGAACCGGAATGGTACGTCGACCTGTGGATCACGGTGGTCTGGGTCGCCTACTTCCTGGTGTTCTTCGGCACGCTGCTGCAGCGTAAGGAGAGCCACATCTACGTGGCCAACTGGTTCTACCTCTCCTTCATCGTGACGATCGCCATGCTGCACATCGTCAACAACCTGTCGATCCCGGTGTCGGTCTTCGGCTCGAAGAGCTACTCGCTGTTCTCGGGCGTCCAGGACGCGCTGACGCAGTGGTGGTACGGCCACAACGCGGTGGGCTTCTTCCTCACCGCCGGCTTCCTCGGCATGATGTACTTCTTCATCCCGAAGCGCGCCAACCGGCCGGTCTACTCCTACCGCCTGTCGATCGTGCACTTCTGGTCGCTGATCTTCCTCTACATCTGGGCCGGTCCGCACCATCTGCACTACACCGCACTCCCCGACTGGGCACAGACCCTCGGCATGGTGTTCTCGATCATGCTGTGGATGCCCTCCTGGGGCGGCATGATCAACGGCCTGATGACGCTCTCGGGCGCCTGGGACAAGCTGCGCACCGACCCAGTGCTGCGCATGATGGTGATCTCGGTCGCCTTCTACGGCATGTCCACCTTCGAAGGCCCGATGATGTCCATCAAGGCGGTGAACTCGCTGTCGCACTACACCGACTGGACCATCGGCCACGTTCACTCCGGCGCGCTCGGCTGGGTGGGCATGATCTCGATGGGCTGCATGTACCACCTGATCCCGCGCCTGTGGGGCCGGAAGGAGGTCTATTCGCTGCGCCTCGTGTCCTGGCACGTCTGGCTCGCCACCCTCGGCATCGTGGTCTACGCCTCCGCGATGTGGGTCTCGGGCATCATGCAGGGCCTGATGTGGCGCGAGTACGATGCCAACGGCTTCCTGGCCTATTCCTTCGTGGAAACGGTCGAGGCCATGCATCCCTACTACGTGATCCGTGCCTTCGGCGGCGCCCTCTTCGTCGTGGGTTCGCTGATCATGGTCTACAACCTCTACCGCACCATCAAGGGTGCCCAGCCCGTGAGCCAGCCGGTCGGCATGGTTTCGGCTGCGGCATAACAAGAAGGACACTGGTGCCATGAAGCACGAAGCACTCGAAAAGAACGCCACGCTCCTGCTGATCCTCAGCCTGATCGTGGTCACCATCGGCGGTCTCGTCCAGATCGTCCCGCTGTTCTTCCTGCAGAACACGATCGAGAAGGTGGAGGGGATGCGTCCCTATTCACCGCTCGAGCTGGCGGGCCGCAACGTCTATGTCCGCGAGGGCTGCTACACCTGCCACAGCCAGATGATCCGACCCTTCCGGGACGAGGTCGAACGCTATGGCCACTACTCGCTCGCGGCCGAGTCGCAGTACGATCACCCCTTCCAGTGGGGCTCGAAGCGCACGGGCCCCGACCTCGCGCGCGTCGGCGGCAAGTACTCCGACGAGTGGCACCGCCAGCACCTGGAGAACCCGCGCAACGTCGTGCCGGAGTCGATCATGCCCGGCTACGCCTTCCTCTCCGGCAAGGTTATCGAGCCGAAGGGCTTCGGTGCCAACCTGGCGGCCATGAACCTGACCATGAACAACGGCAAGGGCGGCATGTACAGCGAGGACGACATCGCGAATGCCGAGGCCGACCTCGTGGCCCAGGCGACCGGCGAGAACACCGACGGCCTGCTGCAGCGCTACCCCAAGGCGGTGGCCCGCAACTTCGACGGTGACGGCCAGGTGACGGAGATGGACGCGGTGATCGCCTATCTCCAGGTGCTCGGCACGCTGGTCGACTTCTCCACCTTCAAGGCTGATATGTCGAGGTAATGGCGATGGAACACTATACATTCCTGCGCCAGCTGGCGGACAGCTGGGGGCTTCTCCTGATGTTCCTGTTCTTCGTCGGCGTCATCATCTTCGTCTTCAGGCCGGGTTCGAAGGCCGAATATGCCGAAGTGGCGAAGATCCCCCTCCAGAACGGTTCCGAGGACTGAGAAATGGCACATAACATCGAAAAGGACGACGTCTCGGGAACCGCGACCACCGGGCACAGCTGGGACGGCATCAAGGAACTCAACACGCCTCTCCCCAGGTGGTGGCTCTACACCTTCTATGGCTGCGTGATCTGGGCCCTCGGCTACACCGTGCTCTATCCGGCATGGCCGCTGCCGGGCGGCGCCACGCCGGGCATCCTCGGCTGGTCCTCGCGCGGCCAGCTCACCCAGCAAATGGACGCCGCCGCCGCGGCGCAGAAGGACACGGTCGACAAGATCGCCGCCATGAGCGTCGATGACATCATGAAGGATCCCAAGCTCCTCGCCTATGCCCAGGCGGGTGGTGCGGCGGCCTTCAAGGTCAACTGCGTGCAGTGCCACGGCGCGGGTGCCGCAGGTGGTGCGGGCTACCCCAACCTCAACGACGACGACTGGCTGTGGGGCGGCACGCCCGACGCCATCTACACCACGCTCAAGCACGGCATCCGCTACACCGATGATCCGGAGACCCGCGACTCCCAGATGCCCGCCTTCGGCATCGACGGCATCCTCACGCCGGAGCAGATCGACCAGGTCGCGAATTACGTCGTCGCGCTCTCGGGCGAGCCCGCGGATGCCGGCAAGGCCGAGGCCGGAAAGCAGATCTATGCCGACAACTGCGCCTCCTGCCACGGCGATGACGGCAAGGGCAACCGCGACTTCGGCGCCCCCAACCTCACCGACAAGCTGTGGCTCTACGGCGGCTCGATCGACCAGGTGAAGGCGCAGATCGTGAAGCCCCGCATGGGTGTCATGCCCGGCTGGACCAAGCGCCTGGATGATGCCGAGATCAAAGAACTGGCGATCTACGTGCACTCGCTGGGCGGCGGCGAGGCGCCGGCCACCCAGTAACGACACCCGGAGGCCGCGCGCTGTGACAACATGGCACGCGGCCTCTGGCCACTTTGCGGACGGCGAACACCGGAACTATATTAGATTACGCTAATACAGTCCCGTGTTCCGAGGGGAAGAATGGTTCAGATCATCAACACGGTCGAGGCTCCGCAGGAGGTCGACAGGGAAAGTGCCGTTCCGGTCAACAAGGCCGAGAACCGCTCGCTCTATGCTGCGCGCGAGGCAATCCACCCCAAGGCGGCGCACGGCCGCTTCCGCCGCTTCAAGTGGGCGATGGTGATCCTGCTTCTCGGCATCTATTACATTGCGCCCTGGCTGCGCTGGACGAGGCCCGGCGAGGCGCCCGACCAGGCCATCCTCATCGACATGGCCAACCGGCGCTTCTATTTCTTCTTCATCGAGATCTGGCCGCAGGAATTCTACTATATTGCGGGCCTGCTCATCATGGCGGGCGTCGGGCTGTTCCTCGTCACCTCCCTCTTCGGCCGCGCCTGGTGCGGCTATGCCTGCCCACAGACGGTGTGGACCGACCTCTATATCTGGGTCGAAAGCAAGGTGGAGGGTGACCGCAACGCCCGCATCAAGCTCGACGCCGCTCCGTGGAGCGCATCCAAGATCGCCAAGCGCGGCATCAAGATGTTCATCTGGCTGCTGATCGCCATCGCGACCGGCGGCTTCTGGGTGTTCTACTTCGCCGACGCGCCCACCCTCTTCCACGAGCTCATCACCGGCCAGGCGCCCTCCGTCGCCTACTGGACCATCGCCATCCTCACGGCCACCACCTTCACCTTCGCCGGCTTCATGCGCGAGCAGGTCTGCACCTACATGTGCCCCTGGCCGCGCATTCAAGGCGCCATGCTCGACGAGGAGTCGCTCATCGTCACCTACAATGCCTGGCGCGGAGAGCCGCGTCACGCGGGGCGCAAGAAGGCGGAGGCGCAGGGGATCAAGGTCGGCGACTGCATCGACTGCAACAACTGTGTGGCCGTCTGCCCGATGGGCATCGACATCCGTGACGGCAACCAGCTCGAGTGCATCAACTGTGCGCTCTGCATCGATGCCTGCGACGCGGTGATGGACAAGATCGGCAAGCCGCGCGGCCTCATCAACTACACCACCTCGGACCTCTATGCCGCCAATGTGGCCGGCAAGAACGAGCACTGGAACTGGCGCCACCTCATCCGCCCACGGACGATCATCTACTTCACAGCATGGGCGGGCGTGGGCCTTGCGATGCTCTTCACGCTCATTCACCGCACCCAGCTCGACGTGAACGTGGTGCCCGACCGCAACCCGCTCTACGTGACGCTGTCGGACGGCGCGATCCGCAACGGCTACACCATCAAGATCCTCAACAAGCGGCAGGAACCGCGCACCTTCCGGCTCTCGGTGGACGATCTGCCCGGTGCCAGCATGGAAATGGTGGGCGAAACCGGCGCCAAGGGGACCAGCTTCGATGTGGCTGTTGAACCGGACAAGCTGAAGGCCGTCAAAATCTACGTCTCGACCAGCGACCCGAAGGTCATCGTGCAGGAGCGCACGCCCTTCGAGTTCAAGGTCGAGGAGTTGAACCCCAAGGGCGATGCCCCGGCCGAGTCGAAGACCTACGACGCCCTCTTCCACGGCCCCGACGACAAGGAGTAGACTGATGTCCATGGCAAGCACCCACAAGGAGATCAAGGGCGGCCACGTCCTCGCCATGCTCCTCGCCTTCTTCGGCGTAATCATCGCGGTCAACATGGTCATGGCCTATTTCGCCAACGCCACCTGGTCCGGCCTGGTGGTCAAGAACGGCTATGTGGCAAGCCAGGAGTTCAACGGCAACCTCGCCAGGGCCAAGGCGCAGGAGGCACTGGGCTGGGACGTCGGCCTCACCGTCGACACGGGCAGCGTGAAGGTCACCTTCACCGACGCCGCCGGCAAGCGCATCGACACCCTCAACCTCACCGGCAAGCTGCAGCGCACCGTCACCGACAAGGAGGACCAGGTCCTGACCTTCGGATGGATGGGTTCGGGCGTCTATTCCGCCCCCGCCCGCTTGGCACCCGGCCTGTGGGAGGTCGAGATCGACGGCAAGGGCGATGGCGTCGCCGACTATCACAAGATCTTCCGCTTCATGGTGAAGGCCGAATGACCCTTCCCTGCTGCACCCTCGACGGCGAGTATTTCCAGCCCTTCAAGCTGGAAGGCGAGGATGCGGCACGCTGGATCTCTTCCGCCGGGCCGGGACTCAAGCGCATCGAGTTTCTGGTGCCGCAGGCCAACCGGCCGGAGGCCATGGCCCACATCGAGACCGACCTCGGTGCACTGGCGGGCGTCAGCTCCGCCCGCGTCAACCTCACCGGTCGCCGCGTGGCCGTCGTCTATGAAGACGGCGCCATAGAGCCCCAGGCGCTGATCGACCGGCTCGGCTTCCTCGGCTACATGGCCCGCCCCTTCGACCCGCGCGAGACGGGCCTCACCAAGGACGACCGCGAGGGCGCGAAGCTGCTTCGCGCACTTGCCGTGGCGGGCTTCGCGGCGGGCAACGTCATGCTGCTCTCGGTCTCCGTCTGGTCGGGGGCCGATGGCGCCACGCGTGACCTGTTCCACTGGCTCTCGGCCATGATCGCGCTGCCCGCCGTGGCCTATGCCGGGCGGCCCTTCTTCTATTCCGCGGTGAACGCGCTCAGGCTCGGCCGCGTCAACATGGACGTGCCGATCTCGCTGGGTGTGCTGCTCGCTTCCTTCATGAGCCTGTTCGAGACCATCAACGGCGAGGCCCATGCCTATTTCGATGCCTCCGTCACGCTGCTCTTCTTCCTGTTGGCGGGCCGCTACCTCGATCACCTGATGCGCGCCCGTGCGCGCTCGGCCATCGCCCAGCTCGTCTCGCTCTCCGCCGAAGGTGCAACGGTGGTGGCGGATGACGGCAGCCGCCGCTATGTGCCCGCGCGCGAACTCAAGGCTGGCATGGTCGTCGCCGTCGCCGCGGGCGACAGGCTCCCCGCCGACGGCCGCGTGCGCGACGGCACCTCCGACATGGACCGCTCGCTGCTGACAGGCGAGTCGGCACCCGAGACAGTGAAGCCCGGCGACAAGGTGCATGCCGGCGAGATGAACGTCACCGCCACCCTCACGGTGGAGATCACCGCGGCGGGCAACGACACCTTCCTCAGCGAACTCGTGCGGCTCATGTCCTCGGCCGAGCAGGGCCAGTCGCGCTACATCCGCATCGCCGACCGTCTGGCGCGCTTCTATTCGCCCGCCGTCCATACGCTGGCCGCCATCACCCTTCTCGGCTGGCTGCTGCTGGGCCATGGCTGGCACGACTCAATCATGGCGGCCATCGCCGTCCTCATCATCACCTGCCCCTGCGCGCTGGGCCTTGCCGTTCCTGCCGTCCAGGTGGTGGCCAGCGGCCGGCTGTTCCGCTCCGGCGTGATGATCAAGGATGGTGCGGCGCTGGAGAAGCTGTCGGGCGTCGACACGGTGATCTTCGACAAGACCGGCACCCTCACCAAGGGCGAGCCGGCGCTGGTCTCGCCGCTCATGGTCTCGACCGAGACGCTGGCGCTGGCCGCCGGCCTCGCCCAGGCCTCGAACCACCCCCTGTCGCGCGCCCTGGTGCGCGAGGTGGCGCAGCGCGGGCTCCAGCCCGTCACCGTCACCGACATTGCCGAACATCCCGGCCTCGGTCTTTCAGGCCAGTACATGGGCGAGGCTCTCAAGCTCGGCAGCCGCGCCTGGTGCGGCATGGAGGAGAGCGGCGAAGATCACGGCCTGCTCGAATTCGCCTTCCGCCGCGGCGCCCGCGCCCCCGTGCTCTTCCAGTTCGAGGACCAGCTCCGCCCCGATGCTGCCGACACCGTCGCGGCGCTGAAGCACATGGGCCTCGCCGTCCACCTGCTCTCGGGCGACCGCGAGGCCGCGGTGGCGCGCGTGGCCCAGGCCATCGGCATCGACTCCGCCGTCTCGCGGGCCAGCCCGCAGGCCAAGCTCGCCTATGTCGACGCGCTGTCAAAGGCCGGCCGCAAGGTGCTCATGGTGGGCGACGGCATCAACGATGCGCCCGCACTTGCCGCCGGCTACACGTCCATGGCGCCGTCATCCGCCTCCGACATCGGCCGCACCGCGGCGGAAACCGTGTGGATGGGCGAGTCGGCCTCGGCCGTGGTCAATGCCATCAAGGTCGGCCGCCGCAGCCAGCGCATCGCCAAGGAAAACTTCGCCCTCGCGGTGGGCTACAATGTCTTCGCCGTGCCCCTCGCCATGATCGGCTTCGTCTCGCCGCTGGTCGCGGCGGTTGCAATGTCCACCTCTTCCATCATCGTCATCGCCAACGCCCTGCGCGTCGGGCTCGGGCGGACGGCGGACAGCGCAGCCGCCAGAAAGCCAGCCGACACCGCACCGGGCCGCCATGCCCTGAAGGACGCCGCATGAACGTTCTGGTCTATCTCATCCCCATCGCCCTCTTCATGGGCGGCATCGGCCTCGCGGCCTTCATCTGGTCGCTGAAGTCCGGGCAATATGACGACCTTGAAGGCGCCTCCTGGCGCATCCTGCAGGACGACGACACGCCCAAGCCGTGACGATGGTCACTGCATTTCCGCCGCAAAGCCGGTGAAACCTGACGCCGCCCAATTGACAACCGGGCGGCGGCGGACGGACACTTCCTCCACGCGAAAAGAACACGCTCGTGGAGGGCCCCCGATGACGGCGCATGGCGATTTCCTTACGTCTTCTCCCGTTCCTTCAACGGGAGAAGAAGGGACCCGTTGCGCGACGCAACGGGGAGATGAGGGGCGGCATCCGGGTAGTCGACACAGGAACCTGCGTTCCCTCACCTCCCCCCACATGGTTGGGTCCCCATACACTCCCCCCAGGGGGGGGAGGGCCGCCTAGCGG